>DATBGE010000158.1:0-45357 GCA_036558125.1 Gemmatimonadales bacterium | reverse complement strand
GGCCATCCGACCTGCGGCGGCACCGAAGATACCTTCGACATGCCGACCTTGTATCCGATCAGCTGAACTACCCGGCGTTCGATGCAGCTTCAGCGGGTCCGGCTCCTGTCGGGCCCGCTGTCCCTCGGGTGAAACCAATCGACCGCAATTCCCTTAAGTTCATCGAGTTACCCGCAGTGTCCCGTTGAACCGCGATTTCGGTCGAGATTCCATGCCCATCCTCCCCAGGTGCATCAGCGTGGCGCTGGTTGTCGCCACACTTGGTTGGTCCGCTACGCCGGCGTTGACGCAGCAGGCGCCGGCCAAGCCCAAGCCCAAGCCCGCCGCTGCTACGGCGACTGGTCCCTCGGTCACCGCCACGAAGGGGCCGACGGTGGAAGGCATCACCGAATACAGCCTTCCTAACGGCCTCCGATTCCTGTTGTTCCCCGACCCCTCGAAGCCGACCATCACCGTCAACATCACATACATGGTGGGATCGCGTAACGAGGGATACGGCGAGACCGGAATGGCTCACCTGCTCGAGCACATGATGTTCAAGGGCAGCCCACGGCACCGCAACATTCCCCAGGAGCTGACCGAGCACGGCGCCGATCCCAATGGGACGACCTGGTTCGATCGCACCAACTATTTCGAGACCTTCGCCGCAACCGACAGCAACCTGGCCTGGGCGCTCGATCTCGAAGCCGACCGGATGATTCATAGTTACGTGGCGAAGAAGGATCTCGAGACCGAATTCACCGTGGTGCGGAACGAATTCGAGCTGGGCGAGAACGATCCGGGGAGCATCCTCGAGGAGCGGGCGATGTCCACCGCCTACCTCTGGCACAACTACGGGCACTCGACCATCGGGGCCCGCTCCGACATCGAACAGGTTCCCATCGAGCGGCTGCAGGCCTTCTACAGGAAGTACTACCAGCCCGACAACGCCTTGCTGGTCGTGGCGGGGAAATTCGACGAAGCGAAGACCTTGCGTCTCATCGGCGCGAGGTTCGGCGCGATCCCGAGGCCCAAGCGCGATGGCGACATGAAGGTTTATCCGACCTACACCCTGGATCCAACCCAGGATGGAGAGCGGAGCGTCACGTTGCGGCGCACCGGCGATGTCCAGGCGCTGATCGCGATCTATCACGTGCCGGCCGGTTCCCATGCCGATTTCCCGGCGGTCGAAGTCCTGTCGCGGGTGCTGGGAGATGCGCCTTCAGGGCGGCTCTACGCCGCGCTGGTTGCCACCGGTCTCGCCGCCGACGTCTCGGCCGGAGTCTACCGGCTCAAGGAGCCAGGCGTTCTCGAAGCGACGGCGCAGGTCAGGAAGGAGGGCTCGCTCGACAGCGCGCGAACGGCGTTGCTGGCAACGCTGAACGAGGTGGTGAGCAAGCCGCCCACCACGGAAGAAGTCGACCGCGCCAAGTCGACCATCATCAAGAATTTCGAGTTGCAGCTCAACAACTCTCAGGGTGTCGCCCGCAATCTGAGCGAATGGCAGGCGATGGGCGACTGGCGCATGCTGTTTCTCTACCGCGACCGGATCAAGGCGGTCACCGTTCAGGACGTGCAGCGGGTGGCCCAGGCGTATCTCAAGCCTTCGAACCTGACCGTCGGCTCCTTTATCCCCACAGAGAAACCGGATCGGGCCGAGATTCCTGCGACACCTGACGTGGCTCTCTTGGTGAAGGACTACAAGGGGGACACGACACTCGCGGTCGGTGAGGCCTTCGATCCTTCTCCCGGCAACATCGATCAGCGGACGACTCGAACGGCGGTGGGCGGCGTGAAGCTGGCCCTTCTGCCGAAGCAAACCCGCGGGCAGTCGGTGAATGCGAGCCTCACGCTGCGCTTCGGCACCGCGCAAACGCTGCAGAATCGCTCGACGGCCGCCGATCTCGCGGGGGACATGCTGATGCGGGGCACTCGCACTCTGTCGCGCCAGCAAATCAAGGACTCGCTCGATAAGCTCAGGGCCCGGGTCGCCATCATGAGCGCCCCCAACCAGGTCTCCGCCCGGGTGGAGACCACTCGGCCCAACCTGGTGCCGACCCTCCAGCTCCTGGGCTCGATCCTCAAGGAACCGGCGTTCGATCCAAAGGAATTCGACGAGCTCAAGCGGCAGGATCTGGCGGGCCTCGAGGAACAGAAGTCCGATCCCCAGGCTCTGGCCTTCAACAGCTTCACCCGGTACCTGAGCCCCTGGCCCAAGGAAGATCCTCGCTACACCCCGACGATCGAGGAGTCGATCGCCGACTACGGGGCTGCGACCGTGGAAGATGCCAGGCGGTATTACGCCGAGTTCTATGGTGCGAGCGACGCGACCATGGCGGTGGTGGGAGACTTTGATCCGAAGCAGGTGACCGATCTGGTCGGAACCCTGTTCGGATCGTGGCAGAGTCCCAAGCCGTTCGAACGGCTGGCCACAGAGTACCGCGACATTCCGGCGACAGGGATCACGATCGAAACGCCGGACAAAGCCAACGCCTGGTTCATCGCCGGAACCAATGTCCCCATGCGGGATGACGATCCCGACTATCCCGCCTTCACGCTGGCGAACGAGATCCTGGGCGGTGGTTTCCTCAACTCCCGTCTCGCCGTCCGGATCCGGCAGAAGGATGGCGTGAGCTATGGCGTCGGCTCATTCGTGAATGCGAGCCCGCTCGACAAGGCCGGCCAGTTCATCGGCTATGCCATCTACGCGCCTGAGAACGTAGCGAAGGTCGAGACCGGCTTTAAGGAGGAGGTGGAGCGTGCCCGGCGCGACGGGTTCACGGCGGAAGAGGTGGAGAAGGCCCGCGCGGGAATGCTGCAGAACCGCCAGGTCGAACGCTCCCAGGATCCCTCGCTCTCGGGAGAGCTGTCCACCGAGCTCTACGTGGGCCGCACCATGGCCTTCGAGGCCGACTTCGAGAAGCGCCTGCTGGCTCTGCGTCCTGCGGACGTGACTGCCGCGCTCCGGAAATACGTGGATCCGGCGAAGATCACGATCGTGAAGGCAGGAGATTTCGCGAAGGCGACGGCACCGGCCCAGCCGTAGAGGGAATTGCCGGTTGCCGATTGCTGATTGCAGATTGAGCCCCTCGCCGAGTCGTTTCAATCGACAATCAGCAATCAGCAATCAGCAATTATCTTAGTCTCATGCAGGACCGCTTCGTATCCCACCTCGCTTCCCTCGACATCCAGCCTGCCCGCGCCCTCGTCGCGGTGTCGGGCGGGCCGGATTCTGTCGCACTCCTCGACCTCCTGCTGCAAAGCCGGGAGTCTCACCGACTCGATCTGCTCATTGCGCACGCCGACCACGGAATCTCGCTCGAAAGCGGTGACATCGCGGTACGGGTGGGGGAGCTTGCCCGGGTCGCTGGGCTCCCGTTCGTAACCGCTCGACTTGCGCTGGGTCCCCGGGCAACTGAGACCGAGGCGCGGGAGGCGCGATACGGCTGGCTGCGCCGGATGCGTGCGGCTCACGAAGCGGCCTGGATCTTCACCGCTCACCACGCGGACGATCAGGCCGAAACGGTCTTGCTACGGGCTTTGGGAGGAAGCGGCCCGGCGGGTCTAGCCGGGATGAAGCCAACCGATGGAGATATCGTGCGGCCGTTGCTCGGCTTCTCCCGCGCAGAGCTGCTCGCCTACGTCGAATCCCGAGGGCTCTGGTACTGGCACGACCCGGCCAACGAGGATGCCCGTCATCTACGCTCATGGCTGCGGCACAGTGTGATGCCTCGACTGAGGGAGCGGATCACCGATGTGGACCAGCGGCTGCTGGATGTCGGACGTCAGGCGGGCGCCGACCGGGCCGCCTGGGATGCGGTACTGGATGTGGTGCCTGGACTCGACTGGCGGCTCGAGCCGGAGGGCGCCTCACTCGATGCAGGAACGCTCGCGCGCCTCGATCCCTCGCTCGGAGCCGCACTGACAATGGCCTGGGTCCGGCGGGCTGGTGGGGTTCTGGGATTACGCCACGGGAGCCGGGTCGTTGCGTTCGCCAGAGAATCTGAGAGTGGAGCCCGCCTGGAGTTGCCACGTGGCTGGGTGGTGGAGCGAGGATTCGATCGCCTGCTACTCCTCAGGCCTGGATCTCCGATTGTTTCCGCAGTGGTGGTGCCAACAGAAACGGAGGGTCGGCTCGATTGGGGGAACTGGCGGCTCGAATGGCGCCAGGAGTCGGCGCCTCCGGTTCAGTTGAGGGACGGGATGACGGCCTGGTTCGTCCCTGAAGCCATGCTGCTGCGCCCTTGGAGGGCAGGGGACCGAGTCGCTCCGATCGGAGGTACGGGACGGCGGCTTGCCGTTCGTTGTTTCCAGGATGCCCGGGTGCCGCGCGTGCAGCGAACCCAGTGGCCGGTCTTCGACCGGGAGGGCAGCGTGGTCTGGATTCCCGGAGTCTGTCGTTCCTCTCTATTACTGCCGGCTCCCGGCAGTCCCGCGCTCCGGGTCGATGTCGCTCCCCGCTGAGGTGACTCGGAGGGCCGGCCCCCGGAACCTGCGCCGGGTGGTCTACGATGCCGCGACGATTCGGGCCCGGGTCGCCGAGCTGGGGCGGGAGATCACCAGCGCCTACCCGGACGGCGACCTGCTCCTGGTAGGTCTCCTCAAGGGGAGTTTCATGTTTCTGGCCGATCTAGTGCGGGAAATCGAGCGCCCCCTTCAGGTAGACTTCATCCGGGTAAGCTCCTACGGGACCGGACGGGAGTCTTCGGGACGGGTCGAGCTGCTGTACGATCCTGAGACCAGCCTCCGGGGCAAGCATGTTGTGCTCGTTGAGGATATAATTGATAGCGGGAGAACGCTGACCCGGCTCCTCGCCTTGCTCCAAACTCGGGGCCCGGCGAGCCTGAGTGTCTCCGCCTTGCTGGACAAGCAGTTAGCCGACGTGCTGCCGGAAGCGCGGTTCATCGGCTTCGTGGCGCCGCCGGTCTTTCTGGTGGGGTATGGTTTGGATCATGCGGAAGATTTCCGGCATCTTCCGTTTATCGCGGAGCTGGATGAACTGAATGGCTGAACGGTTACCCCCTCGCCCGCCACGTCCCGATTGGCGGAACATGCGCAATAATCTTGCGCTCTGGCTGCTGGTTGCTCTGGTGGCTATGGCGTTGTTCCAGCTGATGAACAGTCAGCGGGCGTCGATGCAGGAGTTCACTTACACCGCCTTCAAGCAACAGCTGGAGGCCGGCAACGTCTCGTCCGTAACGGTGTACGACGGTCGCCAGGTGGAAGGGGAATTCCGCGCTCCGGTCCCTCAGGATGGTCGTCAGGCGAAGACCTTCTCGGTCCTGCTTCCCATCGCCAACAGCGAAACATTCCTGGCCGAGCTGGAGAAGGCTGGCGTCCCCATTTCGGCCAAAGAGCCGAAGGTGGGGATCGCGAACTTCCTCATCGCGGCACTTCCCTGGATCGTGATCATCGGCCTGTGGCTCTTCCTGCTGCGCCAGCTCCAGGCGGGAGGCAGTCGCGCGTTCTCCTTCGGGAAATCGAAGGCACGGCTGCTCGCGGGAGATACTCCCAAGCTGACCTTCGCCGATGTGGCCGGTTGCGACGAGGCCAAGGTCGAGTTGCAGGAGATCATCGAGTTCCTGAAGGATCCGCAGAAGTTCACCCGGTTGGGTGGACGGCTTCCCAAGGGCGCGCTGCTCGTCGGTCCTCCGGGCACCGGCAAGACCCTGCTCGCCAAGGCGGTGGCAGGAGAAGCCGGCCGGCCGTTCTTCTCGATGTCGGGTTCCGACTTCGTGGAGATGTTCGTCGGCGTCGGCGCCTCGCGGGTGCGCGATCTGTTCGAACAGGGCAAGGCCCACGCGCCCTGCATCATCTTCATCGATGAGATCGACGCGGTCGGCCGGCACCGCGGGGCGGGACTGGGCGGCGGCCACGACGAGCGGGAACAGACGCTGAATCAGCTGCTGGTCGAGATGGACGGCTTCGAGTCGAACGAAGGGGTCATCCTCGTCGCGGCGACGAACCGTCCCGACGTGCTCGATCCGGCGCTGCTGCGCCCGGGCCGCTTCGATCGCCAGATCGTGGTGGATGCGCCGGACGTACGGGGCAGGGAAGGAATTCTCCGGGTGCACACCCGCAAGATTCCTCTTTCCGCCGATGTGAATCTGGAGACCCTCGCCAAGGGCACGCCCGGGATGGCCGGAGCGGATCTGGCGAACCTGGTCAACGAGGCGGCAGTGCTCGCCGCGCGGCGCAACAAGGCGCTGGTGGACATGTCGGACTTCGAGGACGCCAAAGACAAGGTCATGCTGGGCCTCGAGCGGCGCAGCCTCGTGCTGACCGAGGAAGAGCGGCGTCTCACTGCGTATCACGAGGCGGGCCACGCGATCGTTGCCCTCAGCACTCCGGGAGCCGATCCGATCCACAAAGTCACGATCGTTCCCCGTGGCCGCGCGCTGGGCATTACGCTCGGCTTGCCCGACAAGGATCGGTACAACTACACCAAGGAGTGGCTGCTCGGCGAGCTGGTCATCTTCTTCGGCGGGCGGGCGGCCGAGGAGCTGGTCTTCGGGGCCGACAAAGTCACCGCCGGCGCTTCGAACGACATCGAGCGGGCCACCGGCATCGCTCGGCGGATGGTGACGCAGTTCGGCATGAGCGACAGCATCGGCATGATGGCGGTGGGAGACAAGGAGCAGGAGATCTTCCTGGGCCGTGAATTCTCCCAGCGGCGCGAGATCTCCGAGCGGACCGCCGAGGCGGTCGACGATGAAGTCAAGAAGATGCTCGATACGGCCTACCGGCACGCCCTCGAAATCGTGCGATCCCGACGCGAGTTGCTGGATCGTATGGTCGAGGCGTTGATGGATCGCGAGACGCTTGACCGGGAAGAGGTGGACCTCCTGTACAACGGGCAGCCGCTTCCTCCCAAACCGCCGGCGCCGCCGGTTCCCCCCGCTGCGGTGGCTCCGGCCGTCAAGCCCGACGCTCCGCCGCAGCGCACCCCCATTCTCGGCGCGCCTCCTGCGGAACCCGCCGGCGCGTGATCGTCACCCCGCTGGCGACTCACTCGTCGCGCGCGGTCAGAGACACACTCACCTCCCACGGCTGGGATGAACCTCGGGCCGAGTCTGCTGCCAGCGGACTCGGCCCGTATGCTGTCGTGGCGGAGGGCTTGAGCGAGGATGTGCTCGCCGTGCTGCTCCGCCACGGCGGTTCGCTTGGGCTCGAGGTCATCACCGGTGACGACTGGGCAATCGTAGCGGGAAGCCTGTCGCGGATCGGTGCCTTGGCCCGCCCCTGGGGTGGTCCGCCCGAGTTGGCGGCCGTCGCGCACCAGATCGGCCTGGCACTTCCGTCTGAACCACCGCCTGGCTGGGTAACTGCACGCGGTACGGTTTCGCTGGAGCGGCCGGTCATACTCGGAATCCTCAACGTCACACCCGATTCCTTCAGCGATGGGGGCCGCTTCAGCAATCTCGACGAAGCACTGGCCCAAGCCGACCGCCTGCTCGCCGACGGCGCCCTGCTGCTCGACGTCGGCGGAGAATCCACTCGTCCGGGAAATCCCGATCCGGTTCCCGAAGACGAGGAGCTGAGACGGGTGATCCCCGTGATCGAAGCATTGGTCCGCCGGCATCCCGGGCTGATGCTGTCGGTGGACACGGTGAAGTCCGGGGTGGCCCGCGCGGCCATCGACGCCGGGGCAGCGGTCATCAACGACGTCTCCGCTTTCCGGCTCGATCCGGCCATGGCGACGTCAGCAGCAGAGCTGGGAGCGGGAGTGATCCTGATGCACTCGCGCGGCACCACGAGTACCATGGCCACGCTGGATCATGCGGAATACGAGGGAGACGTGGTCGCTGTCGTTCGCCGGGAGCTCTCTGACGCCGCATCCAAGGCCGTGTCAGGCGGGATCCCCGACGACAAGATCGTCCTCGATCCTGGTCTCGGGTTCGCCAAGACCGCCGAGCACAACCTCCTGCTCACCGACCGGCTCGCCGAGTTGGTTGCGTTGGGCCGGCCGGTGCTGGTCGGGCCGTCCCGCAAGCGATTCCTCGGCAGCGTCACGGGACGCGAAGTGGCCGAACGGGACATGGCGACTGCGGCCGCCTGTGTCGTGGCGTACGAACGCGGTGCGACTCTCTTTCGGGTGCACAACGTCGCGCTGACGCGAGACGCGCTGGCGGTCGCCCATGCGGTGAGGGGCAGCCGATGAATAACGCGGCCGCCGTCCCGCCGTTCCTGGTCCCCACCTGGAGAGACCTGGTCCAGATCCTCCTGGTCGCTCTGGTGATTTACCGGGGGCTCCGCTTCCTCGTGGGAACCAAGGCGCTGCAGATCGTGCTGGGGTTGGTACTCCTCGCGGCGATCTACATCGTCGCCTTCCTGCTTCGCTTCACGATGATCACCTACCTCCTGGGCCTGGTCTTCACCTACGGCGCCTTTGCCGCCCTGGTGGTTTTCGTGCCCGAGCTGAGGAGCGTCCTGGCCCGGCTGGGGCAGTCCCGGATCTTCCGGTTCTTTTCCCCGATCAAAAGCACCGCCGTGACCGAGCAGGTGGCGGAGGCGCTGGAGCGGCTCAGCCGGAACGCCACCGGGGCCATTATCGCGATCGAACGGGAGAACACCCTGGATGAGTATCTCGCCAGCGGAACCGAAATGGAGGCGCGGGTCTCGGCGGACCTCTTGACCACCATCTTTACCCCCTACTCTCCGCTGCACGATGGGGCCGTGATTGTCCGGGGAGACCAGATCATCGGGGCGGGGTGCATCCTGCCCCTGACCCAGCAGCCGGTCACCGACCGGTCCTTGGGGACGCGGCACCGGGCAGCCTTGGGGCTCAGCGAGGAGACCGACGCCCTGGTGATTGTCGTATCAGAGGAGAGCACTACGATCAGCCTTGCCGTACGGGGCGAGCTGCGACGTGGAGTAACACCTGAAGAGGTTCAAGTATTACTTGAAGGTGGGTCGCCGGACGCCCTGCTCCCCCCGGCGCCATCGCGATAGCTCCAGACCAACCGACCTTTGCCACCTCGCCCTCCATACCGCCTTGCCCTGTTGGCCGCGGCCCTGGTCCTCACGGGGTACGTGATTACCCTCGCCCCGACCGTGACCTTCTGGGACGCGGGCGAGTTCATCGCGGCGGCCAAGACCCTTGGAATTCCCCATCCGCCGGGGACCCCGCTGTTCACCCTGATCGCCCACGTCTGGGGAGTCCTGGTGCCGGTGGGCGAGTATGCCGTCCGTCTCAATCTGTTGAGCGCCCTGCTGAGTGCCGCGGGGGCGGGCTGTTTCTTCCTGGTGGTCCATGAGAGCCTCGCCCAGGCGAGTGATGACTCGGCGGGGGGGAAGCTTCTTCGGATCGGCGGGTCGTTCGCGGCGACGCTGGTCGCGGCGTTCACCTTCACCGTCTGGCAGAACTCGAACGAGACCGAGGTCTACGCCATTGCCACCTTCACCATCGCGGCGATCTGCTGGGCCTGCATGGTCTGGCGGAGGCAGCGGGGGACCGCGACGGCGAGCCATACTCTTCTCCTCATTCTCTACCTGGCCGGCGCCTCCATTGGCAATCATCTTCTCGCGCTTCTCGCTGGCCCAGCCGTCGTAGCGTTTCTGTTGGCGATGATCACCATCGAGCCCGCGGACGACCCTGCCCGTAAGGCGGTCGAACACGCCCAGGTGGCGGTCGTGGCGGGAACCTGGGCGTTGCTGATCGGCGGAGGGTTGGGCAGTACCGCCCTCACCGTCGTCGGGGGCGTGTGTTACCTGGTGGCGCTGGTCGTGGCGCTCCGGGCGAGGATGATCCCCTTCGCGGTGGTCGCCCTGGCCGTCGCAGCGGTCGGGGTGACGAGCTACCTCTTCCTTTACATCAGGTCGGGGCAGCACCCGCCGATCAACGAGGCCCAGCCGGACAACTGGGACGCGCTGCTGGCCGTGATCCGGCGACAGCAGTACCCCGTGCGCACTCCATGGGACGATCCCACCGTTCTCCACGGCCCTGACAATCCCGGCCGCACGCCGTACATGCTCTTGTTGCAGCTGGTGAATTACCTGCAGTACTACGACTGGCAGTGGGCTTACGGTATCCGGAAGATTCTCCGTGTCGGCGAGGTGGCCTTTCCGGTCCGCACCTTTTTCACCGTTCTCTTCACCTGGCTGGGCCTCCGCGGGCTATTCCATCACCGTCGGACTGACCGCGCGGGGTGGTGGCTCCTCTTCACGTTGTTTCTCACCACCGGCCTGGTGCTGATGTTGTACATGAACTTCAAGCCGGGATACTCCCTCGGGTTCGATCACTATCCGAGAACGGCCGATCACGAGGTCCGGGAGCGGGACTACTTCTTCGTGGTGAGCTACGTGGTGTGGGGGCTCTGGGCCGGAATGGGCATCGGGACGCTGGCTCGAGGATTGATGGAACGCTGGCGAGTCCATGCGTTTTCCGGCGTAGGAGTCCTCGCCCTCTCCATGCTGCCCTTCGCAGGGAATTTCATGGCAGCCTCTCGCCGCCACGGCCCCGACGCCCGGCTCGCGGCCGATTTCGCCTACGATCTGCTGAACACCGTTCCGCCGTACGGCGTTCTCTTCACCTACGGCGACAACGACACCTTCCCGCTCTGGTGGGCGCAGGAGGTGGAAGGTGTGCGGCGGGACGTGACCGTGGTCTGCCTGGCCCTGGCCCAGACCGACTGGTACATGCGCCAGCTCCGCGACAACCCCAGCCGAACGTTCGAGGAGTCCCGCGCACCCGCCATCTGGCAGGGCCGCAATCCCCAGCAGCCCGACTGGCCGGCACATACGCTGACCAACGAGCAGATCGCGCAGATTCGACCCACGGCGCTTCCTCAGGATCTCACGATTCCGATAGGCCAGATCACCAAGACCTATCCCTCCGGCACCGTGTTCATGACCAACGATCTCCTCGTTGTGAGAGTGCTGCAGCAGAACCTCGGTCGCCGGCCGATTGTCTGGGCCATGACGACCGGTCGCGACTACCAGGGCCTCGATTCCTATGTGGTCCAGCAAGGGCTCGGCTTCCGCCTCGAGCCTGCCTTGCCCGACTCTACCTCGCCCGACCTGGATCGCGGGCGAATCCTCGGGGCGGTGATCGATGTCCCTACGACCGATCGCCTGTTGTGGGAGACATACCGCTATGGCAGGATGGCGGAGCCGCACGACGAAGCCGCACTGGAGCCCACCTCCGAGGGCATCGCGAACAATCTCGGGCTCCCCTTCGCCCAGGTGGCGAACGCCTATGAGAATCGGGGCGACCTGGATCGGGCGATGAAGAACCTGGAGCGTGCCTCGGTCATATCGACCAATCCAGCCATCAAGGAGGCGCTCAGTCAGTTGCTGCTGGAGAGGGCGAGGGACACGACATCAGGGAGCAGGGAATAGGAGGTAGCGGGTAGGGAATCAGGCGAAGACCCGAGTAGCCACCCTACTCCCTACACCCTATTCCCTACTCCCTACCTTCTATAAACCCCCACCCTGTCCTACATTTCCCCCCCATGTCCTACCCCGGACTGGCAGAGCGCGTCGCCGAGGTTCGGGCGCGCATCGCAGAGCGTCAGGCCGTGGGCGGATGGACCCATCCCGTCACGATCGTCGCGGTTACTAAGACTCACGGTCCCGATGCGGTCGAGGCGGCAATCGCTGCAGGCCTCACGGCGGTGGGTGAAAACCGGGTACAGGAAGCGTTGAGCAAGCAGGACGCGCTTCCCGGTGCGCGGATCGAGTGGCACCTGATCGGCACTTTGCAGCGCAACAAGGCGAAGCATGCGGCCGGGCGCTTCGCACTGATTCACTCGGTTGATCGCGACGACCTGGCTCAGGAACTGGATCGCAGGATGCCTGAGGGTATCACGCAGCCGGTCCTCGTCCAGGTGAATTGCTCCGCGGAGCCCCAGAAGGGCGGGGTGGAGCCGGCCGAGTTGCCCGCGCTGCTTGACGGGTTGCGCTCGCGTTCCCATCTCGTGGTGCGCGGTTTGATGACGATGGCAGAGTTTACCGCCGACCCGGCGTCGCAGCGGCGCGCCTTCAAGCTGCTCCGGACCCTGCGGGACGAGGCGGAAACCCGGGGGCACAGTTTGCCCGAACTTTCGATGGGAATGTCTGGCGATTACCTCGTGGCGGTCGAGGAAGGCGCCACGATGGTCAGGCTGGGAACCCTGCTCTTCGGAGAACGCCGCTTATGAGTGACGATGTCTTTCATCTGACGCCCAACGACGTCCGGGGCCAGCAGTTCCGTCGCGTCCTGCGGGGATACGATGCCGCCCAGGTCGAGGAGTTCAAGGAACGCGCCGCTGATGAGATGGAGCGTCTGCTCCGGGATCGCGCCAAGCTGGACGAGCGGCTGCAAGGGTTCCAGGAACAGCTGAGAGCATTTCGCGAGCGGGAACGCGCGATGAACGAGGCGCTGCTCGCCGCCCAGCAACTCAGAGTGGCTGCCCAGGAACAGGCCGAGAAGGAGGCCGAAGCCATTCTGCGTGAGGCCCGCGCCGACTCGCTGCGAATGGTGGGCTCGGCCCAGGAAGAGGAGCGGCAGGTGCGCGAGCGGCACGAGACACTGAGTCGCCAGTTCGCCGCGTACCTGGCCAACTTCCGCGCTCTGCTGGAACGCCAGCTGGGCGAGATCGAAGGCCTGCAGGCCCACGCCCAGATCACCCACCAGGTCCAGACCGAGCTCCTGCTCAAGCGCCACGCATGAACGAGCCGGTCCTCTATGACCGGGTCCAGGCTGCCGCTCGCACCATCCGGGATCGATCCCCTCGCCGACCCGCCGCTGCGATCATTCTCGGCACCGGACTCGGCGGTCTTGCCAAGGAAATCAAGGCAGAAGCCGTCATCCCCTATGAGGAAATCCCCGGGTTTCCTCTCTCAACCGTTGAGGCACACGCTGGCCGGCTGATTCTCGGAACGCTCGGCGGTAAGCCGGTCGTGGCCATGCAGGGACGGTTTCATCGGTACGAAGGGTATTCCCTCCAGCAGGTCACCTTCCCCGTGCGCGTCATGCATGCCCTTGGCGCCGAGACGCTGATGGTGTCGAACGCGTGTGGAGGAATGCATCCGCTGTGGGCGCCGGGAGATCTGATGCTGATCGCCGACCACATCAATCTTATCGGCGACAATCCGCTCATCGGTCCTCACGACGACCGCCTCGGTCCCCGCTTCCCCGACATGTCGCAGCCCTATGACGAAAGTCTTCGCGCGATGGCGCGAAAGCTGGCGCTCGAGCTGCGTATTACGCTCAGAGAGGGCGTCTATGTCGCGGTGACCGGTCCCAACCTGGAGACTCGAGCCGAATACCGGATGCTTCGGGCCATGGGGGCGGATGTCGTTGGGATGTCCACCGTGCCCGAGGTCATCGTGGCGGTGCAGGAGGGGATGAAGGTGCTGGGTATTTCGATCATCACCGACCAGTGTCTGCCGGACGCGCTCGAACCGGCGAGTCTCGAAAAAATCATCGCCGTTGCCAACCGGGCCGAACCTTCGCTGACCCGGCTGGTGTCAGGAGTGGTGGAGCGTCTGGCTTCATGAGCTTTGCGCCGTGGCCGGACCAGAGTCCGGATCAGATGGAGAAGGACCTGCTCGAAACCTGGAAGGCCGAGCGGCTCTTCCAGCGTACGCTTGACGCCAATCGGGACGGCAAGCCCTTCGTGTTTTACGAGGGGCCGCCGACCGCCAACGGCCGCCCCGGAATCCATCACGTCTTCTCCCGCACGATCAAGGACCTGGTCTGCCGCTATCACGCGATGCAGGGGAAGTCGGTCACCCGGATCGCCGGTTGGGATACGCACGGGCTGCCGGTCGAAATCGAGGTGGAGAAGCAGCTCGGACTGACCGGCGGGAAGAAAGCGATCGAGCAGTACGGCGTGGAGAAGTTCAATGCGAAGTGCCGGGAGAATGTGTTCACCTACAAGCAGGACTGGGAGCAGCTCTCCGACCGGATCGCCTACTGGCTCGACTACGACCATCCCTACATCACCTACAGCAACGATTACGTCGAATCGGTCTGGTGGCTGCTCAGTCGTTTGTATGAGAAGAAGATGCTGTACCGCGGCCACCGGGTGCTGCCCTATTGTCCCCGCTGTGGCACCGCACTCTCCAGCCATGAGCTGGCGCTCGGCTACGAAAAAATCCACGACCGCTCCATCTATGTCGCGTTCCCGCTGGAAGACGGGAGCGGGCGCGAGCTCATCGTCTGGACGACGACTCCCTGGACCTTGCCTTCCAACGTGGCGGTCGCGGTCCATCCCGACTTGGAATACGGCACTTACTCCAGCAGCAAGCACCCCGGCAGGAAGTTCATCACCGCCGTCGCCCTGCGCGCCAGGCTGGACGAGGTGCTGGGCGGTGAGATAAAGGAAGAGGCTCCCGCTGTGCTGGGATCGGCGTTGACCGGGCTACGCTACCAGCGCCCGCTGAACATTGTTCCTCTCCCCGCCGACGCGAAGCATTCGGTCGTCATCACGGGCGACTTCGTCACCGCGGACACCGGCTCCGGTATCGTCCACATGGCCCCGGCCTTCGGTGCCGACGACTATGCCGCGGGACAGAAGCACGGGCTGGCGTTGCTCATGCCGGTCGCACCGGACGGGACCTTCCGCGGAACCGGCTGGCCCGAGCTCGAGGGGAAGCTGGTCACCGAGAAGGACACCAACGAGCTCATCATCCGCCGGCTCAAGGCCGACGGCCGTTGGCTGCACACCGAGCAGTACGAGCACGACTATCCCCATTGCTGGCGCTGCTCCAGCAAGCTGATCTACTACGCCCGCGACTCCTGGTTCGTCCGGACTTCTTCGGTGAAGGAGCGGATGCTGGAGGTGAACCGGGCGGTGAACTGGAGCCCGCCTGAGGTCGGCGCCGGGCGGTTCGGCGAATGGCTGGCCAACAACGTGGATTGGGCACTCTCGCGGGACCGCTACTGGGGCACGCCGCTCCCGGTCTGGGTCTGCGACAAGGAGCCGAGTCACGTCGAGGTGATCGGGAGCTATGCCCGGCTGGCCGACCGGTGGGGCAAGCCGTTGCCCGAGAAGTTCGATCCCCACAAGCCCTACATCGACAGCTACTCCTGGCAGTGTTCCTGTGGCGGGGTGATGCGCCGCGCCGCCGAGGTGATCGACACCTGGTTCGACTCGGGGTCGATGCCCTACGCGCAGTGGCATTATCCGTTCGAGCACGAAGCCGAGTTCAAGTCCCACTTCCCGGCCGACTACATCTGCGAAGGGGTGGACCAGACCCGCGGCTGGTTCTACTCGCTCCTCGCGATCGCGGTCACCGTCTTCGACAGTCCGGCCTACCGCAACGTGATCGTGAACGGGCTGGTGCTCGACGCGCAGGGTCAGAAGATGTCCAAGACCCGGGGCAACGTGGTGGATCCGTGGGAAATGATCCGGGAGTTCGGCGCCGATGCGGTCAGGCTGTATCTCCTGGCCTCGAGCCAGGTGTGGGCCGCGAAGCCGTTCGACCGCAAGAACATTCCGCAGATCACCGGGAATTTCATCCGGGCCTTACGCGAGACCTACCGGTTCTTTGCCCTTTACGCCGATCGGGAGATGCTGCAGGCGGCCGGCAAGCTGACCCTCGCCGATCGTTGGATCCTGAGCCGGCTCGACTCCACCATCGAAGCGGTTCGCGCTTCCTATGACGGTTACGACGTCACTGCGGGGACCAAGGTCCTGATGGCATTCGTGGTGGACGACGTGTCGAACTGGTATGTGCGACTCAACCGGGGCCGCTTCTGGGCGCCCGACGCCAAGGCCGACCCCGCGGCGGTGGCGACGCTACACCATGTGCTGACCGCAGTGAGCCGTCTGCTGGCACCGTCCGCTCCGTTCATGAGCGACTGGCTCCATCGGTCGCTCACCGGCGGCTCGGTTCACCTGGCTCCCATGCCGGTGCCCTCGGCGGCTCGGGACCAGGGTCTCGAATCGGCAATGGACGCGGTCCGGCGGCTCTCTTCGCTTTCCCGTGCGGCGCGTGAAACTGTGAAGCTCGGAGTGCGTCAACCCCTGTCACGGCTGCTTGTCGCCATCCCCGCGAGTGTGGACCGGGAGGCTTTCGCCAAGCTCACCGAGCTGTTACGCAACGAGGTAAACGTCAAAGCCGTCGAGGTCGTGGAATCGGACACTGCACTGGTCAGGCTGCGGGGCAAGGCTAACTTTCGCGCCCTCGGCAAACGGTTCGGGAAGCAGACCCCGGCGGTGGCCGCGGCCGTTTCCCGGCTGACACCAGAGCAGTTACAGGTGCTGGAAGGGGGCGGGGAAGCCACCCTGGAGGTGGACGGTTCCCCCACCGTCTATCTTTCAGACGAGGTGGTGGTGGAGCGGGAGGTGGCCACCGACTTGCTGGTGCAGAGTGACGGTCCCTATGTAGCGGCGCTCGACCCGCGGGTTGATCCTGCCTTGCGGGACGAAGGCCTGGCCCGGGAGATCGTCCACCACGTACAGCGACTGCGTCGCGAGGCCGGATACCGGTTCGCCGATCGGATAGAATTGGGGCTGGAGGGGCCGGCTGAAGTACTGGAAGCCTCCCGGGCCCATGCAGAATTTATTCGCAACGAGACGCTCGCCCGGCGCTTTGAGGTCGGGTCCCGGCTCCACGAGGCGGACCTGACCCAGGACGTGGACCTGGACGGACGGCGGATAACACTGAGCACAAGGCGCTACGAAGCGGGTCGCGGGAGCGCTCGACCACAACCGACGGGGAAGTAATGAACAAGAAGAATTTGACGCACTTTGAGAAGCGGCTGCTCGAGGAACGGGCGCGGGTGATGAAAGAGCTGGGGTATTATGACGAATCGTTCAACGCCACGCTGCAGTCATCCGACGGTGACCTGTCTTCCTACTCGTTCCACATGGCGGACCAGGGGACCGACGCCATGGAGCGGGAGAAGCAATTCCTGTTTGCGTCACAGGAAGGACGCTATCTCTGGCATGTGAACGAGGCGCTGCGCCGGTTGTACAAGACGCCGGAGAAGTTCGGCCACTGTCACCAGTGCGGCGACGAGATCAACTTCGAACGGCTGGACGCGCTGCCTCACGCGCGGCTCTGCATCAAGTGCAAGGAAAAGGAAGAGGATGCCAAGCGCCGCTGAGCGTCGGCTCTACTGGGGCACCGCTCTGGGGGTCATCGCCTTCGACCTGATCACCAAATTCCTCGCGGAGAAGTTCCTGGTGGCCTCGGTGGGCCGCCAGGTCCTGGGACAGTGGCTGCAGCTTCGCCTGGTCTATAACCCCGGGGCCGCGTTCGGCCTCGACGTGGGACCCTACTCCCGCTGGATCTTCATGCTGGTCGCGATCGTCGCCGTGGTCGCGCTCTACCGGATGTCGCGCAACGCGCTTCCCGGCGATTGGTTCCGGCAGCTTTCTTTGGGCCTGGTAAGCGGCGGCGCGCTGGGCAACCTGGTGGACCGGGTTCGCAACTCTCAAGGGGTGGTGGACTTCCTCGACGTCGGTGTCGGCGCCTACCGCTGGCCGACCTTCAACGTGGCCGACATGGCCGTGAGCTGCGGCGCCATCGCGCTCGCGATCTCGCTCTGGCGGGAGGACGCCCGCCGCGAGACCGTGACCGAGCCGACTCCGGTTGGAGTAAGGAGTAAGGAGTGAGGAGTGAGGAGTGACAACGATGACTCCTCACTCCTTACTCCTCATCCCTCACTGACGTTCACGGTCCTCAGCGAGTCGACCGAACGGCTCGACCGCTTTCTCGCCGATCAACTTCAACTCTCCCGAACCCAGGCCGCACGGCTGATCGCCGCCGGCTCGGTCACCGTCGCAGGGAAGCCGGCGCGGGCCTCGCGTATCCTCGAGCGGGGCGATCAGGTGGTCGTCACCTATCCCGAGCAGGAGCCGCCGCGCACCATTCAGCCGGCTCAGATCCCGCTCTCCGTCGTCTTCGAAGACGAGCATCTCGCCATCATCGACAAACCGGCCGGGCTGGTGGTGCATCCCGCGCCGGGCCACTGGCAGGATACCCTGGTGAATGCTCTGGTTGCTCGCGGCACGACGCTCTCCAGCGGCGCCGAGGGACGTCCCGGCATCGTGCATCGTCTCGATCGCGACACCTCCGGCCTCATGGTGGTGGCCAAGACCGAGCTGGCGCATCGCAAGTTGGGTACGGCCCTCGCGGCCCGCCGGATCAACCGGCATTACGCGGCGCTGGTCTGGGGACATCTCGACGGCGATCCGGTGGTGATCGACGCGCCGCTCGGCCGCCACCCTCGCGATCGCAAGCGAATGGCGGTTCTGCCCGAGGGGCGGCCGGCGCGGACCGACGCCTTTCCCGTGGCCCGACTTCCGCTGGTAGACCTGGTGCGTCTCGAGCTCCATAGCGGCCGAACTCACCAGATCAGGGTGCATCTCGCCCACATCGGCCATCCGGTCGTGGGCGATCCGGTCTACACCGCAGGGGGAAGCCGGCGGATGTCGAATGACCGGACTGGTGCCGCGGCCCTGGAACGGCTGGCTCCTCGCCAGGCCCTGCACGCCGCCTACCTGGGTTTTCGCCATCCGGCGACCGGGGAATCCCTCGAATTCGAGGCCGGCTGGCCGGCCGACCTCGGGCCCTTGCTGACCGCGGCTCTGGGGCCCGGAAATCCCGTTGTTAATTCGGATGCCCTTCGGTATCTTCGTTTCTTTAAAGCACATGAGTGATGTCCCGAGCGTCAGACTAGTGGTCTTCCGGGTCGGCGAACTCGCCTGCGCCGTACCTGCGGCAATTGTTCGGGAGGTCATCGCCCAACAGCCGGCAACCCGGATTCCCGGAGCCTCGGCCGAGGTGGACGGACTCTTCAACGTCCGCGGCACGCTTTTGACTGTTTTTGACGGTCGAAGAATCCTGGAACGTCAGGGCTCGGCCGACGAGGACGGGTCGGTTCTGGTAATCGAGACCAACGGTCGCACCGTCGGACTGGGAGTGGACGAAGTACTGGATCTGGTGGAGGTGCCTACGGACAGTCTCGATCAACGAGAGGCCCTCCCCGGAGTAGATCCGCGCCTGGCTCGAGCGGTGGGCCGGGCGGGCCAGCGGGTCTTCGCGGTGCTCGACACCGACGCGCTGCTCGCACCGCTTCTGACCTGACGAATCAGTCTCTTCAACGCCCAAACGCTGCTCGCAACCGGAGGATCGCGTGAGCCATACGGTGCTGGTCTGCGATGATGCCATCTTCATGCGCACCATGATCTCGGACATCCTTGCCCAGGCGGGATTCGAGGTAGTGGGTGAGGCGGAGACCGGGCGCGAGGCGGTGGACCGCTATCGCCAACTCAAGCCTGACCTCGTCACGATGGACATCGTGATGCCGGATATGGGCGGCATTGAAGCGGTACGCGAGATCTGTAAGGAGGATCCGGATGCCAAGATCCTCATGTGCAGCGCGATGGGACAGCAGGCTCTCGTGGTCGAGGCGATCCAGGCGGGCGCCAAGGATTTCGTGGTGAAGCCGTTCCAGCCCTCCCGGGTGCTCGAGGCAGTACAGCGCGTGCTCGGCTGAGTTCATGGATCTATCGCGCTACGCGGCACTTTTTCAGACCGAGAGCAGGGAACATCTGGGCAGTTGTGCCCAGGCCTTGCTCGAGTGGGAGCGCGACGTCAAGGCCACCGAGCCGGTCGTCACGGTGTTCCGCGGCATGCACACCTTCAAGGGCATGGCCGCGGCGATGGGGTTCAATCACCTCACCGAGCTGGCGCATCGCACCGAGACGCTGCTCGATGTGGTCCGGAGCGATCCCGGTTCCGCGTCGCGCGAGCTGCTGGATCTGCTCTTTCGAATCGTCGATGCGTTGGAGGCGGGGGTACCCGAGGCGGTGGCCGGCGGCGATGGCAAGCTGGACTTCACAGCGCTGCTCGAGGAGCTCACCAATGCCTCGGTGGCTTCGGCGCCAACCGGCAGCTGGGCCATCCCCGCGCGGGAGGATCGGCCGGCCCCGGCCGTGGGTGGCGGGCGACTGGTGCGGGTCGTCATTCGGTCCGACACGTCGATGCGCGGTGCCCGCGCGATGCTGGCGGTCCGGAAGGCCGAGGCGCTGGGTAAGGTCAACACCGTCCGGCCGCCGGTCAGCACGTTCGAGCAGGAGGAGTTCGACGGCAAACTCTCCTTCCGGTTCGAGGGCAAGGCCACCGATAAGGCGCTGATTGCCGCAGTGCAGTCCGCCGGCGACGTGGCGTCGGTGGAGCTGGGAGAGGAGACTGCGGTCGAGGAGCCGGGCCGCAAGGTCGAGCGCCGCCGCCAAATCCGGATCGATCTCCGGCGGCTCGACGCGCTGATGAACCAGGTCGGTGAATTGGTCGTCGCCAAGGGGCGGCTTAGCGAGCTCGCCGCAGTCAGCGACTCGCCCGACCTCAAGGCAGTGGCCGCGGCCATCGGACGGGTAACCTCCGAAATGCACGGCGAGATCGTTCAGGCCCGGATGACTCCCGTGTGGCAGGTCTTCGACCGCTTCCCTCGGATGGTGCGGGACCTATCGCGGCAGCTGGGCAAACGGGTCGCGTTCGAGGTCGAGGGGGAAGAGATCGAAATGGATCGCGCGATTCTGGACGAGATCGGCGATCCGCTGATTCACCTGCTGCGCAACGCGGTGGACCACGGCATCGAGCCCGCGGCCGAGCGAAAGAAGCGGAACAAGCCGGCGGAAGGCCGGATTCTGTTGAGCGCGATGCGGGACCGGACCAGCGTCGCCATCCGGGTGAAGGACGACGGGCAGGGGATCGACCGGCAGAAGATCCTCGCCAAGGCGGTGAAGGAGGGACACGTCCCTTCCGGCACCGCCACCCTGACCGACGACCAGCTGCTTCGGGTGCTGGGCCGCCCCGGCTTCAGCACGGCGAAGGCCGTGACTGACGTGTCGGGGCGCGGGGTCGGGATGGACGCCGTGCTGTCCAAGGTGCGTGCGCTGGGAGGCTCGGTCGAGCTGGACTCGAGCTCCGGGGAAGGGTCGACCTTCACGATGCGCCTCCCGTTGACGCTGGCGATCGTGCGCGCGCTGCTCGCCCGAGTCGGCGATGAGCGTTACGCGGTGCCGCTCAGCGGAGTGGCCGAAACGGTGGAGTTCAACCCGGTGCTGGTGGCGTCACTCGAGGGCAAGGAGGCCTTCGTACTGCGCCAGGAGTTGCTGCCCACGGTGCGGTTGCGGGAGCGGCTGGGCGTGATTGGATCGCGGCCGGTGGGAAAGGCCCCGACCATCATCCTGCAGGTGGGGGAGCGCCGTGCCGCGCTGGTCGTGGATGCCCTGGTCGGGCAGCAGGAGATTGTGGTAGAGCCGTTCGATGCGCCGAAGGGGATGCTGCCGATTTTTACCGGTGCCACCATCCTGGGTGACGGCGTGCCGGCCCTGATTGTGGATCCGGCCGCCCTGGTCTGAGAGGCCCGCATGGACGACGTACGCGAGTTGCATGAGCTGCAGCGCGACGCGCTGAGGGAAGTCGCCAACATCGGCGCCGGCCATGCCGCGACCGCGCTCTCCCAGCTCACCAATCGTACGATCATGATCAGCGTGCCCGAGGTGAACATCTCCCGGCTCGAGGAGGTGCCGGAGATCCTGGGGCAGGCCGACGACGTGGTGGCCGCCGTTCTGATGCACATGATGGGCGACCTCACCGGCCGGACGCTGGTCCTCTTCCCCGATGCTTCGGCCAAGGTGCTCTGCGACATCCTCCTGCGCCGGAAGCTCGGGACCACCGAGACCTACGAGGAGATGGAGCAGTCGGGACTCAAAGAAGTGGGGAACATCCTGACCAGCGCCTACATGAACGCGCTGAGCGACTTCATGGGCATGATGCTGGTCCCCTCCGTGCCCAGCCTCGCCATCGATCTGGCGGGCGCGGTCCTGACTTCGACCTACATGAATTTCGGCTACGACCGCGACTTCGTCTTCTGCGTCGAGACCCAGTTTCTGTTCGAGGATCCGGCGTTGAAGCTCCGTGGTCATTTTCTGCTGTTGCCCGATCTCGCGTCCTTGCGGGCAATTTTCGACGCGATCCGACTGAGCTGAGACAGCCGTGACGGGGACGGCTCTGTCGGAACGGGACCTCGCTGTCATCCGATCCTTCGCACGGCGCATCGATCCCCTCGATGCCGGCGCGAACAACAACCTCGGCGTCCTCTATCACCAGAAGGGCCTCACCGCCGAGGCCATCAGCTGTTTCCTGCGTGCGCTCGAGCTGGATCCCCGCATGCAGGTCGCCAAGGACAACCTGGAGATCGCCTACCACGCCACCGGCTATTACGACAAGCGGGTGGCGGAGCTGCGTGACCGGCTGGCCCGCGATCCGCAGGATCGGGACGCGCGCTGGGAATTGGGCCGGACCTACGCCTCGCTGGGCCATTTCGAGGAGGCGATCGAGGAGTTTGAGACTCTCCTCGCCCGGCAACCCGACGATGTCCCTGCATTACTTCAGTACGGGCTGGCCCTCCGTGGCATGGGCGATCTGGACCGTGCCACCGACGCCTTCAGCCAGGCCCGGGCGCTCGATCCTGAAAGCTCGGTCATCCTCTTCTACTACGGAGAGTCGCTCTACAATCGCGGCCTGAACGAGCCGGCGCGCATCGCCCTGGAAGAGGCCGTCGCCCGGAATCCCGATCACGCCGACGCCTACTACCTCCTGGCGTTCGTCTACGGCGACATGGGCGACCACGAGAAGGCCCGCGCCGCGACCAAGAAAGCCACCGCGCTCAATCCCACCTTCGCCCGGGCCCAGAGCAACCTCTCGCTCAATCGCTATCGCGGGCTGCGCACCTCCCAGCCCCATCAGGTTCCGCGGCCCAAGGTGAGCGAGGGTGGCGCGCTCGCGCATTTCAATCTCGGACTGGCGTTCCGGCAAAAGGGCTACTACGTCGAGGCGTTGCGCGAGTACAAACTGGCGCTCGATGCCGGCGAGGATTCCCGCCTGGTACGCCAGGCGATGGCCGAAGTGCACCTGTTGCGGCGCGACGTCTCCGCGGCGCTGGAGCTCTACGCGGCGCTGGTGGCCGAGGATCCCGAGTCACCCAAGCTGTGGAATGAGCGCGGGGTCTGCCTCCAGCATGCCGGCCGGCGGGACGAGGCGGGTGCCGCCTACAACACCGCGCTCAACATCGATCCGGATTATGCGCTCGCCTGGAACAATCTCGGCGTGCTCCGCACCCAGATCCCCGAAGACGAAGACGCGCTCGAGGCTTTCCACCGCGCTCTCATGATCCGGCCCGATCTCGTCGTGGCCCGGCTCAACCTGGCATTGGCGCTGTTCCATCGCCGCCGGCTCCAGCTGTCGCTCGAGGCGTATCGCCAGGTGCTGGACACCGCGCCGACCAATGCCGTGGCATGGAACGGCGTTGGACTGGTGCTGGTCGAGCTCAAGCGCTTCGAGGATGGCAGAAACGCGTTCGGCCGTGCGGTGGACGCCGATCCGGAAAGCGCCTCGGCCCATTACAACCTGAGCTTCGCGCTCAGCAACCTGGGCGACTTCGACGGTGCGCTCCGCGCCACTAAGCGGGCACTCGAGCTCGATCCCTTCTACGTCGCGCAGAAGTACGTCCTCTCGATCGATCTCCAGTACGAGAACCCCGAGATCTCCATCGTCCCGGAGATCTCGGCCGACGTGTCATCCGATCTGGCCGGCGCCGATTTCGCCTTCGATACTCGCCTGCTGGACCGCATCTTCGACGAGCTGCAGCCCGCCGCGAAGCCCGCGCCCGTCCCCGCCGTGGATGATCCACTCGCGCTCGCCGCCGACTTCGTGGCGAAGGGACTGCTCGAGCTCGCAACCGCCCACATCGACCGCGCCCTCCAGAAGGGAGCGCCTCGGGGCCGTGCCACCACACTCATGGGACATGTGTTCGCCCGGCGCGGCCTGCACGGCGAGGCGCTGGAGCGCTTCCGGGAAGCGCTGATGCTGGAGCCGGGCGATCCCGACGCCACCCTCGGTGAGGTCCGGGCTCTTCTGGCACTCGGCCGTCCCGCCGAAGCCGGAGAGCACGTCGAGGACCTGGTCACCATGATGCCGCGCGACGTGGAAGTGCTGGTCAGCGCGGCGCGGGTGCGGTTGGAGGGCGCCAAGCCGGAATCCGCCGGCGAGCTGGTCCGGCGCGCTCAGCAACTTGCCCCGGGACGCGCCGACCTCTTCCAGTTGCAGGCCAAGGTATGCAGCAAGCTGGGCGATATCCCGGGTGCGGTTGAGGCCTGCCAGGTCGCCCTGCAGCTCGACGGCACTCTCGCCCAGGTCTGGCACGACCTCGGCCGCCTCGAGGAGGCTCGAGAGAATGTCGTGGCGGCAAAGGTCGCCTACCAGCAGGCGCTCGATCTCCTGCCGACTTTCATGGAAGCCGCGCTGGCCCTGGCCGATCTGGTACGCCGGAGCGAGTCGCCTGCCGCCGCGGTGGATATCCTGATCGAGATGCTGATGACGGAGCCATGGGACCTCGATGCGCTGCTGCTCCTGGGCCGCTGCCTGCTGGATGACGGCCGGCCGGAAAAGGCGATCGAGGCGCTCCAGCGTCTGCTCAAATTCGACCCCGACAACGAGTCCGCCCTGTTCCACCTGGGCGTGGCCCTGGCGCGCATGCGGCAGTATGCCGACGCGGTGCACGCGTGGGAGCGGGTGATCCAGATCGATCCCGGCGGCACCTACGCGCAGGCGGCCCGCAGCCACGCGCGGTCCGCTCGAGATCTCAAACACATCTTCGCGGCGGGAGCGGCCTGAGTCATGGCGATCGAAGGGCCGCTCAAGGAACTGAGCATTCACGATGTCTGCCAGCTCCTTGACCTGAGCCGGAAGACCGGCACTCTGCGCGTCACCTCGGAACTCCGGCAGAACGCGGGCATCGTGTTCTTCGAAGAAGGCGTCGTGGTCGGCGCCGAGATCCGCAGCAACCCCCATCCGTTAGGCCGCCTCCTCTACGCCGCGGGCAAGATCACCGAGGAAGAGCTCGCGCGCGCGAGAGGTGCGCAGGCGGCGGGCGACAGCCGCAGGCTGGGCGAGATTCTGGTGAGCCAGAACGCCATCTCGCCCCGCGAACTCGCGCGTCACGTTCGGCAGCAGATCGAGGAAGTCGTGTTCGAGCTGATGGGCTGGTCGGAGGGCTACTTCTCGTTCGAGGAGGGTAGAGGCGGGGATTGGCCCACCGAGGCCACGATCCGGATTCCCACCTCGCTCCTCCTGATGGAAGCGGCCCGCCGGGTGGATGAATGGTCCCGGATCGAGAACAAGATTTCCCACCTCGGCATTGTGCCCCGATTGGGGCAGGAGCCTTCCACCGACGGTCCGCTCGATCTCCTGCCCACCGAATGGGAGGTTCTTTCCATCGTGGACGGGACCCGCACCATACGGGATGTGGCCGCGACGCTCGGCCGCTCCGAGTTCGATGTGGCGAAGACGGTCTTCGGCCTCGCCTCGGCCGGGCTCCTGATGCTGGAGGATCCGTCTCGCCGGTCCATCGAAGAAACCTCGGACGGCGACCTCGCGATGCTCATCGGTGAAGCGGACTCCCACATCGATCTGCGAGACGCCGACGCGGCCGTAGCCGTCGCCGAAGTGGCGGTGAGCCGTCATCCCGATCAGCCGCTCGCCTACCTCGCGTATGGCCGCGCCCTGCTCACCGCCCAGCGCTACGCCGAGGCGACCGATGCGCTGTGGTATGCCGTGGAGCTCGATCCGCTCTCGACTCCGGGACACCGTATGCTCGGGTTGAGCCTTATCGCCATGGGCCGATTCCAGGAAGCGTCCGAAGTGTGGGATCGCTGGCGCAAGCTGGGGCCGATGGCGCCGGAGGAATCGGCCCAGCTCCCAGCAGTAGACCGGCTGCGGCAGGCTGCGCTCACGATCGACAATGCACTGCGAGGTTCCCGTGATTGAAGACATCCGGGCCCTCACCGCCCAGTTGGCGGCGGACCCGACCAGTCTGGTCTTTCTCCGTCTGGGCGAAGCGCTCCGGCAACGAGGCCAGCTCGAGGCCGCCCAGAAGGTGGCGCTGACCGGGCTCAGCCGGTACCCGCACCTGCCCGACGCACACGATCTCTACGCCCGCATCCTCGCCGACCGGCACGATTATGCGAATGCGTTCGACGAGTGGGACATGGTGCTCCGGATCGCGCCCAACCATGTCGGGGCAAACAAGGGCATCGGCTTTCTCTACTACCGGGCGGGCGATCGGGAGAATGCCGTCAGACATCTCCAACTCGCCCTGGCGGCTGATCCGGGCGATGACGGCCTGCGTTCGGCGATCGACCGGTTGGGTGGTGGCGGCGAGGTCTGGGATACGCCGGAAGCGGCGCAGCCGGAGATTACCGAGCCGCTGCCAGCGCGGACGCCGCCGGCTCCCGATCCTTTCTTCGGTTTCGAAGGCAGTGTGAACCGGCTGCTCCTCGCGAGCGCCGATGGCTTGAGACTGGGCGGTGGACTCGCCAGCACGGCGGGAGAGGACGTGAGCGAAGTCGCCGCGGCGCTCGTGTCGGGGGCCGCGCGCGAGGCAACCCGGGCGGCGAAGCTGCTCGACCTCGGCGAATGGCGTCACGTCACCGTTGAGTGCGGAGACCTGAGCTTCTGCCTGGTCCAGCCGACGTCGGACACCGGCCTGATCGCGGCCATGGATACGGCGCTTCCCGTCGGCCAGCTCCACTTTCTCGCCGAGCGGGCCAGCAAGGCCGCGACTTCCTGGCTGGAGCGGGTGCGATGATCCGCGACTACAAGGCTCTGCTCGAGCCGCTCACCCGGCTGCGTGGTGTGCGTGGCGCCATGGTCGTCGCCGCCGATG
Source organism: Gemmatimonadales bacterium (assembly GCA_036558125.1). Lineage (GTDB taxonomy): Bacteria > Gemmatimonadota > Gemmatimonadetes > Gemmatimonadales > GWC2-71-9 > DATBGE01. Next base: position 18,707 of record DATBGE010000158.1, on the reverse strand, counting down.
ACGGGGTCGTCGTCGTTGATGCGTTGATGGATGGCATGAAGGGGAAGGCTCTCGCGGCTCTCGCCGCGGCCCTCGCCAGCCGGATCGTGGATCTCAGTACCAGGGCCTCGTTCGGTTCCGCCCGGTTCATTCAACTGCAGGCGGCGGAAGGCAGCCTCCTGCTGGTGCCCGCGACGGAGCAGCTGCTGCTGGTGACGGTGACCGGGCGTGATGTCCCGCTGGGACTCACCCGGCTCGAAATGCTCAAGGCCGCGGAGCGGATGCGCTGATGCGGGCCTTGGAACCCTGGGTAATCCGGCCACTGCAGGACTTCGTGTCGGAATCATCTGCGCGACTGACCCTGCTGATGACGGCATCGGGACAGGTAGTGGCGCAACACGGCTTCACCGGGGCGCTCGACCTGATGTCGGCCGCGGCGCTGGGGGCGGCCATCATCTCGTCGTCGAGCGAAATCGCCCGGGTCATGGACTGGCCGCCTTTCCGGAATCTGGTGCATCAGGGCCAGCGCCAGGCCCATTACCTGGCCTGGTTCGACACCCCGCGGGGGCGCTGGATTGCGCTCGTAGTCTTCGGCACCGAAACCAATCTCGGGTTGGTTCAGGTCTTCTTCGAGCAGATGGTCGAAGAGCTGGCGGCCGCGGCCCCGGTGGAGTCGCCCCCCAAGGAAGTGCTTGCGGTGGATTTCGAGCGGGAACTCAATGCGAGCCTGCGGGCTCTTTTCGGACGATAGGATTTCATGTCGCTGGTCAACTTCACGACGCGTGAGATCACCTGCAAGATCGTCTACTATGGGCCGGGGCGGTCCGGGAAGACGACCAACCTGCAGTACATCTACGGCCGGGTGCCCGACTCGCGGAGGGGCCGCATGGTCTCGCTCGCGACCCAGACCGACCGTACCCTCTTCTTCGATTTCCTCCCCCTCGACCTCGGCGTCATCTCGGGGTTCACCACCCGGTTCCAGCTCTATACCGTCCCGGGGCAGGTCTACTACAATGCCACGCGGAAGCTGGTGCTCCAGGGGACCGACGGTGTGGTCTTCGTGGCCGACAGTCAGGCACGACGACTGGATGACAATCTGGAGAGCCTGCAGAACCTGCAGTCCAACCTGCTGGGGCAGGGCGTGGATGTGCGCCAGTTTCCCATGGTACTCCAGTACAACAAGCAGGACCTGCCACAGGATCTGGTCCTTACAGCGGGCGATATGGACGAATCGCTCAATTTCTTCGGGTTGAAGAGCTTCCCCGCCGATGCGGTGCGAGGGACAGGAGTGTTCGAGACCCTGAAGGGGATTTCAGAGCTGGTGCTCAAGCGCCTGGCTGCAGGGAGTTCGGTGACGTGAGTACTCCGCTGAACCCGCGGTACCGTTTCGACAACTACGTGGTGGGCGCAGCCAATAAGCTTGCCGCGACCGCCGCTCGCGCCGTGGCCGAGTCTCCGGGCGCGGTCTATAACCCGCTGTTCGTCTACGCCAGTTCCGGATTGGGCAAGACTCACCTGTTGATGGCGATCGGTCATGCCGCGCAGGAAATCAATCCGCAGGTGACGGTCGAGTATCTCACCCTCGACGACTTCGTCGAAGCATTCCATACCGCGATCGCAGCCGGACAGGGAGACGCCTACCGCCGCCGCTACGCCGAAGTCGGGGTGCTGCTGGTGGACGATGTGCAGTTCCTGACGCACCGGCGCGAAATGCAGGCGGAGCTGCTCCGCCTCACCAACACGATGCTGTCGTCGGGCCGGCAAATCGTGCTCTCCAGCGACCGGCCGCCCAACGAGATCGAGGCGCTGGATGAGCGGCTGATCCAGCGATTCGCCGGCGGGCTCGTGATCGACATCGCCGCACCCGACTTCGAAACCCGGGTGGCCATCCTCCGGCGCCAGGCGGAGGAACGCAAGGCGCAGGTGGATGCCGGCGTGATCGAGACGGTGGCCCAACTGCCGCTCGCCAGCGTGCGGGAGCTGATCGGCGCGCTGAACCGCTTGATCGCCTTCCAGGCCGTGAGCGACAAGCCGCTGGATCCGCAGCAGGCCAGGCAAGTGTTGGGTCGAGTCGGGGCCGTGAAGCAGCCGAGCCCGGTACCGCCGGAGGGACCTCCGGTGCCGCTCAATCACGCCGACCTGGAGAGTCACCTCCCGCCGGAGCCGGAAGCCGCTCCGGCGCTCGAGGAGGAACCGGTGCTCTCGGGCGATGAGTTCGGCTCCTTCCTCTCTGAGATTCAATCCGCGGTGGCGCGACAGGTCGAGCCGTGGCGGGTGAGGGTCAACGAGGCAATCCTCTTCTGGGATGGCGAGGGATTCCGGGTAGACCGGCTGCGGCAGCTCCTGGCCGAGACCTCGCCCGAGAAACCCGAAGAGGCACTCGGGGCCTACATCGAAGACATCGAGCGGCTCAAGCTGCTGCAGGCCGAAATGCAGGAGCTCGATCCTACCGCCGCCGGCACCGCGCTATTTCGCGATCCGGATCGTCTCTCCGAAGCGCTCAGCGAAACCGACCGGGCCCGGCAGGGCGCGAGCCCTCCGCCGGGACCGTCGCCGCTCTGGACGATGGAAACGTTCATCGAGTCGGCGAGCAACCGGATGTCGATCCGTTCGGCTCAGGCCATCGTGGCCGAGCCCGGAACGACGTACAACCCGCTGGTCCTCACCGGCAGCAGCGGAGTAGGGAAGACCCACCTGCTGCACGCGATCGGCAATGCCCTCGCCGAGAAGCCCAAGGAAGTTGTCGCCTGCCTGGGCACCCAGGACTTCGTCGATGATCTCATCAAGGCGATCGACAAGGACCGGGTGAACTGGTGGCGGATCCGCTATCGCCGCATCACCGCGTTGCTGCTCGACGACATCCACCTGTTGTCGGGCAAGGAGCGCTCGCAGGAGGAGTTGTTCTGGCTCTTCAATCTCCTGCACGAGGGCGGCAGGCAGATGGTCTTCACCTCCGCCGTGCCGCTGCAGGAGATCGAGGGTCTGGAGCCGCGGCTGCAGACCAGGCTGAACGGCGGCCTCGTGCTCGAACTCCCCGCGCCTGATCGGGAAGTCCGGGCCGCGATCATTTCCCGTCTCCTCGAGGAGCGCAAGCTCCCCCCCGACCAGGAGCTGGCGGACTACCTGGCCGGCCGGCCGGCTGACTCGGTTCGGAGTCTGCCCGAGATGCTCCAGCGGGTGCTGCACGAGGCGGACGAGCGTCACGTCAAGGTGAGTGCCGCCCTCGCGCGTGAGGTGCTCGAGGGCAGTCCCGCCGCCCCGGTACGTCGCAGCGCCGCCTACCGCACCAGCGGGGTTCTGTCGCCCACGGCGGGACTCCGGAGCCGGGAGAAGATGGTGTGGGACTGGCCCTCGCTGACCGACCGCGTGATTGAGGATCTGCGCTGATGGCGATCAAGGGCAGCCTCAAAGAGGCGAGTCTCCCCGACGTGCTTCAGCTGCTTGCGCTGGGGAAGAAAACCGGCTGCCTGGCCGTGGCCGACCGGCAGAACTTCGGCTACGTGTATTTCGACGAGGGGCGGATCTGCTACGCGTCGATCGTGAACCGGCGTGACCGGATCGGCGACCTGCTGGTCAAGAATGGACGGATCAGTCCGGAGCAGCTGGAACAGGCGATCGCGTTGCAGGAGCAGCGGCGGGACAGCAAGCTGGGCGAGCTGCTGGTTGAAATCGGCGCGGTGACTCGAAACGACCTCGAAAACTACATCCAGATCCAGATCGAGGAGGCCGTCTATTACCTCTTCACCTGGACCCAGGGGACTTTCAACTTCGAAGCCGGCATGCGGCCGGATCAGGATTTCCTGGTGCGGATCAACCCCGAGTCGCTCCTTCTCGAAGGAGCCCGCCGGGTGGACGAGTGGAGTCTCATCGAAAAGAAGATCCCCAGCTTCGACCTCATCTTCGCGGTAGACCGGGAGCACATCTCCGACACCGATGTGGAGCTCGAACAGGCCCAGGAGCGCCTGCTCGGCCTGATCAACGGGCAACGCGACGTACAGGATCTGATCGACGAGTCGGGCCTCGTCGAGTTCGAAGTCGGGAAGGCACTCTACGGCCTGGTGACCGCGGGCTTTGTGCGCCGAGTGGGAACTTCGGCGGCCCCGGCGCAACCCCAGGTGAACGAGCACCGAGTGGAGGAGCACCGGAATCTTGGCGTCGCTTTTTATAAGACCGGAATGCTCGAGGAAGCTTCTCGAGAATTCCGGAGAGTCGCCGATCTGCGGGCTGCCGACCCCAGCGCCCCGTTCTACCTCGGTCTCATCGCGCTACGTCAGGCGCGGTGGGAAGACGCGGTGGAGGCACTCTCGGCGACTCTCGAGAAAGCGGGCTCCCGGCCTGCCGTGCTCTACAACCTGGCCTTCGCCCTCGAGCAGCTCGGCCGGTTGCCGGAGGCGGAAACTGCGTACGCCGATGCGGTGAGCAAGTCGCGCGAAGACGCCCGGCTGATGCTGGGATGGGGAGTGGTGGCGCTCAAGCGGAACGATTCGGAAGTCGCCACCAACCGCCTGGCCCGCGCTCGGGAGCTCTGGGGTGAGCGTCCCGTCCCGGCCACCTGGTATTGGGCGATGGCGCTGGCACTCGCGGGCCAGGCCGATCTCAACGAGGCGCTCAAGATCGCGAAGGAAGGCGTCGCCGCGTTTCCCTCCGACGCCGTGCTCCATAACAACCTCGCGGTTCTCCTGGAGATGAGCGGCGACCTGCCCGGTGCAGAAGTGCTGCTGCGCGGTGCCTTGTCCGAAGACCCGACCCTTCCCCAGATCTCGAAGAACCTGGGCGACTTGTTCTACCGGGCGGGCCGCTACGACGATGCGTTCGAGGCCTACGAGCGTGCCGCGAAGCTGAGCCCGGAGTTGGGCGACGACCTGTACTTCAAGCTGGGCAACATTGCCTTCAAGCGACGCGACCGGGAGCGGGCCCGGGTCTGCTGGCAGCGGGTGACCGAGCTCAATCCGGCCCATCAGCTCGCGCGGGCCAACCTCGACACTCTGGAAACCAGCGCGTGACCGAGCAGGATGCCGCCTTCACCGCCCTGGCGCAACGCATCGCCGGGCGGGCCGGACTCGACGTCGGAGCCTACAAGGATCGCTGCCTCCGGCGCCGGATCGCCGTGCGCATGCGCGCCTGCGGCGTCCACACCTACTCGGACTATCTCGGCGAGCTCGACAAGCGTCCCGACGAGCTCGACCGGCTCCTCGATACCATCACCATCAACGTCACCAAGTTCTACCGGAATCCGGAGACCTGGTCCTGGCTCGAGCGCAACCTGCTGCAGGCGCTGGTCTCCGCCCGGCGGGGACGGGTCCGGGTCTGGAGCGCCGGCTGCGCTTCGGGCGAGGAGCCCTATACCATCGCGATGGTCCTCGCTCAGGCCTGTGCCGCGGCCGGCCGGGAGGACTGGATCGACGACGTCCGGATCGACGCTACCGATATCGACCGGGAGTCTCTCGAGCGGGCCCGGGCGGCCCGGTATCACGAACGGGTCTTCAGCGAAACGCCACCTGCGCTGGTCAAGCGCTATTGCCGCCAGGTTGCGCCCGAGGAGTTCGAAGTAGATGCCCGGCTTCGCGCCGTTGTCGAGATTCGTCGCCTCGACCTGCTGCGGGAACCGCCGGTTTCTCCCCAGTACGATCTCATCTTCTGCCGCAACGTGGTCATTTACTTCGATCGCCGGACCCAGGAGCGTCTGATGGGCATTTTCTTCGACGCGCTGGTCCCCGGTGGACACCTGGTTCTGGGAAAAGTGGAGACCATCTTCGGACCGGTCCGCGATCAGCTCACCCTGATCGAGCCCCGGGAACGAGTCTACCGGAAGCCGGTCTAGATGGCAGTCGAGCTGATGGTGCGGGTTGCCGAGATCAAGGCCGCCACGGGAGAGCACATCCTGTCTACCCTTGGTCTGGGCAGCTGTGTCGGCATCGCGCTCTACGATTCGACGGCGAGGGTCGGCGGGCTGGCGCACATTCTTCTTCCTTCACTGTCGCTGAGCCGTAACAGCCAGGCTCCGGGCCGGTTCCCCCAGTCCGCCGTACCCGCTCTCATTGCCGAGATGGCCGCACTCGGCGCCGATCCTCGTCGCCTCACCGCCCGACTGGTGGGAGGCGCGAGCATGTTCGCCAGCCTCAACGCCCCCGGCTCCATTCAGATGGGTGATCGCAACGTCGTGGCCTGCCGCGAGGTACTCAGCTCCCATGGCATCCCGGTGATCGCCGAGGCGGTCGGCGGAGCCAAGGGCCGTTCGATGTGGTTTCACACCGCCGATGGCAAAATCGAGGTGCGGTCGGTCGGGAGCCCGCTCTATGAGCTTTGAGCTGCCCTCGGTTCTTGTGGTGGATGACAGCGCCTTCTTCCGTCGCATGATCTCGGAGATCGTCGCCGGCTCGGGCCAGTTTCGCGTGGTTGGCACGGCGACGAACGGGATGGAAGCCGTGCAAAAAGTTCACGAGCTGCGCCCCGATCTGGTGACCATGGATCTGGAGATGCCTCAGCTCGACGGCCTGGGCGCGATCGGGTACATCATGTCCGAGGCCCCGCGGCCCATCGTGGTGGTGAGCTCGCACGCGGGCGCCGGTACTACGGGCTCGATCCGCGCTCTCGAGCTCGGTGCCGTCGAATTGGTGGCGAAAGAGGACGAGCAGGGCAGGGCCTCGGCGTTGCGAATTGCCCCGCGGCTCCTCGATGCGCTCCGTGCGGCTCGTGCGGCGGATATCGGGCGCCTGCCGGTTCTCGCCCGGCCGGTGCGGGTCGAGGGGCCGGCTCACGTCAGAGCGCCCAACGAGGCACGCCGCACGCTCGCCATTGCCGCCTCGACCGGTGGTCCACGGGCTCTGGCCGAATTGTTGCCGCAGTTGACCACCGGACAGGAAGCGGCGGTGCTGATTGTGCAACACATGCCTCGGGGATTTACCCGCAGTCTCGCCGAGCGGCTGGACTCGCAGAGCAGGCTCGCGGTGGTTGAGGCGGAGCAGGACGCGCCGGTTCGCGCCGATACCGCATACGTGGCTCCCGGCGATTATCATATGCGAGTAACCTCCACCGCGAGCGGCCTCCGAATCGTGCTCGATCAGGGGCCCACGATCTGGGGAGTGCGCCCGGCGGCCGATCCGCTGTTCCATTCGGTCGCCGAGTGTTTCGGTGCGGCCGCGGTCGGCGTGGTGCTGACCGGGCTGGGCCGCGACGGAGCGGCCGGTCTCCGTGCCATGCACGATGCCGGCGGCATCGGCATCGCGCAGGATCGGGAAACCGCAACGATTTACGGGATGCCCGGCGCCGCCTTGGCCGGCGGCGGAGCCGACTACGTGCTCGGACTCGGTCATATCGCCGAGCACGCGAACCAGATTCTCCGCGAAAGGCCGCGACGATGAAGCAGCCTTTGCTCCTGGTCTTCGCCGGCGGACGGCAGCTGGCCTTCCGCATGGCGGACGTGGTCGAGGTGCAGGAGGGGGGAGACGTGCACCGCGTTCCCGCCGGCGCTCCCGCGCTGCGAGGAGTCACCACCGTGCGGGGGCGCCTGGTGCCCCAGGTGCATCTCGGCGCGCTGCTCGACCAGGGCGCGTATCCGCCCGAACCGTGTGCTACCGTGGTCGTAGCGACCATCGACGGGGGGTTCGTCGCGTTCGAAGTGGATGAGGCGGACGCGCACCCCGAAATCGAGATCCTGCCCGCTCCTGAGGATGAATCACTCTCGTGGGTGAGTGGGGTGCTGCGGAAGGAAGAGAGGTGGGTGCCCGTCTTGAATCTGACAGTCCTGGAGGAACGGCTGCGGACCAGCGAGGTAAGCCACGCATGACGGACGACGAACTGCAATTCGTGATCTTCCAGGTCGGTCCCCAGGCCCTGGCGCTCAGCATCTTTCAGGTTGAGCGCATCCTGCGCTGGGAGCAGCCAGCGGCACTGCCCAACGCGCCCGCGTTTCTCGAGGGGGTGCTCCCCTACGGCGAGGGCGTGGTCCCGGTGGTGGATCTCCGCAAACGGCTCGACGTGCCGGCGACGCAGGAGGAGGAAACCCGGGTGATGGTGCTCGAACTGGAAGATCAGCGGGTCGGCATCGTGGTCGATGCGGTGAGCGAGGTGGTTAGGGTGGATGCTCGTACCATCACTCCGCCGCCGCCGATGGTGCGGGGCCTGGCCGCCAAATACATCACCGGCATCCTGAGCCAGCCCGACCGGACAGTAGTCGTGCTCAACGCCGGCAAGCTCCTCAGCTCGAAGGAACGGCTCGCACTGACAGGAGCGGTGGCCTGAGCCCATGTCTGATTCGCTGATTGCTACCCTCCGCAGCCAGTTCCAGGCGATCTCGCTCCGCCTCGATCAGGCCAGCTCCAATGCCGAGCGAGAGGCGGCCAAGCGGGAAATCATCGCCTACTTCAAGAAGGTGGATTCGAGCCTGGGAGAGCTCACCCAGCTGAAGGAAGACATTCGCGGGCTGGTGGACCGCTACAAGCAGCTTCAGGCGTCGACGGATACGGCGCAGGCACCGCAGTTCACCGGCGCCCGCCCGATGGTGCACGCCGACCACCTCGGCGCCTCGACCTTCATCGAAAAGGGATGGAGCCTGATCTCCCTTGGCGATTACGCCGGCGCCATTCAGTCCCTCAGTAAGGCGCTGCAGCTTTCACCGGCGGATGTCCAGGCCCAGTCGCTGCTCGGCTGGGCCCAGATGCTGCACGAGGATTACGACGACGCGCTGGCAACTTTCTCGAAAGTCTTGATGAAGGAGCCGGCAAATTCACTGGCCCGGATCAACGTAGGATACATCTGCCTCAAGAAGCGGATCTTCGGGGAGGCGATCGAGCACCTGTCCAAGGCTATCCGGCTGGACAACGACCGGAAGGCCACGCTGTACGCTCACTACTACCTCGGGCTGGTCTACCTCGAGCGGGAAATGTTCGAGGACGCCCAGACCTTCTTTCAGAAGACCCTCAACCTCGGTCCCAATCTGATCGAGGCCTACTACGAGCTGGGCCGCGCTTCGTGGTTCATGGGAGACAAGACCGCCGCTAGTAGCGCCTGGGAAGAGGGCTTCAAGTCCAACAAGTTCAATCCGTGGGGCAAACGCTGTAAGGAAATGCTGGATCTCGTCGCCTCCGGGGGAGAGCCGCCGCGCACGTCCTCCGCCTGATCTATCTGCTGGTGCAGGCCGCGGACTCGCTGACTCACGCCATGGTGGGTCGGATCCGGGTCGTGGCTCGCGAGAAAGACCTCGCTCTCGGCATCCGCCTCGCCGAATCGGTGGACCGCCCATTTGCCTGGCCTGGCCTCGGCCGCCGCGTACCGCCTCCCTTCACCCTCATTCTCGCTGCCGACTCGACCGCCATGTCGCGCATCGCCAGCGGTCGTGCGCCGGGTTGGGGAGCAGGGATCACTCTGCCTTCCGCTCACACCATCGTCCTGCGAAGCGATCTTGGCGGTCTCGACCAGACCCTGCGGCACGAGGTCGCGCATCTGGCCCTGCACGAGGCGGTCCCGGGGCGAGTGCCGCTGTGGTTTGATGAGGGGTATGCCTCGCTGGCTTCCGGAGAATTCGAGCGGCTCATCACCCTCCAACTCAACCTTGCTGTGGTCGGAGGGAAGCTGCCGTCCCTTCGGGAGCTGGACAGTGATCTCAGAGGCTCGGCTCGCACTGCGGACGCGGCCTATGGTCTCGCGGCGTCAGCCGTGGCCGAGATTGCGCGGCATCCCGCGCCGGGTGGGTTAGAGCGATTGTTCAGCCGGATGGCTGCGGGCGATGACTTCGAGCAAAGTCTCACCGCGGCAACCGGGCTGACGTCTGAGCGATTCGAGCAGTCGTGGAAGGCAGGGGTTCGCAGGCGTTACGGTTTCATCGCCTGGCTGCTCGCCGGCGGGATCTGGGCCGTGGTCGCGGCGGTCCTCGGTGTCCTCGTATGGCATCGCCGCCGGAGCGACTGGCCCAGACGGCAGGCTCTGGACCAAGGGTGGGAGATCCCACCCCCCGATTCTCCGGCTCCTCCCGTTGACCCGGTCGAGCCGAGGCAGTAAGCTCAACGCTTATGCCAAGTTCCGCCACTCCAACGGAAGAACGGCACCTCCGGTTCAGCCCCCGAAATGTCATACTCCTCGGGGCTGCAGTCGTCTCTCTGGTTGTGGGGTATCTTTGGTTGCATGCCGGTGGCACGACGGGTGCGGCCGCGCTCCTCGTGCTCGGGTACTGCGTCCTTTTCCCTCTGGGCATTGCGCTCTGATGCTCCCTGGGTAGTCGAGGACCGCAGTCACCTACGGCCTGAACCATTCGGGCGAATAGCTCAGCTGGTCCAGAGCGCCTGCCTTACACGCAGGATGTCGGGGGTTCGAATCCCTCTTCGCCCATGGCGGGCCGCCACGTTGGCGACCCGCGTGCTGTCTGCGACTTTTGCTCCCCTTGCGAGGCCATGTAAATGCGCCTGGTCCGTCTGATGTCACTGCCGCTGTTGACCGCGCTGCCTTTCGCGGTTCTTTCTGCCCAGATCCCAACTCGCCGTCCCGCACCGGGAGCAGCCACTGCGAACGCGCCCCGGATGCTGGTCGCGAATCCTCATTCCTTCTCGTCTCAGGATAGCGCCTCGAGCGTCATCATCGGTCAGGGCATGCGCACCCGGATGGATAAGGTGGCCGGGGGCAACTTTGCTGTTCTCACCCGGGAACAGATGAACGACGCCCTCAAGCAGTTCGGCTATCCACCCGATGCGATCCTCGCCTCCACCGTCCAGAAGCAGTTTGGCAATGCCCTGCAGGCCAAGGCTCTTGTCGGCTCCAGCCTCTCCAAGGATCAGAGCGGTCGCTACTCGGTCACATCTCGGCTCGCGGGAATAAACGACGATGCCGGAAGTGTCGTGGTAGTCACCCAGGGACCGAGCCAAAAGCTGGATGAGGTTGGCGGCGCCGTGGCCGATGCCCTGACCCCCGCGGTCAAGAGTTTCAACGATGCGCGGGCCTGCATCGATCAAAGCAAGGCTGCGCCGGACAAGGCTGCCGCCTCAGCCAAGAAAGCCATCGCCACGCTGCCCAAGAACGGCTTGGCCCACCTCTGCCTGGGACTGATGGCGCTCGACCGGCAGAGCCGGATGTCACCAACGACGGCCAAGGACACGGCCGAGGCGCTGGGTCACCTGCGGGAAGCGGTGGAAGGAGACCCTCTCAGCCTCAAGGCCTGGACTACCATGGCCCAGATCTACGAGGCGCAGGGAGACACCGCGAAGACGGTCGAGGCGCTGAAGCAGATGCTCCTCGTGGCTCCCACCAACCAGACCCTGCGGGAGCAGGCCTTCAAGCTTTTCATCAAGTACGAACGTCCGGACGCGGCCGAGCAAACGGCTCTGGACGGGCTCAAGATCGACCCGACCAACAGCGATCTCTACGACCTGCTGAGCAACGCCCGGGTCTTCAAAGGTGATTTCGCCGGCGCCGTGGACGCGCTGGAGCAGGTCGTCGCCAACGATTCGAGCAAGGCCGACAGCTCGTTCTATCTCAAGATCACCGTGATGGCGAGCCAGAAGCCGGACACATCGAGGTTGCTGAAGTGGGCCTCGGCGGGGAGCAAGAAGTACCCCGACAACGTCACCCTGCTGAACCAGCTGGTATCAGCCTACCAGCTGACGGGGCCGGTGGACAGCCAGGTTGCCACGACCCAACGCCTCATGGCGAAGGACACGACGGCCGTGGGGCCTGCCCTAGCGACGGCTCAGGCCTTGGTCACGGCCAATCGCGCGGCCGACGCGCAGCCCTTCCTCGACTTCGTGACCAAGTACGGCGATGCCCAGGCCAAGGAAGGAGTTTCGGTAATTCTATTCAACGTCGCGCGTCCCTTGTTGCAGCCGCCGCAGAACTGGCCTGAGGCCGCCGTCAAGCTCCGTCAGGTCGTGGCGACGGCAAGTCCAACCGGCAAGATCTACCCGTTAGCTAACTACTACCTCGGGCTTTCGATCCTGCAGCAGATTCCGCCGCTCGATGCCGCGGCGGAGAAGGAGAAGTCCTGCGACAAGGCGAAGCAGGAGGAGTCGATGGCAGCGGAGGCGGCGGAGGCATTCACGCACGCTCCACCGGATCAGGCCCAGAATCTCGGGCAGTTTCAGAAGTATCTGGACGGCCTGAAACCGCGTATCGCGTCGATGCTTAAGGTGTACTGCAAGTAGGGGCGAAGCGGGTGGTCGTCCCCTACCAATACGGGGGTCCGGTTCCTATATTCCCGCCCGCTCAATCAGGGGCTGTAGCTCAGCTTGGTTAGAGTGCCGCACTGTCACTGCGGAGGTCGCGGGTTCGAGCCCCGTCAGCCCCGCTCCCTTGGGTTCGAGTTGACACCCCGTCCGCTGTTGCGGGCGGGGTGTCTCGCTTTCGCCACTGAGTGCCGGTGACCCAACCGCCGTCCTATCACGAACCGGTTCTTCTCCGAGAGGTGCTGGAAGCCGCTCAGGGGGCCCGCCGCGTGGTGGACGCTACCCTGGGAGCCGGGGGCCACGCCGCCGCCTTCGTTGCGGCGGGGGTACAGGTCCTCGGCATCGACCGCGATCCCGAGGCACTGGCCGCCGCCCGTGAGATCCTCGGCAGCCGCATCGAATATCTCCCCGCCGCTTACAGCGAGCCGGTCGCCCTCCAGGCCATCGCCCGGTTCCAGCCCGAATTCATCCTCCTCGACTTGGGAGTGTCCTCCCACCAGCTCGACGAAGCATCGCGCGGGTTCAGTTTCCGGCCGGGTGCGCCGTTGGACATGAGGATGGGGGACTCAGGAGCCACGGCGGCCGACATACTCAATGAGCTCGACACCGAGGAACTCCGCCGGATCTTCGCAGACTATGGGGACGAGTCCCGCGCGGGCCGTCTGGCGCAGGCAGTGGTGAAGCGCAGGTCACGCCAGCAATTCGCAACCAGCGATGATCTGGTCAACGCGATTCGTGCCGTGCTCGGCCCCCGCTCGGGCCCCGCGGATTTCGCCCGGCTATTCCAGGCGGTCCGCATCGCGGTGAACGACGAACTTCGCGGGCTGGCGCATGCCTTGCCTTCGATGCTGGAGGCACTGGTTCCCGGTGGGGGACTAGCGGCGATCAGTTATCATTCAGGCGAGGATCGCATCGTAAAGCACGCCTTTCAGGATTGGGCGCGGGCGTGCATCTGCCCACCCGGCACGCCGGTCTGTATCTGCCGTGGCCGGGCTCTGGGGAAGGTCAGGCCCCGGAAGCCGGTCAGACCATCACTCGAGGAAGCCGCCCGAAATCCCCGCGCCCGCAGCGCCAAACTGCGAGTCTTCTACAAAGCCGATGACGTTTAGGGGTCGCCACTGGATCATGCTCTGGCTGCTGCTCTTCCTGGGCGTGGCCGCGATCGTGCTCGCGCGCCGGACCGCGGCGCTGGAGACGGCGCGGCGACTCAACGTCCTGCGGGACGAGCGTACCGCGCTCGAGGCGGAGCGGGCCGCCCTGCAGCGTGATCTTCGTCTCACCCTCGGTCGCCAGGAACTCGGCCGCAAGGCGGAGAATCGACTCGGCCTGCACCAGCCGGCCGACTCCGAGTTCACCGTCTTCCGCCTTCCCACGCCTGACCACCGCTGATGGCCAAAGTCACCACCCGCATCGCATCGCTCGAAGTCGTCTTCGTCCTGGCGGTGTTGGCTGTACTGGGACGGGCCGCGCAACTGCAGATTGTCCAGCGATCCCAGTGGGAGTCCGAAGCCGAAGAACAACGAAAGCTTCACCTGGTGCTGCCAGCCCGCCGGGGCGGGATCTACGACCGGAGCGGCGTCGCGCTGGCGATTACCCAGGAATACTTCCACGTCGGCATCGCCCCCACTGAAGTCGAGGGTCGTTCGGCCACCATTAACGCGGTGGCCAGGAGCCTCGAGCTGCCCGCCAGCCGGCTGCGGCGTGATTTCGCCAAGAACCCGAAGTGGATCTACTACCACGGCCCGTTCACCGGAGTGCAGGTGCAGGCTCTGCGCAAGGTGCCGGGTATTCACCTCACGCCGGAATTTGCCCGGCACTACCCGGCCGGCGCTCTCGCGCGTTCGGTGATCGGTGGTCTCAACGCCGACAGCGGTAACGGAGCATCGGGCATCGAGCTCGCACTGGATTCGATCCTGACAGGGCTGCCCGGAGAAGAGGTGGTGCTGCGGGACCGGGCCGGACGCCGCTACGAGTCTCCCTCTCGCCTCGTGAGCGATCCGGTTCCCGGGGAGGACGTCTACCTCACGCTGGATGCGGAGCTACAGGAGATCGCCGAACACGGCCTCGACGACGCGATCGAACGGCTCAAGGCGGCCGGTGGCGATGTGGTGTTCATGGACCCCAGCACGGGGGAACTCCTGGCCATCGCCTCACGACGCAGGGTGGACCAGGACCTGATCGGCAACCGGCCTTCGTTCTTCACCGATCCCTTTGAGCCAGGCTCGACGGCCAAGCTCTTCACCGCGGCGGCGCTGCTATCGCTCCACCGGGTGGATAGCACGGACGAGGTCTATGGCGAGGAAGGGAAATGGTCCATGCCGGGCCGAACGAAGCCCATTACCGACGCCCACACGACGCATGGCAATCTCACCCTGGCCAAGGCGATTGAAGTGTCGAGCAACATCGCCATGGCAAAGTTTTCCCAACGGCTTTCGGCGTCGGAACAGTACGACGCACTCCGCGATTTTGGCTTCGGCAGCCCGACGGGCGTCGAGTTCCCCTCCGAGGCACGCGGGCGTCTGCCGACTCCCGATCAGTGGAAGCCCGGCTACAACGGCCCCAGCGTTGCCATGGGGTATGCGTTTGGGGTGACGCCGGTTCAGCTGGCGGCGGCATACGGCGCACTCGCCAACGATGGCGTGTTGTTGACCCCCACTCTGATCCGGGAAATCCGGGGTCCCGATGGCAAGGTGCGCTATCGCCACAAGCCGGAACCGGTTCGTCGAGCGGTGCGGCGCGAGGTGGTGCGGACGCTCCGCGAGTATCTGGCCGGTGCCGTTGGTGAGGGAGGAACCGGAGAGCGGGCGCAGCTGGTCAACTACACGCTGATGGGCAAGACCGGCACGGCGCAGCGCTTCGAGGGTGGCCACTACGTGACCGGCAGCTACACGGCGTCCTTCGCCGCTCTCTTTCCCGCGGACGATCCCCAACTCGTCGTCATCGTGAAGATCGACGATCCCAAGGGCGACTACTACGGAGGCGCGACCGCGGCTCCCGTCACCCGGGGCATGCTGCAGGAGGCGCTGGCTACCCGGCGCAGCGCCATCGACCGCAGACGCCTGGCGACCAGCGAGGCTCCCGCCACCAGTGACACGGCCTCCCGGGTGGAACCGGAAGCCGAGACGTCGGTGGTTCTACCGTGGCCGCTGAGCGCTGACAGCACCAAGGCCCGCGACCGTCGCCCGGTGCCGAATGTAGTCGGCGCCAACCTGCGCAAGGCGGCGGTCGCCCTCCACCGGCGTGGCTTCCAGGTAGCGCTGCGGGGCGGCGGCCTCGTGGTACGTACTTCTCCCGCTGCCGGCGATTCGCTCACGGCTGGCGGTACTGTGACGGTATGGGCCCAGTGAACGGCCGTTCGCTGAGCGAACTGGTGCTGGCTCTGCGACGGGAGGGCCTCGTTGCCCAGGGACCGACCTCGTCAGTCAACCTGAGTGGCCTTACCGCGGACAGTCGCAGCGTGGCCTCGGGGAACGCCTTCATCGCGGTGCGAGGTTCGCAGAGCGATGGACACCAGTTCGTCGCCGATGCCGTGAAGCGCGGCGCCGCGGCGCTGGTCGTGGAGCAGCCGATGGGCAGTGCGGTTCCCGAGATCGTGGTGGTTGACGGGCGTCGCGCGGCGATTGCCGCGGGCCGGTTCTGGTACGGTGATCCCGCCCGGAAGCTCTCTCTCATCGGCATCACCGGCACCAACGGAAAGACCACGACGACGGCCCTGGTGCGCCATCTCTTCAATGGAGAGGGTACGGCGGGGAGCATCGGTACGCTGGGCGCCTTCGATGGCCAGGGGAATCCGGTCGAGTCTACCGCGGGATCACTCACGACACCGGGGCCGATCGATCTCCAGGCGACCCTGGCGGCGATGGTCACGCGGGGTGTGACCCATGTCGCGATGGAGACCTCGTCGCACAGCCTGGATCAGGGCCGTCTCGACGGCCTGTGCTTCGACGCCGGGATCTTCACCAACCTGACCCGCGATCATCTCGACTATCACCGCACCATGGAGTCGTATCTCGCGGCCAAGCTCCGGCTGAGCGGATACCTCGGCCTCGAGGGCTGGGAAATCGTCAATCAGGATGATCCCGCCTGGGGCGCGCTTCCGCCGCGCAGCCGCCGGCTGAGCTACGGCTTTACCTCGGGCTCACAGGTCTCGGCGACCGACATTCAGCAGGATCATTCCGGCAGCCGCTTCAAGCTCACCGCCCCCCAGGGCGGGGAGCACGTCACCCTGCCACTCCTCGGCGAGTTCAACATTCACAACGCGCTCGCTGCCGCGGCGACGAGTCTGGCACTGGGACAATCGCTGGCCCGCGTTGCGGCGGCGTTGACGGCCGCTCCGCAGGTGCCGGGACGGATGGAGCGTATCGTCGAGCGTCCCTGTGTCGTGCTCCGCGATTACGCCCATACGCCCGATGCCCTCGAGCGGGCGCTGCAGAGCCTGCGTCCGTTGACTCCGGGGCGCCTGATCGTCGTCTTCGGGTGCGGTGGCGATCGGGACCGCGGCAAGCGGCCAGTCATGGGTCGGATCGCGGCGACGCTCTCCGATCTCGCGATCGTTACCTCGGATAATCCTCGCACCGAGGATCCCGGTGCGATCATCGCCGACGTGGAGCAGGGAATGGGCAGCGCATCGCACCTTCGGCTGGTGGACCGCCGTGACGCGATCCGCGCCGCCGTCGATGCGGGCCGCCCGGGAGATACCATTCTGCTCGCGGGGAAGGGCCACGAGACCTATCAGGTAGTGGGGACGATGAAGCTGCCGTTCGACGAACGGGAAATCGTGACCGGTATCGTTGGCGGCGCCAAGTGAGCAAGACAGTGAAGTGGCAAGGCTGGAGCGATGCCGAGGTGCGTGCCGCGCTGGATCTCCCGGCGGGTGGTGGCGCTGCCGAATACAGCGAGGTGTCAACCGACACGCGCACACTGCAGCAAGGCGCCCTGTTCGTCGCGATCAAGGGAGACCGGTTCGACGGGCATGATCATCTCGAAGCTGCGCGCGCCGCTGGAGCCTCGGCCGCGGTGGTGCGTCAAGGTACCGAGCCGATCGAGGGTCTCGCCTTCTATCCGGTGGAAGACACGCTCAAGGCGTACGGGATGCTGGCGCGCCACCGCAGGCGAGGGATCAGCGGCCCCGTGGTCGCGGTCGGCGGAGCCAACGGAAAGACCAGCACCAAGGAGATGTGCGCGGCGGTGCTGCGCACCCGCTACCGTCTCTACTCCACGCCGGCCAACGACAACAACCTGGTCGGGATTCCCAAGACCATTCTCGCCGCACCTGCCGACACCGAGGCATTGGTGATCGAAGCCGGCGCCAACATGAGAGGCGAGCTGGCGCAGGCGCGGGAGATCATCGAGCCGTCCGTCACGGTCACCACCAACGTGGTGCTGTCACATCTCGATGGGTTCGGCAGCCTGGAAGGAATTCTCGAGGAAGAGCTCGAGCTGCTGGCTGGCGTTCCGCTCGCCTTGGTGGGCACCGAACCGCCGAGTCTCGCCGACGGTGCTCGGCGCAAGGCGCAACGGGTGCTGACGGTGGGCCTGGCGAGAGCCGATCGAGTGCCCCAATCGGTGTCGGTTGACTCGACCGGACGCGCCACCCTGATGGTGGACGGGCTTCGAATCACCTTGCCGCTCCTGGGTCAGCATCAGGCGTCGAACGCCATGCTCGCGTGGACGCTGGGGCAGGAGCTGTCGGTTGATTCGGCGGCGGCAGCCGAGGCGCTTCGGGGCCTCCGGATTCCCGGAGGACGCGGAGAAATCATTGAGGCTGGCGGCCTCACCATCATCAATGACGCCTATAACGCGAACCCTTCCTCGTTCATGGCGGCCATCGCGACTGCCCGCACGATGCGGGGCGGGCGTCCGCTGGTGTTCGTCGCGGGGACGATGCGAGAGCTGGGACCCGAGTCGGCACGACACCACGCGGCCGTCGCCGCCGCGCTGGTGGGGTTGGAGCCAGACCTCCTGGCGGCTGTGGGAGACTTCGTGCCCGTCCTCACCCCCTACTCGGGGCGGCTTAAGGACCGTCTGCTCACCGCGCCTGACGCTCCGACTCTTGGTCCCTTGCTCAAGGGACGGCTTCGCGGCGACGAGCTGGTTGTGCTCAAGGCATCCCGTGGCGTAGCGCTCGAACGTATACTTCCGTTTCTCACCGGACAGGATCACCCCATCCACTGAGGCGCCGTGCTCTATCACTTGCTCGCGCCGCTGGGCAAGCAGTTCCTGATCTTCAATCTTCTCAATTACATCAGCTTCCGGGCTGCGGCCGCGCTCGTCACCGCCATCCTGCTCGCCTTCGTGGTCGGCCCGCCGATCATCGCGCGGCTTCGGGCCCGCCGCATCGGACAGATCATCCGGGCCGAGGGACCCGCGTCTCACCAGGGGAAGCGCGGCACGCCGACGATGGGCGGACTGATCATCCTGCTCGCGACGATCATCCCGACCCTGTTGTGGGCCCGGCTCAACTCGCGCTTCGTGTGGTTCGCGGTGCTCGCCACCCTGTGGATGGGCGGGATCGGGTTCATCGATGACTATCTGAAGATCGTCCAGGGCAAGTCCCGCGGACTGGTGGCCAAGTGGAAGCTG
>DATBGE010000157.1:0-23911 GCA_036558125.1 Gemmatimonadales bacterium | reverse complement strand
GCGCGATCTGGAGCCTTGGGTCGAGCACTTCTGGGTGGTGGAATGGGACTTGAGCGGTGGACCTCCGCAGCGGGTTGAGACCCTGCCCCACCCCAGCGTCCACATGATTTTTCAAGACGGGATGAGCAGAATCAGCGGCGTCGCTCGGGCCAAGTTCACCCGGATGCTGGAAGGCAAGGGCGGCGTATTTGCAGTCAAGTTCCGGCCGGGCGGGTTCTATCCCTTCGCCGGATTCCCTATCTCCCGCTTATCAGACAAGACGGTGGAGCTGTCGGAGATCTTCGGGGCAGCGGGCGAGCAGCTCGATCGCGCGGTCCTGGCGCAAAGCACCGACGACGGACGCATCGCGGTCATAGAGACCTTTCTCCGTGGCCGCCACCCTCGGCCTGACGACAACGTTACCCGGCTCTCGGAGATGGTCTACGCAGTTGCCCGCGAGCGCGGGATCCTCAAAGTCGAGGACCTGGTTCAGCGCTACGGGATCAATAAGCGCATGCTTCAGCGCTTGTTTGCCAAGTACGTCGGCGTGAGTCCCAAGTGGGTGATCCAGCGCTACCGGCTCCATGAAGCTGCCGAACAACTCAAGACTGGTGGGGCAGTCCGCCAGGCCGCGCTGGCTCTGAGCCTGGGCTACACCGACCAGGCCCACTTCGTGAGGGATTTCAAAGCCACCGTCGGCACCTCGCCGGCCGCCTACGCCCGGGCGCGCGGGAGCTGACCCGCTACCGCTGCATCGTCGCGACCAGCTCTTTACATCCCGAGCCCCAGCGAGAGACGGATCTGATCGCTTGGGTGAACGGGACGTCCAAGGGATGCACCCGTTCCCGATCGAGCACGTACACCGCTCCGGCAAACGGCGTCGGGACTGAAGGGATGAAGCACGTGTAGCGACCGTCATCGAATTCCTCGATGATGAATCCGGGTACCAGGGCATCCTCGATCTCGACGAGCGCCGGCTTCCACTCGGTCTGATCACCCTTCCCTGCCAATCGCTGGGTCAGACTTCTGATGACCGCGTAACCGGGGATGCGCTCGAAGAACGAACGCTCGAGCTTCTCCATGAGTGCGCGGCCGGACCGCGTGCGGGCGGCGGCGCCGATGAAGAAACAGATCAGCAGGACCAGAAGGAGCGAGAGCAGGCGCTCCGCGGGCAGCCATTCGGGGAGTATTCCAGTGAATGGCTTGACCAGTCCCGCCAGGGACGCCATCGCCTTGAGCATCAGCAGGATTGCAAGGTAAAGCGGGGCCACGATCAGGACACCGGCGACCAGAGACGCCACGATGAAGTTGAACAATTGTTTCATGGAGGTCCCCCCGAAGAGTCCGCGTGCGCACGCGAACAGAGAACAGCAAAGTAAGGAAGGGACGATCGCCGGGGAGATGGACCAAGGTACAATGGTCCACTCCGGGGGGGAGATCTACCGTGGAGTCGGGCTCTTCCACCCCTGCCCCAGAGAGCCATGCCTGCACACCAGCTCCGGTCCTCTACCAACGTCTTGCTTCTGGGAGCTTCCGGCCTCGGAATCGGATGGCTCGTCGGCATGTCGGTCTCCCCGGTCCTGGCCGTTGTGGTGACCAGCCTTCTCGCTGCTGCAGCCGCCGGGGCTTCCGTCCTATCCGGACTTCAGAAATCCGATGCGCAACGGTCGATCAACATTGTTCCGGTGTTCATTCTGGTCCTTGGTGTCGTGCTCGGATCGGTCTTCGGGGTTCTCACTCGTACCCGCTCCTGGCTCGCGTCGCGGGCCGATGATCCGTCGCGAATTATCCTCGAGTGGTCCGCGCTTACCGGACTGCCTCCTCAGCGAGTGGCACTAATGCTCTTCTACCAGGCCACCCTTCGGGCCCCCAGTGCGTCGAAGGACCTGGCGTCCCAGTCCGGGATGTACTGGTCGGTCGATCCACTCCAGGGCCGGGAAGATTTCTACTCAGGGTCCGCAGGACTGTCATCCAGGGACAGCCTTCAGTTCAGCGCGATCTATGACTCGTTGGCAAAGGCTTACCGGCCGGGTCAGCACTGAAGCCTTCGAGGAGACCCGACGTCCTTCCTCCTGGTCCGCTCGAAGCTCAACCCCGACGAACCCCTCCTCGGCGCCACGATCCTGGCATACCTGATCGTGAACGCGATTCTCGGTGTTCCTTACATCAAGAGCCGCCCCATGGGTATGGTTGCGCTGGTCGCCGGGGCCACCGGCCTGGTAGGTCAATCACTCGTCCGGCAGCTCGCCGCCGATAGCGCCTGGCGAGAAGTGCGGGCACTCGTACGCCAGGGACTCCTACCCGATCTCGCACTGCCGAACGTCGTACCAATTTCGGTTGACTACGCGAAGCTGGATCCTGCGCCGGAGTGGGCCGGAGCCGACCAGGTCTTCTGCGGCCTCGGCACGACCATGCGACAAGCCGGATCGCGCGAGGCGTTTCGCCGAGTGGACTTCGAGTATCCGGTGGCTTTGGCTCGGGCGGCTCATGCCAAAGGAGCCCGGCACTTCTTGTTGGTCAGCTCGCTCGGGGCGACACCGACATCACGGGTCTTCTACAGCCGAGTGAAAGGAGAGGTTGAGACGGCGATTTCGGCGATAGGGTTTAGATCGGTCACGATCGCCCGGCCTTCACTCCTGGTTGGCCGGCGTGAAGAGCCCCGCCTGGGGGAGCAAATGGGGATGGTACTGGGTGTCTTGGCGCCCCGCAGATGGAGACCCATCCCTGCCACTCAAGTGGCCCGGGCGCTTGTCGAGGCGGCCAGGAGAGACCTGCCCGGGGTTCGGATTCTCGAGAACAAGGAGTTGTTGGCGACGGGAGGCTGAACGAGGGTCCTGTCGGTTTTTCGACTGATCTTGCGATCTCTATTGAGCAAGGCCACTCAGAGTCACATACCACCAAGTCCGCGACAGGACAGAAAGTTGGACACAATGACCAGGAAGAGCCAGGTTGCCCGGCAACCCAAGACCGCCAAGGTGAAGGCGAAGGATCTCGCACCGCGGCATGCTGGAAGCGTCAAAGGAGGAAAGAAAGCCGACGGCACCGGAGGCGGGAATGTCGCCGGTGGGTGGGACCTGACGGGCAACAAGGTCCATGCGTAGGCGGATTGACGATTGACAATTGCAACGTCGAATCCCGCTCAACTGCTGCGTTCATCTGCGGCTAAACTCAGCCGAGGAAGGCCGCAGATAGGCGCAGAGGCTAAATCCACCTCCGTACGCGCTTCATATACGCCACATATGGTTCCCCGAACTTCCCCGCCAGGTACCGCTCTTCCCGCTTGATGATTCCGTAATGCGTCACCAGTAGGACAGGAATCAGAAACACGAGCGGCCATGCCGTTCCCACCGCGAGGGTGATGCCGAGATAGAGGCCGACGAGCGCGAGGTAGAGCGGGTTGCGAGTGAAGCGGTAAGGCCCGTCGCTCACGATGGCGAGGGTAGGCTGCTTCGGGTTCACATTGGTCCCGCCCCGTTTCAGCGTCCTCTCCCCCCAGATTCCCACTGCCGCCGCAATCACTATCAAAGCGATCCCCACGATGCGCACTGGCCAGCTATGCGTCAGATACCACGGCTTGAACCAGTGCAACAGCAGCGACCCGACCAGGGTCCCCGTGTAGAGAAGTGGAGGGAAGATGAGGACGTTCGGGTGGTCGGGCATGAAGACAAAGATTTCAGATTGAAGATTCAGATTTGAGATTGCTGACTCGCCCATTTCCTCCGTCACTCCTGACTCCTGACTCCTGACTCCCGGCCTCTACTCCCCCGCCTCTATCCTGTATGCCGCCACCCCGATGCCAATGGTCGGGAAGATCCGATCGGCTCCGATCCTCTCCGCCAGCCCTGTCCGCCGTAGCATCGCCTCGAAGCGACCCCTGGGCCGGGCGATGCCGAAGACGATTCCCTGCTCTGCGAACTCGGCCCGCAGCTCCTCCAGTGTCTCGGCCCCGGTAATGTCGAGCGCCGGCGTGGACTCGGCATTGAAGAGGAACCACTTGGGCTTTGGGTTGGCTTCAGCCAGTGCGAGATGGACCCGATCCTTGAAATAATCGGAATTGAAGAAGATGATCGCCGACTCGAAGCGATACAACAGAAGTCCGCGAATCGGGATGCCTCCCTCTTCACTAACTGGAGCATAGACCCCGGCCTGGCCTTTAAGCTCTCCTAACACGCCATCGCGCGGCCTCGAGGCAAGGGCGATAAGTCGCAGCAAGGTCAAGGCAACCGCGATCAGTACGCCATGGAGGACACCGAGAACTATGACTCCGACCATCGCCACGATGGAAAACCAGAACTCGGCCGGACTCAGCCGGAAATAGCGACGGAGCGACGCGATATCGAAGAGCCCGATGGCGGAAGACATCAGAATGGCTGCGAGCGCCGCCTTGGGCAGAATGGCGAGCGGCCTGGTCAGGAACAGCAGTACCAGAGCCATCGCCAAGGCCGCGACGACCGAGGTCAGCTGGGTCTTGCCCCCGGAGGTGTCCGCCACCGCAGTTCGCGAATCGGCGCCACTCACCACAAACCCACGGCTCAGGCCCGCAGCGATATCGGAGAAGCCGAGAGCAATCATGTCCTGGTTCGCGTCGATCTGGTAGCCGTTCTTGTTGGCAAAGCCTCGCGCGGTCGTCATCATGCTGCAGAAACTTACCAGCATGATGCCCACGGCACTCTCGATGAGCGGCCGCACCTCGGCGAGTTTGAAGTGGGGGATCGTCGGCATCGGGAAACCGGCTGGAACCTCACCCACCACCACCACCCCCTTGGCCACGAGTCCCATCGCATACACCAGCAGGATGCCCAGGATTACGCCGATCAAGGGACCAGGAAGCCGAGGCCAGAAATGCTTGAATACCCGTAAGAGGACAAAGAGTCCGACCCCAACGGCAAGAGTGAGGACATGGGCCTCTCTCGCGTGCGATACGGCTCCGACGATAGGACGGAGGAATCCGGTCTTGGGGATTTGCAGCCCCATCATGGTACCAAGCTGACCGACGATGATGCTGAGCGCGATTCCGTTCAGGTATCCCGTGAGGATCGGCCGTGACAGGAAATCCGCTATCACCCCCAGGCCGGCGAGTCCACCAGCAATGCAGAGAAGCCCGGTGAGGAAGGTCAGCGTGATCGCTACATCTACGTAGCGCGACGGGTCGCTCGCAACTAGCGGCCCCACGGTCGCCGCGACGATAGCGCAGGCGGCCGCATCGGGATTCACCACCAGCTGTCGAGAGGTGCCGAAGAGGGCGTAGGCTACTGCCGGGAGGATGGCCGAGTAGATGCCGGCGACTGCTGGAAAGCCGGCAAGCTCGGCGTAGGCGATACCAATCGGAAGCGCTACGGCAGCGAGCGAAATGCCGGCGAGGAGATCGCTCTGCAGCCACTCACGGCGGTAGGTCCGCAGGACCCGGAGACCGGGCACCCAGCGTTCGAGGGTCGGTGAAGCCACGGGGAGAATGTATGGGCGATTGGCGGAAAGCGCAGGAGGCGGCAAACTTTCAGATTGACAGTTTCAGGTTGAAGATTGCCGCGCGCGAGCATGAGGCGCAATTCGATGACCCTGCGTATCGTCCAACTTGGCAGCCACCGGCTACCCGGGGAGGGCCTGCGCATCGGCACCGTGCGCCGCCCGCCCCGTGGGGTACCGAAGAGTCGCTATAGCTCAGACAACTGGTACGACGTCTGGCTACCTGAGCTGGCGCCCAGCGCCGCCGTCGTGAAACGGGCCCTGGCGGCCAACACGCAAGCCGAGTGGAATGCGTTTGTAAAGCGGTACCGCGCGGAGATGAAGCAGCCGGAAAAGGTGAGGCTGCTCACGCTGCTGGCCGCCTTGTCGCAAGGGACGAATCTCTCAGTGGGCTGTTACTGCGAGGATGAATCGCGCTGCCATCGCTCGGTCCTGCGGGAGTTGCTGAGGGACCACGGGGCCAAGTTGGGTTAGGCCATCCGGGACATCAGAATACTGGAAAAGCAAAGAGCACGAATCCTCCTCCGGGCCCTCTGGCTTCAATCAATTTCTTCAATTGTCAATTTTCAATTTCCAATCCAGACCACCTCATTCCTCCCGGATCAGGCTCCCGCTCGCCACATCGTACACCCGCAAGCGGACCACGATACCGGGCCGATACTGATCGACGACCTTCACGTGGACGACTTTCTTGTCCTCGGTGGGACGGTAGATGATCCGGCTGCCGGCGGGAGCGGAACTCTCGATATTGGAGCAGCTCCGCGGTTTTGCCTGCTGCCCGGGGGGCTCGCCCGGAATCCACACCCGACATTGTCCGATCGGCGGTAAATGGCCCGGCGGAATTCCCAGCTTGGCTACCGTGCTTTTTCCCTGGTTCTTGGCGGGAGCAGGCGCAGGAGCCGGGGCCGGGGCCGGCTTGGACTTGGTGGTCGTAACCGAACTGCACGCAATCGCGGCGAGAAGTACCAGGGCGGGGGCGAGCATGCGGGCTGAGCGCATGAATCCTCCAGGGCGAAGGGACGCGGTTTGCCGTATGGAGGCAGAAAGCGTGCCCTAGCCTAAGTGATGATCCAACAACGACCTATCGAATCATGCCTGATGGCGTCCGGCCGGTGAAGGCTGTTGGGTGCATTGTGGCTTGGCAGGCTGCGGGGCCGGCTGGTCAAACCAGGAAGGCGCACGCTGCCAGAGGTCAGCCGGGGAACCTGACATGACCACAAAACCACAAAGGACACGACGGTTGCCCCTCGTGTCCTTCGGGATGAAACAACCGTCAGCCACCAGCACCTCAACCACACACTACTGACCGCTAACAGCTAAGACTTAAGAGCTAACAGCTAAGAGCTAACAGCTAAGAGCTAACAGCAAGCTGATGGCCAACGGCTGATTGCTTCGTGACTGCTGTTCAATTCCCTTACGCCACCTTCACCGCACTACGACCCGCCGCCTTCAGCGCTTCCCTGATCCTCATCGTGTGATAGTAGCTGTGGCGAACCGCGTGGTCCTCCAGGAAGAACTGGGTCGTGAGCGGAGCATCGGCGTTGAGCGACACCGGCGCCGCCAGGTCCAGCTGGTCGTCGGTGAGCTGACGGATCGCCTCGGCGGCTGCGGCGCTCTGAATCTCCACGAAATGCACCGCTTCCTCCTTGGTCACCTTTTCGAAGTCTTTGGCATGCCGCGCATTCACCGCGTGGACATCGTCCCAGCTCACTCCCGCGATCGCCTCGCCCTTGGCGAGGGTCAGCGCGAGCTGCATCTCCAGCGGGTACATGTTGCCGACGTGATGAACCACCACGCCGATCTTGCGGCCGTCCTTGGTCGGCGTCTGCCACTCCGCCTCCGTAAGAGTGCGGGCGAGAGCGACAAGAGCGCGGGCTCCCTGCTCCAGGCGAACGGCCAGCGCTTCGGTGCGTTTACTCATTTCCTGCCTCCATACTCGAGTGTGTGGTGGACTGCAATGTGATCAGGCTACCGTGGCCTGAACGTCGAGATATTCTCCGACCACCGTCGTGCTGCCCTTGGCGGCCACGTTATGTTCCGTGAACAGCCGGGTGAGGTCCTCGCGGAGCTGGCTCGCGCCTTCGGGATCCGCGGCGCGCAGCGTTGCGACCGTGGGCCCATAGCAGTTGGCGAACAGCTCGGTCACCGCGGCGGGTGGGAACGGGAAGTTCAGCTCCAGCGTCCGCTTGCTGCAGATCACCGAGCTCACCCTGTCGCCGAAGCGGGCCCGGACCATCGCCTCCTTGCCCCACTCCAGCGAACTCGGCACGCCCTGAGGGGGCGGCACCACCGCGGTATGCAGCCGGAGCATCTGCCCTACGAACCCCTCGAAGATCCAGTTCGCCATCGCAATCCGGCCCCCCGGCCGCGTCACCCGCGTAAGCTCCGCCGCGACCCGTTCCGGCCGGTAGGCGAACATCGCCCCGAACATGCTGACCGTGGTGTCGAACTGGCCCTGGAGATAGGGCAGCGCCTCGGCATCTCCCACCTCGAAGGCGATCGCGACCCCGGCGGCCCGAGCCTCGAGCTGGGCCTCGGCGATCAGGTTGGGCGCGATATCAATTCCGCTGACCCGCGCGCCGGCCTTGGCGGCTGGGATCGCAAGGTTACCGGTCCCGCAGGCCACATCGAGGACGGTCTCGCCCGATCGAATACCCAGCCGCGCGATGAACTCCTGGGCGCCCGGTGCGAAGCTCCGCGCGATCGGAAGGAAATCACCCGACGTCCACACCGAACGGGCGCGGGCGGTCAGAGGATCTTCCGACCAGGCCCGGATCTCGTTGCTGGTGCGCGGGCTACGGGATGAGACGCCGTCTGCCGACATGCCACTCCTCCACATCAAGTAGGTTCCGGCGCGACTGATGCCGCGCAACGGGATCTATTGTGCTATGTGGGAGTGTTGCGCGAAATGACTGGGAATCCCGACTTCTTGCTCAGGAGTGCTGATGGGGATGTAGGACGGGGGACTACATGGCCGAGTCGTCGATGGTCGAGCTCACTCTCCTCGCCTCTCGCCACGCCCCAGGCGGCATCCCGGTCTCCTTCTTGAACGCACGACTGAATGCCGCCTCGGAGTCATAGCCGACTTGTGCAGCGATGGAGGCCACCTTGGCACCGCTCTGAGCGAGAAGATTGGCGGCAACCTGCATGCGCCATTGAGTGAGATACTGCATCGGCGGCTGACCCACCAGTTCGGTGAAGCGCTTGGCTACATTCGTCCGCGAAGACGCCGCCTGGCGAGCCAGCTCGTCCAGAGTCCAGGGATAAGCGGGCCTCGCGTGCAGCAGACCCAGAACCCTGCCTACCACATCGTCGCGGAGGCCGGCGAGCCACCCCGTTTGTCCCGACTGCTGCTCCTCGAGGTAGCGGCGCATGACTTCGATGAACATCAATTCGGCAAGTCTCGTGAGCACGCTGTCGGCGCCGGCTCGCCGGAGCTGGGATTCTTCGGTGACTTGGCGCGTGAAGCTGCTGAGCCAGGCACTGGACATCCCGCGCATGTGCATGAGGCGGGGGAGACCGGCCAACAAGGGATTGAACGGGCGCCGGTCACACCCGAGGAATCCACAGACAAATGCTGTCGTGGGGGCCCCGCCATTGCCGAGGATCACGGGCTCGAGATAGCGCGCGGTTACGACGCTGTGGACGTTCGGGCCGCTGCGAAGCCCCCGTGCGCTCGACATCACGTGGGCGTCTCCTTGAGGAAAGACGATGATGTCGCCCTGGTTGAGCTCCACCTGCTCCTCGCCTACCAGGCCCCCGAAGCACCGCCCTTCCGTCACGATATGGTAGGAGATCAGGTGCTCCGCCGTCGGCATGATGCGGGGCGTCAGCTCCCTGGCCGCCACAGTCTCGACACTCCAGGGCGCTACGGCTTCGACCGCGTAGAAGAAAGCGCCGTCGAGTCTGACGACCCGAAGCAGATCGGAGAGGGGATCCATGGCCCTAAGGTATTACAGCAGTACCGACATCAGCGACTTCAGCAGTTGTTCCAGGGGCATCATGGTGAGTCCCAATGGTACGATCGGCGCGAGGGTGGCGACGGCGACCTGGATGAGGCTCTCCCTGGTGACGAGCGAGGCGCGCATGGTCTTCAACGTTCCATAACTGTGTTCCAGGTCGGCGAGGGACTGGAGATCGCTGGTACCCAGCAATTTCTCGTCGGCGGGCGCACCACCCCGCAGCCACTTGGTATCGAAGGCCCGCACATATCGCTCGGCCAGGGTGCCGTATTCCCGAAGGCCCACTCGCTTGGTCCTGGCCAGCTGTGGTGCAAAGACGAGGAGTGGAACCAGGATCACGCACAACATGAAGATGAGCATGACCGCGATTTCAACCTTGAACTGGGGCAGTGACGCCCCGAGAAAAAAAATCCGGTTGGCGAGATAGCCGGCGAGCAGCGCACCGTGGGCAAACGCGAGCAGGCCGAAGGCATAGACCGCGTTCCGGAGGAATCCGAGGCCGCCGTTGCCATCCGGATGCGTCGGAATCAGGCTCAAGCGGATGCGGGAGACCTGCCAGAGGAAACGGATCCAGACGACGAATCTGAAATACCAACGCATCAGCAGGAACTGAAAAATCGGAAGGCTCACATACCCGTACCACCTCCCCCCGAGCGAGAGGCCGCCTCCTTCGGAGGAGGGAGACCCATACCAGGTGACCGTGTCCAGCGCGATATAGTTGCGCCAGAGAAACAGAACGCCGACGCCGTAGACCAGAATGATCAACACCACCTCGGCCAGGACAGAGTTCCTGAGCCGCTGCGCGGAGGCGATGGCCGCCTTGAAGCGTTCCATCTCGCCCGGCGGAATCAGATGGCGTTCCAGGAAGACCGCCAGCAGGGGGCGCATGCGCTGATGCACCACCAGCTCCGCAGCAATCAGCAGTGGCAGCGCCACCAGAAAGCGGACATGAACTTCCACGTCCATCAGGAAAGGCACCGCCGCCTTCCCGCGGAGGAGTTCTCCTTCAAGTGTGGAGAGTACCAGCAGGGGGAGCCAGGCCAGCCCCGTGATGACCAGGATGCGCTGCTTTGCCAGATGCAGGGTATCGTCCGACAAGTGCGCCCGACGCAGCAGTTGGAAAAGCGGCCCACCAAGCACGAGCGAGAAGTCTTGCGGCAGCGGCTCGGCGGCTTTGCCCGGTTCAAAGGGTCGCGATGTCATATGCGCGCCTTTCGCGCTGGGCGACTGAAGGGTCACCCCTGGGTGGTTGAGAGCTTGACCAGCGAATTCTCCGGCAAAATGCTGCGGGCGCCAGGGTCCCTACGCATCCGCGGTGTCGTCGAGCACCGGCTTGATGTCCACGACTGGCGTCCCATCAATCGCCTCGATCGGACCGATGCGCAACCGTGTCCCGGCAATCGCTGCCACGCAGGGCCGCCTCAACTGCGGGATCCACATGAAGCCACGCGTCCGCCGACCGGATCTGGCCGATGATGTGGAGGTGGTCGGGGAGGGAGTCCATGGGAATTGAAAATTGAAGATTGATAATTGAAGATTGAACCGCGAAAAGCTAACGGTTAATAGCTAATAGCTAATAGCTTATGGCTTACGGCTTATGGCTCCCATCTGATCGCTGACAACTGATGGCTTCCTGGCGCTCCCGCATCCTGACCCTTCAGGCCACCTACTACATCCTCACCGGCGTCTGGCCCCTGGTCCACTTTGCCAGTTTCGAACGGGTGACGGGTCCCAAGACCGATGACTGGCTCGTGCGAATGGTAGGGCTCCTGGTCGTGTTGATCGGGGTGACGCTGGCCGTCGCGGTAAGACGAAACCACGTTCGGACGCTGGAGATCACCATTTTGGCGGCCGGAGCAGCCATGGCCTTCTCATGCATTGATATCTGGTACGCCCTGAGCGGGCGCATCTCCCTCATTTATCTGACCGATGCGGCACTGGAGCTGGTTCTGCTGGTTACCCTGATCCTCACCAGCCGTTCGCGACCCGACAACTCGGGGACTTCGAAGCCGTAGTCCTTTTGTCCAATGTCGGCGCTCGGGGAGAATCGGCACCGTTGGTCCGCGCGAATCGCGACTCTTGCCGGGAGGACACCATGAACGGAGCGCGCATGCTGTTGACCGACGTGCTTTCGCGGGGCTGGTGGCATTTGCTGCTGCGCGGGCTCGCCGCCATCGCCTTTGCCTTTCTTACCTGGTTCCGTCCGGGCATTTCCCTCGCCGCGCTGGTACTTCTTTTCGGCGCGTATGCGTTGGTTGACGGAGTGCTCGCCGTTTGGACGGCCGTTGCCGGCCGGAGGACCTACGACGGCTGGTGGGTGCTGTTGCTGATCGGGCTCATCGGGGTTGCGGTCGGGATCATGACGTTCATGACCCCCGGGATCACCGCCCTCGCCCTTCTGTACTACATCGCCTTCTGGGCGATTTTCCGCGGGATTCTCGAGATCTCGACGGCGATCCGGCTGCGGAAGGAGATCGAGGGTGAATGGCTGCTCATCCTGGGAGGCGTGGCGTCGGTGGTATTCGGCGTGCTCCTTCTGGCCCGACCCGGGGCCGGCGCCCTCGCAGTGCTCACCCTGATTGCCATCTACGCCTTGATCATTGGAATTATCCTGGTCATTCTCGCATTCAAGGTGCGAGGGCTGGGTGCCCGGTTGGCTGGCGTGTGAACGAGGTAATTGCAGATTGAAAATTGTTAATTGAAA
This sequence comes from Gemmatimonadales bacterium, assembly GCA_036558125.1. Taxonomy (GTDB): domain Bacteria; phylum Gemmatimonadota; class Gemmatimonadetes; order Gemmatimonadales; family GWC2-71-9; genus DATBGE01. Next base: position 11,803 of record DATBGE010000157.1, on the reverse strand, counting down.
ATTGAACAGCGGGAAGAGTGCGGCCTGCCTGCTTTTCCCTTCATTCAATTAACAATTTGCAATTTTCAATCTGCAATCAAGCGAAGGCCGGCACCCCCAACCCTCCCCCGCCATCCGGCGGCGCCCCGAAGTATTCGAGGCTGCACCCCAATTCCTCACACACATATCTCATCTCTTTGATCCACGCTTCGCACAAGGCGGGCGTGACAACCGTGGAGCCGGTGATCGCCGCAACGTTCCACTTGCCGTCCTTGGTGAGGACGTCCACCTCGCTCCAGCCCAGACCCTGATCCAGCAGGTACTCGCGCACGCGGTTGGCCACAGATTGGTCGGGCGCCCGATAAGCGGTGGTGATCACGCAACCAGGGAAGTTTTCCGCGCCGCAGGGCCCGCAGAGAGTTCCGATGAGCCGGCGAACCTCGGCCCAATGGCGCTCGTTCTCGCGGATCTGACCCACCTGGCGATGATGACGGGTCCAGGCGAGCAGGCACACGATCAGGACCCCGACCAGGGTCAAGGCGAGGAGGAGAGAGATATTCGGTCCGGAATGGCCAGCGGCCGGGGCGCGCGCGTCACCGTGGCCGGACCCGCAAAACGGGGCGGAAGAGGAAGATCCTCCCGCCCCGTTCGTGATCGGCGGAGACGGCCCTGCCGACTGGACGTGATTTGCGCAGACAGTGCCACCATATGGAGCATGCAAACGCCGGTCAAGTTGCCCATGAGGGCAACACGAGTGATTTTCAGGCCTCCATGAGCCCCCAATCTCTCCGGGTCGAACGGCTCACGCCGCCGGTTTCGGATGCCGATCTTCGAGGGCTGGCCGAACTCCTGGTTGATGCGGTGTCCTCCGGGGCGGCGGTGAGCTTTCTCCCGCCGCTCACGGTCGAGATGGCCGAGGCTTGGTGGCGGAAGACCACCGCGACGGCCGACCCCAAGACCATTCTCCTAGTGGCCCGGGATGCCGTGGGGATCGTCGGAACGGTACAGCTCCACCCATCCTGGGCACCCAACCAGCCCCACCGAGGCGACATTGCCAAGCTGGTGGTCCATCGCCGGAGCCGACGGACCGGGGTGGGATTCCAGTTGATGCAAGCCATCGAAGGCGAGGCTCGCCAGGCTGGCTTCACGCTTCTCACCCTCGATACCAAGCAAGGCGACGGTGCGGAGCAGCTCTATCGCAGGGGTGGCTGGACTGAAGTGGGAGTGATTCCGAAGTACGCACTCAATCCCGATGGAACCATGCACGGGACGGTCGTTTTCTATAAGGACTTGGATACAAGTCGGTAGTCGACCACCAACCGCATGCGCACAGCCCTCCTCACCACCCTCGCCCTCATCGCTTTCGCCGCCAATTCCCTGCTCTGCCGCCTGGCGCTCCGGAGCCAGGCCATCGATCCCGCAACCTTTTCAGCCATTCGCATCGCCGCCGGGGCCCTGATACTCGGCCTCCTCGTCCGCCTGCCGAGCGGGGAACCTCCAGCTCCGGGCGGCTCGTCGTGGACGTCGGCTGGTCTGCTCTTCCTTTATGCCGCCCCGTTCTCCTTCGCGTACCTGCACCTGAGTGCGGGAACCGGCGCGCTCCTGCTCTTTGCCGCGGTCCAGGTGACCATGGTCCTCGCCGCCCTGGCGCGTGGGGAACATCCTCGCCCGATACAGTGGACCGGGCTGACCGTGGCCATCGCCGGGTTGGTCTACCTCGTCCTCCCCGGCCTGACGGCGCCCGATCCGGTCAGCGCCTTCCTCATGCTTCTCGCTGGCGTTGCCTGGGGCTTCTACTCCCTCCGCGGGCGGAGCAGCACCACACCCCTCGCCCAGACCGCCGGCAACTTCGCGCGCGCGGTGCCGATGGCCTTCGTTCTCTGTCTTGTCGCCTGGCCGCCGCCGCCGGTGAAAGCCAGTGGAGTGCTCTGGGCCGTGCTCTCGGGCGCTATTGCGTCCGGCATCGGGTACGCCATCTGGTACACCGCCCTGCGTCACCTCACCACCATGACGGCGGCGATCGTACAGCTTGCAGTGCCGATCCTGGCCGGCGCAGGAGGAGTACTCCTGCTGCAAGAGGAGTTGACTGTCCGGCTGGGACTTGCCGCGGTGCTGGTCCTGGGAGGGATTGCAATGGCCATCCTCGGCCGCGCTCCCGCTGGCTGATTCGGATCGAGCGAGGCCGATCTCCCCTTCGTGCCCAGCGGCACCCGCTACGAGGAAATTCGCCAGCTCTTTGTCGACCTCGGTTTCGAGGAACTCTGGGAGAACTCCAAGCCGAGCCTACTTTTCCTTGACCAGCGTCGCCAGCAACTCCGCCAGACGGTCGAGCGTCTCCTCAGCGCCGGCCACCATACCGAACTTGAGAGTCTCGTCCCGCGCGTGCTGCGAGGGGAAGTGCATGGTCTCCACCAGCGTTGTCTTTCCGCCCTTCTCATGGAAGACATCCTCTACCAGACCGCCAGGATCGCGGAAGCCATCCACGTCGTAGATGAAGGTGTAAACCAGCCGCTCGGGTGCAACGATTTCCCGAAATTCTCCCTTGAAGGGTTCTTCCTTGCCGTTGGCCTTCCGAATGACGTAACGCCAAGCGCCCCCCACGCGCGGGTCCACTTCGCACACGCTCAGGGTATCGTCCCGCCGGCCCCACCAGCGCCTCAGATGCTCGGGTTTGATGAATGCCTCGAAAACCAGGTTCCGCGGCGCGGCGAACTCGCGGGTCAGGACGATCTCTTTCTCGGAGGGGAGCGTCACTTTCAGGGTGGTGGTCTTTGTGGCCGTCATGATCCCCGTTTCCTCACTTTCAGGTCCTGAAGGTACTGGTCGAGACGATCGAAGCTCTCGGACCGAAGCTGAGTGAAGCTGGTCACCCAGTCGTGAATTGGCTTGAGACCCTCGTCCTGCAAGGTGTAGAGCCGCTGTTGCCCCGACTCCCGCACGTGAACCAACCCAACCTCTTTCAACACCCGCAGGTGCTTTGAGGCCTGAGGTTGCCGGACCCGGAGCGAGCGCGCCAGGTCATTCACCGACCGTTCCCCACCCTTCAGCAGGTTGAGGATCTGGCGGCGCCGAGGCTCGGCGACGGCGTTGAAGACATCGGAGGTGGTTGCGGCTCGGGCCATGGGTGAATTATATTCCCATATCGGAATATGTCAAGCACCACCGATTCGAGCCAGGAAATCCTTCGCGGAGACTTTTCATGGGAACTCTGTTGGTCCACCTCAGCATCACCCTGGACGGCGTCACCCAGGCACCCGGGCGACCCGATGAAGACACCCGTGGCGGGTTCACTCGTGGCGGCTGGGCGACCCCCTACTTCGACGCGGTGATGGGCAAGGCTGCGGCGGAAGGAATGGCCAAGAAAGCATCCCTGCTCTTCGGCCGGCGAACATATGAGGATTTCTACAAGGTCTGGCCCAACCGGGGAGACAATCCCTTCACCCAGGTACTCAACAATTCCCGGAAGTACGTCGTATCTACCACGCTGAAAGAGCCCCTGCCTTGGCAGAACTCGACCCTCCTCAAAGGCGACGCCCCCACCGCTGTTGCCAGGCTCAAAGAGCAGAACGCCGACCTGGTGGTCCTGGGCAGTGTGGCGCTGGTCCAGTCCCTGATGCCGCGTAACCTGGTGGACGAATACGCGCTGGCGATCCACCCGCTGGTGCTGGGATCGGGTCTGAGACTCTTTCCGGAAGGCGTTCCTTGCAAGACACTCAAGCTGACGGACAGCAAAACAACGACAACCGGGGTCATCCTGGCGACCTATCGTCCGGCCTCCTGAAGCAGGTGGGCGGCCAGCGGACTAACGCCGGCGCGCTAGATTAGGGGCCATGACGACCTGTATGCGCCTCTACCTGGCTCACCAGTCCGACTTCTACGCCTTCACCAAGGCTCCCCGAACCCTCGGCATCTGGCTGCACTCCCCACATCCATCCCGGGAGGTGTCGCTCCAGGACGCCTGGCAAGACCTGGACGCCTTGTTGAGCGAGTCCACAGTCCCGTCGCCCCTGCGACCGGAAGCCGCGGACTGGACTTATCCTACTGCCGCAGACCAGGGAGGTCATGCGATATCCGCCGCAACCACGGAGCGGCTGCTCCGTTCCATCCGGCAGGTGGATCGGCAGCAGATCGAGTCTTACGTCGAAGGACGGGGCAGCGAACTCACTCCGGAAGAGTTGAGCAGCGGGACCGAGCGCCTCCTCGGCTACCTCACCAGCCTCCGCGAGGCATGCGAGTTGGCAGTGAGCAAGGGCTACGGCATCTTCATGGCCCTCTGGGAAGAGTCGACGCCGAAGGCCGGTTGACCCGCGCTCTGTCGCCACAAAAAGAGAAACCGCAATGCCGCCCGATCAAATGGAGCGCCTGAACTCCGAACTCGCCGGCCGTTACGCGATCGAGCGGGAGCTGGCGCAGGGCGGAATGGCGACGGTTTACCTCGCCGATGACCTGCGGCATCATCGGAAGGTCGCGGTCAAGGTGCTCCGACCGGAGCTTGCGGCGGTCCTGGGAGCCGACCGCTTCACCCGGGAGATCGCCATCGCCGCGCGGCTCAACCACCCTCACATCCTCGCCTTGTACGACTCCGGTGCCGTGGGCGGGCACCTCTTCTATGTCATGCCCTATATCCGGGGCGAGTCTTTGCGCCAGAAGCTGCAGCGCGAGAAGCAGCTCGACATCGGCGACGCCATCGCCATCATCCGCCAAACAGCCTCGGCGCTGGACTACGCCCATGCCCAGCACCTGGTCCATCGGGACATCAAGCCAGAGAACATCCTTCTATATGAAGGCGAGGCGATGGTCGCGGACTTCGGCATCGCGCTCGCAGCGAGCAACGCGCCGGCCGACCGGCTTACCACCAATGGGATGGCGCTGGGCACACCGCATTACATGAGTCCGGAGCAGGCGGCCGGAGAGTCAAACCTCGACGCCCGTTCCGATGTCTACTCCCTGGCCTGCGTGCTGTACGAGCTCCTCACCGGTGAGCCACCCTACACCGGAGTCACAGCCCACGCGGTGATTGCGAAGCGCTTCACCGATCCCATACCATCCGCCCGAAGGCTCAGACCCACTGTGCCGGCCGCGGTTGATCAGGCGCTGACCAAAGCGTTGGCTCGGATACCCGGTGACCGGTTTGCCAGTTGCGCCGCCTTCGTCGAAGCGATGACTCGGCCGGCTGGACGCGAAACCAGGACGGCGTCGGTCGCAGTATTGCCCTTTCTGAACCTGAGTCCCGATCCCGCCAACGAGTTCTTTGCCGACGGGATCACCGAGGATGTCATTGCCCAGCTCTCCAAGATTCGCTCGCTCAAGGTGATTTCGCGCAGCTCGGCGATGCGATTCAAGAAGCGGGAGCAGAGCCTGCAGGAGATCGGGGCGACTCTCGGCGTGACGACACTTCTGGACGGCAGTGTTCGGCGGGCGGGGGACCAGGTCCGGATCGTCGCCCAGCTCATCGACACCGAAGCCGATCGTCATCTCTGGGGTGACACCTACGACCGGCGGCTGACCGACATCTTCGCGATTCAGACCGACGTCGCTCTCCAGATCGCCTCCGCCCTGCAAGCCGAGTTGTCGCCGGCGGAGCGGACCCGGATCCGGCGGGAGCCGACCGACAACCTTCTGGCGTACCAACTCTATCTGCAGGGCCGCTACTGTTACACCCGCTATACCGAGGACTGGATCCGGAAAGGCATCGACTACTACCGCCAGGCGATCGCGGCGGACCCCGACTACGCGCTCGCTCACGCCGGCATCGCGCTCGCCTTTGCCGAGCTGGCGGCGGGACAGGGTGGTGGGTCGATGCGACCGGACCTCGCCTACGAGGAAGCGATGGGCTCGGTCACCAAGGCTCTGGCTCTCGATAACGAATTGGGTGAAGCCCATTCGGTTCTGGCCCTGCTCCGGTTTTCCCACGACTTCGACTGGGTTGGCGCCGAGGAGGAGTTCAAGCTGGCGCTGGAGCTGAGCCCGGGAGGCGCCGACATCCATGACCATTATGGCTGGATGTGTGGGGCCCTCGAGCGATACGACGAGGCGCTCGAGCTGGTGCGGCGGGCCCAGGAGCTGGACCCTCTGACCCACCGGGCGGATGTCGCGTCCACGCTCTTGCGCGCTGGACGCAACGAGGAGGCCTTGCAGGCGGCGCTGCGGGCGGTCGAGTTCGAGCCCGACTACCCTCGGGGGCGATCCACCCTGGGCTGGGCTTATATGAAGGTAGGGAAAATTGAAGAGGGGCTCAGCAATCTGCAGCATGCCGTACGGCTCAACACTGGCAATACGCTCTATCTCGCGCAGTTGGGGCAAGCCTACGGCATCGCGGGCAAGACAGAGGAGGCGCGCGACGTTTTGCGGCAATTGGAGGAAATGGGCAGGCAACGATACGTCTCGCCTTACCACCTGAGCTACATCTACACCGGGCTGGGCGAGAACGACCGGGCGATGGATTTCCTGGAGCGCGCCTATACGGAGCGGGCCGGGAGCGTGTATGGGATCAAGGGATCGTTCCTCTTCACCAGTCTGCGATCCCATCCGAGATTCAAAGCCCTGCTCGCCAGGATGAATCTGGCCTGACCGGAACTCGCGCTTGAGATCCATGCCAGCGATCGTGGTCCAGACCCTCGGCGACCCCAGCGTCCTGACGCTGCGCTCCCACCCCATCCCCGACCCCGGCCCGGGCGAGGTGCTCGTTCGCATCGAGGCGGTCGGCGTCAACTTCACCGAAACCGAGAAGCGCCGAGGAACCTACAATCCGCCCACTCTGCCCTGGATCCCCGGCGACGAAGGTGCGGGCGTGGTTGAGGCGACCGGACACGGCGTAGACCGCGCGTGGACTGGCCGGCGCGTGGCCTTCTGGGCGCCGCGAACCAGCGGGACCTACGCGCAGTACACTGTTGTCCCGGTCAACTCACTGTTCTCCCTTCTCGATCAGATCGAGTTTCCAGTCGCCGCGGCACTCCCGACCCAGGGGCTCACCGCTTATGGCTTGGCTAACGCGGCCACCGAGCTCAAGCGAGGGCAGACAGCGTTAGTACATGCGGCAGCGGGCGGTGTCGGGGCTTTGCTGGTCCAACTGCTGCAGCGTCGAGGAGTGCGGGTCTTCGGCACCGCATCCACGCCAACGAAGCACGAGCTGGTGAGAAGCGTCGGGGCAACAGCTCTTCCCTACGGCCCGGATCTGCCGCACCTGCTCAGGGCGGCCAACGGCGGGCAGGGCGTGGATGCCGTGTTCGACTCGGTGGGTCGTGCCACCCAGGCCGACAGTCTCGCCTCTCTCAACCTTTACGGGCACCTCGTCTTCTTCGGGGAGTCGAGCGGTTCTCCGGCTCCGATCCATCCCGACGAGCTTTACGGCCTAAACCTGAGGGTCAGCAGCTTCTGGCTCGCAGCCGATCCTCCGGAACGCTGGGAGACCGCACGGCGCGAGCTTCAGGAGTGGGTAGTGTCGGGCCAGCTTCGAGTGACGCTGGGACAGATTTTCCCGCTCGCCCGAGCCGCGGACGCGCACCGCATGCTCGAACAACGGCAGACTCAGGGCAAGCTGATTCTGCTGCCTGCTCCGTAGAGAGAGACGCTTGAAGAAGCGAAGGTCCTCGACACCGGCCCCCGCCCGTGAGTCCGCGCCGGCCCGGTCTCGGCGAAAGATCGGCGAGCCAGAGGTTCTGGCGGTGATTGCGGCAGTGATCTGTGCCTTGCACGCCTGGCTCGCCGGCTTCGCGCTCAATCCCGACGGGGTTTCCTATCTCGATCTCGCTGGGACGGTATCGGCGGGAGAGTGGCCTGCGTTCGTCCAGGGGTACTGGTCACCGCTGTATCCCGTACTCATCGGACTGGTTGCCCCCTTTACCGGGCGGGATCCCGCCGCGATGGTCGTCCTGGCGCACGCGATCAACGGTGGCGCAGCCATCGCTGCGATCGGGCTACTGTGGCGGTGGAGTCGCAATATCCAGCGGCCCCGGTTTTCTCGAGCAATGATCGCAACGTTTCTGCTCATCAGCGCCGGGCTGCCCCGTATCGAGGCTGTGACTCCGGATGTCCTGCTTCTCGCGCTGCTTGCATGGGTCGGCTACGAGCTGCTGCATTACCACGGCAGGCGGTGGCTTCTGCTCGGCATCCTGCTGGGTGTCGCCTTTCTCATCAAGACCAGCACCTGGCCCTGGCTGTTGCTTGGTGCTCCGCTGCGCATCTGGGGAGCTATCGACTCCAAGGCGCGACGCGAGGTGCTGCTGTCGAGCGCGGTCTGCGCAGCGGTGATGCTGCTTTGGATTGTCCCCTTGAGCCGTAAGGCTGGCCATTTCACCCTTGGCTCAGCCGGCCGTCTCAACCGGTGCTGGTACATCGATGCCTGTGATTCACGGACTCCAGATACTCACCTGGGAAAACATTCGGCCTATCACGATCTGGCGAGCGACTCGACTCATCGAATCACCTGGGCCGATTTTCCAGCTGGAACCCGCTGGACCTACGCCCCCTGGTCGGATCCGACCGCGTGGGAAGCGGGAATCATCAGCAAGACCTCGAGCCCGCCGAGCGCCGTTCAGCTGATCACCTACTGGGGCAGACAAGCGCGCAATTCATTCGGACTCTGGCTCTCTCCAGCCCTGCTCGGCGTTCTTCTCCCTTGGAGCCTTCTCACCTGGGGACCTGATTCGAAGCCACGTCTCCTGGAGAATCGCTCGGTAGTTACTACCGCCCTTCTCGGACTGGGCGGTGTCCTCCAGTTCATTCTGATTCACTCCGAGCCCCGCCTGATTGCACCGTTCGGCCTTCTCTTCGCCCTCGCGGTGTTGCAGGGACTATTGCCAAGCGAAGCGGCGAAGGATCGCTTCGCACCGGCAGCGAGACTGGCGCTTTCCCTCTTTGGCCTCGTGGTCGCAGCGGGATTTGCGGTGCCTCGCCTTCAAGAGGGACTTACCTCCCGGCCCCGGATCGATCGGGTCATCGCATCCATGAGGTTCACCAACTCGTCACTCGCGGCGGCCGGCGTCTCCCAGGAGAGGCTGGTGATCCTCGGTCCATCGCTGCCGGTCGAGGCCGCGGCTTACCTGTCTGGATCACGAATCGTGGGGCAGCTCCTGCCCGGTTCGGTCGAGGCGCTGACCCAAATGTCTTCCGAGGCACAACGCGCCACCTTGGTGACGATGTTCGGAGGAAAGGCGCAAGTCGCCTGGCTGACGACCCCGAGCGGAGGAGTCAGTATGGTGATGATTCCACCCAGGTAGTTTCTTTCACCACTCGCTTTATGACAGAGGGGATGACCCATGAGAGCCAAGACAACCGACGGCCGGGAGTTCGACCTGAAGCAGGAGATCCTCGACGGCCTGAAGCTGCGGATACGAGGTTCGCTCCTCCTCCCCGGTGACCCCGGTTATGACGACTCTCGCACCGTCTGGAACGGAATGATCGACCGGAGGCCAGCCGCGGTGGCTCGCTGCGTGGGGACCGCCGATGTGATCGAGTGCGTGAAGCTGGCGGCGGCGAATGATCTTCTCCTCTGCATCAAGAGCGGAGGCCACAACATCGCCGGCCTGGCCTGCGCGGATGGCGGGCTGATGGTGGACCTCTCGCCCATGCGCGGAGTGTGGGTGGATACCCGGAGAAAGATCGCGCACGCTCAGGGCGGCTGCCTCCTCGGCGACGTAGACCGGGAAACCCAGCTGCACGGGCTGGCGGCCGTACTGGGCTTCGTCTCCCTGACCGGTGTTTCGGGACTCACCCTGGGCGGCGGTTTCGGATATCTGACCCGGCGCTGGGGCTGGACCGCGGACAATGTGGTCGGCATGGACCTGGTAACGGCCGACGGCCGCCTGGTGCGCGCCAGCAGCGAAGAGAACCAGGACTTGTTCTGGGGACTCCGCGGGGGCGGAGGGAACTTCGGCGTGGTGACCGGCATCGACTACACCCTTTACCCGGTCGGTCCCGAAATCGTCGGAGGCATCGTGGCCTGGCCCGCGAGCGATGCCCCGAAGGTGCTCGAGCTGTTTCGCACCCTGGTCGAGGACGCCCCACCCGAGCTCACCCTCGTGGCTCTCATGCGCCGGGCACCGCCCGCGCCCTGGCTCCCCAAGGAGTGGCACGGTCAGCCGATCGTGGCCATTCTGGCCTGTTACAGTGGAAAGCCCGAGGAAGGAGAGAAGGTCGTCGCCCCAATCAAAGCCTTCGGGACGCCGGTCGGCGATGTCCTGGTGCGACGGCCGTACGCCCAGCTCCAGACCCTGTTCGACGCCGCCAATCCCAAGGGACGGCGCTACTACTGGAAGAGCGAATATCTCGCGCGCATCGAACCCGCCCTGTGCGACAAGGCGATCCAGCACGCCGCCGCGATCCAGTCCCCCCACTCGGCGGTGATCCTGTTCCAGATCAAAGGCGCCCTGAACCGGCTTGCCGATGAGCACTCGCCGGCCGGTAACCGCGACGCCTGCTACGTCCTCAACCTGGCCGCCGCGTGGGACAAGGCGGAGGAGGACGAATCTCACATCGCCTGGGCTCGCCTCGCCTGGAGCGACATGAAGCAATTCGGCACCGGCGGCAACTACATAAATTTCCTGACCGAAGACGAAGGCCAGGAGCGCATCGAGGCAGCGTTGGGCAAGTCCATCCGCCGGCTCGGTGAAGTCAAGACCAAGTGGGACGCCAAGAACGTTTTTCGCACAAACCGCAATATCAGACCCGCCTGAGGGGTCATGCCATGCGCCGTTATGAACTCGCCTCGGGGATTGTCTTCACTATCATCGCCGCTGGGCAACTGACTCGGCTGCTGCTCAGATGGCCAGTGCACGTATCCACCTTTACAGTGCCGCTCTGGGCGTCGCTGATCGCGTGCCTGGTAGCCGCCTCGTTTGCGATCTGGGCCTTTCGCAGTTCAAAGGGCACCTCCTGAGCCGCCGTTGAACGATGTCCTCTCCAATTCTGGCTGGTCGTGCCGAGGGTCTGGCCAGGGAATGGAGACTAACCGTCACGAGGGTTGAAGAGACCCCCACGTCGCTGCTGGCATTCGGACATCGCGGCGGCGTCCCAGTCGTTCTCAAGGTTTTTCGGCAGAGCGGAGATGAGTCGCATTCCACTGCCGTCCTTCAGGCCTTCCGGGGCCGCGGGACGGTGGAGGTGCTCGACTATCGGGAGGGCGCCGTCCTGCTGGAAATGCTGAGCCCGGGGACCCCGCTGGCGGATCTGACTGCCGCCGGCCGTGACGACGAGGCCACGGAGACCCTGGCCGAAACCGTTCAGCAACTCGCCGATGCCAAGGCGACAGTCGATGGGATCCCCACGGTGGAAGATTGGGGACGAGGGTACGCGGCCTATTTGAAGAGCAGCGATTCCCAACTCGACCGCGAACTGGTCGAGCGGGCCCGGATCTGTTACGAAAAGCTATCGGCCTCGCAGCAAAGGCCTCGTGTGCTGCATGGCGATCTTCACCACCACAACATTCTGCGCGACAGCCGGCGGGGATGGGTCGCGATTGATCCCAAAGGCGTTCGGGGAGAGATCGAGTACGAATTCGGCGCCAGTTTTCGCAACCCTGAGCAGTCCCCCGCTTTCTATACCGCGCCGGGAGTGGTCGAAGAGCGCCTCCGGATCTACTCCGCGCGCCTTCACCTCGATCCAGAGCGCATCCTGGCCTGGGCTTACGCGCAGGCGGTACTCTCGGCAATCTGGCTGGTAGAGGATGGTATCGCGGTCGCCCCCGACGCGCCGCCGATTCATCTTGCACGAACAATCGAATCAATTCTTCAACCAGGTCCTTGATGCAGTACCTCGTCATCGAACGGTTCCGCAACGGTGACCCCGCCCCGGTCTATCAGCGTTTCCGCGATCGCGGCCGCATGGC
>DATBGE010000156.1:0-7291 GCA_036558125.1 Gemmatimonadales bacterium | reverse complement strand
GATCTTCCCATCGGCCGACCATTGGGGGAAAGCCCAGCCATTGGTGGGAAATGGCGAGACCAGGCGTCGAGCGGACCCGCCGTTGACCGGCGCTACCACCAGGCCGCCCGGGCCGCACCCGCACGCGATGTACTTCCCGTCGGGCGACCACGCCCCGATTTGCGTCCCGATGGTGTCCGAGCCGATGACGATGGTAAACGGATGCGGCTTGGACCATTTGCCGTCTGGGCCCCGGGCGGCGATGTGAAGCGCCGGATGGGTCCCCCAGTTCGCGATCATGATCAAGTGCCCGCCGTCGGGAGACCAGTCCGCCGAACGCTCGTCATCGGTCCCCGAGGTTACCTGGACCTCGGAGCTGCCATCCGCTGCCATGACGAAGACCTGCCGTCGCTCTCCGAAGAAACGGTGGGACGATATTTCCTTGTCATCGGGAGACCAGTCGGCCCAGTAGGTGGCGGAGGAATCGGACGTGAGCTGCTGCGGCTCCGCGCCGGGCTCGCCGATCCGCATACGATAGATCTGGGTAGTCCCATTGCGGTTGGAACTGAAGGCGATCCACTGACCGTCGTGTGAGACGCCAAAGTTCTCGATGGTCTGGTTGCCGATGGTGACCGGCACTGCCTGGGAGACGGATACTGCGCCTTTGGCTGGAATAGCGATCGACCAGACATTCGACGTCTCGGTGAACTCCGAATAGGCGAGCCGTGAGCCGTCGCTGGACATGCTGATCTCGAACGCCTCGAGTCCGGTCGTGAGCCGGGTCGGCGCCCCGTCCGGAGTTCCCGATTTCGTCAGGTGCTGCTGGTAGGCGTCGCGCCCTCCGTCGCGGGTGGAGATGTAGAGCAGCGACCCGTCGGGAGCCCAGGCGGGGCTTACGTTAAGAAACACCTGGTCGGTCACCCGGACCGGAGGGCCACCGGCGGCCGGGGCCACCCAGATACTGCTGGGTGCGAAGTTCCCCAGGTCGCTGGTCTTGATGTATTGAGGGTTTCCCGAGACGAAGGCGATCCAGCGGCCATCGTGGGACCAGGCGAGGGAGTGTACTTCCCACCCGATGGTAACCAGTCGGGGCTCTCCCCCCTCCAGCGGTTGGACGAACACCGAGTCGTGCGAGGCGAATAGGAAGGCCTTGCCATCGGGCGATACCGCGACACCGCGGGGCAGGCCACTCGCGGGGCGGATTAGGCGCGAACTTCCACCCAGTGCCGGCACGATCTCGAAACCGCGCGGCGAGATATAAACGAGGCGCTGGCCGTCCGGTGTCCAGGCGGGCCAGCGCCCGGTTCCGCTGCCGTCCCGCACCACCGCGATCGGCACTCCCCCTCCGACCTGCCGCACCATGATGGCGCCCCTGGGCCCGGAGTAGGCGACGAACTTCCCATCGGGAGAGAGCGCCGGATCGATTTCGATTCCGGGATCGATCGTCACCTGAGTCCGCCGCTGCACTTCGAGCGGAGGCGGACCACGATGACGCCAATACCAGAGACCGATCGCGCCGAGGGCAAGGATGGCGACGGCGGCGATTGCCTGGGCCCTCACGCGTGGGGCAGGGGCGACGTGGCGAGCTCCCGCGTCGGGAGGAGCAGGAGGTCCTCGCCGCAACGCTTCCGAGAACTGCCCCACTGGATTGAACCGGTCTGCCGGCGTCTTCGCCAGCGCCCGGTTCAGCGCCTCCGCCACTTCGGCCGGCACCGCCGGGCGCAACTGGGTAACCGAACGCGGCTCGATAGTGAGGTGCTGCCGCACCACGTCCTGGACTGTGGGTCCTCTGAAAGGAGGCTCGCCGGCCAGCATTTCGTAGAGCACGCAGGCGAGTGCGTAGAGATCGCTCCGCCCGTCGAGGTCGCGATCCCCGGCCGCCTGCTCCGGGCTCATGTACGTCGGCGTACCGACCGCGAGGCCGGTTTCGGTGAGCCGTTGACCCCCAGCCGCGCTGACGGCGCGCGCAATCCCGAAGTCGGCGACCACCGCATGGCCGCTGCTCAGCAGGATGTTCTCCGGCTTGATGTCCCGATGAATGATGCCCTTGCTGTGCGCGTAGCTCAGCGCGTCCGCGACCTCCCGGGTGATCCGCAGCGCGTCTTCCAGGGGAAGCTGCTTCTCCCGGGCCAGCCGGTCGCGTAACGATTCGCCTTCGACGAACGGCATGACGTAGTACGCCGTGCCGTTCACCTCGCCTGAATCGATGAGACCCAGAATGTGTGGATGCTGCAGCGCCGCGATTGTCTCGATCTCCCGCACGAAACGGTCGGCACCGACGACCGCGGCCAGCTCGGGCCGGAGGACCTTGATCGCGACTTTCCGGTGGTGTTTGACATCCTCGGCGAGATACACCGTGGCCATGCCGCCCTGGCCGAGTTCGCGCTCGATGCGGTAGCGGTCGGCGAGCGAGGTCGAGAGACGATGGTCGATGGTCAATGGTCAGTGATTGCCGATTGCTGAGTGCTGATTGCCGATTGTCACCGCCGGTCCGCCGGACCTCACTGTCCTCCCAGCCGCTCCACTAGCGCCACAAACCGCGGTTCCTCCCGAAGCGACGCCAGCCGCGGATCAATCCGGACGTAGGCCAATACCGTGGATCGCTCCTCATATGCCCGCTCGAGATAGCGCAGCGCCTGGTCCCGCTCGCCTAATCCCGCGTACACCAGGGCGAAGAAATATGATGGTACGTAACTGTGCTCGGCTTCCGTCTGCATCAGGCGAAGGATACTCCGGGCCTGGGCAGTTTTTCCCGCGATCCCGTAGGCATGGCCCAGCGAGGCCTTCGTGTTGAGACTTTTTCCCCCCAATCGCTCGAGACTCGCGATCGTCTCATTTACGCGTCCCTCCTGCTCGGCCACCAGTGCGAGGCCCCACCTGGCCAGTCGGTCGGTGGAGTCACTCTTGAGGACCGCCATGAGTTGCTGTTGCGCGTCGTCGTAGCGACCCGCGAAGTAGTAGAGCAGAGCGCGGTTGGTCTGGAGGGAGAGGGAGAGCGGGTCCAGCTCTACCGCGTGGCCCAGCTGGGCGATGGCCTCATCGAGCCGGCGCCGTGAGGCCAGGAAGCGACTGTAAGAGAAGTACGCATCGGCATAGTTGGGCCGCAGCTCGAGGGCTCGCCTGAACTCCTGCTCGGCAGCACGCCAGTCCCACTCATAATACGCACGGAGGTATGCGTTGACCGCATGGGCTTCCGCGAGGGTCTCGTCCAGCTCCAGGGCCTTGGTCAGCGCCGCGCGGGCCTGGGGCAGGACCACCGCCGGTGCAGTATCACTATAGAAAGGAAGGGCCGTGTAGTAATTGGCGATGCCGACGTAGGGTGGTGCCCATTGGGGTGCGATGCGGCTCGCCTGCTCGAATTGTTCCCGGGCCCTTTCGAGTTCCTCCTGCTCCAGATAGAACCGGCCACGAAGGAATGCCTCGTAGGCGCGCTGATCCACCTCGTGGCGTACCTCGAGTCGTGTCTGCTCCGTGCCCTTGAGGTTGGCGCTGATGGAGCCGATGAGAGCCGTGGTGATCTCCCGCTGCAGGTCCGGCAACTCACCGAGACGACGCTCATACTCCTTCGTAAACAGGGGGACGCTGTCGGTGGTGCGGAGGAATCGCAGCCTGACCCGGACGGTATCGGCCATCTTGCCGATCCAGCCTTGCACCACGCCCTGAACTCCCAACTCCCTGCTCAGATCGGCGAGCGATTTTGCCGAGCCTTGAGCAACGGCGCCCGAGGATCGCGAGATGACCTTGAGCGCCCCCACCTCGGCCAGATCGGCGATGAGGCCATCGGTCATGCCCAGTCCCAGGTAGGAGGTGTCGGGTGCCCCTGCCAGGGTCATGAAAGGAAGGACCGCGACCGATGCCACCGCCCCGGGCGCCGGATGGTTCATGCGACGTGCCATCTGCCAGAACAGGATCACGAAGAGCAACACGGCGGCTGCGGTGAAGAGCCCCCGCTTCGGGCGGATGTGTGATGCAAAGGGCACCACCGCTGAGGTCTGCGGTGAATCCAGCGCATCGAGCAATTGCTGAATGGAGAGGAAGCGGTCCTCGGGACGCTTCGCCATGCCTCGCTTTATGGCCTTCTCCACCCTCGACGGTATTCCTTCGCGCCGATCGCGCACGCTCGGCACCGGCTCGGCGGAATGCTTGGCCATGACGGCGAGTGGGGTGGAACCGACGAAGGGAGGCTTGCCGCTCAGCATCTCGTAGAGGGTGCAGGCGAGGCTGTACTGATCGGCGCGTCCATCTACTCTCTCGCCGCTGGCCTGCTCCGGGCTCATGTACTGCGGAGTGCCTATGGCCATGCCAGTCAGCGTCAGCTGGTCTGCATTCGCGGCGTGCAGCGCCCGGGCAATGCCGAAGTCGGCAACCACCGCCTGGTTTCCGGAGAGCATGACATTCTCCGGCTTGATGTCGCGGTGGACGACTCCGTGATCGTGGGCGTACTGCAGGGCGGTTCCCACCTCGCGAGTGAACCGCAGCGCCACATCGAGCGGAAGCTGCCGCTCCCGCTGCAGCCGTTCCCGCAGCGATTCTCCTTCGACGAAGGGCATCACGTAGTAAAGCTGGCCGGCAGCATCTCCCGAATCGTAGAGCGGGAGAATGTGGGGATGCTGGAGAGTCGCGGCGATCTCGATCTCCCGCAGGAATCGATCGCTTCCGACCACGGCCGAGAGTTCGGGCCTGAGCAGTTTGATGGCGACGCGTCGGTGGTGCTTCAGGTCCTCCGCGAGATAGACCACAGCCATCCCCCCACGGCCCAGCTCCCGCTCGATACGGTAGCGGTCGGCGAGCGCGGCCGAGAGGCGCTGGTCGATGGTCAATTCACCGCCCCTGCCTCACCTTGGCCCTCACCTCACTGAACCAGTTCAGCACGACCGTCAGCCGATTGGCCACGGTGGTGGCGGTGAACGGACGCTTGAGCATCAAGAACGATTGATCGTCGGGGAACACGTCGTATGTGCGGTGCAGCGGGAGCAACAGGAATGGCCGGGTGCTGAACAGCGCGCGCCGGGGGCCGATCTGGAAGTCCGTGGTTCCCGTCACAGTCACCGTGATCATGCTGTCGGCCCGGTCGACATAGAATAATTCACGCCCCGAGTGTGACCAGGCGGGATTGGATCCGCCCGCGGCGGAGACCTGCCACCGCGCCCTGCTGGTTTCGGGAAACGGCCGGACGTAGACCTCCTCCTTGCCCGATTCGACCGAGACGTATGTGATCCAGCGGCCGTCGGGTGAAAGCGCCGGCATGTATTCATCGGCGGCGCCGGCCGCGACGGTGATCCGGGTGGTGTCGCCTGAAAGCTGTCGGGCGTAGATGTCGCGCACCCCTCCCGTGACGCCGGTCCGGTACACCAACCAGCGCCCATCCCGTGACCAGACCGCTTCATCGACCTGGAGCGGTTCGTTAGGCAGGACTCGCTGGGGCTTATCGCTGCCATCCGCCCGCATGGTGTACAGGTATGAGACCAGTCCCTTGAAGTCCGAGGTGAAGCTGATGCTGCGTCCGTCGGGGCGCCACGACGGGCGATAATTGATGGTGCCGTCGAAGCTGAGCTGGGTCAGGGGGCCGGCGTCGAGCTCTTTCATCCAGAGCACATTGCCGGACTGCTCGAGGGTGCTGATCCCGACGCGCCGCCCGTCAGGCGAGAGGGCCAAGCTGCTGACGCGCGCCGTCCAGTCGGGATCGAGCACCCGAGCCTTGCCGGTCCGATCCACCCGGGCGATGCTCGCATCGGTTCCTGTCTGATTGGCGGCGAGGTAGATGAGCGTCCCGTCATTGGCCACGGCCAGCTCGGGCGTGATGCCGAGTTCGAGCTGGACTGCGCTCTGCACCACGACGGGTGGATCGGTATAACGCAGCTTGCGGAGATCAAAATGTCCCGCCACCACGTTGCCATCCTGCTGCACCGCGAGGAGGTCACCAGTGGGGAGGTAGAAGCCCCGTGAGGCGTTTGCAAGGACGGTGTCCTGCGCGAGCGTTTTCAGATTCATCGCCAGCAGGTTCATCCGCGAGCAGTTGTTGCTGCACTCGGTGATCAGGATGACATCCTTGACCGGCAGCGCGGTGGGAAAGGCCCAGCCGAAGCTGATGGGCGGTGGTACGACCCGGGAAACTTGTCCCCCGGCAGACGGCACGGTGAGGATCTCGAAGGACTGGTTGGTAAAGACGATCCGGCCGTCGTCCAGCCAGGTTCCGCTGGCCAGCTCATTGGCCGCCGCATCCGCCACGAGGACCGGAGTGCCCCCGGCGACCGGTACCTTGAAGATCTTCTTGGCAGCGGTGTACGCCACCCAGCGGCCGTCGGGCGAAAAGAACGGCCCGTCCGCTCCGTCGGTCCCTTCCAGCAGTCGTGGCGTGAGATTCCCGCGCTCCCGCACCATAAGACGGGTCGGGGTGCCAGGACTCTCGGTGACGTAAACCAGCGACGAGCCGTCGGGCGCCACCGCGAGCGCGCTCCCGAAATAGCTCAGGTGATTGACCCTGAGTTCCGGCAGGTCGAGAGTGAGTCGGGTGACCGGGCCGGCGGGGTGGTGCGCGGCACGCCAGGCGAAGAAGACCGCGGCCAGCGAGGTCACGACAAGCATCGCATAAAGCGCGGGCCGTCCCACGCCCCGCCGAGTCTCGGGCTGCGAGGCCGAGCCGAGCCTTCGCGTAGCCGAGCCGCTATCCCCATTCAACGCCGCCGAAAATTCGGCCGCACTCCCGAAGCGGTCGGCCGGCAGCTTTTCCAGCGCGGTCAGCACCGCATCCTCGACGGCCGGCGAGATCCGGTCCCGCCGCGCGATGAGTGAGGCCGGCTTCTCGGTCATCACCTTCGCCACGATCGATTGCGCCGTGGGCCCGGTGAACGGCGGCTCGCCGAGCAGCATCTCGTAGGTCATGGCGCCGAGGGCATACACGTCGGAGCGGGCGGTGATCTCCCGCTCGCCCATCGCCTGCTCGGGGCTCATGTAGGTCGGCGTACCGAGCGACATCCCGGTCTCCGTCATCCGGCTGCCACCCGCCTTGCTTGCGGCCAGTGCGATTCCGAAATCGGCCACCAGCGCGCGCCCGTCGTGCAGTAGGACATTCTCGGGCTTGATGTCGCGATGGATGACGTTGTGGCGGTGGGCATAGTCCAGCGCACTCGCGACTTCGGTCGCAATGCGCAGTGCGTCACCGATCGGAAGCTGTTTCTCGCGATTGAGCCGGTCGCGGAGCGACTCGCCCTCGATCAGCGGCATGACGTAGAACAGGAAGTCGTCCGCTCGCTCGTCCCCGTTGCCGCCCGTCCGCCCACTGTCGAACAAGGGCAGAATGTGGGGATGCTGC
>DATBGE010000155.1:0-10005 GCA_036558125.1 Gemmatimonadales bacterium | reverse complement strand
GGCAGAAATTGGCACGGACACAATCCAAGTTGTGTGATGTTACGAGGTTACCGGCGCCGGGTGGGGGCCGCAAGGAGCGGGGTCACGGGCCGAGGGTGAATGGTGAGCGGGAATGTGAAGGATGGCTTTGAGGTGCATTCCTGCATGCAGGTTGAATACGCCCACCGTTCACCGTTCACCGAGCCAAGCAGCAATCAACCGGGCAAACATCATGGCTCGCCCCCATGCCTCCCACCGCCCTCCGCTGCGGTCGCTCCACCATTCGCTCATGGATCAGCTCGCGGAGCATCGCGACGAATGCGGGCGACGTTCCTACGGTCTTCGCCCGAACCAGCCTCATGCCGAGCTCCTCGGCCTTCTGCCGGGTCTCGGTGTCGAGGTCGTAGCGCACTTCCATGTGATCCGACAGAAAACCGATCGGGAGCACAACGACGTCCCGTACACCACGGCAGGCGAGCGATTCCAGGTGGACACAAATGTCCGGCTCCAGCCAGGGAATGTACGGTGGCCCGCTCCTGCTCTGAAACGCGAGATCCCAGGACGTGACACCCGCGGACTCGGCGACTAGCCGGCTCGACTCCAGCAGCTGGGGCTGGTACGCGCTGGCCTTGGCCATCGCCACCGGAATGCTGTGCGCGGTAAAGACGACTCGCGCCATGGAGCGGTGATCGCTGGGGAACTGATCCAGCGCATCCTCGAGATTGGCCGCGTTCGCTTCGATGAATCCGGGGTGATTGAAGAAGAGCCTCAGTTTGTCCACCTCGGGCGCGCCCGCGCCCACTGCTTCGAGCGCCCGAGTCACATCCTCGCGGTACTGCCGGCACCCGGAGTAGCAACCGAAGGCCGAGGTCACGAGCGCCAGCGCTCGGCGCACGCCAGCGTCTCGCATCTGCCGGATCGTGTCGCTCAGGTAGGGATGCCAGTTCCGATTTCCCAGGTAGATCGGCAGTGAGGGAGGGTTGCTGGCCAGCTCGACTCGGAGGGCGTCCACCAGCGCGCGATTCTGCTCGTTGATCGGACTCACCCCGCCGAAGTGCTGATAGTGCTGCGCGACGTTCAGGAGACGCTCCCTGGGCACGGGTCTGCCTCGAGTCACGTTCTCGAGAAACGGCAGTACATCCTCGGGCCCTTCGGGCCCTCCGAACGAAACGACCAGCACGGCATCGTATGCCCTCGCCACGTCGTCGTAGAGAGATGCGTCGGCCGAAGCCGCGCCGATAATCGTCATCTCGCTTCTCTCGCTTCTTCGTCGAGTGCAGTCTCGAACGCTTCGCCGGTAAGACTGAGCTCCATCGGACCATGTGCGGTGGACAGAAAGGCGGACTCGAACTGGGACGGGACCCAGTAGACGCCGCGTTCGAGGAGCCGGCGGAACACTCGACCGAAGCGGGCGGTGTCGCAGAGGCGGGCCGATTCCCAGTCTTGCACTGGCTGGTCGGTGAAGAAGACGGTCAGCATCGTCCCCACCCGCTGCACGCGAACCGGAAGTCCCTTCTTCGACGCCAGGCATTCGATCCGGCGGGCGAGACCTTCGGTCGCCGTGGCGACTCGATCCCAGACGCCGGGCCGTTCCAGCTCGGTCAGCGTGGCGATGCCGGCCGTCATCGCGAGGGGATTTCCCGACAGGGTACCGGCCTGGTAAACCGGCCCCGCCGGTGCGATGAGCTCCATGATTTCACGGCGGCCGCCATAGGCTCCTACCGGCAAACCGCCACCGATGACTTTCCCCAGCGTGGTCAGGTCGGGGATAGTGCCGTATAGCGCCTGGGCTCCTCCCGGGTGCACGCGGAACCCGCACATGACCTCATCGAAGATCAGAAGTGCCCCGTGGGCGCTGGTGATCTCTCGCAGTCCAGCGAGAAACCCGTCGCCCGGGGGTACCACACCCATGTTGCCCGCCACGGGTTCCACGATGACGGCGGCGATCTCTTCGGGGAACTGGCGGAAGATTTCGGTCACCGCGCTCAGGTCGTTGAACGGTGCGACCAACGTGTCACTCACGGCTCCCGGGGGGACTCCAGGCGAGTCCGGCAGACCAAGCGTCGCGACTCCTGATCCTGCCTGCACCAGCAGCAGGTCCGCGTGCCCATGATAGCAACCGGCGAACTTCACGATCTTCGCACGCCGGGTGAACGCCCGCGCCACCCGGAGCGCGCTCATCGTCGCTTCGGTGCCGGAGTTGACGAAGCGGATCAGGTCGATCGAGGGGTAGAAGCGCTGGACCTTCCTGGCCAGCTCCACTTCGAGCGGATTCGGAGCGCCATAGCTGGTGCCCCGAGCCACAGCCGCAGTGAGAGCCGTGGTGATCGCGGGATGAGCGTGCCCCAGGATCAACGGGCCCCACGAGAGCATGTAGTCCACGAGGAGAGAGCCGTCCACGTCCTCGAGCCATGCTCCTTCGCCCCGCGCGATGAAGAGTGGGTCTCCTCCGACCGCGCGGAACGCTCGGACCGGAGAGTCGACACCGCCGGGCAGCAAGGTCTGCGCTTCCTTGAAAAGCGCCGCGGAGCGAGCCGAGGGTCTCATGCTGCACCTACCGGGGCGGTGATGCTGTCCGCCACGGCCCAGCCGGAGGCGATGCAATCCGGAATCCCAACCCCGCGGTACGAGGCTCCAGTGAGATGCAGGCCGGGATGTTCCGCAAGCTTGCCGGCGATGCGCTCGATCCGTTGCCGGTGGCCCAGGGTGTACTGTGGCATGCCAGCGGGCCAGCGGGCGATGCGATGGATCAGCGGTGATTCAGTGACTCCTGCGACGCGACGCAGTTCATCCATCGCTAGATCCAGCAACACCCTGTCTCCCGCTTGCACGATTTCATCCGCACCGGCCCGGCCGATGAAGCACCGGGCCAGCACGGCGTCTCGTGGAGCGCGGCCCGGGAACTTGTTCGAGGTCCAGGTGCAAGCGACCAGCGACCCACCGCCGGCCCTTGGGCTCAGGTAGCCGTATCCTTGCGGTAAGGTTGGGAAGGCTGTCCAGGGAAAGGCGAGGGAGACGGTCGCCGTGGAGACGAATGGAATGGTGTTCAGCGCCGAGCCCAGATCGGCGTCGAGCGAGTCGAGCATGGCGGCACTGGCGTAAGCCGGCGTCGCCAGCACGACGGTGTCAGTCTCGATGGTACGGTCGTCCGCCAGCTCCACGCGGTAGCCGCGCTCGACCAGTGCCTCCCGTACGCGCTTCACTCTGGCGCCAAGGAGGATGGAGACGCCAGCCAGCCGCGCGGTGAGCGAATCCACCAGCTCTCCCATGCCGCCCTTGAGGGTGACGAATCCGGTACGAGTTGGAGCGGAAGGAGCCGGCGAGGCGGCTTGCCGGAGGAGCAAGGGCTTGAGCAGACTGCCGTCCCGCAATTCCGTCTCCCGCATCTGCGGGAAGGTGGACTCCAGACTCAGTGTCTCGCCATCGCCGGCATAGATCCCACTTAATAGCGGCTCGATCAACCAGTGATAGGCCTCGGTACCGAAGCGGCGCCGGGAGAACTCGGCTACCGACTCTTCCGGGCCGTCGCCACGCCGGGGGACGAACAGCTCGAGTCCGGCCCGGATTCGCCCAGGCAGGGAAAGGAGGGAGGTCGTGAGGAGCGGCATCAACTGGGACGGAACCAGTCCGGTGATTCCGTCGGGCAGCGGGTGAAGACGGCCGCCGCGTTTCACAAAGCTCTTGCGAGTGGAGGGATTGGTCCCGATCAGTCGTTCCGCGATTCCCAGGTGTCGGCAGAGCTCGATGCCGGCGGGCTTCGCAGCGAGAAAGCAGTCCGGACCTTCCTCGAGGAGGAACTCTCCGAGCCGCTCAGTTCGGATCTTGCCGCCGAGGCTCGGTGTCTCCTCGATCAGGACGATGGATGGGGGGTCGAGCCGTTCCGCCAATCGCGTCGCGGTTGCGAGCCCGCTGATGCCGCCACCGACCACCACGACCGAGGCTCGCATCGCTCACCGGCCCCGCATGGTCGCTTGGTGGACCATGTCCACGACGGCGCGGACCCGATCTACCGGCGTTCCGGGCAGGATGCCGTGGCCCAGGTTGAAGATGTGTCCCGGCCGGCCATCGGCGCGGCGGAGGATGTCGTTCACTCGAGCGCGCAGTTCGGGGAGCGGCGCAAAGAGCGCGACCGGATCGAGGTTGCCCTGAACGGCACGCGCGTGGCCGATCCGCTCCCATCCCCGATCGAGGGGAGTGCGCCAGTCGAGACCCAGGACTTCGCCACCTGCTTCGGTCATCGTCTCGAGCAGATGCTCGGTTCCGACCCCGAAGTGGATCCGGGGCACGCCGAGATCAGCGAGACGGTCGAAGAGCGTGCGACTGTGGGGCAGGACGTAGTCCCGATAATCCGTTTCGTTGAGCTGTCCTGCCCAGCTGTCGAAGACCTGCAGCGCCTGGGCGCCGGCTCCGACTTGAGCGATGAGGAAATCGGCCAGCAGGTCGGTCAGTTTCGAGAGCAGCCGGTGCCAGAGGGCGGGGGCCTCGTACATCATCCGCTTGCTTTCCAGGAGATGGCGAGACGGGCCGCCCTCGATCGCGTAGGTGGCGACGGTGAACGGAGCGCCGGCGAATCCGATCAACGGGATGTCAGGTGCAAGATCGCGGCGGACCCGCTTGATGGTCTCCAATGTCGCGGCCAGGTCCGATCCCGGATCTACTTCGCGCAATGCGTCCACCTGCTCAGCCCGACGCACCGGATTCCGGATCAGGGGGCCTTCTCCGCTCACGAACTCCAGCTCGAGGCCCATCGGCACCAGCGGCAACAGGATGTCGGCAAAGAGGATCGCCGCGTCCACGCCCAGCTTCCGGACTGGTTGCAGGGTGATCTCCGCCGCCAATTCCGGCTGGGCACAGATCTCGAGTACGGAATGGTGAGCGCGAATCGCGCGATACTCCGCCATGTACCGGCCTGCCTGGCGCATGAACCAGACTGGAGTCATCGCGGTCGGCCGACCCGCGGCCGCGGCCAGCAGGGGAGCCTCGGTGGCGATCGGGGTCACAGCCATGAGGCGAGGGCCTCCGCGTCCGGCTGGTAGACTCCGGCGTGCAGCGGCCAGTCCCGCGCGGTGTAGACCCGAACCTCGGTGGACCGGAGGTCCTGCACCAAGGCAAGGAAGCGGCGCATGTCCTCCGTCTCGTAGGCGACGATGAACTCCTGGTCCTGCAGCCCGAAGCAGTAGACCAGCAACTGGGTGATGTCTTTGTACTGAGTTCCGGTCTTGATGTGGCCGGCCATCAACTCACCGCGCTTCTCGCGGCCGAGCAGGTACCACTCCGGCGTCTTCACGAAGGGGTAGACGATCAGGTACGGCTCCCGAGTCGGCGCGAACGGGTCCAGCTCCTGAGTGGAACGGCTCTTGGTGTATTGCGAGGGCCGCGTGTAGCCCCACAGCACGTCGCTGCTCTTGAGGAATCGCCGATGCGGAGCGAGCGCGGCCGCCCATCCGGCGAAGAAGCAGCGGCTCGCGTCGGGTGAGGATGAGGCGGATGCGGTCCAGGTCAGCAGATCGCCTCGGCTCTCCAGCCCGGCCAACTGGTAGAGATGAACGGCGTCCACCGCTTTTCCGAGACGCCCCAGGAAATCCTCGCGGACCTCACGACGCGGCTCCTCGGCGAGCTTCCAGTAGTCGTCGGTGAACGACAGGGTGGCGAAGTGGTTCAGGGTCTCGGGAGTCTGTTCAGCCATTCCGGTGCTCCGATGGATCAGCCCGCGAGCCAGGTGGCGGCGTCGCGGGCGTGGTAGGTGATGATGAGATCGGCGCCGGCGCGCCGGATGCCGGTGAGGATTTCGAGTGCCACGCGACGCTCGTCGACCCAGCCGTTGGCGGCGGCCGCCTTCACCATGGAGTACTCGCCGCTGACGTTATAGGCGGCGAGCGGCAGATCGGGAAAGCGATCGCGCGTCGCCCGGATCACATCGAGGTAGGCGAGCGCCGGCTTCACCATCAGACCGTCGGCGCCTTCCTCGACGTCCAAAGCGTGTTCCCGCATCGCTTCCCGTACGTTGGCCGGATCCATCTGGTGAGTGCTGCGGTCTCCGAAGCGGGGCGCACCTTCGGCAGCATCGCGAAAGGGGCCGTAGAAGCCCGAGGCGTATTTCACCGAATAGGAAAGAATCGGGAGCGAGTGGAAGCCGGCGGCGTCCAGATCTCGCCGGATCGCGGCCACCATTCCATCCAGCATTCCCGATGGTGCCACCACATCGGCTCCCGCTTCTGCCTGCGCGACGGCGGTCCGACCAAGGATCTCGAGTGTCTTGTCATTGAGCACGTAACCCTCGGGGAGTCGCGGGTCTTTTGCTCCCCCAAGGCCGTTGATCAAACCGCAGTGCCCATGATCGGTGTACTCACAGAGACACACGTCGGTCATCACGACGAGTTCCGGCAGAGCGCCCTTGATTTCTCGCACCGATTTCTGAACGACGCCATCGGGTGGGTAGGCCCCACTCCCTTCCGCGTCCTTGCGCGTCGGAATCCCAAAGAGCAGCACCGAACGGATGCCGAGTGCGGCAAGGGAGCGAGCCTCTTCGGCGATGCGGTTGATCGGCCACTGCTGGATTCCGGGCATCGAGGCGATCGGCTGCGGAGCGGTAATCCGCTCGCTCACAAAGAGCGGAGCCACGAGGTCGGCAGGGAGGAGCTCGGTCTCCCGGACCAGGGTCCGCAGGGCCGGTGTGAGTCGCCAGCGGCGAGGACGCGTGATCATGACCGCCCCGCCCGTCGAGCGAAGTGAGCCTCGAGGATCTCGATCAGCCCTTCGGATGTGGAATGATGGGCCTGGAGCGGCTGGGCCAGGCCCAGATCGGTTACCGCCGCCGCGGTGACCGGACCGATACAGGCGACGACACTACGAGTCAGGAGTCGTGCGGAATCGGGACCCACGAGAGAAACGAAGTTGCGCACGGTGGATGGAGAGGTGAACGTGACTGCATCAACCCCGGCACGAAGCGCCGTGAGTCCGAAACGATCGGATGCCGGCAGGACGGTCCGGTAGGCGACGACTTCATCGACCACGGCACCCGCTCCACGCAGCGACTCGGCCGTCTCTTCGCGACCGATGTCGCCGCGCGGCAACAGCACCCGCTGGTTATCCAGCCCGCCCAGGGCGTCCGGGATCGCGGAACCGCGAAACGTCGTCGGTACGGCGTCGATCAAGGCGCCGCGCTCGACCAGCTCCGCAGCGGTGGCGGGCCCGACCGCGGCAATCCGCCTGGCGCCCTCGAGGTTGGTTCGACCAAGAGCTCTGAGTCGTTCCCAGACGGCGTTCACCGTGTTGGCGCTGGTGAAGACGATCCAGGAGTACTGGTCCAGCCGGGTCAGTGCATCGTCGAGTGCCGCGCAATTGTCCAAGGGCCGGATCTCAATCGTCGGGAAGAGAATTGGAATCGCTCCTCGAGACGATAGCGCATCAGCGAAGGGCGCAGCCTGGGCCCGGGATCGCGTTATCACTACCGATCGTCCTTCCAGGCCACTCATGCGAGGAGTGCCTCAGCGCCCTTGGCGCGCGCTTCGGCCGCGAGGACCAGCCCCACGCGTCGTCCATCGACCGCGGCTCCTTCCCAGACAAGTCTCACTTGCTGCTGGCCATCGGGTGACAGGACCAGACCTTCCAGATGAATGCGCGTTTCATCAGCCCGGCCGAACGCCGCGATCGGTGCAGCACAGCCGCCGCCGAGTCCCTCGAGAAAGCCCCGTTCGGCATCGGTGGCGGTTCGGACCACCTTGTCGTCAAAACCGCTCAACAATTCGAGCATGGCGGAATCGTCGGCGCGGCACTGAACGGCCAGCGCCGCTTGCCCAGGGGCAGGCAGCATGACTTCAAGGGGGAGATACTCGGTGATGGCGGAGGTGAGACCCAATCGATGGACTCCGGCCGCGGCAATCACGATGGCATCGAACTCTCCGGCCTGCGCCTTGGCGACCCGGGTGTCCACGTTGCCCCGCAACGGAGCGAGCTGAAGATCCCGGCGGTGTACCAGGAGTTGGGCAGCGCGTCGTGTGCTGCAGGTGCCGACCCTGGCACCGGCCGGGAGCGTCGCGAGGGTCCAGCCTTCTGCCGAGATCAACACTTCGCGGGGATCTTCCCGCAAGCCGATCGCGGCCAGGGTCAACCCGGGGGACGGTTCAACCGGGACGTCCTTGAGTGAGTGGACCGCCAGGTCGATGGTCCCGACGCGCAGTGCCTGTTCGAGTTCCTGGGTGAACACGCCTTTGCCGCCGATTTCCGGCAGCGGGGTGCGGAGGTCGCGATCTCCTTCAGTGGAGATCTCGATGCTGCGGAACTCGATGGTCTGATTCAGGCGGGCAAGGGCCTTCCGGACCAGGTCAGTCTGGACCCGCGCGAGACGCGAAGCACGGGTTCCCAGGCGGATGGCGCCGACGACCGAAGTCATGCGGGATCGGGCTCCGCGTCGGCTGACGAGGGGGAGGAGAGGTGGAGATCGAAGAGTTCCTGGATCGTTTCGACGTACAGCCGAGAGCGAACGGGGTCGATTTCGCTGCGGAGTCGGGTTGAGGGTGCGTGAAGCAGCTTGGTGACGAGAGCCTTGGAGAGCGCTTCGATCTCCTCGCGTACCTCCGGGTCATGCTCACTCAGCCGGTGGAGAACTCGCTCAATTTCCTGCCGACGGATCGCTTCACCGCGTGCGTGCATGGCACTGAGGACCGGCCTGAGTTGCGCTCCGCGTCGCCATGCTTCGAACAGCGTCACCTCTTCCTCGATGATGGCTTCGACCCGGGGAACCTCCTGCCGCCGGTCGGCGAGATTCCCGTTCAACCTCTGCTGCAGCGTGTCGAGGTCGTACAGTCGCACTCCGGGGAGCTCACCTGCCTGGGGATCAACGTCGCGCGGCACAGCGAGATCCACGAAGGTCAATTCATGCCGCCGCCGGCCTCCGAGGGCCGCTTCGACCATCTCTCGGCCGATCACCGCGTGCGGCGCCGCAGTCGAAGTCAGAACGATGTCGGTCTCGCGAAGCGCATCACCCAGCTCCCGCCAAGGCAGGGCACGCCTCCCAATCCCCGGCACAAGACTCTTCGCCCGATCGGGGTTCCGTCCGATGACACTGAGGTTGTTGAACCCATTGCTTCGCAGGAGACTGCCGAGCAACCGAGCCTGTTCTCCGGTCCCAACGATCAAGACCGCTGCCGTGGCCGACGCCAGTTCGCGGATCAGCCGCACCGCTTCGGACGCGACGCTCATCGGATTCCGGCAGATCCCGGTTTCGACTCTCGCTCGACGGCCTGCGCGTACCGCGGTCCGAAAGGCTGCTTCGAGAATCGGGCCTGAGGCATTGGCTTGCGTTGCCCAGTCATGAGCGGTCGCCACCTGGCCCAGCACTTCCGCTTCACCGAGGATCATCGAATCGAGCCCGGTGGCGACGGCGCAGAGATGGCGCAGCGCCTGGGTGCTCGCGTGGGTATATAAGGAAGGACGGATGTCGTCCGGCGGGAGTCGGCCGGATCGGATCAGCACATCGGTGAGCAAAGCGGGAGCATCGGAGAACCGAACGGCAGGATCGTGCGCCGCTGCGTAGAGCTCGGTCCGGTTACAGGTGGACACGAGAGCCAACTCCGCGATCCCCGCCGACCGGAGCTCACCGTCCCGCGCGTTCTCCAGCGCGGCACGCACTTCGTCGCGACCAAAGGCGAGCCGCTCCCGCACGGCAAGCGGTGCAGTGTGATGACTCAGGCCGACGCAGGCCAGGGGCATTCGGGTCCACTCCTCCTTGGTCCCAACGTAGGGCTCGCGTCGGCTGGGCCGCTATTGGGAGAAGACCGGTTGGGGGGATCCGTAGTCTTACGGTAGACGGGAGACGGGAGACGGGGAGTGCGGGAACGGGGAACAGGGAACGGGGAACAGGTGTCAGGTGTCAGGTGTCGGGGAGTGGGTGAAAGGCGAACGGTGACGGGAACTCCGACCTAGGAACTCGGAACGTGAGGAGGGGCGGGAGGCCGGGAACTAATCGCCGGCTTCCGAGTCGGTACAGTAGGAGCCGCTGGTCTGCGGCTTCGTCACAGCCGACAG
>DATBGE010000154.1:0-12141 GCA_036558125.1 Gemmatimonadales bacterium | reverse complement strand
GCCGCGACCTGGTCCTGCATCAGAGAAATGAGGGGAGAGACGACGATCGTAAAGCCGCCGAGCACGAGCGCGGGCAGCTGAAAGCAGATCGACTTTCCACCGCCGGTGGGCAGGACAGCGAGGGTATCCCGACCGGCGAGCACCGACTGCACCACCCGCCGCTGAGCGGGGCGGAAGTCAGGGTAGCCGAAGTGGCGCTGGAGAAGGGTTCGCGCTTCCTCCAGCCGTTGAGGGACGACGTTGGCCATGCCGGAAGCTGAGGCCCACCACTGTAATCCCCATTACCCCTTTTACGCGAATAGATCCAGAATTCAACACGAAGACACGAAGAGCACAAAGGGCGCAAGAACAGTTGTGGTTAGTAATCAGCAAGGAAAGACACAGAGGCACGGAGAACAAAGAGACACAGAGAAACTGATTTTTGGTTCTTCGTGACCGAGGTGTTCTAGGTACCCTTTGTGCTCTTCGTGTCTTCGTGTTGAACCACTGGGAGCCGTCCTCGACGTCGCCGGGATGGCGCTACGTCGAGGAGTCCTTACTTCAGGAAGGCCGCAATTGCTGTTCGGAAGTCGGGATGGGCGCGAGCCAGGGCGTTCACCCGGGCGCCGAGTCCGATGCCGTCGGCGAAGGGGAGCCCGTCCAGCTCGTAGAACTGGCGCTTGGTGAGGGCCAAGGCGTTGGCGCTGGTCTGCGAAAGCGCAGTCAGCACTGAAGCAACAGTCTGCTCGAATTCGGCGTCGGGAATGGAGCGGGAGATGAGCCCCGCCGCCTGCGCCTCGGTCGCGGTCAGCACCCGACCGGTCACCGCGAGATCGAGCGCGATCTTCTCCCCCACACTGCGACGCAACATGGTCATCACCATCGCGGGCACGAAGCCGCGCTGAATCTCCGGATAGCCGAACTGGGCCGAGCTGGTCGCGAGCACGAGATCGCAGGCCGTGGCGAGGCCGGCTCCTCCCGCGAATGCCCGCCCGTGAACCACGGCAACGACCAGCTTGGACAAGGTCCGAATCCGGAGGAACAACCCTCCCAATCGCAGCGCCGCCGCCTCGTTCTCCGCCAGCGACTTCCCGGCCGATGCGAGCAGCTCGTTGAGATCCGCCCCGGCACAGAAGTCCTTCCCCGCTCCCCGAATCGCCACTACCCGCACCTGCGCATCCAGCTCGGCTTGATCCAGCGCCGCCTGCAGCGCATCCAGCGTCGGCGTGTCGAGCGCGTTCCGCTTGTCGGGGCGGTTGAGGGTGAGGGTTTCTATCCCGTCTGAGATCGAGGTAAGGAGGGTCATGGGTAGTAGGTGGTAGGGAGTAGGTAGTAGGTGCTAGGGCGTGATGCCGAGAGTTGGGCTGCCGCCCTACTCCCTACACCCTACTCCCTACTACCTACAACCTTTCTCGCAATGTCGGCCGGCACCGGAATCGTCATCCTCAACAACGCCGTCGAATACACCTTGCCCTGTGCATCGGTCTTGAGGGAGATCGTCCCACCGCCATCCAGGGCGCCGTGTAACAGGAAGTTGAGCGCGTTCAGGTTGGGCAGGACGTACCGATCCACGCTTTTCACCATGCCCTTGAAGTGGCGCTGGACCCGGGCCGCGGTCACCTGCTTCACCAGAATAGGGAAATACTCCGGCTCGAGCGCGATGAGGCCCACATTGGCCGTGTCGCCTTTGTCGCCGGAGCGGGCGTGGGCGAGCCACCGCAACTGCGTCAGCGTCTCGTGTTTCCTCGGACTGGCTGGCTTTCGGGGCATGCTAGGACTCCAAGGCGGTGAACGCTTTTAGAATCTCCACCTTCACCCCCGGCTCGATCTCCCGCCGATCAATCAACGCCGGCCAGTAGGCGACGACTTCCTCGACCTGCGGCCGGCCACCGGCAAATCCGGTAACGCTGGGCGGGCCGGTCAGCACCAGCGGTGCGATCTCCCGGGTAAACCGGTCCACCGGCGCCTTTTCCCGGGCCCGCACCCCGATGCGCAGCTGCACTTCGGGAGCGTCTGGAGACGGCGGACCCGCAAGACGTCCGTGCGTCGCATCGGCGCCCACGAACTCGGTGAGAATCTGCTCGAAGTTGAGCCCCAGGTCCTTGAGCCGCTGGCGAAGGATCTTGTCGGCGGCCTTCGCCTTGTCATAGGCCTCGGGCCAGGAATAGACCAGCGTCCCCACCGCCTTGTATCCATAGAAATAGGCGATCGACACCTTGAGCATCGGCGTCCTGGGCCCGCCCTTGATCCCGCTGACCCGTACCCGGTCCTTGCCCGCTTGTTTCAACTGGATGGTGGTGAAGTCGGCCACACCGTCCGGCGTGATGTAGGAGTGCGGGTCCCCCATCTCGTAGACCAGCTGCTCCGTCACACTCGGGACACTCACCACACCGCCGGTATTGGGATGCTTCGTCACTATGAAGGAGCCGTCGGGTGATGCTTCGACGATGGGGAAACCAGGATTGGCGAGGCCCCGCACCTTCCGCCAGTCGCGCAGGAGATTCCCACCGCTCGACTGCGCACCACACTCGATGATGTGGCCCGCCACAGTCCCCGCCGCCACCTTGTCCCAGTCGTTGGTGCGCCAACCGAACTCATGGAACAGCGGGCCGAGGGTGAGACCGGTGTCGGTCACCCGGCCGGTCACCACGATGTCGGCTCCCTGCTCCAGCGCGGTCACGATCGGCCCCATGCCGAGGTAGGCGTTGGCCGACAGGACCTTGTCGCGAATGTCAGTGAGAGGTCGGCCAGTGTCCATGTCGCGCAGCTCGTGGCCCCGGGCAATCAGCTCGTCGAGCCGCGGCAGAATGTCGTCTCCCGAGACCAGCCCGACGTTCACCTTCCCGGCAAGCCCCAGCTTCCGGGCCACACCCAACACCGCCTCGGCGCAGCCGCGCGGGTTGACACCGCCGGCGTTGGAGGTGACCCGGATCCGCTTGGCTACGAGGGTCGGGAGGATTCGTTCTATGAGGGGGATAAAGTCACGCGCATACCCTGCATTCGGATCGCGCGACTTCTGCTTCTGCATGATGGACATGGTTACCTCGGCGAGGTAGTCCATCATCAGGTAATCAATCGGCCCGCCTTCAACCTGGCGAACCGGAGCCTCGAGCCAGTCTCCCCAGAAGCCCTGGCCAGCCGCGACCCGGACGGTTGCCTTGGTCATGGAGTGGGCGGCGTGCCTGGCGCGGGGAATCCGATTTCCCGAGTCCAAGTCCGGTCTCCTATCGGTACGACAACAATTCCTAACGGAGCGAAGCTGGGCCCGAGCGGAACCGGCGACTGGTTCGGCATCGCGATGTGGACCGAGCCGCTGGCTCCCGGCGGCAGGGTGATCGACGAGGCGGTCAGTCTTTCAACGTGCGCCGAGTCGGCGTAGAGACGGACAGAGAGACCCAGGCTCCACGGCGCGTCGCTGGTCGGATCGGCCAGACCGGGGAAGAGCTTCACCGCGCCACCGAAAGCGGTCCCGGGCAGCTCCACGTGCAAGCGGCCCAGGGCATAGTTGAGCGGCGACTTGCCGAGCTGCCGGCCGGCCGAGTCGAACAAGGTGAGTCCGAAGTCGGTGAAGCGAGGCCACTGGGCCGGATCCATGCTCACATCCACCGTGGCGTGAATCGCCCAGTCGGGCACGCCGAAGGTGACAGGATCAACCGTCGACCCGTGCCCGGTGATGGTCTCCGTGCGTTCCGCTCCGACCAGGACGACGAAAGGCTGGGTCGTGACGGGACTGCTGTCTGCGTTCTGCAGGGTGATCGTGATGCCACCGGCGTCGCGCGAGCCATTGATCACCAGCGGACTCTGCTCGATCACCGTGAGGGAGGTGGTCGACTGGAGCGGCGGCGCCACGGTAATCGTCTCGTACAACCCGGTCACCACATCCCGTCCGTCAACCACGTAGAGTGCCGCATCGTCTCCCGATCCCGCTGGAATGCCGTTGGCTTCGCGGTAGGGCTGCCCGCCAGGCTCATGGAGAAAGGCCTGAGCCTGCTCCTGGCGTGAGGTGGTCGCCGCGGCGACGAAGAAGGGCCGTCCCGCCTCGGCGCGGAAGAAGAGACGACGCTGGCCTCCCGCCGGAATCAGCTGCGGATCGGTCTCGATCCGGGCACCGATCGCGGGCACCACGATGGTGTTCACCAGACGGAACGCGGGGCCGGCCATGGTATCGCTGGTCCAGCCCGAGACCACCCCGGTGTAGACACCGGGATTTTTCAGCGCCTCGGGGCGGTAGCGCAGGTCGAGCCGGGCAGAGGTTCCCTTCACATCCACCGCGTTCGGCGCGAGGAGCCACTGCGCGTTGCTCCGAAGGGAGAACGACTCCGGTCCACCGCTGTTTCGCTGCAGCACGAAGCTCTGAACCGTGTCTCCGGGGGCCTCGAGGCCGTTGGGGCGAAACGCGGCGGTGACTCCGTGGTCCGCCGGCCGAGCATCGACCTCCGGCACTGCATGAGAGCCTTCCAGCCAACGCATCGCCGCTCTCACATCGGGCACGCCAGTGCCTTCGTCCAGTATTGTCTGATCGGCAACCGGCCGCGCCGTGACCATCAGCGCTTGCTTGATGAGCCGAGCATCAACCTTCTCGCCCCGCTGGGTAACCGCCGAGACGAGCAGCGCGCTGAGTCCCGCCGCATGAGGCGAAGCCATGCTGGTGCCCCCCTTCCGCTCGTCTCCCATATTCCAGTGCGGCACGGTTGAATAGGCAAGACCCGGCGTCGCGATGTCGGGCTTGGCCAGTTCCCCGCCCCGGGCACTGAAGTAGGCGACCGGATCGCTATTCGCCCGGGTGACGGCGCCGAGCATCCCGGCAGGGAACGTCGCACCGACGGTGATCGCGCGATTGGCCGAGCCGGGGAATCCCATGGTCGAGAGTCCCGGCCCGTCGTTGCCGGCGCTGATGGCAAAGACCACGTCGGGATGGGCCTGGAGCACCGAATCGATCAGTTGATCGATGCGAGCCTTCCCCTCCGCCTCGTTGCCGACGCCGAAGCTCATGTTGAGCACGAGCGGCATCTGACGCTGGTGGGCGAAGTTGATGGCGTACTCCACCGCCCGAAGCATGCTCCCCGTGGTTGAGATTCCGCCCTGCGCGTCGTTGGCGATCTTGAGTCCGAGGAGCTGCGCTCCCGGCGCCACCCCGTCGAATCCCTTCACCCCGTACATGTCATGCGCCGACGCGATGCCCGCAACGTGCGACCCGTGCGCGCTGGTGTCGAAATAGAGATCGAGCGAGGGGACTCCACGGTTGTCGCTGAAGTTGGCCGCGAGGGTGAGGTTCGGCGTCGTCTTCCCGCTGCTCCAGGCGAAGGTCTCGCGAGCGATGAGATAGTCGTGAACCGGTTTTTCGTCGCCAAGGGACCCATTGCTATTGCTGTCGATGAAGAGGACCCAGCCATCGCTGGCCCGGGTCACGACGATGGGCAGCGTGTCGGTGTCGCTCCGGTTGCCATTCAGATCGGACGCCGGCATCTGGCCCAGCGGCAGCTCGGCTACGGTGCCCACATACCAGGGACCCGCCGCGTTCGTGGTTCGAACCCGGGAGAAGCCGCCCAGTCGTTTGCCCGCGATTACCACGGTGTCTCCCGACGGAGAGGCCTTCTCGAGCTTCACCTCGCCTTCGCTGGAGAAGTCGCGCAGATCGAGGATCTTCCGCTCTCCGGTCGAGGTGGTGGAGAGGCCGGGAATGCCCGGATCGATGCCGCTGTCCAGAATGCCGATCAAGACACCGCGGCCATCGTAGGTGGGATACGCCTTGCGGAACTCGGTGACACCGGTCGCGGCGAGCGGCATCCAGCCCCGGGTGAACGCCTCACGAGGGGGCAGAATCGGTTGCGAGGGACCCCTGGTGTCGGGCTCGACCGGGGCGGCCGTCGCGACCGCCGCCGGATCGGGGCCCCTGGCCGCCTGCTGAGTGGCGTGAGAGCAGGAAACAGAAAGCGCCGCGATGCCCAGGGCGCGAATGGCTCGAAAGGTTCTCACGTCGTTTCCGTTAGCGGGGAAGCGCCAGATCGAGAGGATCCAAGACGAAGGGCCCCAGGTGCGGGCCGGCGTAGTTGCTGGTTACCCGGAGCAGAAAGGCGAGCTGGTCCCGCGTTTCCTCCGCAGTGATGATCGCGTCCACAAATCCCCGGGCGCCGGCGAACTTGGCGTCGAGCTGATGCTCGTAATCGGCACGCATCGCTTCGACGGAAGCTTGGACTTCCGGCGGTGGCGCGCCCTTGGCAGCCCGCGCCTTGGCCAGCTCGGGACCGTGCACCGCCTCCACCGCAGACTCGCCTTCCATCACCGCCATGCGTCCGGTCGGCCAGCTGAGGATGAAGTCGGGATCGAACCCCTGTCCCGCCATCGCGTAGTAGCCGGCTCCGGAGGCGTGATTGACGGTGAGCACGATCTTGGGCACCACCGCGGTCGCCATCGCTTCGACGAATCGCGCCCCCGCCCGAATGATCCCTGACTGCTCGGCCTCGGGGCCGACCATGAACCCGCTTACGTCCTGCACGAAGAGAAGCGGCATCCGCTCGCGACTCGCGGTCTCGATGAAGAAGGCGGCCTTCTCGGCGCTCTCAGTGTAGACAATGCCGCCGAACCTGGGCCGCTCGCCCGCCTTGCCTTTGATGATGCCGCGCCCGTTGGTGAGGATCGCGACGGGACGACCTTCGATGTGCCCGTGGCCGCAGATGATCTCCGCCGCCACGTTGGGCTGGAACTGGTCCAGCGCCCCCCCATCAAGAATGCAGGACAAGACCGCCAACATGTCGTAAGACATTCGGTGGTCATGGGGAAGCAGATCGTAGAGATCGGTCGGAGGTCGGGCGGGCGCCCTGGTCTTTCGCAGGCGGTGCTGCACTCCTTCGTGGCGCGGAAGCCGGCCGACGTACTCTCTGACCTTCGCGAGGCACTCGGTGTCGTTCGCCGCCAGGTAATGGGCGACCGCACTCACCTCGGTATGCATCCGGGCCCCGCCCAGCGATTCGGCATCAACCGTCTGACCGGTGGCGCCTTTGACCAGGTTGGGACCGCCCAGTCCCATGAAGCTGGTGCCGTCCACCATGAAAATGACATCGGACAAAGCCGGCAGGTACGCGCCGCCCGCTATGCAGCTCCCCATGACCGCGCTGATCTGCGGCACGTGGAGGTAGCGGCGCATGATTGAGTTGTAGTGGAAGATGCGAGCGGCACCGTACTGCCCGGGGAAGACGCCACCCTGATAGGGGAGGTTCACTCCCGCGGAGTCCACCAGATAGATGATGGGGATCCGCTGGCGCATCGCGATCTCCTGGGCGCGGACGATCTTCCGGATGGTTTCCGGCCACCAGGAGCCGGCTTTCACCGTCGCGTCGTTGGCGACCACGACGACTTCCCGTCCTTCGACTACGCCGAGTCCGGTGATGACTCCGGCGGAAGGTGCTTGACCGTCATACTGGTCGTAGGCGATGAGGAGTCCGATCTCGAGCCACGGGCTTCCGGTGTCCAGCAGCTTCTCGACTCGCTCGCGCGGCGCCAGCTGACCCTTCTCGTGCATCTTCGCGATGCGCTTGGCGCCCCCGCCCTGCCGCAGCCTGGCGGCGAGAGCGAGGTACTCATCGCTCAGAGTGCGCAGACGCGAAGATCGAGAGACGGACTTGGAAGCGGTCACCGGGTCAGTCCTGGAGGTGTTCCGCGGCCCAGGACTGGATGTAGCTGACGAGCTCCGAAGTCGGAGTGCCGGGTCCGAAGAGACGCCCCATGCCGCCTTTTTCCAGCGCGTCCATGTCTTCCGCTGGAATGATTCCGCCGCCGGTCACCAGGATGTCGGAG
The DNA here is from genome assembly GCA_036558125.1 of Gemmatimonadales bacterium. Classification (GTDB taxonomy): domain Bacteria; phylum Gemmatimonadota; class Gemmatimonadetes; order Gemmatimonadales; family GWC2-71-9; genus DATBGE01. Next base: position 4,368 of record DATBGE010000154.1, on the reverse strand, counting down.
CGACCCTGGTCATCGAGCAGCTTGCGGACCCGGGGGAAGAGCGTCATGTGGGCGCCCGAGAGAATCGAGAGTCCCACGACATCCACATCTTCCTGAACCGCCGCGTTGGCGATCATCTCGGGGGTCTGATGCAGCCCGGTGTAGATCACCTCCATGCCGGCGTCTCGCAGAGCCGCAGCCACCACCTTGGCTCCGCGATCGTGACCATCCAGGCCGGGCTTGGCCACTAGAACGCGAATCGGACGGGCCGGGGTCTTCTTGAGAGTCGCGAACATGAGTGCTCGAGTCAGGGCTCTGGGGTAAGGGACAGAATCAGATCGGCCACCGCCGCAATGCTCGGTGCCGTCTGCACGTCGCGCCCGGCGTGGTTTCCCGCCGGATCGAGCAGCACCACATCCATGCCGGCCCGCCGGGCGCCGACCACATCCACTTCGTAAATGTCGCCGACGTAGAGTACGCCTTCGGGTGCGATGCCGAGCGGCTCGAGCGCGGCCTGAAAGATCCGCGGATCCGGCTTCTCGAACCCCACGAGCCGCGAGTCTACGATCACTTCGAAGTCGGCTCGAATCCCCGCCGCGGCGAGAGCCTCTTCGACTCGCCCATCACTGTTCGACACGACACCCAGACGGAGACCGGCCCGTCTCATCCGGGCGAGTGCCGCGGGAGTACCGGGATGCATGGCACTCCAGAGGTGGCGCTCGGCGTGCAGCCGCAGCAGTGTGTCCCGCACCAATCCCAGCTTCTCTCGAGGCACGCCCGCCAGGAGGAAGAGAGTCTCCAGGTAACGGGACGCCCGGTCGTGATCCGAGGCGTCCAACCGCTCCAGTTGGAGAGCCGCCTCGCCCGACTGAGCCTCGAGACCCTTTGCCGTGAGCGGCACCTCGACCGCCGCGCCGACCTCCCGGGCCAGGCGCTCGTAGTCGAGAAACAGCAGGGTATTCCCGGCGTCGAACAGAACCGCTGCTATTTTCACCGGAACCTGAGCAGGCCGGCCAGCCCGTTCACGGCCCGGCGGGCCTCGCCGTCGTACACCACCTCAACTTTGACCCGCTGACGCAGCGCGTCTTCGATCGCCTCGTCCACGAGGTCGAGCACCGGAACCGGGTCGCCTTCGCCGCGAAGGAGCTGGTCCGGCTCGCTCACCAGGCGACCCGACTGGGAGGCGCGATATCCCGGGCCGCCGGCGTCCGCGTCGGCCAGCAGGGTTCGCACCTGGCCCTTGGAGAGCGCCATCAGGCTTTCATCCAGGCCGTTGACCGCCCAACCGTTTCCCAATCCTTCGGCGAGATCGTGCGCGGCCTCGCGCTCGGTGGCGCGTTCGAACGCCTCGCGCATCGCCAGCGTTGCCTCGTGCACCACCGCGGGTGTTGCGTCCTTCGGATCGAGCTGCACCGAGCCCATCAGCCTCTCGGCCAGGTAGGGATGGAGGAATGACTCGACGGACAGAGCGTCGCTCCGACCCGCGAGCACGATGCCGTGAACCGGATGTTTCCGGTGCAGCTCGAACAGACGCTGCGCCACGGCTTCGTAGTGGCGTTGCCGCTCGTTGCGGATCCGGTTGTTCCAGGCCCGTTCTCCCATCCCAGGCGGGCCCTCGTGACTGCGGAACTTGGGACTCCGTTTCCGCTCCGCCTTGAGACCAGGCAACTCTTCGGCACCGAACGCGGTGACCTGGAAGAATCGCGCGGTCGTGCGATCTACGACGGCGGTCAAGAGCGAGCCGAATTCGTCTTCGACCGACGCGAGCTCCCGAACCAGCGCCGTCCGGTCCACCCCGAGTCTCGAGCGATGCACCGCGGGCAGGGGCAGGATCTCGAAGAGCTTGAGCGCCTTGCAGCCGAAGATGGCGACCCCGTGGGTCGAGGGGAGCCGAGCCGGTTCCCGAAGATGCTCCACGATGCGCTGCAGATCGTCCTGCACTTCCTGCTGCTGCGAGCGGGAAAGGCCGATTCCCGGCAGCGCCTGCTCCGCGCGTTTCACCCGGTTCTTCAGCTTGATCAGATACTTCCCGCGCGACCGATCCCGCGGTTCCAGCTTCAGGTAGCAGGTGACTATCCGATGATCGTCCGTCTTCAGCCTGGTGAGACGGGCGAGGGTCTTGGCGATGTGTTGGTCGTTCATGGTTTGGTCTGGAGTCGGGAGTCTGGAGCCTGAAGTCTATAGTCGCGAGTCTGGAGTCAACGATGCAGCGAGACTCCCGACTCTAGACTCCAGACTCCAGACTCCAGACTTCCTCGACTCTCGACTCCCCTAGAAAAACACCGGCTCCCGATACGTTCCGTACACCGTTTCCAGAACGTGGCGGATCTCGTAGAGAGTGCAATAGGCCCGGGCGCAGTCCAGCATCGCCGGGATGATGTTCTGATCGGAGGCCGCGGCGGCTCGCAGAGCCTCGAGTTTCTGATCGACCGCCTTGGCATCACGGGTTGCCCTGAGCTTCGCCATCCGTTCCCGCTGCGACTTCTCGGCTTCATCGCCGATCCGGAGTGTCTCCGGCGTGCTTTCGTCTTCCCCGGTAAACATGTTGACGCCAACTACCACCTTTCTTCCCTTCTCGACTTCATCCTGGAACCGCGAAGCGGACTGGGCGATCTGCCGCTGGAACCAGCCCGATTCGATCGCCGGCACGACCCCGCCCTGCGCCTCGATCTCGGCGAACAATCCGGCGGCCTCACGCTCCAGGCTGTCGGTCAGCGCCTCGAGATAGTACGACCCACCCAGCGGATCGGAGACGTTGGGAATACCAGTCTCGTAGGCCAGGATCTGCTGGGTGCGCAAGGCGACCCGGACCGATTCCTCGGTGGGAAGGGCCAGGGTCTCGTCGAGCGCGTTGGTGTGCAGGGATTGGGTGCCGCCGAGCACCGCGGCGAGTGCCTGGTAGGCAACGCGCACGATGTTGTTGAGCGGCTGCTGTGCCGTGAGGGTGACGCCGGCGGTCTGGCAGTGGAATCGCATCTGCCAGCTCCTGGGATTCTTGGCCCCGTACTTCTGTTTCATGGTGCGGGCCCAGATCCGTCGCGCCGCGCGCAGCTTGGCCACTTCCTCGAAGAAATCGTTGTGCACATCCCAGAAGAACGAGAGCCTCGGCGCGAAGCTGTCCACGTCGAGCCCCCGGGCCACACCGTGCTCCACGTAACTGAAGCCGTTGGCGAGCGTAAAGGCCAGCTCCTGGGCGGCGGTGGAACCGGCTTCCCGGATGTGGTAACCCGAGATCGAGATGGTATTCCACTTCGGCGTATTGGTGGCGGCCCAGTCGAACATGTCCACGATGACCTTGAGCGCCGGCTCTACCGGGAAGATCCAGGCATGCTGGGCCATGTATTCCTTCAGCATGTCGTTCTGGATCGTGCCCTGAAGCCTCGCGATGTCCACACCCTGATGCTCCGCCGCCGCGACGTAGAAGCAGTAGAGCATCGCGGCGGGGCCGTTGATCGTCATCGACGTGGAGACCTTGTCGAGCGGGATGCCGTCGAAGAGAGTCTCCATGTCCTGCGCGCTCGAAATCGCGACGCCGCACTTGCCGACCTCGCCTTCGGAGCGGGGATGGTCCGAGTCATAGCCCATCAAAGTCGGGAAGTCGAAGGCGACCGAGAGCCCGGTCTGGCCGTGAGCCAACAGGAACTTGTAGCGCTCGTTGGTGTCCTGTGCCGTCCCGAACCCGGCAAATTGCCGCATGGTCCAGAGCCGGCCCCGGTACATCGTGGGATGGATGCCGCGGGTGTAGGGATAATCCCCCGGCAGTGTCGTCGAGCTGACGCTGTGGGGATCGAGATCCAGTGCGGTGTAGACCGGCTCCACGCTGCGGCCGGAGACCGAGGTGAAGTCCACGTCCTCTCTCATCGGCAGCTTGGCGTTCAGTTCCCGCCAGGCGCGCAACTCGGCCCTCAGCTCCTCGAGCTCCCGTTCCTGGGTCTCGAGCCGCTCCGCCATGTGACGCATCGAGAGGTCGGCGTCGAACGTGGTCATACCCGTGTCCCCTGTTTGAGCCCGTCCAGCACTTCGACCGCGACTTCGTAAGGACTGGTGCGCCCGGCGGCGAGGTCGTCGAGCCGGTCATTGATCATCTGCTCAGCGGCGGTCTCCTGCCAGATCCACTGGTGTGCGGCCCGATCCACGACTTCCCGAGTACGCTCGAAGAGGCGACGACGACGACGAACACCCAGCTCCCCAGTCTCGATCAGCCATTCGTGATGGCCGTCGAGAGCGTCAGCGAGCAGTTCGATCCCTTCGCCTTTCGAGGCGACGGTTCCGAGGACAGGGTGTTTCCAGATCGTCGGTTCGGCGGTTCGGCGGTTCGTTGGTCCGTCAGTCCGCCGGTCCGCCGGTCCGCCGGCATTCCCGTCCGCCGGTCCGCCGGCTTTTCCGTCC
>DATBGE010000153.1:0-5007 GCA_036558125.1 Gemmatimonadales bacterium | reverse complement strand
GACCGGGACTGGATCCCGGTTGACCCGGAGAACGGCACGGTGCCTGCAGATGCCTCTCGGCTCCGACTGCTGATCGAACGCCCTGCCCGCCCCCTCGACCTCATGCTTCTGGCCGGGCGTACCGAGGTGACCGTTCTGGACACGGCCGAGGTGCAACCTTGAACCCGATTTCCGGCGGATGATTCGACTCACCCACCTGACCAAACGCTACGGCTCGTTCACCGCAGTGGACGACGTGTCCCTCGAAGTGTCCCGCGGCGAGCTGTTCGGTTTCCTGGGGCCCAACGGCGCCGGGAAGACCACGACGATGCGGATGATCGCCGGGATCCTCCAGCCCACCCAGGGCACGATCGAAATCGGCGGCGACAACCTCGCCGAACATCCGATCAAGGCCAAGCACCGGCTCGGCTTCATTCCCGACCGCCCCTATGTCTACGAGAAGCTGACCGGCGCCGAATTCCTCCGCTTCGTGGCGGCGCTGTACGGGCAGAGCGGAGAGAGCATCGAGCGGCGGATGGACGAGTTGCTCGCGCTGTTCGAGCTGAGAGATTGGAAAGACGAGCTGGTCGAGTCCTACAGCCACGGCATGCGGCAGAAGCTGATCATCTCCAGCGCACTGTTGCACCGGCCCGAGGCCATCGTGGTGGACGAGCCGATGGTCGGCCTCGATCCTAAAGGCGCCCGCTTCCTCAAGGATCTCTTCCGCGCCTTCGTGGATCGGGGCGGCACCGTGCTGATGAGCACCCACACCCTGGAGGTCGCCGAGGCGATGTGCGACCGGATCGGGATCATCCAGCAGGGGAAGATCGTCGCTTGCGGGACGATGGCCGAGCTGCGGCAGCAGACCGCCTCGGGAGACATGAGCCTCGAAGAACTGTTCCTCAAGCTCACCGGCGGAATTCACGAGCGGGAACTGGATGTCATCCTCGATCAGTAACGCGACGATGCCGGTCCGGGTCCAGCCGACGCTCCGGACGGTGCTCCGTCCCAAGTGGCTGGGCACCTTCGCGCGAATCAGGGAGCAGAAGTCGCAGGGGACCGGCAAGGTCGTGCTCCTGGTGCTGCTGGGACTCGGATTCTGGAGTGCCGTGTTCGGGGTGTTTTATCGAGTCCTGCGGTACATCCACTCCGAGCAGGAAATCGGTACCATCCTGGCCGCGAAGCTGCTCGGGGTGACTCTCCTCGCCTTCGCTTCGCTGTTGCTCCTCTCCAACCTCATCACCGCCCTGTCCAGCTATTTCCTGGCTCGCGATCTCGACATGCTGGTCGCAGCTCCGGTGGATTGGCTGCGCCTCTACCTCGCCAAGCTGGGCGAGACGCTGGTGCACTCCTCGTGGATGGTGGTGTTGATGGCGGTGCCCATCTTCACCGCCTACGGGATCGTGTACAAGGGCGGGCCGTTCTTCCCGATCGTGGTGCTCGCGGCGCTGGTGCCGTATTTCGTCCTGCCTTGTGTCGTGGGAACTGCGGTGACCTTGATTCTGGTCAACGTCTTCCCCGCCCGCCGCGCGCGCGATCTCCTGAGTCTGGTTGCGATCGGCGCCGCCGGGGGACTCGTGCTGCTCCTCCGCCTGGTCCGGCCGGAACAGCTCGCGCGTCCAGAGGGAATGAACAACCTGCTCGACTACCTGGGCGCGCTCCGGACGCCGACCAGTCCGTTCCTTCCCAGCGAGTGGGCCACGGCGACCATCATGAACTGGCTCACCCGGGTGGCTGATCCGCTTCCGGTCGTGCTCCTGTGGACTACCGCGCCAGCGTTCGTGGTGCTGGGGGCAATTCTCCATTGGAAGCTGTATTCACACGGCTTTTCCAAGGCCCAGGAGAGTCCGGAGCGCTTCATCCACGGGCGGCGCTGGCCGAGTCTCCTGTATACGATCGCGGGCGCGATGCCTCCGGCGCGCCGGGAGTTCATTCTCAAGGACGTGAGAATCTTTTTCCGGGATACCACGCAGTGGAGCCAGCTGATTCTGCTCGGCGTGCTTCTCGTCGTCTACATCTTCAATATCAAGTCGCTGCCGCTCTTCTCCGGCGAGCGGGTGCCCTTCTTCCTGGTGAGTCTCGTCGTCTTCCTCAACCTGGGGCTGGCCGGCTTCGTGCTCGCGGCGGTCGCGGCGCGATTCGTGTTCCCCGCCGTCTCGCTGGAGGGAAAGCAGATGTGGCTCCTGCGGTCGAGCCCGCTCGATCTCGCCGCACTGCTCTGGAGCAAGTACTGGACGGGCACCGTTCCGCTTCTCGTCCTCGCCATCGCCATCACCTTCACCACGAATCTCCTGCTCCAGGCCACGCCGTTCATGATGATGGTGAGTCTTGGTACCATGGTGCTACTCACCCTGGCGATCAGCTCGCTCGCCCTGGGGTTGGGCGCACTCTACCCCAAGTTCGACACCGAGAATGCGGCCCAGATCCCCACCGGGTTTGGCGGCTTGATATTCATGATGTCCGCCATCGTCCTGCTCGGTGTGGTGATCGTGATCGAGGCGGTGCCGGTGATGTTCTACCTCCGCGCCCAACTCGCGGGAGAGCCGGTCGCCATCACTCCGAAGATGATTATCGCCCTCGGCTCGGTGGCGCTCATCTGCATCGTCACTACGCTGGTTCCCCTCCGGGTCGGCCTCCGGCGGATGGAACAGATGGAGTTCTGACACCTGAGAATCCCTCTGCGATGCTGGATCGCTCTGGGATTGGTCCTGTCGCCCGCTTCGGCGCAGGCCCAGCGATATGTACCCGTCCGGGTCCATGAAGGGACCTGGTTCGGCGTCTCCGCGTCGTATGCCCAGGCTCATCGAACCTGCGACCAGTGCAGCATCCCACTCGACACCTGGGGCCCTTCCGTCACGTTGGCCGTAGGAGGCACCGTCAACCAGAAGCTGCTCATAGGTGGAGAGTTCGGCGCCTGGTACCGTGATGCCGAGGGCATCAAGACGCTGATTGGGAACGGTTCGCTCACCGCCCGCTGGTTCCCGCTCTATCGCAAGGGACTGTTTCTCAAGGGTGGCGTCGGGTTTTCCATCTACCAGTACCGGCAGAGTGGAACCACACTCAAGGGAGCGGGCCCGGGCCTTGCAGCCGCGGTGGGATATGACTTGATGGTGGGCAAACGAACCGCACTCGCACCGATGGCCGGCGTGTGGTGGGGCGCTCCCGGCGATCTGAAGGTGACCTCGGGAGCCGGTGGTGTGCCACCAGCGAGCGGACTCAACTACACGGTGGTCGAGCTCGGCCTCTCCCTGACGTTCTACTGAGTTCTAAGACGCCTTCGGAGACGGAGCTCAAACGGCTTACCGCGGAATACGCCGAACAACCCGGGAGCATTACAGGTGCCCGGAACCAGTTAGAACGCACTCCCCGCAATCCGCGTGTTCAGCTTGGTCCGCGGTACGCTTTGAACGGTTTCGGAGTCAATTACTATTGGATTCGAGCTTTCGTAGATATCACCATCCTTGACCCGGAGACCATATGCGGTCGCTGTCTCGGATTCTCTGTATCGCCTTCCTCCTCGCGATTATGGCGACCCGGATGACCCTCGCCCAGGAAGAGGAGACTCGCCACAAGGGATTCTGGTTTGGATTCGGCGGCGGCTGGGGCTCTGCGGACGTGAACTGCGATGGATGCGCTTCGAGCGATCGGGAAGGCGGTTTCGCGGGGTACTTCAAGCTCGGCGGCGTGCTGCGGCCGGACCTTCTGCTCGGCGTCGAAGGAGACAGCTGGTTCAAGCACGACAGCAACCTCGACACTGACGAGGCGCTGGGTAATCTCTCCGCGGCGCTCTACTGGTATCCGAAGAAGGAGGGGTTGTTCCTGAAGGGAGGGATCGGTGCGGCAGGGCTTCGGACGTCCGGACCGCTCCCGACGGTCGAAGGCTACGGCGTGGGTGTCATCCTCGGCGTAGGCTACGACTTTCCGGTGTCGGCCACCCTCTCTGTGACTCCTGTGATCAACTTCAACTACGGTAACCTGGGCAACCTGACTGCCGACGGTGTGAAGACCGCCGACGGCGCCAGCTTCAACGTGATTCAGCTCGGCTTGGGCATCACCGTGCACTAGGGAGACGTGCCCCCGGATTCTCACTCAGCAGGGGGCCCCCCCAAGAAAGAACATCGCCCGGATTGGCGCTGGCGTCGTTACCAGGAAATCGCGAAACCAAGCCTTCGGGCGCGGGTTGCCGGTAGCAAACCGCTCAGACTCGCTAAACGCCGGTTCCCGATTTCAGAATCGCCGCGTAGGCCTCGCGGTCGATATTGCCGCCCGAAAGGACCAGCCCCACTCGCTTCCCCTTCATAGCCTCCCGCTCCTGCATGAGAGCGGCGAGGCCGGCAGCACCGGCTCCTTCCGCCACGTTGTGCGTGTCGCTGAAATACCAGCGCATCGCATCCATGATTTCCTCTTCTGAGACCGTCACGATCCGGTCGGTGCCTTCGAGAATGATGGCGAGGGCCTCCGGGTGAGGGACTCGGGTGGCTATCCCGTCGGCGATGGTGTTGGATGTCTCCGTGCTCACGACGCTGCGCCTGGCGAAAGAGAGCGCATAGGCCGGTGCCTGTTCAGCAACCACCCCGACGACCGTTGTTCGCAGTCCCAAGGCATCACGCGCCGCGATCACGCCGCAGATGCCAGAGCCCATCCCGATCGGCACATACACCGTATCGAGATCGGGAACCGCGCTGAACCATTCCAGCGCGTAGGTCGCGACACCGCACACGAGCAGCGGATCCCATGCCGGGACGAGGTGGAGCCCTTCCCGTTCGGCCAGCATGATCGAGTGTTCCCGCGCCGCCTGGAAATCTTTGCCGTGTTCGATCAGGGTGATGCCAAGCGCCCGCATCGCGATGTTCTTCTCCCGGTCATTGCCGTGGGGAACTACGATCGTGGCGCTCAATCCAGCGAGCCGGGCGGCGAAGCCAACGCTCTGGCCGTGATTGCCTCGCGTCGCCCCGATAACGCCGGGCACCGCAGGATCAGTCCTCCGCAGGTGATCGAGGTAGACCAGCCCGCCCCGCACCTTGAAGG
>DATBGE010000152.1:0-6978 GCA_036558125.1 Gemmatimonadales bacterium | reverse complement strand
GCTGACAGGGAAGTGAAAGCGGGTCCCGGGATGCGAACCTACGTGGCGGTGTGGTTCGCCCTGGCCCTGATTGTCGCGATTGAGGTTACAGTCACCTACGCCTCTCTTCCCGAGGGATCCCTGCTCGCCGTCCTCCTCGCGCTCGCGGTCACCGAGGCGGCGATCGCCGTGCTGTACTTCATGGGCCTCAGGTACGAGCGAGCCGCCTTGTTTTGGACCCTGATCCCGACCCTGGTCTTCGTACTCCTCCTGCTCAACCACCTGTGGCGCGACGCCTTTCGCCTCGTCACGCTCAGCCCGCAGGCGTCATGAGCCAATGGACATCCTCCGGGCGACGCCCTCTATAGGACGACAATGGCCTGGCAGTGGTGGTGTGCCGGTGTCTCCGGTGTGGATGCCATGGCGCGCTTCATGAGCGCGATGCTCGGCAGTATGGTGATTCTCATACTTCCGTCATTCGTCATAACCAGCAGCTTCGCCGTCATGCTCTATCGAAGACGGCAAACCCCGGAGAACGACTAAGGCCCACCGCTCTTGAAGCCGATGCCCCGGAAGAACCGCTCGACTCCGGACTGCATACCTGATGCTGCGGCTACGACCGGCGCGGACTCGCGCGCGGCTCCACGACCTGTGGCTTGGGTGTAGAGGAGCTCGGCGCTGGTCCTGTCACCCAGGAACTGTCGGACTGGTCCTGCGCAACTGCTTCTCGTAGCGCCAAACCTCGACCGGAAACGGCCCGGCCGACGTCTCCGCCTCGTTGATCACGACGCCGGCGCGCACCCATCCCGATTTCTCGTAAAACCTCGCCGCGCGGTCGTTCCCGATCGCGCAGGCGAGCCAGGCGACCTCAACGCCTCGCTGGGCGAGCCGAGCCTCGGCGTCGGCAATCAGCGCCGCAGCGACACCGGTGCCGCGAGCCTCGGCGGCAACGTAGAGTTGAAAAAGCTCGTCCTGATGGAGCTGGTGGAAGCCGAGGGCGGCAACCGGCGGCCCCGCCACTCGCACATCCGGCAGGGCTGCCCTAAGCCGCTCGCGAAAATTGGGCAGGGTTCGGAGCCGAGTCAGCTCGACCGGCACCAGGCTGGCGTGGGCTTCGTGCCACCCCTGGTGCCAGATCTCGGTGAGGCGGTCGAGATCCGCCTCGGTGCCGTTCCGGACTATCACTGGTCCCGCTCGCCTACGCAGTCCCGATGTTCTGATTCACCCGGAAGAAATTGTCCGGGTCGTATTTCCGCTTGATCTCGCGGAGCCGCTTGAAGGTTGCCGGGCTGTAGGCGGCGGGAACCCGGTCGGCTTCGTCGGCATCGAGATAATTCACGTACACCGCATCGGTCGCGAAGGGCTGCATCGCCTTCCAGAAGTTCCGGATCCACCGGATGTTAGGGTCTGCCAGGGACCGGTCCATCCACATGCCCACCATCACGATACTGAAGGCGGCGTCACGATGGGGGAATGCGGTCTCGTCCACCCCTACCCGTGCCACTGCTCCGCCGAACGGCTCGATTGCCACCGCCGACATCGGCGAGGGCACGGCCCCGAAGTACTCCACGATCGTGTCGATCGCCTTGTCGCTCAGGTGACGGAGGACGCTGGATTTCCAGTAATGCTGGCGGCCGGGTGGAAATCCGGCATCGAACATGGATTGGATCTGGCAGTAGCCCATCGGAGCGAGGCCGTTCGCCGCGGGACCAGCGAAGTCCCTCAACGGACGCAGGACCTGCTCACCGGTATGAACCGGTCCCACATAGCAGACCGGTATGGCGAACATCTTGTTCCCGTCGGGAGCGGTCAGGAAAACGGCATAGGCCATCAACTCGTCGGGCGCACGAGCCATGAAATCCCGGTAGAATCGGAGGCCAGTCACCGCCTGCTGGAGCGGGAAGAAGACGACACCTGCCAGCATCTGGCCGGCCGGATGAAGCTGGTACTCGAACGAGGTCACCACTCCGAAGTTGCCGCCCCCGCCTCGAACGCCCCAGAAGAGGTCCGGGTTTTCCTCGGCATTGGCGGTCCTGATTTGCCCGTCGGCGGTGACGATCTTCACCGATTGCAGGTTGTCGCACGCGAGTCCGTACTTCCGCATGAGCCAGCCGAGACCGCCTCCCAGCGTCAGTCCCCCAATGCCGGTGGTCGAGATGAATCCGCCGGTGGTGGCCAGACCGAAGGCCTGAGTTTCCCGGTCGAACTCTCCCCAGGTGAGACCGCCTTCGGCCCGGGCGAGACCGACCGTCGGGTCCACCTGTATCCCCTTCATTGGTGAGAGATCGATGACCAGCCCATCGTCACAGATCGCCTTGCCCGCGACGTTGTGCCCGCCTCCGCGAACAGCCACAAGCAGGCTCTGGCTGCGCGCAAAGTTCAGGGCGCGAACCACGTCAGATTCGTCTCTGCATCTCACGATGACGGCCGGCCGTTTGTCCACCATCGCGTTGTATACGGTTCGCGCGCTCTCGTAGCCCGGATGTCGGGGATGGATCAACTCTCCACGAATGGAAGACTCGAGTTTCCTTAGGGCTTCCGCATCGAGGTCGGGTGTACTGGCTCGTGAACCGATGGCCATGGGTGGGCTCCCTTCGGTGACTACCAACGAGTATGCCGACCTGTCCCGAGCGGTGCAAGACAGGCGTGCCATCAGGGAACGACGGTGGGAACTCCCGGTCGGGCCCAGCGTATGCGTTCGGTGAGTCCAGCGGCCGCGAAGGCGTCTCTCAGCTCGGCCGCTCCCTCGGAGAAGTGAGTCCACCCTTCGAAGTGAAGCGGCACGACGAGCGCCTTGGGCCAGGCCCGGGCTAGCGTCACCGCGTCCGCCGCGGTAAAGGTCAAAGGCGCCGGCCCAGCGACCGCCACCTTCGCCGCACCGGCGTTGAGGATTGCGATATCCACAGCGAACCGCTCTCCGACTTCGACGACTCCCTTGTACCACACCGTGTCTCCCGAGACGTAGACGACCGGCGCACCGGGCGCGGTCAGCACGAAGCCGACACAGGGGCCTCGATCCCCACCTTCAGGACCGTGCCGCGCAGGCGTCGCGATCAATTCGACGGTCTGGTTATTCGGCGCCGGCATCACGCGCTTCTCCCAGGCCTCCAGACCGTGCGCGTTCCCTGCGAGCCGCTCCGCCCCGTCCCGCGTGGTGAAAATGACTCGCGCGCCACCGAGCGCCGCACGACCCGCGTGGTCCAGGTTGTCGAAATGATGATCGTGACTCAGGAGAACGGCATCGATCCTGCCAAGTTGCTCGGCGGTGAGCGCCGGAGCCTGAGACTTATGAAGAGTGTAGACCGGCGTGGGGTAATCGGTGCCGGCTGGATCGAACGTCGGATCGGTCAGGAAACGCAGGCCACCATACTCGAGGAGCGCCGTCGGACCACCGATGTAGGTGAGCCGAAGAGGATTACGCGTACTTGGCATCGATCCAGTCATAGGTCCTTCACCCGTGCCCGCACGACCACCAAAAAGCGTCCCGCGGAGCAGTTAGCCCTTCGGTCAATGCTTGGCGGCTCGGGAGCGGTTCGCCCTTAACGCTCCGTCGGCCAGTGGCTGCCCAGAGCACTCTCCTCGATCCGATAAGCATGTAGCCCGTCGTGCAGCGCGATGTGACGGCACATCAGGAAGATCGAATAGCGGGCATGGGCCGTATGGGTGGCGGGCCTCAGCCAGTCTTCGACCTGCAGCGTGCGCAGCTTTCCCACCAGCGCCTGCCGGCCCCGATCGAAGTCGGCCAGTGCCGCCCGCAGATCCATCTTCAGCAACCGGTCGGGGTCGTCTTCGCCGGGCTCGTATGACACGATGGTAGGATAATTTTCCCGCAGGATCAGCTCGAGTCGGGAAACCCACATCGGCTCCATGACGGAGAGGTGGCAGGCGTGCTCGTGGGCAGACCATTTCCCCGGCCGCGGACGTCGCTTCAGATCCTGCTGTGGTACCGAGCCTAACAGCCCGGCGATGAGCGCGGGACTCCTGGCGAGTTGAGCGGTGACTTCCTCTGGGCTGGTCATCCGGGTGGAGTGGGGAAGAGGTAGAGCCGTGTTTCTCCTCTCCAGCGCCGGCTGGCCACGATGCGATCGCCTTTGGGGGACCATCTGGGGTTGGTCCAGCGTCCCGGCAGGGCGACCACCGGCGTCAGTCCCGATCCGTCGGCGTTGACCATATAGATGAATGCTTCCTCACCCTTTTCCCGCCCGAAGAGGACCCACCGGCCGTCGGCCGACCAGGAAGGCCAGCCGTCGAAGGCGGGGTCGCGGGTGAGGTTGACGTCGTCACCTTCGGGTCGAGCCACGAAGATCTCGGAGTCGCTGTCGCTCACCTGTCGGCGATAGAGCAGCCGTTTCCCGTCGGGAGACCACGAGGCATAGGTGGCGACGCCACCGTGGGTGAGCTGCCGCAGGAGATAGCCGTTCACGTCCATTTCAAACACTTCGAACGTCTCGGCTTCGGTCGTGTCGGTGCTGTGGCGAGAGGAGTTCCAGACAATCGACTTCCCGTCCGGCGCCCACACCGGATGGATATCGATCCCGGGATCATCGGTCAGACGAAGCTGGTTGGAACCATCCGAATTCATCCGATAGATCTCCGGGTTTCCGTCCCGGGTAGACACGAAGACGATTCGGGTCCCATCGGGCGACCACGACGGGGAGTCGTCTTCTTCCGGCCCCTGGGTGAGCTGTGTCAGCTCCGAGCCATCCGCATTGGCAGTGTAGACCTTGAGGGGACCACTTCGATTGGAGATGAATGCGAGGTGGGTACCGGTCGGGGACCACGCAGGCTCGTAGTCTACCAGATTGGGTTTTCCGGGCACGCTATCCAGGAAGAGCACGGGGTTCTCTTGCGAAGATCCCCGGCAAGCGACCATCAGAAACAGAGCCACCAGACTGTAACGCATTGATGGCCCAACGGAGGAATCAGGATGAAGGCTCACGCTGACGTGCCCTGATCTCGGCCGCTCCGTCGTCGCACAAACCCTGAAGCTTGGCGTCCTGATAGGCCGAGGGATGAGGCAGGTCGAGCGGCGCCCCGTCGCAGAGGGGGCAGTTGAGGATGGTGCCGAGATGCTCGGCCCGGGTGACCGGGTCGAGCACCCAGCTGCGTTCCTGCCACGGTGGATCGTGCCGCAGGTGCTGGGTATGACCGCAGTCCAGCGTCGCAACCCACTGTTGCTGCTCGTCCTGGTGGAATTTCACGATGCGACGATCCATCGGCTAATCGACGATGAACAGGGTGGCACCGGTTGTTGTCCGCGACCGATGAGGTTCCGCGTTGTCTGCCACCTGGTAGCTCATTCCCGACGACAAACGGAATTGCCGTCCATCGGCCAACTCGGTCTCCAGCTCGCCGGCGACGCAGAAGAGAATGTGCCCCTTCCGGCACCAGTGATCGGCCTTATACCCGGGCGAGTACTCGACCAGGCGAACCCGGATCGATCCGAACTGCTGAGTGCGCCAACGCGCCACACCGGTTTCTCCGGGGCGCTCGGTGGGATCAACACTTTGCCAATCGGTGACGCCGAAAGGAATACCGTCCAGGTGCACGACTCCTCCATTAGCTCTCTCGACGAGCGGGACGGCCACCATGGTAGCGGCCCTCGCTGCGTCCCTTGAGGTACTGGTACAGCCCGTCCCAATACACCGAATCAACTCCCATCTGGCCTGCGGAGGGCATGCCTTTGTCCTCACGCCCCTTGGTAAGGATAGTCACAAACTCCCCTTGTGTCGGGACGTGACCATCCGGCCTCAGGGCCGCGAGCAGGCTCGGCGCGAAGGTGGTTCCCTGGCCGTCTTCGCCGTGGCAGCGGGCGCATTGGAGCATGTATTGTTGCCACGCCTTGTAGAGAGGAGCCTCGACGGTGTCTCGAGGTGGCGGGTGATACGGATCTGGAACTGCGGCTTGGGATTCTGCGACGGGTGCGGGACTCGGGGGCTCGGTCGTCGGAGCCGCGCTACTGCGGGAACACGCGGTCAGGATGCCGAGCGAGCAGAGGCCGAGTCGCGGGATACTCCGGAGGAGGTGGCGTCCGTGCATGGTGCCTCCCGTGGGTTTGGCTCAATCGGGTTGGACCGGCCAGGGCACAACATGCTGAGGGGTGAGAACCAGGTCGCAGGTGGCACATCTGGTCATGCCCAGCTCATCGGTGGAGAGGATCCGCGAACAGGCCGCGTGCCATTGTCTGGGTCCCCAGGTTCCACAATAGGGGCAATGCATACCCTTAACGAGATGAGCCAGGCAGATGTGTACCGTCATCCAGCAGCGATAGGCCGGTGTCCCGTCAGCCTCCTGCCAACACCCGCACACCTTGCACGCTCGATACTTTCGCTGCGCCCCGGTATCCGGTGGGACTCCAACGGCGTGGTACCACTCTGCCCGGCCGCAATTCGGACAGGTGAGGTGTTCGCCGCGCGCCTCCGCCTCGCGTTCCCGGTGCCAGTCGGCGGCCGAGTAGGCTGGAATCTCGTGGAGCTTCATGGGGGACTCGATTCTGCCATGCTCGAACTCCGAGGCAACACCCTGCGCTACCGAGGCTGTGGCGAGAGTCTATGCTATTTCTCGGGGATGCGGGAGAGGCGCTCCCATTGCAGCTCGATCGCAAGCGTAGCAACACGAATCCGACGAGGACGCAGCCCAGGATCTCGGCATTCGCCTTCAGGTCGGCCGGCCAGCCCTCGGGGTGCTCGACGACCGACGCGATGATGCCCTCCAATGCTTTGATTCCGACAATGACGAGGAAACCGTGGAAAACCCCGGCGTACAATCTCCATCCCCATGGGAGTGGAGGAGGCTGCATCGCAGCCTCGTCGGCGCGCAGAGCCTCCCAATAGGCCTTCCGTTCTTCCTGGTTCGGCAGCGCAATGCCTCGGCCTGAGGCTTCCGAGGCGATGATGGCCCAGACCTTCGGAGTGATGTACGACTCAGGTCCATTGTCGCTCCACTCGCTCGTCCCTTTGGTTTGCTTTCGATGACAGCTGTTTCAGGCCGGGAGACTGT
>DATBGE010000151.1:0-2113 GCA_036558125.1 Gemmatimonadales bacterium | reverse complement strand
GCCTTTCGAGACTGGGCCCATTACATGGCCAAGATCTTCGACGGAGCCACGAACTTCGTCTTCTACGCTGCGCTGTACCGTTCCGCGCTGGTCCCGCGGGTCCTCGCTGTCTTCGGTCTGATCGCGGCTCCCCTGATGATCACGTCGCTCGCGCTCCCGTTCTTCGGCCATGATGTGGTGTTCCCGCTGCTAGCGCCGATGGGATTGTGCCAGGTGATTCTGGCGTTTTGGCTCCTGGCGAGGGGATTCCGGGACCAATGAAGGCCGACTATGGGATCGACGCACCCAACGTTGTACGCAACCTTCTCATCGCCGGGATGCTCACTCTCGCGGTCGCCGCGGGTGTGCTCGCCGGTCTCCTGCCGAGGGAGTTGGAGGCGCAATTCGCGGGCGTGACAGTTCGCTTTCCGCTCCTCGGCTCGGTGCTTCCGGCGACGGCCGGACTCCTCGGCGGTGCAGCCTGGATGTACTTCGGCAGCCGCTTCGGGAAGATCAGCGAGCGGGAACGCATTCTCGATTTGATTTCCTGGCGCGGCGACGAGAAGGTGCTCGATGTGGGATGCGGCCGCGGCCTGCTCCTGGTCGGCGCCGCTCGCAGGTTGACGACCGGTTCCTCAACCGGCGTGGATATCTGGCAGATGGAGGATCTCTCCGGCAACCATCCCGATGTACCGCTCCGGAACGCGGAGCTGGAAGGAGTCAGGAACCGCATCTCGGTCGAGACGGCAGACATGCGCCAACTGCCCTTTCCGGATGGGACGTTCGACGTGATCGTCTCCCGTGCCGCGATCCACAACCTCTATTCGGCGCCCGATCGCGCCGCCGCGATCCGTGAGATCGCCCGAGTCTTGAAGCGTGGCAGTCAGGCGCTCATCTCGGACATTCGCCACATGCCGGAATACGAACGGGAGTTCAGGGCAAGCGGATGCGAAGAGGTCAGGTTGCTGGACTCGAAGGTCATGTCGGCGTTCTACGCACTGGTCACGATGGGATCGCTGCGGCCGAACACGATGCTGGTGCGGAAGAACTCCTGATGTATTGCCGTACAATCCTGGTGCCGGACAGACAGTTGCAGGTGGTGCTCAATGATGCCTGAGATCAGGATTCTGGGCCCCCGCGACGAAGCGGTCCTCCGCAACGTCGCGCCGGGCGTGTTCGATCACGATCTCAAGCCCGCCTTGATGGAGGAGTTCCTGCGCGACGCGCGCCACCACCTGGCGGTGGCCATCGAGGATGGAGCTGTGGTCGGCTTTGCCTCGGGCGTGCATTATGTGCACCCGGACAAGCCGGCCGAGCTGTGGATCAACGAGGTCGGCGTCGCACCGAGCCATCATCGCCGTGGGATTGGCAAAGCGATCATTGAAGCGCTCCTCGCGCATGCGAAGCGGCTGGGCTGCCGCGAGGCCTGGGTGCTCACCGATCGCTCGAACCAGGCAGCTATGCGGCTGTATGCGTCGACCGGAGGCGTCGAAGCACTCCGCGATCAGGTGATGTTCACGTACTTTCTGGAAGAGGGAGTAGGGAGTAGGGAGTAGGGTGTAGGGAACTGCGGCTCTTCGGTGATAGGGCAACCGAGCTAGGATGAGAAAGTTGGGGTCCTGTGATCCCTGACCTCCGGGATACCATCCTCGATACCTGGCAGACCAATAACCGGGTGACGGTCTTTCTGGTGGAGAACCTGCCGCCTGAACTCTGGGCCAGTGCGCTCCCCGGAACCTCTCGAAAAACCATTCGGATGCTCGCGGGTCACCTGCACAACGCGCGCTGCATGTGGCTCAAGACGCTGGGACAGCCGCATGGCATCACGGTCCCGGCGAGTGTGGACCGGCACCGGGTAACGCGCCCCCAGCTGGTTCCAGCCCTGAAGAAGAGCGCCCGCGGCATCGCAAGTTTGCTGACCTTGGGATTTGAGCACGAGGGGACCATTCCACCCACCCGGTCCTACGTGTGGCGCAATCTCCCGCTCGACGTGGGCCACGTGCTGGGCTATTTCGTGGCTCATGAGGCTCATCACCGGGCCCAGATTGTCCTGGCGGCACGACAGCTGGGCTACCGGCTGCCGGCCGAGGTGACCAGTGGCCTCTGGCAGTGGACGAAGCGGTCGGCGGAGGCG
>DATBGE010000150.1:0-3028 GCA_036558125.1 Gemmatimonadales bacterium | reverse complement strand
AAAAAAAGAACTCCGGTCAGGGCGATCCTGACCGGAGTTTTCCAGCTCTCTCTGGCCGCTTAGTGGTGGAACTGGGCCAGCGGGGTGACGTCTCTCGGATTCTCCTCGCCGAACAGCAGACGACCCTCCTTGAAGGTTGCCCCACGGAGCGTCAGGGCCAGTGCCTCACCCAAATTCTCCACCGGGTGAACCTCGACGATCTTGAGCACCTCGTCAGGCAGATCCTGGAGGTCCGGCTCGTTCTTCTTGGGCAGGACAATCCGGGTGATACCCGCTCGCACCGCGCCCAGGACCTTTTCCTTCACCCCACCGATCGGCAGCACGTGACCGCGGAGAGTAATCTCGCCGGTCATCGCGATGTCGTTCCGCACCGGCCGGCCTGACAGTACTGAGATCAAGGCGGTCGCCATCGCCACACCCGCCGAGGGGCCTTCCTTGGGGATGGCACCCGCGGGGACGTGGATATGCACGTCGCGGTCGAACATCTCCTCCTTGATGTGCAGTCCGGCCGCGTGGGAGCGGGCGTAGGTCCAGGCCGCCCGGGCCGATTCCTTCATCACGTCTCCCAATTGCCCGGTCAGCACCAGCTCGCCTTTGCCCCGCATGGTTGAGGCTTCGACGAACATGATGTCCCCGCCGGTCGGGGTGTAATACATCCCGGTGGAGACGCCGATCTGATCCTCCCGCGCCGCGCGCTCCGGATGCACCTTGGGCCGTCCCAACAGCTCGGGCACCAGGGCGGCAGTCACGATGACCTGCTCCGACTCCTTCGCCGCGATCTTGCGTGCCACCTTCCGTCCGAGCTTGCCGATTTCCCGCTCGAGCTGCCGGACTCCGGACTCCCTGGTATAGCCGGTAATCACCTCGGCGACCGCCTCGTCCTGGAACTCGATCTGTTCCGCGGACAACCCGTTCTCGGCTCGCTGCCTCGGGATCAGGTAGTTCCGCGCGATCATGAGCTTCTCGCGCTCGGTGTAACCGGTGAACTCCACGAACTCCATCCGGTCCAGGAGCGGCGCCGGGATGTTCTGCACGAAATTGGCGGTGCAGATGAACAGCACCTCGCTCAGATCGAACGGCACGCCAAGGTAGTGATCCACGAAGGTGTCGTTCTGGGCCGGATCCAGCACCTCGAGCAGCGCGCTGGCCGGGTCGCCCTGAAACGAGACGCCGAGCTTGTCCACTTCGTCCAGCAGGAACACGGGGTTCTTGCTGCCGGCCTGCTTCATCCCCTGGATGATCCTTCCCGGCATGGCGCCGACGTAGGTACGACGGTGGCCCCGGATGTCGGCTTCGTCGCGGGCGCCGCCCAGAGAGATCCGGACGTACTTCCGTCCCATGGCCCGGGCAATCGACTTGGCGACCGAGGTCTTACCGACGCCGGGAGGACCGACGAAAAGCAGAATAGGTCCCTTGGCAACCTTGTCGTCGGGATTGCCGGGGATATCAGGCTCTTTCTCGACGGGTGGCGGAGCGGAAGCGCTTGCCGGCGCACCGTCGCCCTCAGACGAGGAGGGCTCAGCGCTCGCCTCGTTCCTGGCCGCGGGCACACCCTTCAGCGCGCGAACGGCGAGGAACTCCAGTACCCGATCCTTCACGTCTCCCAGGGCGTAGTGATCCTCGTCGAGAATGCGCTGGGCCTCGACGAGATCGAGGTGCTCCTGGGTGCGCTCGTTCCACGGCAGCTCCGCAATGTTCTCGAGGAACGTCCTGATGACCTGCGACTCCATGGACTCGCGGCTCATGCGTCCCAGCCGGCCCAACTCGCGATCGACTTCCTTACGAGCCTCGGGGGGCAGGTTCAGCGCCTCGAGCTTCTGTTTCAGCTCTTCCAGCTCGTTCGAGCCCTCATCGTCCTCGCCCAGTTCCTTCCGGATCTGCTTCATCTGCTCCCGGAGGAACATCTCGCGCTGACGCTCACCCAGCTCTTCCTGCACCTGGGACTTGATGTCCTCCTGGGCGTCGAGCACGCTGATCTGGCGCTGGACGTGCACCAGCACCCGGCGCAGACGCTCCTCGACCGAGAGGGTCTCGAGCAGGATCTGGCGCTGCTGAGGGGTGATGTCGAGGTAGCCCGCGACCAGGTCGGCGAAACGGCCGGGCTCGTGAACTCCAGCCAGCACCTGCTGCACAACCTCTTCGGGCAATCCCGACTTCTGGCCCAGCTCGGCCGCCCGAGAGCGAACCTCACGGTAGAGACCCACGAAGGCGGGGTCTTCCGGGTTGAGCGGGAGCATCTCTTCCGCGTCACGAACGATGGAGTGGAGATACCCGTCTTTTTCCGTCACGTGCATCGCGATGCCACGCCGCTCGCCATGCAGCAGTAGCTGCATGCCGGCGAGCCCGCGCTGCAGCTGACCGATCCGGGCAATGGTTCCGATGGTATGCAGGCCGTCGGGAGCAACTGATTCGATATTCTGTCGCTGGGAAACGGCGAAGATCAGCCGGTCAGGCGTAGCCAACGCAGCCTCGATGGCGCGGAGGGTTCCAGGGCGGCCGGCCCCGATGGGTGCCGTGATCCCTGGAAAGAGGACCACCTCGCGCAGAGGCAACACGGGAAGCGTCAGACGTTCACTCATCGTATTCCTATTCCTTCCGTTACAGGCAATTTGGCAGGTTTGCCAAACAAGTCACCCCCAAAGTGCACCGGGTGTGCCAAATCGCTGCGCTGGGGAATTTGGGGGTCGGTACCCAATCGGAACAGCAGGGCCTGCCAATCGCGCCTCCATGGAGGCGTCAGATCTGCCGAACTGTCCGAGTCACCAAGCCCCAACATGGAGCCCTGCCTTGTCCCTCTAGCTCTGGTCTGCTAAATCTATGAGGCTTTTACCGATACCTCATGACCGATCCGACCTCGCCGCTTGCTCCACGCCTGGCCGAAGCGCTAGGCAATGCCTACACCATCGAGGGCGAAATCGGGCGCGGCGGTATGGGTGTTGTCTACCGCGCACGGGACGAACGCCTGAAACGTCGCGTCGCCATCAAGGTTCTCCCTCCCGAGTTGGCCTTCCAGCAGGAAATCAGGGCT
>DATBGE010000149.1:0-15108 GCA_036558125.1 Gemmatimonadales bacterium | reverse complement strand
GTGGCGAAGGTTGCCCCTTCGAGCACCAATCCGCGTTCGGTCTGCTCAAACAACAACTCGCAGCCGGTTTCGTCTACCTTGGCACCCGGACGGGTGTTGGGGCAGCGATCCTTGGCATCGCTTACGCCATCCTTGTCGCTGTCCGCCGAGCAGCCGTTAGCATCGACCGCGTCACCCGCGGGCGTATCGGGGCACTGATCAATAGCATCACGTACGCCGTCCTTGTCGGTATCTACCGAGCAGCCGGTTGCATCAACCTTGTCTCCGGGCGGGCTGCTTGGGCACTGATCGACGTCGTCGGTCACACCGTCGGCATCGGCGTCCTTCGGCAGCGAACACCCGTTGGCGTCCACCTTATCACCGGCGGGCGTGTCCGGGCACTTGTCGATCGCGTCACGGACGGTGTCCTTGTCGGTGTCGAGCGAGCAGCCGTTGGCGTCGACCTTGTCTCCCGGCGGGCTGCTGGGACACTGATCGAGGCCGTCCTTCACGCCGTCGCCGTCGGAGTCAAGCGAACATCCGTTGGCGTCGACCTTGTCGCCGGCCGGCGTATTGGGACACTGATCCGCCTTGTCCAGCACGCCGTCTTTGTCGGAGTCCTTGTTGTACGCTCCGAACATGAGGCTGAGGCCGGCCTGAATGCCCCAGTGGATGTTCTTGTCGTCCTGCTCGATGCTGGGGATTCCCTGGATGCCGATCGGGGGATCCTGACTGAAGCGGCTCTCGGGGTTGAAGATGTAGTCGACCGTACCATCGACTCTGATGGAGAGCGTCCCTCCGGTGCCCAGTCGGAAACCGAGGAGTCCGCCGATGCCGTGTTCGGTCTCCTGATAGGCCTCACGGAACCAGTTGTCGGTATAGCCCGCACCGAGCAGGATTGCGGAGGTGCCACCAAGAGCAGCGTTGTAAACCAGCCGAGCATGCCACGGGATGTACCGAACGAAATCCCCCTCGGCTGTATACAGCGGATTGTAGGATCCATCCAGTTCAACCGCGAGGTTTTGTACAAAGAAGACGCCGAGCCGTCCACCAATGCCGGTCCGATCGTCGAAATGGAGTTGCTCGTCAGTGTTGTTGAACCGGCCGAATACACCGATTTCAACGGCGCCGGGCTTTTGCGCGGCGAGCGGTGCGGCACCCGCAACGAGCAGCAGGCCCGCCAAGGTACGACCTAGTAGTCGCATGCGACCTCCCATACGTAATTGAGCGGAGCCCCGTCCCGAAACGGGGCTTGTCCAACACGACGGTCCGCACCCGGCCTTGAGGCGGACAATCGAGGCTAATATCTCCCTCTGTTGCGCCCAGTCAACTGCCCTTTAGACTTAGATAAGTGACGCCCGTCACTCTGGGAAGCCGCTAACCCATGGCCTCCAGAGCCTCCAGGACCTCCTTCGCGTGGCCCTTGGGCTTCACTTTTTCGAAGACTCTGGCAACGCTCCCCTTCCCATCGATCAAGTAGGTCGTCCGTAAAATCCCCTTGTACTTCCGCCCGTACATCGACTTCTCCCCCCAGGCGCCATAGGCCTCCGCGACCGAGTGATCCTCGTCGGCCAGCAGGGGGAATGGCAGCGTGTACTTCTTCTTGAATTTCTGGTGCGACGCTGCACTGTCCGGCGACACACCCAGCACGACCGCGCCGAGTCCCTGGACGGTCTTCCAGCTGTCGCGGAACTCACACGCTTCGACCGTACAACCGCTGGTGTCGTCCTTGGGGTAGAAATAGAGCACCACGGGCTTGCCCCGAAGGCTCTTGAGCGACACGGTCCCACCGGCGTCACTGGGAAGGGAGAAGTCGGGAGCGGGGGAGCCGGGCTTGAGCATGAGTCGAGAAGGGAAAGGACTGAGGAGAATTACCTAGTACTTAGTAATGAGTTTCTCAGTGCGCGGTTCCCAGTTTCGAAACCTCTGAGACCTCAAATTCGAGATTTGCAACTTATTGCACCATCTCCATTTGCGCCACGAGGGGCTGACGGAGGCGCGAGATGGGAAACAGGCTACCTACCGCGACGTCCCGATCGAGGATGTTCCAGGTAATGAAGCCATCTTCACTCATCGGCTCCAGCATGTAGCTGGCGAAAACGCCAAGCCTTTGGGATGTCGGAACGTAGAACCATCCCTCCGGCATCGTCACCTCACCGGAAGCCCAGCGGCCGACCAAGCCCACGGCCCGGTGGCCTTCGAAAACCGTGGCCGTCAGGTTCACGCTGTCCACCGTGAACCGCTCCGCGTTGCCTCGCCAGGCGCTGGACCGGAAGACGATCACCCCCTGGACCCGGAGCAGGGCGACCAGGTCGGCATGCTCGGGGGGAATCAGATACGCAGCTGGCCGAGCTTCCCGCAGCGCCGGGACAAATCGGTCGAAGACCGGCATCCGGATCGTCCTATAGACGCCGCTTCGCTTGCGCCGCGCGAACCCGCCGTTCCCTTCTCCCTCCGGCTGGGTGATCTCCGCTATCACATCCTGCTGGGTCGGTGGCCCCAGTACTGAATGCAGCGTGACCGAATCGGGCAGCCAGGCATCGGCCGCTTCGACCACCGCTCGCACCCGCGCCCGCTCTTCGGCCGCGAGGGCCAGGATCTCCCGCACGAAGTTGTAGGTCGCCTCGATGCGGTCCTTGAACGGCGCGTTGCTGTAGCCCTCGCTCAAGATCGCCAGACGTCCCTTCAGGCCCCATGCGTTGGTCCCGAAGCGGGGACGGGCGTCGTAGGTCTCCCAGCCTTGCACGAGGGAATCGGGATTCTGATTGCGAAAGTTGCCGTACCAGAAGACCTCTTCCTTGTGCCGTTTGCGCATCCGCTCTCTGATCAGCGGGAGGAAGTGGTCGCGCACGTAGTCGTTGGCCGGACCGCTGTTGGGATTGAGACCCGGCGCGTAGGTGAGGGCGTAGCCGTGATAGCTGCCGTTGGTGGTATGAAGATCGATGAAGAAATCGGGTTCCCACTCTGCCAGAAGTGCCAGTGCCCCGCGGGTCTCGGGGGCTTCGAGCTTTACATAGTCGCGGTTGAGATTGAGACCCTGGCCGTTGGTATTGCGCCCTACGATGGCGGGACCGTTCTGGCCCGGGCGATTTGTCTCTCCGGGCGCGAAGTCGTCGTTTCCGTCGGTGTTGTAGATCGGGACCACGAGCAGGATGACGCTGTCGAGCAGAGGACGGAGGCTGCCGAGGGTGAGATCACGCAGCAGCATCTGCGCCGCTTCTTTTCCTTCGACTTCACCGGCGTGGATGTTCCCCTGGATGTACAGGATGGGTTTACCGCTGCGGTGGGCGGAGCCGGGAGAATCCACCATCGGCCGGGCGGCGATCACGTAGGGAATTCGCCGCCCTTGGGGACTCGAGCCCAGAGTTCCGATCCGAAGCCCGGCGCCGAGCTTCTGGAGCGAATCGAGAAAGGCCAGAACATCCGCGTGGGTCGAGGTCTCGCGGAATTGCGTGCGCTCCGGCCGCGTGGTCTGCGCGGTGAGGGGT
This sequence comes from Gemmatimonadales bacterium, assembly GCA_036558125.1. Classification (GTDB taxonomy): domain Bacteria; phylum Gemmatimonadota; class Gemmatimonadetes; order Gemmatimonadales; family GWC2-71-9; genus DATBGE01. Next base: position 11,641 of record DATBGE010000149.1, on the reverse strand, counting down.
GCGCCGCCCAGTGCCGCCGCCAGCAACAACCCGCCCAAGACGCTTGGTGACTTGCCCAGCCGTCAGTCCTTTCCGCCGCTATCCACTTTGGTAGCCGGTCCGCCGCTGTCTCCGGGGATGCCCGGACCGCGCTCGACGACCGTCGCCATGACCGGGGCACCTTCCGCGAGGCGTTCCTGGCCCCCGACCACGACTTGTTCACCGGCCTGAACCCCGCTCTTCACCTCGACAAAACCGGGCGAGCGCACGCCGATCTCAACCTGGTGCCGGCTGGCTTTGTTATCGGTGACGATCCACACATAGTAAGCGCGCTGCAGCGGCACGATCGCGTCTTCGGGAACGACGACGGCCCGGGGCCGTACTTCGGTCGCGAGACGCACTTCGACGAACATGCCCGCTTGGAGCTGACGGCGCCCGTTAGGCACCAACGCTTTGACCAGAATGGTGCGCGCCGGCAGCTGGACCACCGGATCCACGAAATCCACGGTGCCCTGAAACTCCTGCCCGGAGAGCGACGCGACCCGGAACACGACCCGCTGGCCCCGGCTCAACCGGCTGGCGTAACGTTCCGGCACCGCGAAAGCGATCCGCTGCGGATTCACCGTCTGGAGCGACGCCAGCTTGTCGCTCGTGGTCACGTAGTCGCCGATGCTGACGAACCGCTGGCCCGAAACGCCGCCGAACGGAGCGCGGACGGTGGTCCTTGCGAGCCGGACCTTCAGCAGATCCAACTGCGCCTGAGTCATTCGTGCCGTCGCCTCGGCCCGCTCCAGGTCGGCTGTCGATGACGCGTTCTTCTGGGTGAGTTCCTGGGCCCGCTTCAGGGCCTGGGTCGCCAGGTCGCGATCGGCCTCGGCGCGGGCGACTTCCGCTTTCAGCTCCTGATCGTCGATGCGAAAGAGCGGTTGGCCTGCTGTGACTTCCGATCCTTCACGCACCAGAATTTCGACCAATCGCCCCTCGATTTCCGGCCGCAGTTCCACTTGTTGCACCGGCTCGACCTGCCCGGTGGCACTGATCGCATCGACAACCGTGTCCTGCTTCGCGACCGCGACCTCGATCGGCATGGGAGGAGGACCACCGCCGCCGGGACCTCCATCGCCGGCGGCCGCCGATTTCTTGCCGCAGGCCAGAAGCAACGCAAGCGCGGGAACCAGGATGAGGCGAATCACAAGCCTTCTCCAAGTCGTTCCGGGAACAGACGCTCGCCAAGAATGCTTTCGAGCCCGGCGAGCGCCAGCAAGTTGGCGTAGCGCGCCTGTACCAGCACGGCCTCGGCGTCGCTCAATCCATTCTGGGCGCTCAACAGATCGATGATGGTGCTGGCGCCCGCGCGATAGCGGACATCCTGCACCCGATAGTTCTCCTGGGCGACCTGCACGGCTTCCGCGGCGAGGTCGGTACTGAAGCGAGCGGTCTCGTATCCCTCGTACGCAAAGGTCACGTCGCGCGCCGCGGCCCGCTCGAGATCATTGCGTAGCGCTTTGGCCACCTCGCTCTGGGTGCGGGCCTGCTTGATCGCCAGCTCGCGCTGTCCGTTGTCCCAAATCGGCAGGCGGATGCCCAGGTTCAGCGAGGAAAAATTCGCCGCGTTGGGAAACACCTGGGTGTCGAAGCGGGAATGGTTCCCGTCGAGCACGATGACCGGCAGATAAGCGCCCTGCTGACCCTTGAGGAACGCCTTCGCCGCCCGCTCGTTGGCCCGAGCCACGCGATAGTCCGGACCCTGTTCGAGTGCCTTGGTGACTGCATCCGGCAGCGTGATCGGGAGGTCGGGCGCCCGTGTGGTGTCCAACGGTGCGGCTTCGACCGGCCCGGGAAGCCCGACCCGGCGGCCCAGCTCGAGGCGGGCCACGCTCAACGCAGTTTCCCTCAGTCGCAGAAGGACTCGGGAGCGAGTGAATTCGAGCCGAGCCTCGAGGGAGTCGGTTTGCACGGCGGCGCCGGTTTCAACCCGGGCGCGGGCAACTCCGAGTTGCTCGTCTGCGCGGTCCATCCGTTCGCGCGCGAACCGCGTTAGCTCTCCTTCAGCGAGCACGTTGTAATAGGCCTGCTCCGTGAGCATCGCCGCGGCAAAGCGCCGCTGCATCTCAGTCGCATCGGCCGATTCGAGCTCGGCGCTCGTGCGGGAGAGGTCGGTGAACTTCCGAACCGACAGCTCGTAACGAGCATTGGCCTGGAACACCACCGAGGTCGATTGGAGGCCGCCGGTGCCCAGGTTGAAGAACGGCTGGGAGTACTTGGTGATGTCGAGACTCACCGATACAGCCGGCAGGACGAAGGCGATGCGCGCGGCGGTCCGGGCCCATTCCGCTTCATTCAGGAAGCCAAGAGACTGGACATAGTCGGGATTCAACTTGACGGCGCGCTGCAGCGCCTCCCGCAGGGTGACGCGGGGGATCGTATCCTGGGCTACCGGCGCGGCCTGAAGCAGGAGCAGCAGCGGTAGGATCACGACACCTCCTCGATCGGAACCACCGCGGGAACCTTGGCTTCTTTCCTGTGGCGGAGCCGGTCGAGCAGGGTATAGACGACGGGCACGAGGTACAGCGTCAGCGCGGTGGAGAAGAACACGCCACCTACGATGGCGTAGCCCAGCGGACGACGGCTGATCGAGCCGGCACCGAGGCCCAACGCGACCGGGATCGCACTGGTGATGGTCGCCACCGAGGTCATCAGGATCGGACGAAGCCGGATGCGGCCGGCCTCCAGCATTGCCTCCACGGGGGTCAGCCCTTTCTCTTGCAGCTGGTTGGCGTACTCCACCAGCAGAATCGAGTTCTTGGTGACCAATCCGATAAGCAGGATCATCCCGATCTCGCTGTACAGATTGATGGTGGATCCCGCCAGCTTCAGTACGATGAGCGCGCCGGTCACCGCGAGCGGCACGGCCAGCAATACCGTAAAGGGGTGGAGCAGCGACTCGAACTGCGAGGCCAGCACCATGAAAACCACCAGCAGCGCCAGCATGAACGCGAAGTAGAGCGATCCCCCGCTCTCCTCCAGCTCCCGCGACTCGCCGGCCAGAGCCGTGGTGCTGCCGCGAGGGAGGACTTCCTTGGCGAGGCGGTTCAGGGAGTCGATCGCTTCACCCAGGGTGAAGCCGGGCGCCAGGCTCGCATCCATCGTGAAGTTCGCGATCCGGTTGTAGTGGTTGAGCTGCTTGGGCGCTACACCTTCGTCGACACGGGTGACCGCGGAGAGCTGGACCAGCTGATCATTCCGTCCCTTGACGTAGAGTCCCGAGACATCCGATGGTGTCGCGCGTTCGGCGGGATCGAGTTGGACCACCACGTCGTACAGCTTGTTGTCCCGGGTGAAGGTGCTGACTTTGCGTCCCCCCAGCATGGTCTGCAGTGTGCCAGCGATCGCGTCCACCGGCACGCCGAGATCCTCGGCCCGATCGCGATCGAAATGGATGCTGAGCTGCGGCTTGTTGACCCGGAGATCGGTGTCGACGTTGAGCAGACCGGGGATCTGTCGCGCCCGGGTGACGAGCGTATCCATTGCAGTGCTGAGAGCCGAGTAGTCGGGATTCTGCACCACGAACTGGACCGGTTTGCCACCAAACCCTCCGATCGCCGAGGGATTGAACGCGAAGGCGAAGAGCCCCGCAATGCCGAAGAACTGGGGCTGCAGCTCGCCGATGATCTGCTGCGCGCTGCGTTTGCGATCCTTATAGTCCTTCAGCTTGGTGAACACGATCCCGTTGTTGACCCCTCCGAAACCCACCAGGCTGAAGTAGCTCTCGACCTCAGGCACCTTAGCCACTATCTGCTCCACCTGCCTCTGGTACCCGTCGGTAAACGAGAGCGACGAGCCTTCGGGAGCGATGGTGGCCGTCATGAACCAGCCTTGGTCGTCCGCGGGGATGAATTCCCGCTTGAGACTGTTGAACAGCAGCCAGGCAAAGCCGATGGTTCCAAAGGCCGCTAGGACCACAACAAGGCGATGCCTCATGGTCCATGCCAGCGAGCGCGAGTACCCGGTCGTCAGGGCATGAAATCCCTTCTCGAAGACCTGAAACAACGCTCCGTGACGGGGCGGCACTCGCAGAATCTTGGCGCACAGCATCGGGGTCAGGGTCAGCGCGACGAAACCTGAAATGATCACCGATCCCGCGACCGCGATACCGAATTCGTTGAACAGCCGTCCGGTGTTGCCCTGAAGAAACGCAAGCGGCGTGAAGACCGCGACCAGAGAGATCGTGGTTGCAATCACCGCGAAGGCAATCTCCCGAGTTCCATTGGTGGCGGCGACTTCGGGTGATTCATGCAGCTCTTCCTGGTGCCGGTAGGCGTTCTCCAGCACGATGATCGCGTCATCCACCACGATGCCGATCGCCAGGATCAAGGCCAGCAGCGTCAGGTTGTTGATGGAGAAGCCCAGGAAATACATCACCGCAAAGGTCGCGATGATCGACGTGGGAATCGCCAAGCCCGGGATGATCGTGGCCCGGAGATTTCTCAAAAAGACGAAGATGATGATGATGACCAGGACCGCCGCAATGAGCAGTGTATCCTCCGCCTCACTGATCGAGCGGGTTACGAACTCCGAACCATCGAACGCCGTCTCGATGGAGACGCCCGGCGGCAGCGAGGCCTGAATCGCTGGCAGCTCGCTGCGGATTTCCTTGGCGACCTGAATCAGATTGGCCTTGGACTGGCGCACCACGCCGATGGCGACGGCCGCATTGCCCTTGAAGCGGAGGGTACTACGGTCATCCCGTGGTCCCAGCTCGACCCGCCCCAGGTCCTTGAGCCGCACCGGCTGCCCGCCCTGGTCGGTCACGACAAGATCTTCAAACTCGAGCGGCGTCTTCAGCTCGCCCAACGAGCGCACCGAAAATTCCCGGCGGTCCGATTCGATCCGGCCGGCGGGAACCTCGACATTGCGGCTCTGGATGGCCGATTCGACGTCCTGTACCGTCAGCCCGCGTGCGGCCAGCTGAGGCGCCGACAACCAGACCCGCATGGAGAACCGGCGCTCGCCGAAGATCTGGGCGCTGCCCACACCGGAGAGGCTCTGCAGCCGGGCCTTGACCCGCCGGTCGGCAATGTCAGAAAGCTGTAAGAGGTCGTAGTTGGCCCCCGAAAGCGCCATCCAGTAGAAGGGTTGGGCGTCGGCTTCCTGCTTGGCGACCACCGGCTCTTCGATGTCTCTCGGCAACCTGCCCCGGACCCGGGAGACCTTGTCCCGGACGTCCTGGGAAACGACGTCGACGTTCTTATCGAGGGTGAACTCGAGGGTGATGTTGCTGACCTCCTCGGCGCTCGAGCTGGTGAGGGTGCGGAGGCCGGCGACTGTGCTCAGTTCCTCTTCGAGCACATCGGTAACCGCCGATTCCACCACCTGGGGATCCGCCCCGGGCAGAACCGTGGTGACCGAGATGATTGGGGGGTCGATATCCGGATAATCCCGGACTGGTAGCCGGGAATACCCGATGATACCGAAGACCACCAGCCCGACACTCAGCATGCTGGCGAGCACCGGGCGCCTGATGGACACATCCGACAGCTTCATCGGATCACCGCACTTCGTAATGGAGGGGACGGCCGGGGGCCGAAAGCGCTACTTGGAACGCGGAACGACTGCCTGACGAAGCGGAGTCCAGCAGGTTTCACGCGAGGGCATCAACGTACTATTGTTCAGCCATGGGAGTCAAACTGAATGCACGGCAGCAGGCGCAGCTGGCCTACCTGCAGGGACTGACGCCGAAGTTCCAGAAAATCCACAGCATCATCGAGCTCATGGCCAACATGCAGGCCGATGAGACCGTCGTGCGCGGCTTCGGGCGCACCCTGGATGAAATCAAGTCGGGGGCGGGTCAGATGAGCCTCAACGGCCTCGCCGAAACGGCGGGCCTGATGAGTACCATGGCGCGCCGTGGAGGGGGGCACCAGATGAAGATCCGGGGCCTGCGGGAACTCTTTGGCAGCCTGAAAATCAACTACGACGCGGCGGTAAAGGCGGCGAGTGCGGAGGGCGGACAGGCGGAGGAGGAGAAGCCGATTACTTGAGATTCCCCGGTTCGAAAACCTCGTGGCCCTTCTTTCGTAGGTAGTCGTCGATCGGCTTTCCCGCCATCAGCAGAATCATTCCGTGGACCAGGACGCCGATGAGCAGCGACACGAAGGTCAGGGCCGTGAGCACGCCGCCGGCACCGATAGCGGCGAAAATGCGACCGAGGATTTCCATCGTCCACTCCGGGATCAGGGCTTGAGGCGAGACATAGCTTAGCCGATTCCCGGCGAGGATTCAACATTCAGATCTGCCACCCACCGTGCCAGCGAGACCAGCCATGCGCGCCCTGACCGCAGTCCTGATCAGCACCTTCGTCGCCGCGACGCTCAATGCCCAGGAACACGATCACAGCATGGCGATCGAGGGAGGCGGCAAGTTCCCCCCAGGCTGGATGGTCCGGACGGACGAGAATGCCCCCGCTACCACCGTGAAGTTCGAGGCGATGCCTCCCGGCTGGCACGTCACCACGGGCAGCTCGACGATCATCTACCGCCCGGTGGACCAGGCCAAGACCCAGTACAGCGTTACGTCCAGGATGCATCTGTTTCCCGGGAGGGGGTCGCACGAGGAAGCCTTTGGATTGTTCATCGGGGGGCAGAACCTGGAGGGGGCAGGTGAGCGGTACACCTACTTCCTCATTCGGGGCGACGGCACCTTCAAGGTCAAGCGCCGCAACGGGGCGGAAACCAGCGACCTCACCAAGGATTGGACTCCGAGTCCTGTGGTCAAGATGGTTTCGAGCGAAGGGTCAGTGGCCAATAACCTTGCGCTCCAGGTTGTGAAGGGCAAAGTGAGTTTCCTGGTCAATGGACAGGTGGTTTACTCAGTCGCGGCAGACAGTGTCGATACCGACGGGATCGTGGGGCTCAGGATGAATCACAATTTGAGCGTGCACGTGGAGAATCTGGATATCGGGAGGATGTGAGAGGGCGGGAAGCGGAATGAGGAATGACGAATGGCGAATGGCGGACCGGCGGACCGGCGGACCGGCGGACCGGCGGACAACGATGTCGAAGGGTCAGTGAGAGTCGAGGGCTTGGACTGCCGCCTCGCGCACCTGCCCGTCAGCCTCAGCCGCGATCCGGGAGAGAGCCACCCGCGAGGCGTCGGTCTTGGCGTTCGCGAGCGCGCTGACCACTTCGAGTCGCTCTGAGGTCGGGCGGCCGCGGCTCAGGAGGCCGCGTCGCTCGGTCGCGACCTTGACCAGCACGGCCCCGGCCTCCGGCGCATCAATGCCGGCGAGCGCCTGAAGCAGTTCTACCCGTACGGTGCGATCCTTTTCCTGCTCCAGAGCTGCGAGCAGTGGCATCGCAATGGCGCCGGAGTGACGACCGGCCAGCGCTTTCCCTGCGTGCGCCCGAGTCCTGGGCGAGGGATGGCTCAGTAACTGCCGCAGCCCCTCCACCACGCGCTTGTCCCGGAAACCGGCCAGGGCATCAATGACGGACAGGCGTACCCGTTCATCCGGGTGATTGGCTCGGCCGAGTAATGCGGGGATCGCGCGGGTGTTGCCCATGCGACCCAGGACCTCGGCGCCGAGACGGAGATCGCTCCAGCGCTCGTTAGAGAGCAGCGCGACGGCCAGCGGATAGGCATCCGGCATGCTTCCGAGTGCCTCGAGAAGGAATGCCCGGGGGCCGATCGCTTCCGCCGCGCGAAGGTTTTCCAGCATCAACTCCGCCGAATCCAGACCGGACCAACGGAGCAGCTCCACCGTCCGAGGCCGTTCCTCGTTCACCCGATACGCTTGTTCGATCAGCGCCTGCAGCACCGGGCGAGACAGGGTGCGACGAAGCGCGATGACATAGCCCCGCCGATCTTCCTCCGGGATGCCGCCGATGAGACGGAGCACCCCTTGGGCGTTGTGCAGCACTTCGAGCCAGGCTCCACGCCGCACCGAAGCCTGAACCATGTCCAGCAGCTGGCGCAGCATAGCGGCGATCCGGTCGCCGGAACGGATTCGATCGGTGAGTACGGGAGGGGTATCGCCGGCAAAGGTCCGCTCCGGAATGACGGCGAACGGCTCCCCGTCAGCTCCCTGTGCGGTACCGAGGATCTGACCCAGCGTGGGAATCAGATCAACCTGCACGCCAGGCGTGTTGGGAAGCGGCCCTTCATCCTCGGCCAGCGCCCGGGCCAAAGCCTGGAGATCGTCCCGACTGGCTCCGGCCGACACCCGAATAGCATCTACCCCGCGGGTAAGCAGCCGTCCCTTGAGGTCGTCCCCATCCAGGGACCAGGTATTCTCGATACCGGCCTCAATGGTGGCGGGCGAACCCGCTACGCTGCCGACCACCCTGTCCAGGGCGGCAGCGAAGGCCGCGTGGTCCCCGGGGTGCGCCCTCATCTGACTGACGAGGTCGCCCAGAGTCTGCTCGAAAGTTTCCGTCGCTGGCCCGGCCGGGAGTTCATCCATGGATGGCTCAACGTGCTGTCTGGCACTCGGTTAGTCAACCTGCCATCGGCTGGGATGGTCCTTGCTTGACAGGCTTGGGCGGCCCCGGTATATAGCGCTATGTCCTTACCTGACAATCGAAAGGCAATTTTTCTCAATCCGTTCGGCTAGACCGACCGGCGGCGCCTAGTGCATGGACAAAAGGTCCAACGCCGGTCCGCTTGGGTGAGAGCGGGCCGGTTCTTTATTCACTTACCTGAGGAGACCACATGAGACGCTCGTTCATCGTCGGAGGAGCCGTCCTCGGCCTTGCCCTGGGGCTCGCGAGCTCCGCCACCGCGCAGGTGACTCTGGGCGCAGACGCTGCCTTCAACAGCGCCTACGTCTGGAGAGGGTTGTCGTTGACCAACAACTTCGTGATTCAGCCCGACCTCTACTTGACCTTCCCGATCTCGTCAACCGCTCTCACCGTCGGTGGCTGGGCGAACATCGAGCCCAGCAAGTACGACAATGTGCCGGATGACATCAGCGAAGGCGGCGGCCTGGCTGGTCCCGACCTGACGGAATTCGACTGGTGGGCGGAGTTGGGCATCCCGGTCGGAAAAGTCACCCTCACGCCGGGCGCTACGGGGTACATCTACCCCAACGACGCCGGGCTGACCGAGGATAACAATACGATTGAAATCTACGGCAAGGTGTCGGCCGACGTCTTCCTGAGCCCCAAGCTCTCGATCTATTACGACGTGGACAAGATCAAGGGTGCCTACATCGAGGCGAGTGTTTCGCACGGCATTCCCCTGACCCCCGAGCTGCCGCTCACCATCGGCGCGCTGGCCGGCTTCAGCGCCGGACAGGAGGTCAACAGCAGCGACCCGAATGAACTGGCCAACTTCAACGAGAGTGGCCTGACTCACCTTGATTTTTCGCTCGCCCTGCCCTTCTCGGCAGGTCCCCTGTCGATCGCACCGTCCTTCCACTTCCTGGTCAACAACGACGAGTTCGTCAAGATCACCAAGACCACCAGCGGCCCGACGGGCGTGAACCAGGAAGACACCAAGATCTGGTTCGGTGCCACGATCAGCTGGGGCCACGATTTCGGGGGGAGCAAGGAAGCCGAGTGAGGGAATGAACGGATGAAGAAGTAAGAAGTGAGAAGTGAGAAGTGAGAAGGGGTGGTAGGGCAAGCATCAGCGCCCACCACCCCTTCGTTATTTCTCACTCCTCACTCCTTACTCCTCACTCCTCACTCCTTACTCCTTATTCCTTACTTCTCACTCCTCACTTCCTTCAGCGTGTCCTCCAGCCGGTTCAGCATCTCCTTCAACAAATCCATCGGGATACCCAGCGGCGGTTCGATGCGGATGGTACGAGCTTTTGAGTAGGTGCCTGCCACCAGCACGCCGCGTTTGAACAATCCCGAGGCGCACTTCCAGCCAATCGGATCGCTGTGAAATTCCATTCCGATCAGAAGACCCTTCCCGTGGACGTCGGCCAGAACCTGGGGAAACCGCTCCACCAATTTGCCGAACTCGGCGAGGAGATATTCCCCCTTCACGGCAGCCTGACCGGGCAGGTCTTCCTCCAGTGTTACCTGAATCGCCGCAATTCCCGCCGCACAGGCAATCGGATTCCCGCCGAAGGTGGTGGAGTGAATGATCGGGTTGGGAATCAGCACTTCCCAGATCTCGGGGGTGGAGATGAATGCCGAGAGTGGCATGACGCCGCCCCCAATCGACTTGCCGATGCACATGATGTCGGGTTCGACGCCCCAGTGGTCCACACCCCATAACCGCCCGGTGCGGCCCATTCCGGTCTGAATCTCATCCGCGACCATCAATGTGCCGAAGCGGGTGCAGAGTTCACGAACTCGCGGCAGATAGTCGTCCGGCGGAACCACGCCGCCCGCCTCTCCCTGCACCGGTTCGACCATGAACGCCGCGATCGGAGTCCCTACGTGCTCGGCCTTGGCCAGCTCGGCCTCGAGTGCCTTCGCGTCGCCGTAAGGCACGAACCGTACATCCTGCAGGCCACCGAGGAAGGGCTCCCGGAAGGAGGCCTTCCCCATCAGCGACAGTGATCCCATCGATTTGCCGTGGAACCCACCCAGGGTGGAAAGGAAGGTGTTTCGCCTGGTGTGAAGGCGCGCCAGCTTGATTGCGCCTTCGATCGCGTCGGTACCGTTGTTGATGAAGAAGCAGTTATTCAATCGCCCAGGGGTGACGGCAGCGAGCAACCGGGCGAGTGCCGCGCGCCAGGGCTCCAGCAGCTCCTGACTGTTGAGCGCCATCCGCTGGAGCTGATCGGTGACTGCCTTCACGATCTTGGGATGATTGATGCCCGCGCTGAAGATGCCGTAGCCGCCGAGGCAGTCGATGTACTCGCGGCCCAGCAGATCTTTCAGCACCGCACCGCGTCCCGACCATTCGAGGGCCGCGAATTGGCCGGCTTCAGTGACCGACTTGCGATAGCCGATGAACCCCCGGTTGACGTGCTTTTCGTACGCCTCCACCGTCTCCGCGATGAAGGCCTGCTTCTCTTCGAGCGACATTTCCGCGCCGCCGATGAGCCGGAGATAGCGCTCGCTTTGCTTCAGGACCTCGCTGTCTGGCAACCGCACTCGATCCTCCCCGCTATGCGTTCTTGATCTCGCTCCAGGTCTGATCCCAGAGCGCCGCCGCCGCGCCTAAGTCCTTCTGATATTCAAGCCGCTTCATTTCGTCCGCCGTGGGGAACGCGACATGGTTCCACCTTCTTTGGCAAGGCGGTAGTCCAGATTCGACTGTTTGCTCGTGCCTGTGCAGGTCTCCGTTCCCCAGTTGGGCCAGCCATACATCGCCCGATATCAGTTGCTCTTTGACCGCCGCAGCGTGCTCAGTCGGCTCTTCCCGGAAGGAGAAGTGCAGTACTTGGCTAACGGCTAACAGCTAATAGCGGACGGCTGACGGCTATCCCAACCAATCCCGCACCCTGAACCACACGCCCGCGAGCGGCAGAAACCAGGGCCGCCCGCGATACAGTGGAACCGCAGCGAACGGCAGTCCCCACAGCGGAGGGCGTTCGTTCCTGCCCGCCAGCAGCTCTCCCATCCGGTGTCCGAGGTAACTGGAGAGGGCAACCCCGTGGCCGGCGTAGGCCAGGGCATAATGCACCCCATCGAAGGTGCCGGCGTGGGGCAGATAGTCCAGAGCGAACCCCAGCTGGCCGCCCCAGGAATATTCGATC
>DATBGE010000148.1:0-9568 GCA_036558125.1 Gemmatimonadales bacterium | reverse complement strand
TAGGAGGCCCGGTGGAGAACACCGCCGCCGCCCTCGAGGCTCTGCGGGAGGAGATCGCGGGTGGTCTCGGCGCACTGGTGAATCCAGCGAATCCAATTTTCCCGGTCGATCCCGACTTGATTCCGCCCCCCAATTTGTCCGCGTACCGTGAGTTCGTTGCCGGGCTCAGAGCGGGAAAGCTTGACGACTGGGACGCGGAGTCCGGACACTACCGCCGGGCGGCCGGGCTGGACTCGACTTTCATAGCGCCCCTGGTTCAGCTCGCCTATCGCGCAACCTGGCTTGATGATTGTGACCTCACCGACTCTATCGGTACCAGCCTCGATCGCCGTCGGGAACGCTTGACGGCGTGGGACCGGTATACCATCGACCTGCTGAGAGCACGATGCCAGGGCGATATGGAGTCAGCGGTTCACCTTTTGGAGCAACGTCTTGAGGCATATCCCCGGTCGTTGACGGCGACCCGCCAGTACGCCAATGCGCTGCAAGTTGCCAACCAACCTCGGGCAGCGAAGCAGATTCTGGTTCCTCTCAACCCCGACGTTGATTTCACGGGAAGGTGGACCCCGGAGCAGGGCCGCGCAGCCTATTGGTCGGCGATGGCCGCCTCGCAGCATATGCTGGCACACTATGATGCGGAGATCGACATCACCGATCGCTGGCGTGACTCCGCGAGCGCGGAATGGTTGGCAATACGGGGACGGGCGCTGAGTGGGCTCGGGCGGGGACCCGAGGTGCTGCAGTTGATTCAGCGCATACTCGCGCGAGGCTCCATCGATTCGGATGCGCCATCAGTTCTTACGATAGCGACCGAACTCGTGGCCCACGGACACCAGGATTGGGCGATGGTCGCTGCCGAGAGTACTCTGGCTCGGCTGGAACCCGGGTCCGATGTCGATTCGAGCCGACTACAAGACATCGCCCTGGCAAACCGAGTGCTCGGCCGGAAGGAACCGGAGTTGGCCGCACTCGAGCGGATCGCCGCGAGCAATCCCGACATCCTTTTGAAGCTGGAAGCACAGGCGCGGATGGCGGTGCTGCAGGCTGACACTGGCAAGGCCGAAAGGATCGACAAGATCCTGGCCGAGGCCAGTAGCCGCCCCCTGAGTACTCCAACGATACGAGGTGCCCAGATCGTCGCTCGTGCTCACATCGCCGCAGGCTTCGGGCGACGGGAGGAGGCCGTTACCCTGCTCCGGGACGCGAGCGCTCGGGGCATGCTCCCCCTGGGTCCCTCCCACGCCTTTCACACCGACCTGCTGCTCGCACCGCTGCGAGGGTATCCACCCTACGAAACCTTGCTCGAACCGGAGAATTGACTCGGCCCATTGGTCGAACAGTCCCTAGAAGAACACGGTGCCGCCGAGCTGGACGCTCCAACGCGAGCCCTGGTCGATCTGGCGGAACACCGGGACCACTTGATATATGCCCCGGCCGTGCGCGGCGTCGTAGCCTACCAGGCGCAACAGCGGAACGGCATTCCCATTGCCTTGAGCTTCGGTTTGCCGGACCAGTCCCCAGTCGCCGTCCAGGAAGTTCAACACGTTGAACAGATCGGCGGTGACTTCGAGCACCCGACGGTCGGCAAGAGGGAACCGTTTCGCGACTCGTGCCTCCACGTCGTGCCCCCAGGGATTGTGGCAGCTGTTACGCTGGAGCAGACGGCCACGCTGATCCCGGAGGCAGGGCTCGCCCCGAATGATGCGGTCGAGAGATGCAAATTCCGCCGGGTCGGCCAGCGTGATGTCGGCAGCGTCCCTCGGAACGTATACGACATCGTTCGACACACCGAAGGACGCACCGGGCGCGAACCCATCGGCGTTGGGATCACCCAGCAGCACGTAGGTGAACGGTGCCCCGGAGATTCCGTTGTAGGTGAGGGAGAATCGGAATCCCAGTGGGAGATCGGCGGCACCCATTAGGGTGACCTTATGCCGGGTCTCCCAGAGCGATGTACCAAGCTCCCGATGCTCCAATGAACCGTTCACCGGCGTTGAGCTGGCATTGGTGATGGCGAGGTCGCCGTCGGTGCTCATCCGATCCTTCGCGTTGGTATAGGTATAGGCCGCGCTCCACTCGATCCCGTTGGGGAACCTTCTCTGAAGCTGGGCCGTGATCGAGTAGGCGCGATCGCCGCTGCCGTTGCGGATCTCGTAGACTCCGCCCAGGGCGGCGGTTCGCCGGTTCGGCGCCGCCTCGCCTGTCGTTGGATCGATCGTACCATAGATCGCCCGACCACCTTCGCCCGCTGCGGTCGCAACCGGTCCGGTGAGGTTCACATCCACGATGTTGAAGGTGTTTACGCCGCGAGTGTACAGAAAATCCATCGTGCCGACGATGCCCCCGGGCAGGAGATGGTCGACGCCAACGGCAAGCTTCAGGTTGCGGGGAAAGCGAAAGTCGGGGTCGAAGTAGTTGAGAGGTCTGCGCTGGGGAATCGGCACCGCACACGCGGAGGGCTGGTTTCCTGGATCAAGAGTGAAGCTCGGAGTGGCGGAGTCCTGGCAGACAAGACGGAGCGTCTTGGCCCCGGTGGTGTTGTAGACATTCTTGAACCACTGATAGGCCGGACGGCCCGCGAACAGGCCCACCCCGCCTCTGAGCACCGTGGTGCCCTTCCCGGACAGGTCGTAGTTCACGCCTAACCGCGGCGCCCAGAGAATGTTCCCGCTTGGGGTCAGAGCGGTATTGATCCCGAGTGTATTCAGGGCGATTGCGTTTTGAACAGGTGGTGTGGGCAGGAATGGAACGTCGAGCCGAAGGCCGGCCGTCAAGGTGAGACGGCTGGTCGGCACCCACTGATCCTGGACGTAGAAGCCGATCTGCCTGACTTGGAACGCAACCTGAGCACCCGCGGGGCCGGCAAGGTCGCGAGCATAGGAAGACGCCTGGCCCAGCTCCAGCGAGTCCAGGCTTTCGAAGGTCCATTGGCCCGCCGGGGACACCAACGCGTCGTCCACCAGATCGATCAGCTCACCGTGAGTGCCGAAAGTCAAGCGGTGGCTGCCCGCCGTCACGCCGAAGTTGTCGGTCAGCTCCCATATCTTGAAGCCGGTCTCGAGACCGAGGCACAAATCGGCCGTGCCGGCGCTCATGCCGCCAGCATCGGCGGCTACGAAAACCTCCGGAAAACCCGAATTCGGGTGGCAGGTCCGCCGGTCCTCCACCCGGGCAAGGAGAAGCTCGTTGGAGTAGTGACTTCCAAGAGCGGCAGTCCAGGCCATCCGCGTCGCATTGACCGTCTCCGGGGTCTCGCGCCCGTTCGACGAAAGGCCATAGAAACCTGGGCTACGTGGGCCGGTTTCGTCCCGGGCGGTGCCGTGACCGTAGTTGTGAGACAGCTCGAGGCGGCTGTTCACCCCGAGTTGGACCGTGAGCTTGGCGAAGAAATTCTGAGTCGGCGCGCTAAAGTCCCCTCGCGTGAAGGCGCCTGGCTCAACGCCGTCCCTCCGCAGGATGTTCTGAAAACGTACCAGGCTCTGATGTCGGATTCCCACCCCGGCCGAATCGGCGCCGCCCGTCGTGTCGCTGCCCGGAGCGGGCACGGACTGGTCGAAGACCTGCCGCTGCACCGCAGCATTGACGAACAGGGCCACCCGGTCCCGCACGATCGGGGCGCCAAGAGTGAGGCCGAACTCCCCGCGGCTGAAGTCGTTTACCTGGTTGCCGCTCGAGCCGGAGAGAGCGCTGCCTTCGATGTAGCCGACGATCGAACCTTCGACCTGGTTCGAGCCCGAGCGGGTGACGGCATTGATGAGGCCGCCCGCGAAATTGCCGTAGCGCACGTCGAACGGCGCGCTGACGACCTGGAGTTCCTTCACCGCCTCCGGGGTGAACGTGTTGAGCCCCACGGCCCATCCTGGTGTGCCGGTGCCGGAGCAGGCGCAGCCGAAAAGGTCGTTGTTGGTCACCCCGTCGACTTGGATACTGTTGAACCGGTCGTGCTGGCCGCCGAAGGACAATCCGCCGTTCGGGCTTATGGTGACTTGGGGCGAAAGGAGGGCCAACTCAGTGTAGGCGCGAACCCTCACAGGAAGCCGAGCGATCATGCTATCCGAGATGATCTGGGCCGGTCCGGTATGCGCGGAGCTGAAACGAGGATCAGCTTTGCCGGTGACGGTAATCTCCTCCAGCTGGGGAATCGCCGGCACCAGAACAAACTGGGCGGTCAGCCGCTGGCCGAGGGCGAGGAAGATGGAATCCCGCTGGGCCGGCTGGTACCCCACCGCGTGAACCTCGATTCGGTATGGCCCCCCCACCGAGAGGTACTCGATGAAGAATCGGCCGCGGGCACTGGTCGCCGTCTGCCACCGCTCACCGTTGGAGGTGTTGGTCACTTGGACGACCGCCTGCTCCAGGGGTGAGCTATCCGTGCTGACAACCCTGCCCTCGATGGCTGCGCTGGTGACACCTTGTGCCGCGAGAGGCGGTGCTCTCCATAGGAGAGCGATCAGGAGGGCGAGGGGGACCGGGTTTGGCAGCGCACTGCGCGCCGACGGACCGCAAGGGTCGCGATGGATTGCCGCGGGGAAGAACGGAGGTGTCGCCATGGGGCGTGGGCCGAACAGCCATCGTCAATGTGCCGAGAGAGAGGAAGGCGCGCCAGCGTGCCTGGAGAATCGGGCAGCGCAGCGATCGGTGGAGTTCTTGGGCGGTGGGGGGACTTCGGAGAAGATGGTCGATTGGAAGGCGTGACGACGAGGACCCGGGGCTTCGAGAACGCGAAGGCGGCACACGATGCCATCAACTATGCCGCCAACCTCTACCAGAACCGCTTCGGCAAACGGCGCTCCAAGCCGCGGCCGCGGCCCAAACGCTGAGGGTCACGGCTGCTGTCGCCTGCGAATCCGCCCGGTCGAGTCGTCCCGCTGCTCCCTCACTTCCCGCACTCGCTCCAACAACCGCTCCCGCAGGACCATGAACTGGGCCCGTTGCACCGGGTCCAGGTAGGCCGACATCTCCTTGATTTCATCCTTGAAGCTCTGGGCGTAGCGCACCTTGAGATCCAGCATGGCGTCGGTGAGCTTGGCCACACTGTCCTTGTTCGCCGCCACACCGGGCCGCAGCTGGCCTGCCATCGCATCGCGGAGCTGGCGGTTCTCGTCCTCCATGTCCCGCCGCTTGAGAAACCAGTCCCGCACCGTGGACTTCATCCGGGTGGTCTGCTGGTCGGTGAGCGCCAGCTCCTCCTTCACGCGGGCGGTGAAGCGTTCCTCGATCTGTCGCCGCAGGTCGCTCGCCCTCGGGTCGTCACTCAAGTCCTGAGCGGCCAGCGGTGAGACCAGTCCGAACATCAAGGGGACCAACCAGAAGTTCCGCATCAGCCCTCCAGGGAGCGAAGCAGCCGCTCCAGTTGTACATCGTCGAGGTCTCCCAGACCCGGCGTGTTGTTGAGCGTGCCGGTGCCGAGCGGCGCATCGAGATCCTGCAGCACCGATTGCAATTCTCCGTTGTCCAACGAGTCGAGCTCCGCGACCGGGATGCGGAATGCTTCAGGCACCGTCCGCTCGGCGCGGTGCGGGACCCTGCTCCACACCACCAGTTCCACCGCCGCCGCGGCCGCGAGCCCGGTCAGCAACCCAGCTCGGCGGAAGCGCTTCTCCCGACGCTCGACACGAAGACGCTGTACGACTGCGGCGCTTGTCTTGTCCAGATCGAGTGCCGGAGCCTGGCTTCCAACCGTCGCCGCGCTCCGAATCAAGGACCATTCGGCCTGACAGCTGGGGCAGCCTGCCAGATGCGTCGCCTCTTCCTCTGTCCATTGCCCCTCGCCCAGGGCGATGGCCGGCATCCGTTCCAGCATTTCCTCACAGGAGGTCATGCGATCATCTCCTTGAGCCGTTTCACCGCGTGGTGAAAGTGGACCCGCGCGGCTCCCGCGGTGGTTCCCAACGTCGTGGCGATCTCCGGATACTCGATGCCCTGCTGGGCCCGTAACAGGAACACCTCCCGTTGCAGCCGGGGGAGCGTCTGCAGCGCGTCCACCAGCCGTCGCTCGATCTCCCGCAGGGCGAAGGCCGATTCGGGATTGTCCCGGGAGGGGAGATCATGATCCTCCAGCGGAACCGAACGCCGGGCCTTGCGGCGGCGGTGTTCGTCTTTGAGCAAGTTGCTCGCTATAGTGAAGATCCAGCTGCGAAATCCGGCGTCCCCCCGCCAGCCTGCGATCCGGCGAAAGGCTCGAAAGAACGTCTCCTGCACCAAGTCATCTATGTCGGCGTAGTCGGCACCAAGACCCACCAGAAACCGGGCGACCGGTGCCCCATGCCGGTGTACCAGCTCAGCCGCCGCGGCCTCGCTACCGCCCTGGTAAGCGCGGACGAGGTCGGCGTCATCAGGCGGCGTGGGACTGGCCGGAACGGGCATTTCTGGGAAGACGCAGGTGCCTTGGGAACGTTAAGCTTGACCGCCCGGGAGGGGCGGCCTAGCTTCCGGTCCGAACGAACGTTCGGACGGACCGTGCTCGCCTACGACAAGCGTCTCCAGCATCTCCTCACCGTTGCCGCCCGGACCTACGCCGAGCGGGGGTACCAGGCCACCTCCATGAGGGACCTGTCCAAAGCCAGCGGGTTCAGCCTGGCCGGCATCTACCATTATGTGAGCAGCAAGCTGGAACTCCTCTACCTCATCCAGGACCGCTGTTTTACTCAGGTCATCACCGGGGCCCGCGAGGCGTTGGCCCAGGCGGGAGAGGAACCCGAGGCGAGGCTCGCTGCGTTCATTCAGCATCACGTGACGTTCTTCGCCGCGCACATGGACGAGATGAAGGTCCTGTCCCACGAATCGGATGAGCTGGAAGGGACGATGCGGGCGCAGTTACGCCGGCGCAAGCGGGAATACGCCAACCTGCTCCACGAATTGCTCGACCAGGTTCCCGAAGCCCAGATCTCGCGGCAGACCGCGGCCTGGGCTTTGTTCGGCATGATCAACTGGATTTACACCTGGTATCATCCCACCGGCCCGCTCCCGCCCGAAAAGCTGGGTGAGGAAATGTCCCGCCTGTTCCTGACCGGGTACACGGCGCCGGTTTCCCATGTCGCTCCACGGATTACTGCTCCCTAACGGAGGAAGCCCCTTGACCGCCACCGCCACCCCGCGTCCCGGCGCCCCGACCCCCACCGACAAGGTGCTGGTGAACTATGAAGTCGAGGACGGGCTCGCGATCATCACGCTGAACGATCCGCCGGCCAACACTTATACCTATGAAATGATGCGGCAGCTGGATGCCGCGATCCTCGACGCCCGCATGGCGGAAGACGCCCACGTGATCGTCATTCGCGGTCATGGCGAGAAGTTCTTCTCCGCCGGGGCCAACATCGGGATGCTCAACAGCGTTACCCCCCGGTTCAAGTACTTCTTCTGTCTCCACGCCAACGAGACGCTGAATCGCCTGGAGCAGACGCCGAAGCTCACTATCGCCGCGATCAACGGGCACTGCGTAGGCGGCGGGCTCGAGATCGCGATGGCGTGTGATCTTCGCATCGCCAAGCGCAACGCGGGCAAGATCGGCCTGCCCGAGGTGAACCTGGGCGTGCTGCCGGGGACCGGCGGCACCCAGCGGCTCTGCCGCATCGTCGGCAAGTCGAAGGCCATCGAGCTCATGGCGACGGGCGAGACCTTCTCCTTCGAGATGGCGCAGGAGCTGGGTGTCGTGAACCAGGTCCTGGATCCCGAGGGGTTCTGGGACCAGGTCCAGCTCTACGCCCGGCAGTTCTGCCCGCCCAACAAGGCTTCGAAGGCCGTCGGGCTCATCAAGCGCTCGGTCCAGTCAGGCGCCGAGATTCCCTTCGAGAGTGCCCTGGCCATCGAGCGGGAGCTGCAGCAGCAGCTGTTCCAGTCGGAAGATGCGAAGGAAGGGATCGCGGCGTATACCGAGAAGCGCATGGCGACGTTCAAGGCCAAGTAGACAATTGGTAATTGCAAATTGGTAATTGGTAATTGGTAATTGCTAACAGCTAATAGGCTAACAGCCACCTTCTCACGGCTGCGGATGAATACCGAACTGTTCATCAACAACGAATGGCGCCCCGCCTCCGGGGCGAAGAAGTTCGACGTCATCAACCCGGCGACCGAAGAGGTCGCGGCCCAGGTGGCCGCGGCAGACTCGGCGGACGTCGACGCGGCGGTGGGGGCGGCGCGGACCTGCTTCGAGTCGGACGAATGGAGAAAGCTCTCCGGCCGGAAGCGCGGCGCCATGCTGGCCAAGGCGGCCGACATTCTCGCCTCCCGGCTCGATGAGGTCGCCAGGCTCGAGACGGTCGAGAACGGCAAGCCCTTCTTCGAGTCGAAGATCGACGTCTCGATGACGATCGAGACCCTCCGGTACTACGCCGGGTGGGCCGACAAGCTGAGTGGCGAGACGGTGCCGGTCGAGGGGCCCTACTTCACCTACATCCGCCGCGAGCCGGTCGGTGTCGTCGGCGCCATCGTCCCCTGGAACTTCCCGCTCAACATCGCCGGCTGGAAATTCTCGCCCGCGCTCGCGGCCGGCTGCACCGTGGTGCTCAAGCCCGCGACCGAAACCCCGCTGACCGCGCTGGCCATGGCGGACGTGATGCGGGAAGCCGGCTTACCGGCGGGAGCGTTCAACGTCGTTCCCGGTGCCGGTTCAACCGCCGGAGCCGCGCTCGTGCGGCACCCTGGAGTAGACAAGATTTCTTTTACGGGTTCGACCGAGGTCGGCAAGCGGCTCATGAAGGACGCGGCGGACACCGTGAAGCGGCTGACTCTGGAGCTGGGTGGCAAGAGTCCCAACATCGTCTTCGCCGATGCGGACCTGGGTGCCGCAGTTAAGGGAGCCCAGAACGGCATCTTCTACGGCAAGGGAGAAGTCTGCGCCGCGGGAAGCCGGCTCCTGGTCGAAAGCAAAGTGAAAGATCAGGTCGTGGAACAGCTCGCCGAGCGGGCGAAGAAGCTGGTCCCCGGCGACCCGTTCGACAAGAACACTCGCCTCGGTGCGGTGGTCTCCAAGAAGCAACAGGAGACCGTGATGGGCTACATCGGTAAAGGAAAGTCGGAAGGCGCCAGCGTCGTGGCCGGTGGCAACGCGGTTAAGGTGAACGGCAAGGGCTATTTCGTCGAGGCCACGATCTTTGACGGCGTAAAGCCGGAGATGACGATCTCCCGCGAGGAGATTTTCGGCCCGGTCCTGGCCGTGCTGCCGTTCGACGATGTCGAAGAAGCGGTCCATCTCGCCAACCAGTCGATGTACGGTCTGGCGGCCGGCATCTGGACCCGCGACGTCTCCAAGGCGCACCGGGTCGCGCACGCGATCAGAGCGGGAACTGTCTGGATCAACACCTACAACATCTACGACCCGGCAGCTCCCTTTGGCGGCTACAAACAGTCCGGCTTCGGGCGGGACCTGGGGCGGACGGCGCTCGATGGCTATATGGAGACGAAGACGGTGTGGGTGGGGCTGTGAAATTGTCAATTGAAAATTGATAATTGAAAATTTGCTAATGACTGATGCTTTCATAACAACTGCGCTACGTACCCCTGTGGGCCGAGCCGGCGGTGCGCTGGCCGAGGTTCGGGCTGACGATCTTGCGGCCATTGCGGTCAAGGC
>DATBGE010000147.1:0-7093 GCA_036558125.1 Gemmatimonadales bacterium | reverse complement strand
GGTCCCGGCAAGTCGAAGGAAGTTCCCCTCTTCACCAAGGGAACCACGATCTCGAGCAAGGTGATCAACGTCGATCTGGACATCACCGACCAGACCGCCGACTTGGATGACGCGGGAATCCCGCGGCCGATCAAGGTCAGGGTGCTGGCCAGCGCCATCGTCTCCATCGGCGACAGCGATGAGTTGATCAAGACCGCGGCGAACCGGTTCTTCTCCAAGCCCGAAGTGGATCAGATGAGCACCTTGACCGATCTGCTCTCCAGCTCGGGGCGCCGTGCTATCAACCTGCTGACTCACGACCAGCTCTTCTCCGCCAAGACGGCGCCGGTCAAGGCTCTTCCCGCATCGACTCAAGGCTCAGCTGTGACCGTGCCTTCGGCCGCGCTGGCGGTCCAGGCTGCCGAGGAGGACGACGATCCCCTCGCAGTCATCATTCGTCGAGCGTGTTCTCGCGAGCTGACCGATCTCGGGCTCATCTTCAGCTCGCTGAACATCAAGGTGGTGCAATCGGAAGTCGCCGACGCGAGGCGTCGCCAGTCGGCCGCCGAGGCTCAGGCCAACGCCGACATCGTTTCCGCCCAGCAGTCCCGCCGCGCGAAGGAAGCGCAGCTGGAGGCGGAGCGGGTCATTTCCGACAAACAGCGCGAGCTGGAGCAGACCCGGGCGTCCAACGCCGCCCTCATCGCGCAGGCCGAAGCCAAGAAACAGGACGCCCTGGCCGTGCAGCGAAGCTCCGAGCTCGATGCGACCCAGATCGCCCAGGCCCGGGCCGACGCAGAGCGGGTCAAGATCGAGGCGGTTGCGGCGGCGGATGCGGAGGCCGTGCGCATCCGGACCATCGCGGACGCGACGGCGGAAAGCATCCGGAAGGTGAACGAGGCGATCCAGGCGGGAGGAGAGAGCTATTTCCGGTATCGTCAGATCGAGATGTTGCCCCAGATAGCACCCGCCATCGCCGACGCGCTCGCCGAGGCGAAGCTCGTCACCATTGCCCACGAGGGCCAAGGTGCGGCCGACTCCGCGACCGGCAATATCATGGGGGTCATTCAGACCGTGATTGCGGCCCAGCTGCTCGGTCGGGGCGGTGCGCTGGATGGGGTTGGGACCGGGGCAACTCAGCCGGTTCCCGCTCCTCCCATGCCGGCGCCTCCTCTTTCTCCGCCACCGTCGTCTCGCACGAAATAAGGACCTCTTCGGTCCGCCCCCTCTCCGTCGTGGAGGCGGGGCGTCACCTCGCCTGATATTCTGCTGGAGAGGGCGATGTTCACTCGACACTGGGTACTCCTGCCGCTGCTGCTGGCCGCCTGTCAGAAGCCCGCTCCGAAGGCCTCCGAGCAAGCAGCCCAGCAACCGTCCGCTCAGGCCACCGCAGCACCGACCCAGTCGCCCTCACCGGTCTCCCACGGCGAGGCCCCGATTGGCCCGGCACTCACCGCCCCGGATCGCGCAGCCGACGCTCCGCCACCGTCCAAGCAGACCCATCGGCACGTCCGATTCGTCACCGCCCACGTGCGACATGAGGTCGCGCCGGGCGTGGTGTACGACGCCTGGACCTTCGATTCGATGGTCCCCGGCCCGACGCTGCGTTTGCGGGTTGGTGATACGCTGGACTTCACGCTCGTTAATGGGGCCATCATGCCGCACTCGATGGATTTCCACGCCGCCGAAATCGCGCCCGATAGGGCGTACCGGAATGTGATGCCGGGAGACAGCATCCATTTCCAGTTTGTGGCTCGGGTGCCTGGCGCGTTCATGTATCACTGCGGCACCGCCCCGGTCGCGGCCCACATCAGCAATGGGATGTACGGTGCGTTGATCGTCGATCCCCGGACTCCGCGCCCGCCGGCCCAGGAATTCGTGGTTGTGCAGAGCGAGTTCTACATGGGGCCGCCCGCGGGCAAGGACTCGGTCCACAGCATGGACTGGGAGAAGCTGCTCAACGCCTCACCCGACTATGTCGTGTTCAACGGTGTGGCGTCACGCTACGCGACTCATCCCATCCCCGTCGCCGACCAGAAGCTGATCCGGATGTACGTCGTCAACGCCGGGCCGAACCGGATCAGCTCCTTCCACGTCGTCGGCGCCATCTTCGACAAGGTGATTGCCGACGGATTCGGGCAGCCGTTTCAGGGCATGCAGACCTGGAATGTGCCGGTCGGTGGCGGTGCCATCTTCGAGCTGAAGCTCGCGGAGCCCGGCCTGTATCCCTTCGTCACCCACGCCTTCGCCGATGCCACCAAAGGAGGAGTCGGGGTCTTTCAGGCCGGAAACGTGGCCGGCACTTCTGCACACTAGCGCGCGGTAGTCGCTGAGGGTCAGCCGGCGCGTCCTCGGAGCCTTCCCCTCTCCGGTACCCGTAGGTAAGCTGGAGCTACGGCCGGTCACGGCTGCTTCTGCAGCGAGGAGGTCGAGAGTCAACTTCAGATTACAATCGTATATATGAACAACGCCGAGTCCTGGCGTTGCGCGGTCTGGCCCGGCGCGGAACTCTCGCGGCCGGGGTCGTATGACTTCCAAACTTTTCGGGTAAGGAGACCCATGTCCGTCAGCTTGGACGCAGAAACATCACTGCGCTCCACTGGCAGGCTTGCCGGTATCTTCTACCTGCTCAACATCCTGACCGGAGCATCCGCTCTCGTCGCTCGTGGAACGCTGGGGTCCATCGTCCTTCTCATCTCGACTGCCTGTTACGTTGTAGTGACGCTGCTCCTTAATCGCCTATTCTTGCCGGTGGACGAAGCCATCTCCCTACTAGCAGCGATCAGCAGCCTTCTGGGATGCGGCATCACAGTTCTCAAGACCCTGCACCTGCTCGCTGCTCCCGTCAGCCCCCTGGTATTCTTCGGGCTCTACTGCCTCTTGATCGGATACTTGATTCTTCGCTCGAACTTTCTTCCCCGACTTTTCGGCGTGCTCATGGCAATAGGCGGTCTGGGCTGGTTGACTTATCTGTCCCCGACACGCGCGAGTAGCCTTGCCCCCTACAACATGGCTGTAGGGATCCTCGGCGAAGGCGCCCTCACCCTGTGGCTCCTGGTAGCCGGAATTGACGCCAAACAATGGCTGGAGCGGCCGCGATGAGCCGTGTGGCGTAACTATAGGGTGATTGTAGGCGCAGGCCTGATTCCGCTGTGCGCGCCGCCGCTCTTTTCTCAAGGGCGGCCGGCGCCCGATATCGTCGTCGTCACGGCGGTTACTCGGGACGGCCGCTCGACGGACGACTGGCTAGCGATCCTCCGCTCCCGCCTCGATGCTGCCCAGTACGACTCCGTCGCCGCGCTGAGGAAACTCCTCGCTCCGGAGGAGGCGAGCTGGGATTCCCTCATCCGCGCTCGCCAACCGGCCTGGCTTGGCTTCGCCGCACCGATCGCCTCACTCTATTCTCCTGCCGAGCCGCCGCCAGTCGTCCGAATCATCCTGGGCAACCGGGGCGGGGAGGATGCGTTCACCGCTGATCCCCACACGATCGGCTTCGACTTGTCGCGGCTCTTCGCTTTGTATGGTGCTTCGAACGATCCGGCTAACGCCCTCCGAATTGACCGGCTCTTCCGCCACGAGTTCTCCCACATCCTCCAGAAGGCGTGGCTGACGGCTCACCCGTGGCCCATCAAGTCGCCCCTCGATGCGGCACTGTTCGACATCTGGACCGAAGGACTCGGCAACTACTACTCGCTGTCCAGTCAGTGGGTCGATTCAAGTGGCAAACTCACCAGCAGGGCCAGAGAGATTCTCACGGTCCTCGAACCCCGCTTCGCGTCCAATCTCCGCTCTCTCGCCTGCGCCGATTCGGCTACTGCGGCGCCCCTCCTCGCGACTCTCTCGTCGGGCCCGTTCGACCGAAAGTGGGGAGCCCTGCCAGCAGCCCTCTGGCTCGCCACCGAAGCAGCGCCTGTCGACAGCGCCCTCCGACGCTTCATCGTCGCCGGTCCTGGAGGTGTGTGGGATCTGGCTGCTGGCCACATCGCGCCGGAGGTTGGCAATAGTCTGCAGGATGCGAAGCGGGCCCGGTCGCACTGTCGGCAATAGGCCTGCA
Source organism: Gemmatimonadales bacterium (assembly GCA_036558125.1). GTDB lineage: Bacteria > Gemmatimonadota > Gemmatimonadetes > Gemmatimonadales > GWC2-71-9 > DATBGE01. Next base: position 3,060 of record DATBGE010000147.1, on the reverse strand, counting down.
CAAAGCGGAAGGGAACCTCTGTCCCCGTTTTGGCGTTCTTGCTGAGGCCCGGTTCACTGCGGAACCGGCAGGAACTTCAGCAAGGAGTGTAAAGACGTGAAAGTGAAACACCTCGTCGGCGCGGCCCTCTTCGCGCTGGCCGTTGGCCTGTCCCCCGTGGTGGCCGGGGCCCAGGAACTCAACGTGAACCGTTCCGGTGTCGCCATCAGCGGCTATGATCCCGTCGCGTACTTCACCGCGGCGAAGCCGGTGAAAGGATCGCCGGACATTACCGCCACTTACGCGGGTGGCACCTACCGTTTCAGCACGACGGCAAACCGCGACGCGTTCCTCGCGAGTCCCGCACGATACCTACCCGTATATGGCGGCTACTGCGCCTACGGCGTTGCTCACGGCCACAAGGTGGACGTTGATCCGGAAGCCTACCGAGTGGTGGACAACAAGCTGTACTTGAACTACAGCAAGGACGTGCAGAAGAAGTGGCTGGCGGACATTCCGGGGAACATCAAGCTGGCCGACAGCAACTGGACCCAGCTGCGGGACAAACCGCGGGACTGATCAGTCCTCCGTTCCTTTCCCTGTTCCTAGAACCCCACCATCACAAACTCGTGAGACGTGAGACGTGCCCAGCGTACTCGAAACCCAATAGTTACTAGGTACTAGGTACTAGGTACTGAGTACCAACCCCAATGTCCGCGGAATCCACCAGACTGCGCATCACATGGTAGAGCCGTACCGAACCGTGTGACACGCAGGAGCTTGAGCCATGTTTGCCGAAGTGAAATATGTCGATCTGGCGACAGGAGTTAGGGTGCAGTACGTGGAGCAGGGAAGCCGGTTGGGCGTTCCGGTCGTGATGCTGCACGGATATAGCGACTCGTGGCATTCCTTCGAGCCGGTCCTGCCGCTTCTCCCTTCTTCGATTCACGCCTACGCCATCTCCCAGCGGGGGCACGGTAACACGGGCCGCCCGACGGCTGGTTACCGGCCGAGTGATTTTGCCGAGGATGTGGCGCAGTTCATGGATGCGCTGGAGATCGATTCGGCCGTGGTGGTGGGTCACTCGCTGGGGAGTCTCATCGCCCAACGCTTCGCGCTGGACTATCCCCATCGGACGATTGGACTGGTGCTGATCGGTTCGGGTCCTGCGATGCGGGGGAACCCGGTGTGGTCCGAGCTGCGGGCGCCCGTGCTGGAGCTGACCGATCCGGTGGATCCCCGCTTCGTCCGCGAGTTCCAGGCGAGCACGCTGGCGCAGCCGATCCCGCCGACCTTTCTCGAGCGGGTTGTCCAGGAGAGTCGGAAGCTCCCAGCCCGGGTCTGGAGATCGATCTGGCATGACTTCGCCGACGTCGATCATTCCGACGAGCTGGCTCAGGTCATGGCGCCGACTCTCGTGACGTGGGGTGATCAGGACTCGGTGTTCGGTCGCAGCGACCAGGAAGCGATTGTGGCGGCCGTTCCCGATGCTAGGCTCGTGGTCTACGCCGGCGCCGGCCACGGGACCCACTGGGAAGAGCCGGAACGATTTGCTTCGGATCTGGTAGCGTTTGTCAGAAGGGTCGCGGACTGAGGGGCGCAGGGTCATCTCTGGGATCCTGTCTCCGACGTCGGCTGGACCTTGGGTGCTTCCCAAAGCAGGGCGTGGTCCGCGCCGGGTACCGTACGGTCAACCCCAATCACTTGCCGCCGGTTGTTGATCCCTACGGCATAACTGGGGCTGGGATCTAGCAGGCGGAGACCGCCACCTCCCAGAGGTGCCCACCAGACGGCCCCTGAGGTGGGTGGCGTGCGGGCTCCACTGGCAGAGCGTCGAGGGGTCAGAACGCGCGTTGGCCGGGTCACGGGAGAAACGCGAAACGCTTGAGGAGGATTTCCAGAGATTACTGGGAGATTACACCGAGAGGCTTCCCCTAAGTCCCTATTGTCCCGGGCCACCGGCTGTCTCACTTTGGTTTCCCACGCCGGGCCAGGATGGCCACTACGTCTCACAACTCGGCGCATCCGAGCAATTCCGAAGTTCTTCCCCTCCTCGGTGGCCTGACCGCCGCGTCTGTCTCCGCGCGTGCCTCGGGCCTCATCGTGTCTCCGACACCCGATTGGCGTTTCCTCGCCAGATCCCCGCCCCACAGAGCGTCGTGATCGAGCGGTGCAGTCAGTCGGTTCTTACTCCTGTATCGGAAGGAAGGAGTGCATTCCATGTCGACAATTCTGGGAAGCCGCCCGGTGCGGCTCCCTGCGGTGATTGTTGCGGTGGCCCTCGTCGCTGCTTGCGGTGATGACATCACCAACAACAACGCGGCAATTCCCACGTTCACGCCCGATCCGATTGTTACCCAGGCGGATCTCCAGACCGCGCTCGAGACCGCAGTGTCCTCGACCAACGGCGGACTGGATTTCCCGATGTGGGCGACCGTCGTGGACCGGGCGGGCGTCGTCGTCGCTGTCGTGCATAGCGGTGCCGGCGTGGGTGACCAGTGGCTCGGCAGTCGGGCGATCTCGGCCCAAAAGGCGAATACCGCCAATGATTTCAGCCTGAATGGCTTCGCGCTGTCGACCGCCAACCTGTACAGCGCGACCCAGCCTGGAGGCAGTCTCTTCGGTCTTCAGGAGAGCAATCCGGTCAATACCGACGTCGTCTACGGCGGCGACATCAATGACTACGGTACCGTGAACGACTTCATGGTCGGGAAGAAGCCGGGTGGGGTGAACGTCTTCGGTGGCGGACTCGCTCTGTACAATGCGGCTGGCGAGCTCATTGGTGCGGTGGGAGTCAGCGGAGATACCTCCTGCGCCGATCACAACATCGCCTGGCGGTTGCGTGATGCTCTGGCACTCGACTTCGTGCCGGGCGGGGTCGATGCCGGCACCGATGACATTATCTACGACATCACCGGCGGAGTGAGCGCGAGCGGCTTCGGCCATCCGACCTGCGGCGGCACCGAAGATACCTTCGACATGCCGACCTTGTATCCGATCAGCTGAACTACCCGGCGTTCGATGCAGCTTCAGCGGGTCCGGCTCCTGTCGGGCCCGCTGTCCCTCGGGTGAAACCAATCG
>DATBGE010000146.1:0-117662 GCA_036558125.1 Gemmatimonadales bacterium | reverse complement strand
GAGAGCCGCGCGGGGCTGAGCGTGAATCGTGAGCCTGACTCCACCGGGCATCGGGTCAACCGGCGGCATCCTCTACAGAAGCCCCATCACGAATGAGCGTGCCAGAATCAGGAGGAGCCAGGCGACCAGGGGGCTGATATCGAACATTCCAAGCGGGGGAATCAGGCGACGCAGCGGTTCGAGGAGCCAGTCGGTAAGAAAAACGATCGGCCGCATCCACCGCGAGTAGGTCGAAATGCCAAGCCAGGAAGCAATGACCCGGATGAGCACGCAGGCGATCAACAGCCCGAAGAGCCCATCCACCACGAAGCGCAGAACTCCCCGCGGTCCGGCCTGCGCCGCGTATCCCAGCGAGACCAGCGTCCCCAGCGACCACTGCAACAGGCTCAGGAAAATCAATCCGCCGATCACGACAATCCAGAACAGCCACCACGGCGCATTCACCGGGTTGCCTCCGGATCGGACGATCCGGCGCTCCAGCGGATTGATGATTGGATCGCTGATCTTGCGAATACCTCGGGCGAAGCCGCCGAACGGACTCAGCTTCTTGGTCTTCACCGCCCAGTGGGTGAGGGCAATCACCGCCCCGCCGAGACACACGAAGGCGACGAGGAGCCGGGCGATCTGGATGACTTCGATCATCGGAGAGTGCGATGGAAGGCTATTCCGAAGGGGGGCGACCCACCGTAAAGCCGCGGGTTCCTCCGCCTGCCATAGTGCAGGTTATGGTATACGCCCCTTCGTGCAGGCTGGCATCCTCGAGCACGTCGTTAGTCCCGGCACAATTGACTACCTGCCGATCCGCAGTCCGTCGGAAGACGGCGGTCACCAGTGGAGACGAACCGGACTTGGTGTAGCGGAGGACAATCGCCGGCCCCAGGCTGTCGATGCCCGCGCTCCGAAGAGAAGCAGGAAGCTTGTTCTGGTGGGCACTGCGATAGGACATGACGCGGTCGACCGCGTCGAAGAGCGCCCGGCCCAGCTCTTCAGCATCCGCCTGAGCGGGATCCGCCGGGGGTTTTCCACCAGGGCCTTTGCCGGGTGCCTTCTTGGCTCCGCAGGCGACGATGAGGCCGGCTACGATGGACCAGCCGAGCCGGCGGACCCCCGAGCTATTCCATCGCGAATTCACGATTAAACACGACGTCGAAGGCGAACGTCTTGGACTTGGTACGGGATTCGATGTGCTCGGCAATGCGGCGGAGCCGGTCGGGAATTCCCGCGATCTTTTCCTGGGCGATCCGTCCCATCTCCCCCAAGCCGGTCAGCGTTTCGATCCTCCAATACTGGATCTGCTCCTGCACGATCCGCAGGTAATCGCGAGGACCGTAAATCCCGGCCCGCCGGATCACATCCGCGATTTCCCGGAAGCCCGGCATCGTATGGCCGGGCATCTCGATACTCGGCATGATGAATGAGGCCGAGTGCAACGCCTGGTCCGGGTCCCGTTTCAGGATCTCCTCGAAAACGGTCCGGTAGAACGCGAAGTGGCGGGCTTCGTCGAGCGCGACATTCGAGAGTACTTCGTTGAGCAGCGGCTCGTAGTCCGCGACGGCGCGTCCGGTCCCGCTATGCGACACCTGAGTAGCCCGTTCCTGCAAGGTGGTGTAGACGAAGACCCGATAAGGGTCCATGTCCCAGTCGGGGTGAAAGCCGCTCTCCAGATATGAGTACTGCATTTCTTCGAGACGCCGCTGGTTGAGAATCCGGGTGTCTCGCATGTAGTCGTGCAGTACCGCGCCGTGCCGGTCCTCTTCCGCGGTCCACATGTTGTTCCAGCGGCGCCAGTGGCTATCCTCGCCGAGGTGTACCGCGAGCAGCCGGTGAAAGTGAGGCAGCCCCTCTTCGGTCAGGGTATTGAGGGCAAGAGCGGCGCGGGCCGAGTCAGGAATGCCGGTCGCCCGCCGACGGAGCATGGCTACATGATCGTCCGCCGATTCACCTGGCGGTGGCTCCAGGAGCTCGCTTGGGAACCAGAGGTTCCGTTTGCGCACATGGGCATCCATCAGCTCGTAGATTTTGGCCTCGAGGTCGCGAAGTACCTCGACCTTGGTGAAGAAAGCCTTGGCGGTGGCCGTGATGGTCACAAGTCCAATCCTGGTTCGATGCGATACAACTGCTACTCTCCGTGGAGGGCCACGGCTGCGCGGTCAACGCTTGTAATGTGGAGTAGTTGTCGGCTGGGGGGAAGGTCGAATTCTGGCGCCCGGGCGGCGCCGCGTTCCGGATCAAGCCACTAGCTCAGCCGTTTCTCCATGAGATACCAAGGCTTACCGCCAAAGTACTCGTCGCGCTTCATCACGCGGTGCCAACCGGTCAGGATGAACTCGCCCTCGTCACGGAGGTCGTCGGTCCAGAATTCCGCCAGGTGAGCCCCCGACTCGCGAGCGCGGGTCTCGAAGGCGCTAACCAGGAGGTGGCCGTGACCAAGGTGCCGCTCTTCCGGCGTTACCGCGATATCCAGGATATGAGCCACCCCGCCTCGCATGGAATAGCGGAGTCCCCCGATCCAGTCCCCGATTTCATTGCTCAGGACGAGGAACCGCTCCTCCAGGTGAACACTGTCACCCGTCTCCTGCTCCTCGCGCAACGTGAGGTCGGAGAACCATTCGGCGAACTCTTCGCCGTTTTCCATTTCTCGTATCGTCAATTCGCTCATCGCAGCACCCTTTTTCCGCGTCACTACGGCAGCCTTCTACCTCCTGTAGACGCGCAAGACGCAACGTTAGTGCCACATGCGCCGGAATCGTTACAGCGCCAGACGTCGGTAAATTATAGCAGGATAGTCGGTTAGCAGCGGGCCAGACTGACTCAGGCCCTGTGGTTGCAGGGTGACCATAGCGCTCGTCCTCTGGCGTGAGCGGGTCCGAGTCACTTCGTTGCCGCCACCTTGCCCCTTCCCTTTCTTCGATGTCGGATTCCTGGCTCGTCGCGATATTCAAGCTGCGGGTGCACCCTGCGGCGGACAATTCTTCTGGCGCTGGGGCTGCCGTTCAGACGGCCCGATGGCTTGACCGGTAAGAAGACGGCGGCCCGCTACAGCGAAATGGCGATGGCGAGGACGATCGCGGCGAGGCCGATCAGAGCCAGCCCGCCGACCAGCTTGGTGAAGGCCTTGAGCCAGTCGTCATAGCCGACCCCGGCGGCTGCGAGCATGGCCATGAGGGCGCCGTTAGTCGGAGTGACGAGCTCGCACAGCCCCGCACCATACTGGTAGGCGAGGACGGTCACCTGTCGGGACAAGCCGATCAGATCAGAGAGAGGAACCAGAACGGGAAGGGTAAGCACGGCCTCACCGCTCACACTCGGAACCGGTACGTGAATCCCGGCTTCCACCGCCATGATGCCAATCGCGGAGACGGCCGGTGGGAGATTTGCCAGCGGAGCCGACAGCCCGTGAACGATCGTGTCGAGAATCCTCCCTTGTTCGAGCACAACCGAAATGGCGCGGGCAAATCCGATCAGAAGAGCCGCCAGCGTCATGGACCTGAACCCTTCCACGAACGCATCCACCGTCCCGCGAATACCCAGCTTGCCCAGCAGCCCCGTCAGGACTCCCATGATGAAGAAGACCGCGGACAACTGATCGAAATCCCACCCAAGTCTCAGAATTCCGTAGAGGAACACCGAGAACGCTCCCAGGACCGAGAGCAGAATCAGCGGCGTGCGCCAGCCGAGAGAAGCTGCGGATTCCAGCTCGACGGCCTCGGGCGGCTTGCGGGTGCGGCGAGCGTGCCGGGTCACGCCCCAGGTCCAGAAACCGAGCGCCAGCAACATCATGATGGTACGGAACTCCCATCCCGAGCCGAGGGGCAGCTGGGCCAGTTTCTGGGCGATTTGCGCCTGGAAAGGGTTGATGGGGCTGAACGATGCCGCGACGGCCGCCGCTCCCAGGCTCATGGCGACCGCGGTGAGCGCATCGAAGCCGAGTCGCCGGGTCAGCAGCAGGAGGAGAGGAACGAAAGCGATGATCTCTTCCTGCATGTTCTCGAGCGCTCCACCCAGCGCAAACGCGACGCAGCAAACCGGGATGACCAGGGTTTCCCGCCGGTCGAGTTTCCGGACCAGGGCACCAATGGCCGTGCGGAGTGCCCCGGTCCGGTCGACAACCGTGAAGGCACCACCTATGAGAAAGACGAGGAAGACCACCGAGGCCGCGTCGGCCATTCCACGCGGGATGGCCACTGCGGCCTGGAACAGATTGACGGGAGAGCGGTCTACCGGGGCGAAGGTGCCGGGTACGACGACCTCGCGGTGGGTGACTGGGTCTTCACGCCGCTGGTACTGGCCGGGGGGAAGAATGTAGGTGAGGGCTGCCGCGACCAGGAGACAGCCGACGAGAAGCGTCAGGGGATGCGGAAAGCGGGCGTGGAGTCCCTTCATTTCGTGCGGCACTGGACCGAGACTGGCTTGGTCCTCCCGCACGCGATGGACTCATTCATGCCGCTGGCCAGGATACCGCAAGCGGTGGTCTGGGCGGATCGGGCGGCCTCTTCCCGGTTCTCGTGAGAAGCCGCAGCGCAGTTGTGTTTGCCGTTGAACTCGACGCACACATTGCACTCGGCCTTCTGCGCCGAAAGCGTATTGAACAGAAGCAGGGCTCCGAAAAGAGCCACTGCGAGGAGTGTGATGATGGTCCCGCGCTTGATTTTCATGGTGCTCCTGACGGCTGTTCAGGCCATCGAACGGAGCGCGCCCAATACGGGGAGCAGCGCTCCTATCAACCAGACCAGTGCCGCGGCCAGCGCGGCCTGGCTTCGGGAAATCTTGCCGGTAACGGACAGTCCGATTGCGAGAAGGACCGTTACCCAAATGGTGATTACGTCGATACGGCCAACCAGCGCCAGCAGAAGGGGGTTGGCGGTATCCGGATCAAAGAAGCGCCCGAGCCCCAGGGTTACGCTGTATCGTCCCACGAGGGATTCCTCGGGAAGGAGCAGAGCCTGCAGGGCGTTGATTATACCTTCCAGGATCTTGGGGTAGAGTGCGAAGGTAGCCACCATGCAGGCTGCGGCCAGCTCCTGCTTGGCTCCAACCAGCTTGCCGGCCAGCCAGAGGAAAAAGCCCAGAAAAAACGGTGCGAAGAACGCGTACCCAATCACAACGACAGCCACAAACTTTCTGGCATTCTCCCTGGCCTGGGGCTCCATCTCCGCGGTGATCTGGGGGTTCTGCTTCATCGCCGTCGCCCATCCGCGCTTGAACTCCGCGTCGAAGATCGGATCCATGGCACTCCGGGACGCGAAGAACAGGATCCCGATCCCCAGCACCAGAATGACCAGGGGAAGACCGAACGAGGGCTCCAGCGTGCGGCGTTGGAAAACCTCCGACGGTGCGTAGAAAATTTCGAGGGCGTCGGTAAAGGCGCTGGGCGTCGTGTCGGCGGACGGCATCACGGCTTCCGGTGTGGGAGAATGCTCTCAAGGTATCCCTCACGGCGCCAGTTTCAATCGGGCCGGATTGAGCTACTCTTCGAAATGCGCACGCTCGAGACTCTGGGTGGTGCCGGTGCGTTCTCTCTGCTGGGATTGGTGTGGGTGCTTGGTTGCCCCGCCGCCCAGCGGCCCGTCATCGTGCTGTCGCGACCCGTCGCGGACTCTATGAACGCAATCTTCGTCCGTTCCAATGAGCACTGGGACGAATTGGAGGACCTGACTCAGCTGGAGAAGATGCTGGGGACGGTACGGCCCACTCAGAAGGAGTATCTCGGGTGTCTTACCGGCAGTCGGATCGGTGACACCGTGCGAGTCGAGGGATGGATCCCCGCGCGGAACATGAAGCAGTTGCAGTTCGCAGTTACCGGTGATTGTGAAGGAACACCGGGCCTCGTTGGTACCTTTCACACCCATCCCTTCCGGGCCGACACCCTCAACCGGCCACTCAAGGAGCCAGTCCTGGCGAAGCAGGACCTCGAAACGTTCGCCGGCTCCAGCGACCTGATCTCGCTGGTCATCTGGGACCGCGATTCGATCGACGCCGCGGCCAAGGGGGACGACGGCAAGGTCCTTCATCCCATCCCGGTTCTGGTGCGCTAAGCCAGCCACTCCTCGCGTCCTGCAAGCCCGGAAATCCAGAGCGCGATCCGCCTTCCCGGCTGAGAATTCTCTTCGTGAAGTCGTCGGCTCGGCGAGTCAGGGCGGCGTTTTCACGCTCCGGCCGCTGACCCGGTTCGTGAGTTGCGGCTTGGACTTAGGCCCTGTACGAGGGTAGCGGTCGGGCCTGGTATTCCCATCCGGGATTGCTCGCCATCAGAGGTGTGCAAGAGTTCGACAACAACGGGCCTGCTTCTTGCCCCTCTCACCCCTTCGAACCGTTCACAGAGAGTTGTCGGCCATCTCGACCGGGGGGACGATCGCGTCATGAGAATACTGATCGTCGAGGATTCTCCGCTCGTACAAAAAATGTACGGCCTGGTTTTCTCCAAGCGGGAGCACGCGATGGTCACGGCCCTCAACGGTCGGGACGCGCTCCAGCTCATCAACGATTCGCCGGCACCGTACGACCTGATCCTGCTGGATCTTCGCATGCCCGACATGGACGGAGCCGAGTTCATCGAGGCCCTGCGTAAGAGCGGGCTCGAGTTCCATTCCATCCCGATCATCCTCACCACCGCCGAGCCGGAGGACTCTTCGCTCCTTCAACACGCGCGAGCGCTGGGGGTCTCGGCAGTGGTCCGGAAGCCATGGCGGCCGAACGAACTGCGTGAGGTCATCCGTCAAGTCATCCCGGAGCGGATTGGATGAGCGCCAAGTCCGTTTTCCTGGTGGTCGATGATTCCCGCCTCCACCACCAGATGTACATGCTGGTCTTCGCCAAGGGCGCGCTCGCGAGCAGTACTCTCCTGCACGCGAAGAACGGCCGGGAGGGATACGCGCTGTTTACCACGCACCCCGAGATCGAGATGGTCTTCCTGGACCTCAACATGCCGGAGATGAACGGGCTCGAGTTCCTGGAGCGCCGTCGCGCTGAAAATCTTCACCCCCACATCCCGATCGTGCTGGTGACCACCGAGGATAGCGCGGATGACGAGGCCCGGGGCAGAGCGGCCGGCGCCTGGGAATATCTCCGCAAACCGTTCACTCCCGCTCAACTCACCGAGCTGGTGGAGCGGGCCCGCGCACGGGGGGCCCGGACCTAGGATGAGCGCGGACGGGAATCCCTTCGCGGAGCTGCTTGAGGAATACGTAGCGGAGTGCGCTCCGCTCGCTCAGGCCGTAGGGGATACCCTCGTCACCCTCGAGCGGCGGTGGGAAGAAGGCGACCCTGCCGACCAGTTGTTCGCCACGCTCAAAGGCTCCCTGCATACCCTGAAGGGCAATTCGGCCATGATGGGCCTCACGCCGATCCAGGCCTTGGCGCACTGCATGGAAGACGTGTGCGCTTTCCTCGGAGAACGGCCTGACCTGCGGCCGGCGGCGTCCGGGCTTCTGCTGAGAGGGGCAGGGTTGCTGGTGGAGATGGTCGGTCGCGCGTCCCGCGGACCGGTCTCCGCCGAGCGGAGCGACGCCTTCATCACCATGGCCCGCGAGTTCATACAGACTGAATCGGCCGGGGCGGAAACGCCGGCCTTTCCTGAGCGCCGCAGGTTCGAGCGCCGGACCAGCGCCGAAGTCGGGGAGCTCGGCGCCGACGGCGTAGTCAGCACGATTCGGGTGGATGCCCGGCGACTGGATGGGCTGCTGGAGAGCTTCGGCGAGACGATGATCGCGAGCCTGGGTCTGCGCGAGGCGCTTCGAGATCTCGCCGCCCGCCAGCATGGTGCCGGTATTTCCGACCTCGAGCACGCGCTCGCTTCGCTGGAAAAGACCCTGAAGCGGCTTGAAGGCTCGCTCATGGCGACCCGGCTTGTTTCGATCGCGACTGTGTTCGGCCGCTTCAACCTGCTGCTGCGGGATGTCGCTCACGCCCACGAAAAGCGGGTTCGCCTCGTGACGTCGGGCGGCGAGACTCAGCTTGACAAGACCATCATCGACCGGCTCGGTGAGCCTCTGGTGCACCTGGTGACCAACGCCGTGATCCATGGCCTCGAATCGCCGGAGGACCGGGAGCGCGCGGGGAAGCCAGCAGAGGCGACGGTGACGCTTTCCGCGACTCAACGTTCGGACCGGGTCATCCTTACGGTCGCCGATGACGGACGGGGACTCGATCCCGACCGCATCCTGCACAAGGCGAGGCAGCTCGGTGCGGTTGCGGCGGAGGCGACGCCTTCGCGCGAAGAAGTGTTTGCGTTGGCCTTTCTGCCGGGTCTCTCGACGACCGAGCGGGTTTCGGCGCTGGCGGGACGCGGCGTGGGCCTCGACGTCGTCGCCAACTCGATTCGTACGCTGGGCGGAAGCATCGAGGTCGCGAGCGAGCCGGGGAAGGGCACCAAGTTCACGATGAGCCTGCCGCTCACCCTGGCTGTGCTCCGCTCGCTGCTGGTCGCCGTTGACGGGGAGCGCTACGCCGTGCCGCTTGGCGACGTGGCGGAATCGCTTCGGGTGACGAACGAGGCCATTCACCAGATCGACGGGCACGGAATGATTCTCTGGCGAGGCCAGGTCATTCCGGTGTCCGACGCCGGCGAGGTGCTGGGCGGGACCGGACCTCGGACCTCCCGCAACTACTGCGTGGTGGTCCGGTCGGGAGCCAAGCGCCGGGGGATGCTGGTTGATGGCTTGCTCGGGCATCAGGACGTTGTCGTGAAGGCGCTCGACCCCTCGCTGGGGCGGCCTCCGACGATCTCTGGCGCCACGATCCTGGGCGACGGTCGGGTAGCCTGCATTCTCGACACGGCGCGATTCGCCGAGCTTCGGACACCCGAAACCGCGACTCTCTCATGACAGACCTGAAACAGGAACTGAAGCTCACCGCACGGGACGGCTTGCTGACCTTTGCCGACGACGTGGCCCAGCAGGGCGTCGCTGTTCGAGCGGAGGAAGCCGAACCCGAGCGTCATCTCGTCATCTTCGGGCTCGACCGTGAGGAATTCGGCATCCCAATCGCGCGGGCACGCGAGATCGTGCGGGTTCCGGAAATCACCCGGGTCCCGCAGGCCCCGCCGCACATCCGCGGCGTCATGAACCTCCGGGGGCGGATCCTGCCCGTGGTGGAGATCCGAACCCGCTTCGGGCTGGAACGAGCCGAGCTGACGGCGCGCTCCCGGGTCGTGGTTGTGGAGGCGCATGGTCGCATGGTGGGAATTCTGGTGGATGTCGTTTCGCAGGTGGTGAAGATCGGCGAGAGCGCCATCGTCCCGCCGCCAGATGAAGTTGTTTCGCAGCGCGCCGATTACGTCACCAATGTCGCGCGAGTGGGTCCGCGGCTCATCATCCTCATCGAGCTCGATAAGGCACTCTTGCTCGAAAACGTGTCTACCCAACCACCCCTCGTCTCATGAGCGAACAGATTCTCCAGGTGATCCGGAACTGGACCATCCGCCGGAAAATCCTCACGGGTTTCGCCATCGCGCTGCTGGCCACTGGAGTGGTCGGGGCCTACGCGATCCGACAGCTCGACCGTATGCATTCCGCAGTCATGTCCTCTCAGGGCGGCGGCACGGTCGACGCGATCTATCAGGACTCGAGGTCTCTGATCCTGATCCTGGTTGCTTCGGGCGTCGTCCTCGGGCTTCTGGCTGCGTTTTTCCTCGCCCGGCTCATCGCTGACCCGCTGACCCGGCTGGGCATGGCCGCGGAGCAGGTGTCCAACGGCGACCTGACGATCGACATCAAGAGCCTCTCCCGGGACGAGATCGGCTGGCTCGAGCACATCATGCGGGGGATGGTCAAGAACCTCCGGCAGATCGTCGGCCAGATCACCACCTCTTCCCGGACGGTGGCTACTTCGGCGGAAGAGATCTCGGCGTCGGCTACCCAGATGACCAAGGGTGCCGAAGCCCAGTCCAGCTCGACCGAAGAAACCTCGTCGACCATGGTCGAGATGGCGGCGCAGATGCAGGCGTTGGCCAAGAATGCCGAGGCGCTGGCGGCCAACGTGGACGAAACCTCTTCCTCAATTCAGCAGATGAGCGTGGTGCTGGCGCAGACGGCCCAGAACGGCGACACCCTGCTCGGCGCGGTAGAGGAAGTCACCGGTACGCTGACCGACATGATCAACACTGTCGGCTCCATCGCGTCACGGGTGCACAAGGTGGACGAGGTCTCCAAGCACTCGGTGAGCGAAGCCCGCTTGGGTGGAGAGCGGTTGACGAAATCGATCGCGGCGATCGGGGAGCGCTCCCAGGAAATCGGCAAGATCATCAAGGTCATCGAGGACATCGCGGACCAGACCAACCTGCTGGCGCTGAACGCGACCATCGAGGCGGCGCGCGCGGGCGACGCAGGGAAGGGCTTCGCGGTCGTGGCGGACGAAGTCCGCCGCCTGGCCGAGCGGTCGGTGCAAGCGACCCAGGAGATCGCTCAGGTGATCGACACGGTCCAGCGGGAAACCGGCGGGGCCGTGACGATGATGGAACAGGTGCTGGCGACGATCGTCGGTTCGGTGAACCAGACGTCACAGTTGGTGAGCGAAGCGGCCCATGCGACCGAAGAGCAGGCGTCTGACGCGCGCGAGGTCCTCGCGATGGCGGGCAATATGGCCAACCTGACCCGACAGATTGCCGCGTCGGTCAAGGAGAACGCGGCCGGCGCACGGGAAATCACCGCGGCCGCACAGAAGATGAACAAGCTGACCCACCAGATGTCCGAAGGCGTGGCGGAGCAGAAGCGCGGCGGCGACATGGTAGTGAAGGCCGTGGAATCCATCGCCCTGGTCTCCCGCCAGAATCAGGTCGCGGTGGAACAGATGGGCGCGGCTTCCCGCAACCTCGCCGGTGAATCGGAAGCACTACGGGTGCGGGTCGAGACTTTCAAGAGCTGATGCCGCGCGCCGCTTCGGCCCTGACTGCCAGGCTCAACGCTCTCGCCTCCCCGGCAGACCATGCCCTGCGGGAGGCGGAGATCTTTTCCGCCCTGGAGGATGAGTCGCCCGCCGTCCGGGACGTGGCGATCGCGTGGGCGGCGCGCTGCATTGAACCCGCGCGGCTCGCCCCGCTGGTCGGATCTCCGGACAACGCCGTCCTGCGCAATGCGGCCTTGGCCGCTCTGACGCGACAAGGCCCCTATGCGATCCAGCACGTCGGGGGCATGCTCGAGGATCCGGATCCCGACGTCGTAATGTTCGCGTGTCAGATCCTGGGCGAGATCAAGGCGGTCGAATGCTGGCCCGCTCTCCTGCGGCTGCTCAAGCATGAACAGGTGAACGTGGTGCAGGCGGCGATCGAAGCGCTGGGACGAGTCCGGGCCCGGGATGCGGTGCCCCGGCTGATCGAGATCCTGGGCGAAGAACCCTGGCTCCAGCTGGCGGCCACCGATGCACTCGGTGAGATCGGTGATCCTCTCGCAGCGCCGGTCCTCGTCGGCCTGGTGCCGGAAAGCTTTGTCACGATCCCCGCCCTCGAAGCGCTTCGGAAAATCGGCGCCCCGGAAGCGGCGGAGCCCTTGCTGACGCTGCTGTTCCGGTCCGACACCGTCGAGCTGCGCAGCCCCATTGTTCTGGCGCTGGCCGCGTCGCTCCACCCGGGAATGCCTCTGCTGGAGCGCGTGGGGCGGCGGATTGACGCGGACCGGGACGGTATCTGGCGCTATCTCGCCGCGGTGCTTCAAGGGGAGGTTTCTGGCGAGGAGCCGCTCGACCCCCTCAACGCGACGGACGATCGGAGAGGTACCCGGGGCGGTGGACCGCTGGTTCGCGCCGCCGCGACTCTCGCGCTGTCCGGCGGTCTCGAGTCACTGCACCCCTGGGTGGTACGGTGGGGCGTGGATCGGGAAGGAGTCGCGTGGCTGCGTCCTCTGGTGCGGCGCTTCCACGGATGTCTGCGCGCAACCCTGGGCAGTCTGCTGGCTCACCCCGACGTGAGAGTAAGGCAGGGCGCGTTGGAAGTTGGCGAGCTCACCTTGGATGACCTTTCGCGAATAAACGGCCTCCTGCGGGATGAGAGCGAGCAAATTCGCGCGGCTGCCTGCCGCGCCCTTGGCCCGCTGAAGGCGGTCGAAGCCATACCAGACCTCCTGCAAATGCTGCAGGACAGCACGGGGCAGGAACGAGATGCCGCTGCGGCAGCGCTGGCACACATGCCGGCCCAGGCTCTGGAGCTGAGCTTCGCTCCGTTCCTTCAGTCGGACGTGGACGAGGGGGTGAGGTTGCGCGCCGTTCGCGTGGTCGAGCACTCCGGTTGCCGCGCTTTCGACCCGGAGATTCTTGAAATGGCGCACGCTGAGTCGGCCGCCCTGCGCCGCGCCGCATTCCGGGTCGTAGCTCAGATGGACGGCTCGCGGGCAGAAGTCGCGCTGCTTCGAGCGCTGGCCGACCCCGAGGAGTCGGTACAAACCGAGGTGCTGGACCTGCTGGCGAAGCGGCCGGGCGGCCGTACGCTGGCGACGCTGCTTGCGCTGCTCAACACCAATGACTCGTTGCGCTATCACGTGATTCGCGCGTTGGGCCGGTTGGGCGCGGCTCAGGCCGCGGCTCCGCTCCAGACGCTCTATGGCTCCGCCTTGCTTCACGAGAAAATCGAGATTCTCGCCGCTCTGGCCAACATCGCTTCGACCGGCACGGTGGAATTCCTGCGCCAGCGGTTGGAGGAGTCCCAGGTGGAAATCCGGCGGGTCGCGGCCCAAGGACTCGCCGACCTGGCCGGCCCCAGCGACCTCCCCTTGTTCAGTGCCCTGGCGGAGGATCCGGATTGGGCCATTCGGAATGAAGCGGCTCGCGCGCTGGGCCGGCTGCGAGTTCCGGAACGGCGGCCATTGCTGCTGGTGCTCGCGCGCGACCTGGAACCGGTCGTGGCCCGCACGGCGCTCGCCGCGCTGAGTGGAGAGCCGGAAGGCGCTGCCTCCGCTCCGGCATGAGCGAGGTAGCTGAAGCCGACTGGAAGCTCATCGCCGACTTCGTCCGGGAGCGATTCGGGCTCAGTTTCGAAGGAGCGCGGCGCGACATCCTCGAGGCTCGGCTCCGCTCCAGGCTGTGCGACCTGCATCTGCACACGTTCCGGGAGTACTACCACTATCTCAGCTTCCACCCGGCACGGGATGCGGAAACCTCCGAGCTGTCCCGCAGGATCACCAATAACGAGACCTATTTCTTCCGCGAACCACACCACTTCGCGTTCATCCTGAACCAGGTCATACCGCCGCTTCATTCGGTCCTGCGGACCCGGCCGCTTCGGGTGCTGTCGGCGGGGTGTTCTTCGGGCGAGGAGCCGTATTCGCTGGTTGTGAACCTGGTGGATAGCGGCCTGGAGCTCCAGGGCTACCGGTGGGAGATCGATGCGTGCGACTTGAATGCGACCCGAATCGAACAGGCGCGCAAGGCGCTCTACGAGCCCGGCTCACTCAGGGTGTGTGACGACGAGGTCCGTCAGCGCTGCTTCATTCGGAGCGGCGAGCGGTTCCAGCTCAAGGATCGCTACCGCAAAGGCGTGAACTTCTTTCAGAGCAACCTTGCCACCCCCACGGTTGGGCTCGGTTGGGCGGGCTACGACGTGATCATGTGCCGCAACATGCTGATCTACTTCCACGATGATGCTTTCCTCTCTCTCATCGGCCATTTCAGCCGGCTGCTGTTGCCCGGGGGATACCTGCTTCTGGGACATTCGGAGTCGCTGGTAGATCGCATGCCAGCCTTCGAGCCACTGTTCCTCAACGGGACCATGGCGTACCGCCGAACCCAAGAGGCGACGTGATCCGGGTATTCGTGGTTGATGACTCGGCCTTTATCCGCAAGGCACTGACCCGGGTGCTCTCAGGTCAGCCTGAGTGCCAGGTCGTGGGAGAAGCCGCGAATGGTCATGAGGCGCTCGAACGAATCCCCGCTGCGGACCCCGATGTCGTAACGCTCGATGTGGCCATGCATGGGATGGACGGCCTGGCCACCCTGCGGGCCCTCCTGGGATGGCGCCCGAGCCTCCACGTGATCATGCTCTCGGCGCATACCAGGGACGGCGCCGCGGCAACCCTCGAGGCTTTGAGCCTGGGCGCGGCGGATTTCATCGACAAGACGGCCATCAACCTGATGGACCTGGACGGACTGGGACGCGAGCTGGTTGACCGGCTGCGAGCCTGGCGGCCAGGAAGCCGGGAGCCCCGACCGGCGGTTCGGCGTCCCGCGGCGGCAGTTCCGGCGGTTGACCTGAGCCACTGTGAGCTGTGTGTGATCGGAGCCTCCACCGGCGGGCCCGCCGCATTGCAGTACATCCTTGAACGTCTGCCTGCATCCTTTCCGTTGCCGCTGGCAATCGTGCAGCATATGCCCGCGGGATTCACGGCACCGTTTGCCGACCGGCTCAATTCCCTTTGCCGGCTACGGGTCGCGGAGGCGAAAGAGGGCGAGCGACTCGCTCCGGGTCGGGTCCTGATCGCGCCGGCGGGACGCCAGCTTCGGTTGAGCCACAATCTGACCGTACTGCTCTCCGCCGAGCCGCATGAGGCACGTCATGCTCCAAGCGTTGACGTCCTCATGAAATCAGCCGACCGTGCCAGGCGAGGGAAAGTGCTCGGCGTCCTGCTGACGGGGATGGGGGATGATGGGGCGGAGGCGATGAGCATCATTCGCGCTCACGGAGGTCGCACCATCGCGGAGAATGAAGCAAGCTGTACCGTCTACGGCATGCCCCGCGCGGCGTTGTTGCGTGGCGGCGTGGACTGGATGCTGAGCCTGCAGGAGATCGCGGCGGTGCTGGAAGAAGTCGGACAGGGAGAGCTGGGGCGGAAGGACGTGGGGACGTGAGACGTAAGGCGTGAAACGTGATGACGGCCTCAGTCGCAGTACTTTCCCCCGACACTCTCAGAGTAGCGTCCCCTTCAGCACCACCAGCGCCACGGTGAAGAAGATGATCAGGCCGGTGACATCCACCAGCGTGGCCACGAACGGTGCCGAGGCGCTGGCCGGGTCAAAGCCGATCCGCCGGAGCACGAAGGGCAGCATGGAGCCAGTCAGCGAGCCGAAAAGGACGACCCCCACCAGTGCCAGTCCGACTGTCATCGCGACCAGTAGATAGTGCGGGCCGTAGTCGTAGAGGCCCAGGTCCTGCCACGCCACGATGCGAATGAAGCCGATGATCCCCAAGATCACACCTAGCGTGATCCCGGCGGGGATCTCCCGTGCAGCGACCCTCCACCAGTCGCGAAGCCCCACCTCGCGCAGCGCCATCGCCCGGATGATCAGAGACGTGGCCTGAGAGCCCGAGTTACCGCCCGAACTGATGATGAGCGGCAGGAAGATCGCCAGCACCACAGCCCGTTCGATCTCATGTTCGAAATAGCCCATGGCGGTGGCCGTGAGCATTTCCCCCAAGAAGAGTGCGCAGAGCCAGCCGGCCCGCTTCCGGATCATCTGCGGCAGACTGATCTCCATGTAGGGCTGATCGAGCGCCTCCATACCACCGAACTTCTGAACATCCTCGGTTTGTTCTTTGACCAGCGCATCGATCACGTCGTCTACGGTGACGATGCCGAGGACGTGATTGGCTTCGTCGACGACCGGTATCGCGAGCAGGTTGTACTTGGCGATGAGACGCGCCACTTCCTCACGATCGGTGAGAGGGCGGGTGGTAACCGGTTTCCGGGTGTCCCCGATCTCCCTGACCGGCGTCGTATCGGCCGCGGTCATCACTTCCCGCAGTGAAATGACCTGCTCGAGACGCTGGGTCTTCTCGTCCAGGACGTAGATGGCGTAGACGGTCTCCTTGGCGCTGCCCACCTCGTGCACATACTGGCGCACCTGGGCCGCCGTCCAGGTCGAGGGGACGCCGACAAACTCCGTCGTCATCAGGCCTCCCGCGCTCTGCGGCGGGTAGCTGATGAGCAGCTTGAGCTGATCCCGGGTGGGCGCATCGAGACAGTAGCCCAACCGGGCCCGGTCCGAGCCCTTGATGCTCCGGAAGAGCCGCACCTGCTGGTCTGCTGACATTGCCTGCACCAGCGGGGCTGCGATATCGTCCGGCAGCCGCTCGACAATCTCGTCCCGCGCCTCCAACTCAGGCTGGTCGAAGACTTCTACCGCGGTATGGAAGGGGAGAGCGCTCACCACCTTCGACGCTGCATCAGGCGGGAGGTCGTTCAGGGCCTCGACGATGTCGGCGGGGAGAAGGTCGGCACAGGCGGCGACGAAGTCTTCCGGATCGCCGGCGAGCAGGTAGAGGTACTCCGCGAGCGGAGCATCGGGGCGAGCGGGCATGGGATCCCCGGATGGAGTGAAGCGTGAGGCGTAAAGGGAGTAAGGAGTGAGGAGCGAGGAGTGAGGTGTGAGAGGTAAGCAGGGGACGTTTCTTGTGTCCAGCTGCTTACACCTTACTCCTCACTCCTTACTTCCTCGGCGATCCACGCCGCGTAGCGTTCGGCGGCCGCTACTATCGGGGTTGCGACGATTTCCGGTACTTCGTACGGGTGGAGCGAACGAATGCGAGCTTCGAGACCGGGATAAGCGACCGCGCTGGTCTTGAGCAGGCAATACCACTCGGAGGCTTCCTCTATCGCTCCCTGCCAGCGATATACGCTCGTAATGGGACCGAATATTTGAGCGCATGCCGCAAGCCGCTCAGCGACGACCGTATCTGCGATGCGACGCGCCAGCTCCTTCGAAGGAACCGTGGTAGTGACTTGAAGTAGCGCCGTCAGGATGGGACCCTAGTTTCGTCCCCGGTCTTTCCGTCGTCGATTGGGACGATCGCCGTCCGCCAGCCGCTCTTGAACGTCACCGTGAGGCGATGTCCCAGCGGGTCGGGCGTAATATCAACGATGTCCGCGCCAAACTTGTTCCGCGCGTAGGTCGTGGCGATCTCCGCCTGCGCCTCGGGACCGGAGTTATAGGGCCGAGCGAATTCCCGGCCGATCGCGACGGCGATGGCCTGCTCGCGGCCATAGCTGGCGAACTTGTCAGCCGGGACCAGCCCAGCCTGACCCGCAACATGGCGCTCCAAGTTGTAGTCGCGACAAGCGAGGCTTGCGATAAGTCCGAGGAGAATCGGGATGGTGCGACGCATCGATAGGCTCGGCAAAGAGTTAGGGGAAACGCGCCGGCCACGAAGGTAGTAGATTTCCGCCCCTATGCGCAACCTGATCTGCTGGTCACTAACAGTCACTTTCGTGCCTGCGTCTCTATTTGCGCAGGTGCCGAGGGAGCCTACGCATTTCGAGGCCTGGGTGAGTCCATTTGCCCAGTCATCCATGAAACGGCGATCCGGCAGCGGCGGATCCGGTGCTGAGCCGCATGCGATACAGTGGTATGAAGCAGCGGCGGTAGCCGGAGTCGTAGCGCTGAGCGGTTTTCTGGACGACGAGGTCCGGGATTACAGCCAGAATCACCGGACGGAGACCAAGGATGACGTCGCGAAAGTATTCAGGCACATGGGCCAGCCCGAGGTTTATGCTACCGTTGGCCTGGGAACCCTTCTGACAGGCTTGATTGCCGGCGATGACGATATCGCCAGGGCAGGTGGACGCATCACGGGTTCGCTACTCACGGCAGGAGCGACGAACACCATTATCAAGCAGGTCGTGGGCCGGAAACGTCCCAACGCCACCACCGATCCGGATGAGTTCGAGCCGTTCTCCGGCAACGATGCTTTCCCTTCAGGACACACCGCGATGGCATTCGCCCTTGCCACCTCGGTCAGCAATGAGGTGCATTTCCTGCCGGCCCAGATCGGGCTCTTCAGTGCTGCATCGCTCACTGGTTGGTCCCGCATCAACGACAACAAGCACTGGCTGAGCGACGTGCTGGGCGGGGCCGCAGTAGGAATTACCAGCGCCATGATCATGGATGGCAAATGGACCATCTTCGGCCTGGGCCAGCCCCATTTCCTCGCCACCCCCAATGGCGCCTCGGCGTCAATGTCCATCCAGTTCTAGACCCTCCGGAAACACGAAGCCCTCCGCCGTCGCGGAGGGCTTCGTGTCGGCGGAGCCTTCACAGACCCGTCACCGATAGCGGATGGCCCCGGCTTACGCCGCTACCGGTTCGGCGAAATCCACCTCAACCGCATCGACCTTCCCCGTGTCCTCATCCCGGACGTGCCAGGGCATTCCCATGGCGCCGAGGCGGGCCAGGAAGGGATCGGGATCGAACTGCTCGGGAGACATGACGCCGACTCCGCTCCAACGACCATTAGCCATCAACTCGGCCGCGATGACCGGAGGAACTCCGGTCTGGTAGGCCGTGGCCTGAACTCCAAGTTCGGCATGGACCTTCTCGTGGTCGGTCACATTATAGATGTAGAAGCTGCGTTCCTGCCCGTTGCGAATTCCGCGCGCCATCGTGCCAACGCAGGTCTTTCCCCGCATCCTTCCGGCGAGATCGCCAGGCTGAGGCAACAGGGCGACGACGACATCGCGCGGTGAAACCGCGGTGTCTCCCACCCGCACCTTGTCGGTCCGGGAGAGTCCCATCTGCTTCAAGACCCGCAGGGTCTGCCAGGTCACATCGTCCATGCACAGCTTGAAGTCCGCCACCGTCAGGCCGGGAAAGAACATCGGCAGGGTGCGGGCCTCTTCGTGGTCGACGTAGTAGGTATTGAGAACCCCGAGCTCCGGGAAGTTGAAGGGCTCGAAACCGGAGAGCGGCTCCTCGAGGTGATAGGTCCCATCGCGCCAGGAGATGGCGCCGCAGAGGCACTCGTCGATGAAGACCCACGGACTAAAGGCGGCCAGGAATCCATCGTGGCCCTGGCAGACAGAATTGTCGCCGTCCCGTACCCGCAGCTCAGTCACCGTATCGAGCAGGTGCTTGGCGGCGTACGCGGCGTAGACGTTACTGGTTCCCGGATCAGCCCCCATTCCCAGGATTGCCAGACGTCCCGCGGCCTTGAACTCGTGGTCGAGGGCGAACTGGTCGGGAAGTTTCGGGGTGCCATCCATGGCGGCTCCGCCGCTGGCCATGTCGATGTAGTCGCATCCGCCATCAAGACACGCCCGCATCACGACCAGGTTGGTGGCCGGAAGGGCAGCGTTCAGCAGGATGGTCGTACCGGTTTCGCGAATGGCTCGGGCGAGATCACTACGGTTTCCGGCGTCGAGCGTCATGGCGCTCACGCGCGGGCTTCCAATGCGGTCGGCGAGCAGCTGGGCTCGACCAGGGACAGCATCCGCGATGACCAGCCTGGTCACCATGGGATGCTGCGCGAATTTCAGGGCGGACACGGTCCCCACCGCGCCGGCTCCCAACACCAGGACGTTCACAAACTCCTCTTTTCATTGTTGGTGCGGGACTCGGTCTGGCCCCCCCGTGACAGCCCGAGAAGCCTGTCAGGGAAGATTGGCCTCGCCCCCCCCGCTACTGGGGGCCCCACAGCTCAAGGAGAGAGTCAGCTGTGAGGAGTGGACCCTCCGCTCGGTCGGAGGATGCAAACACGCCCCCTGCTGGACAGGGGCCGCAAGCCCAGTCTAGCTCACCCCCCCCACCCCCTGTCCAGCCCCCCTTGCGGGCCTCATCACGACCTCATTGCGGTGCGGAGGCCACATTTCTGGGACTACCATGGGGTCAAAGGCGTTAGCCGGCTACGTTTCAAAGGTGGACGCCAATCGATCGCATCCTTCGGCCATAAGTGGGGAGGATTGACCCAGGAGGCCTAGGCGCGCTTGCTAGGACCCTTTAAGGGGCTATAATAGCCAACAAACGGCCAATATGGATACACTAGGCGTGGAAGAGGTCGCCGCTCTGCTTCGGCTCAACAAGAAGCGAGTTCAGACATTGGCTCGCGACGGCAAACTCCCAGCGAGTCGTGTGGGCCGCAAATGGCTCTTCTCCCGTGCGAAGATCGAAGCGCTCCTCGGAAGCCCAGGTGAAAGCGCTCCAGCACCAGTCCAGGACCTTAGCGCCCGAAACCGGCTTCGCGGTCGCATCGCCTCCCTGCACGTCGACGGTGTCATGGCGGAGATACGCCTTCGGATCGGCGATCAGGAGTTGGTCTCGATCATCACGAGGAACTCGGTCGAACGGATGGGATTGAAAGTGGGCGACGAGGTTTTCGCAGTCATCAAGTCCACCGAGGTCATGATCGGGAAATGAAACGCGGGTCGCACCCCACTGCTCTTTCTGTTGCCCTGCTTTGCCTCTCCGTCTCGCCAGCTGCGGCACAGCAGGCCACGACGCTCACGGTGTTTGCGGCAGCGTCCCTCACCGAGCCGTTTTCCCGTCTGGGCAAGACCTTCGAACAGTCCCATCCCGGGACCACCGTCCGGTTCAACTTCGCTGGCTCCCAGCAACTGGTTCTGCAAATCCAGCAGGGGGCGAAGGCTGATGTCTTCGCCTCGGCGGACGAGCGCATGATGCAGATAGCCAAAGACAGCGGATTGGTGGAAGGTGAGCCAGTCGTGTTTGCCGAGAACGTCCTCGTAGTAATTGTGCCGAGGGCCAATCCGGCCGGCATCAAACGACTGCAGGATCTCTCGCGCTCAGGCGTTAAGGTCGTGATCGCCGCGGAAGCGGTTCCGGCGGGGAAGTACACCCGGCAGATGCTCGAGAAGCTTGCCACACAACTCGGGTACGGCCCCCAAATCGGGCAACAGGTCTTGGCAAACGTGGCTAGCTACGAGGACAACGTGAAGGGGGTCGTCGCGAAGGTTCAGCTTGGGGAAGCGGACGCCGGTGTCGTGTACCGTTCTGACGTCACGGGACCCGGAGCGGCGCAGGTGGGTGTCCTCCCGATTCCGGCGGCGGCCAACGTTATTGCCCTCTATCCAATCGCCGTGATCCGCAGGTCAGCTTTTCCTCAAATGGCCCAGGCGTTTGTTGAGCTGGTGGGATCGGCGACGGGACAAGCGGAGCTGAAGAAGTCCGGGTTCATGGCCGTCGAACCCACGGGCCAGCTCTCTCAATGAGGCTTCTTCGCACCATTGGTGTTCGGGCTCTGGTCGGGCTCGCTGTCGGTGGACTCGTTTTCCTTCTCGTCCTACCTGTCATCTCGCTTCTCTTCCGCACTCCTCCCGGTGAGCTCATTACCCGTCTTGGCCGACCGGAGATCCAGCAGGCCCTCTGGCTGAGTCTCGAAACCAGCCTGCTCGCGACAGCGCTCATTTTGATGCTGGGGCTCCCGACCGCCTACCTCCTGGCGAGCAGGGAGTTTCCGGGGAAGCGCGTTCTCGAGGTTCTGGTCCAGTTACCGATGGTCATTCCGCCCACGGTGGCCGGGCTGATTCTCTTGCTCACCTTCGGCCGAGCCGGATTGCTGGGCAAATCGCTTGGGGCGTGGGGTGTGTCGCTGCCGTTTACCACAGCCGCCGTTGTTGTCGCCCAGGCGTTCATGGCCACGCCGTTCTTTATCGGACCGGCAAGAGCAGGTTTTGCGACGGTTGAACACCGATATCGCGAAGTCGCGGCGACACTCGGCGCCGGTGAGTTCTACTCGTTCTTCCGAGTGGTGCTGCCCCTGAGCCTCCCTTCGGTCCTGGCCGGAACCGCGATGGCATGCGCCCGTGCCCTGGGAGAATTCGGGGCCACAATCACCTTCGCCGGAAACCTCCCCGGTGTCACCCAGACTATGCCGCTCGCGGTTTATGTCGAAATGCAGCACGACCTCGGCGCGGCAATCACCCTATCGGTACTCCTGATCCTGCTCTCGTTCGGGCTCCTGCTCGCCTTGCGCTACGGTCAGTCCCGGGTTCGCTGAAGGATCGACTTGTTAGAAGCACGCCTCGCCATCCGTTACAGCGCCTTCGCGCTCGATCTCGAGCTGGCGGTCCCTCCGGGAGAGACTCTTGTTCTGGTGGGAGAGAGCGGCTCCGGGAAGTCGACCGTCCTGCGCCTCCTGGCCGGGCTGAGCCAACCGAACTCGGGCCGAATCGTAATGGAAGGAACGACCTGGTTCGATTCCGCACAGCAGATCAATCTTCCGCCGCAGGAGAGACAGATCGGATGGCTTCCGCAGGACTATGGGCTCCTGCCTCACCTGAGCGTGTTCGAGAACGTGGCCTTCGGCCTGCGAGCCCGCCGCCTGGCCGCCGCGGAAATCCTGGAACGCTGCCAGAGGGCACTGGAGCAGTTTGGCGTTGCCGACCTTGCGGGTCGGCGGCCTGGCGGCCTTTCCGGTGGCCAGCAGCAACGAGTCGCCTTAGCCCGAGCGATGGTCCTCAGACCCCGGCTCCTGTTGCTCGACGAACCGCTCGCGGCCCTCGATGTCCAGACAAAGGCCCAGGTGCGCAGCGATCTGCGCGCGATGCTGTCTTCACTGCCGTGCACCACGATTTTCGTCACCCATAACCCGCTCGAGGCTGTCGTCTTCGGTCAGCGCATCGCTGTGCTCGATGGCGGTCGTGTGGTGCAGTCGGGTACTCCGGATCGTTTACTTCGGCAGCCGCGCTCGCCATACGTGGCCGCCTTCACCGGCGTGAACCTGTTCCTGGGACGGAGCAGTGTACCCCAACCCGGAGGGTTGAGTCGCATCGAAACCGAGCAGGGTCCGGTCCTGGTTTCCGGAACAGAAATCGGTGAGAACCCCTTCATAGCCGTCAGCCCTCGCGAGATCACGCTTTACGCAGCCGCGCCAGCAGCGGGCAGCGCACAGAACGTGTTTCGCGGCCCGGTGGTGGAGATCGTTCCGGAGCCACCCTTCGGTGAACGTGTTCGCGTCGTCCTGGGTACCCGGCCTCCTCTCGTGGCTGAAGTGACTCAAGCCGCAGTGGATCGCCTTGGCCTGGTCGTCGGCACTCCGGTCTACGCCAGCTTCAAGGCGACCGCCGTCAGCACCTACTCGTAATCCGCTCGCCGCACCAACCCCAACCTGGGAGGACAGAAGACGACCATGGCTGGTACGCGCTGGGAGCGGTGAAGGTGGTCCCGGCCTCGGGTTAGCCCAGTTGCTGGCGCGATTCCAGCGCTCTTGCCGCATATGGGGGCGGGGGGCTAATCTCCTCGCCCTCCAGTTCTCAGGTTTCGTGTCCATGAGCGGTGCCATCAACATCCCCCGTCCACTGAACGAGCCGGTGCTGAGTTATGCGCCCGGCTCGGCGGAACGCGCCAGCCTCAAAGCCGCGCTCAAGAAGATGTCCGACGAGACGATCGACATTCCGATCGTGATCGGCGGGAAGGAGGTTCGCACCGGTCGCACGGTTGACTGCGTGAGTCCGCACGGGCACAAGCGAGTGCTGGCCAAGGTGCATCAGGCCGGCGGCGCCGAGGTGAAGAGCGCGATTTGCGAGGCCCAGAAGGCGTGGCGCGAGTGGTCAAACTGGAGCTTTGAGGATCGGGCAGCCGTGTTCCTCAAAGCAGCGGATTTGCTTGCGGGGCCGTATCGGCCGATCGTCAACGCGGCAACGATGATCGGACAGAGCAAGACCGCCTACCAGGCCGAAATCGACTCCGCCTGTGAGTTGATCGATTTCTGGCGCTTCAACGTGCACTTCGCGGAACAGGTCTATAAAGAGCAGCCTCACTCGGCGCCTTTGACTTGGAACCGGATGGATCACCGGCCGCTCGAAGGGTTCGTCTACGCCATCACACCATTCAACTTCACGGCCATCGGCGGCAACCTCCCGACCTCACCGGCGATCATGGGCAACGTTGTGGTCTGGAAGCCCGCCGCCTCGGCCTCGCTCAGCAATTACTACGTGCTGAGGTGTCTGGAAGAGGCGGGACTGCCTCCGGGAGTCATCAATCTCGTGCCCGGACCCGCGCGGGAAATCAGCGATCTGCTGCTCGCCGACCGCGCCTTCGCGGGAATTCATTTCACCGGCTCAACCGAGGTCTTTCAGTCGCTCTGGAAGACGATCGCCGGCCACCTGCCCCAGTACACCTCCTATCCCAGAATTGTGGGAGAAACCGGTGGCAAGGATTTCGTCCTGGCCCACCCCAGCGCCGATGTCGACGCGCTCTGCGTCGGCCTGGTCCGTGGCGCCTTCGAGTATCAAGGTCAGAAGTGCAGTGCCGCGTCCCGCGCCTACGTGCCGTCCAACTTGTGGCCCCGGGTCAAGGAGCGGTTGCTGGGGCTCATCGCCGATATTCGCATGGGCGACGTGGCGGACTTCCGCAACTTCATGGGGGCGGTGATCGACCAGAAGGCATTCGACCGGATCAAGGAGTACATCGACCGGGCGAAAAAGGATTCAGGCGTGAAGCTGCTGGCGGGAGGAGGCTGCAAGGGGGAAACCGGGTACTTCATCGAGCCGACATTGCTGCAGGCCGAGGATCCCAAGTACCGCACCATGTGCGAGGAGATCTTCGGACCGGTCCTGAGCCTCCACGTCTACCCCGAAAACAAGTGGACGGAGACCCTGACCCTGGTGGACCAGACCAGCCCCTACAGCCTGACCGGCGCGGTGTTCGCCCAGGACCGGCGCGCGCTGGTCGAGGCCGATCATGCGCTGCGCCACGCGGCCGGGAACTACTACATAAATGACAAGCCGACCGGTGCAGTCGTCGGTCAGCAGCCCTTTGGCGGCGCCCGCGCCAGTGGGACCAACGACAAGGCGGGCTCGGTTCTCAACCTGGTGCGCTGGGTTTCCCCAAGGAGCATCAAGGAGAACTTCAACCCGCCCAAGGACTACCAGTATCCGTTTATGGGAGCGGAGTAGGGACTGACTCCTCACTCCTTACTGTTTTCAAGCCAGCGCCTCCTCGACATCCGTAAAGTCAGGGTCGGGAAGCTCCGTGTATACCGGGTTGGACAGATAGCGCTCGCCGAAGTCGCAAACAATCGAGACGATGAGTTTCCCCGCGTTCTCGCGGCGCGAGGCGACCTTGAGCGCGGCCCAGGTGATTGACCCGGAGGAGATACCGGCGAAAATCGCTTCTTCCCGCGCCAGTCGTCGAGCGGTGGCGATGGCATCGTCGTTGGTGACTCGTACCACCTCGTTGTAGATCGTGGTGTCGAGGTTTCCCGGTACAAACCCGGCGCCAATCCCCTGTTGCTTGTGGGGTGACGGTGCGCCCCCGGAGAGCACGGGACTTTCGTTTGGTTCGACTGCCACAATGTGAATGTTCGGCTTCCTCTCCCGCAGGAACCTCCCCGCTCCCGTGATCGTTCCGCCGGTACCCACGCCCGCCACGAAGATGTCGACTTTGCCTTCCGTGTCGGTCCAGATCTCGGGTCCTGTGGTCCGGTAGTGTATCGCGGGATTGGCTGGATTGTCGAACTGCCGCGGCATCCACGCCTTGTTACCCAGGCGTCCCAGAATTTCCTCGGCCCGTGCAATGGCGCCCTTCATCCCTTTGGGACCTTCGGTCAGCACCACTTTGCAGCCGAGGGCCTTCAGCATGTGGCGGCGTTCCAAGGTCATGGTCTCCGGCATCGTGAAGATGCAGCGATAACCGAACGCGGTCGCGGCGTAGGCCAGGCCGATTCCCGTATTCCCGCTGGTGGGCTCCACGATCAGCATCCCGGGCTTGAGCTTCCCGTTGGCGATCGCGTCGGTGATCATCGCGTTGCCGATCCGATCTTTCACCGAATCGAAGGGATTGTATCCCTCGTGTTTGACCGCGATGCGTGCCGGGAGGCCGGCGCTGATCCGATTCAGCTCAATCAGCGGGGTGTTGCCGACTGTTTCCGTTACGTCGCGATAGATCCGTCCGTGGGCCATACGCGTACCCTCCCGCCCGTTGTAGTCCCTGGTCCTACAAGCCCATTCGCCTAGGTCCGACCCCCCCCTCAGTGGGGTCCCGATCGAGCCGGCCTGATCCGGACCCTACCTTCTTTGCGCCTTATCGAGTAGCGGAGCGGAGCCGGGATGCGAAGTGCATCATCGGATGAGAGTTGCTCCCGGAACGGGCGGGCATCTAACGGTGCCCGCTCGCTTTGGAGGCTCAGATCCACGAGGGCAAGATGACTGCTGTCGGCCACAACGGTAAGACCCGTCTCATGTTTGGGGTCGTCACCGCGCTGTTTCTGGCGCTGAGCGGCCGGGCCGATGCGCAGCTGCCGATCGCCTCGGGGAAGGTGGTGGCCGGAACGCTGTCATTTGATGGCAGCGCTACCGTGGGCGACTTCACCGGTACGACGACGACCTTGTCCGGAGCGATGACCGGTGGCCCGGAGCTGTCCTCCGTCCACGGATGGGTGGAAGCCCCGGTCTCGACACTCCGAACCGGCAAGGACAAGCGGGACCAGGACATGAACAAGTCCATGGAGACCGAGAAGTATCCGACCATCCGGTACGAGCTGATCGGTGTCACTGCCGGCGCCTGGAGCGGAGACACCGCTCAAGTCACCCTTCGCGGCCGCTTTCTGATTCACGGGGTAGAAAAAGACGTCGAATTCCCCGGCGTGGTTGCCGTGGATCAGAACGCGGTGCGCGTTCGCGCGACTGTCCCGCTCAATCTGAAAGATTATCGGATTGGCGGACTCAGCAGGATGCTCGGCGTGCTGAAGATGCACGAGGATATTGTGGTCCACGTTGACGTCACTTTCGCCTCGGAGACTGCTTCGAATCAGGACTTGCCGCTGGCCGAGTCTGCGGCAATGGGGTACTAGTCCGCCCCGTTGTCGTTGACCTGTAGGTGCAGCGCCCGTACCATGATTCGTCTTTCACGGACGATGGCGATGGTTCTCCTCGTACTCCTGACACTCGCCCTGGTCGCCGCAGGGGTTACTCTGCTGCGCTACCGGGAGACGGCGGGACAGCTGCGGATCCAGCAGGCCTACCTCGAGCAGCTCTTCGAAACCTTCCCCCACGCCCTGACGCTCCGGGACCTCAATGGCCGGCTGATTCGGGCCAACGCCGAATTCAGCCGACTGTTCCGCTATTCGGTTCAGGAAGCAATCGGCGTAGACATTGACCGGCTGATCGGCGCACCCGGCTCCGACCCCAGCACCGGCATTGACCGGCCGCTCAGCTCGGAGAGCCGGATGTGGCGGCAGATGCGCCGTCGTCGGCGCGATGGGTCGCTGGTTGACGTGTCGCACACCGGCTCCCCGCTGACGGTGGACGGTAAGGCCGTGGCCTTCTACGAGGTGTATCACGACCTCACCCAGCAGCTGCGCGCCGAGGCGACGATCAGCGACCAACAGAAGCTGCTCGAGGCGTTCTTCACCCAGTCGCTGGACGGGTTTTTCTTCATGATGCTGGACCGGCCGATCCGCTGGAACGATCAGGCCGACAAGGAAAAGCTCCTCGATTACGTCTTCACCCATCAGCGGATCACCAAGGTGAATGGGGCGATGACCGCGGAGTATGGCCGGAAGCAGAGCGAGATGCTGGGGCTTACGCCCGCCGACTTTTATTCCCACGACGAGGCCCACGGCCGCGCGGCATGGCGCGCGTTGTTCGACGCCGGTCGCCTCCACGCGGTGACCCACGAGCGCCGGGGCGATGGAAGCCCGATGCTCATCGAGGGAGACTACGTCTGCCTCTACGATGCCGATGGCCGCATCACCGGGCATTTCGGCATTCAGCGGAACATCAGCGAACGCGCTCGTCAGGAAGAGGCGCTCCGGGAGTCGGAGGAAAAATTCGCCAAGGCGTTCCGCTCTTCTCCTCTCCCGATGAGTATCGCGACCCTCGAGGAGGGCCGCTTCATCGAGGTCAACGAAGCCTTCCTCCGCGACGTCGGCCTGCCGCGCGAGGAAGTGATCGGCCGGCGGGCACACGACCTCGGCCTCTGGCGTGAGCCGGCGGCCCGGGACGAGCTGGTCCATCGTCTCCGGCGCGACGGAATGGTACGCCGGTACGAGTTCGACGCCCGGACCCGGCTTCGGGAGCACCAGATCAATCAGCTCTGGGCCGAGAAGATCAACCTCGGCGGTCAGGATTGTCTGCTCGACATCGTATGGGATGTGACGGACGCGAAGGCCACCGAAGAAGCGATGCGCCGTTCCCGGCAGGAGCTGCGGGATCTCGCCGCGCGGTTGCAGACCGTGCGCGAAGAGGAACGGACCCGCATCGCGCGGGAGTTGCACGACGAGCTGGGCCAGGCGCTGACCGGCCTGAAGATGGACCTCTCCTGGGTCCGGGGTCGGCTGCCCCGGACTCAGAGCGACCTTTCCGACCGCCTGCTCAACTCCATTACCCGATTGGACGGCACGGTGGACTCGGTTCGTCGCATTGCGACCGAGCTCCGCCCCGGCGTGCTGGACCTGCTCGGTCTGGTCGCGGCGATCGAGTGGCAGTCCCAGGAATTCTTCCGGCGCACCGGGATCGAGACCGATCTCGACCTGCAGTCCGATGACAGCCCGGTGGACGACGCCAGAGCCACTACGATCTTCCGGATCCTGCAGGAGGCGCTGACCAACGTGGCCCGGCACGCCGGCGCCACGAAGGTCCGGATCGGGGTGCTGCAAACCCGCGATGAGCTGCGTCTGGTGGTAACGGACAACGGTCGGGGTATTACTCCCGTGGAGCTGGCGGGACGAAGCTCACTGGGTCTGATCGGTATCCGCGAGCGGGCGATCGCCAGCGGCGGCGTTCTCGAAATAGCAGGACAGCCGGGAGAGGGCACCAGAGTCGAGGTGAGGATTCCCTCCCGGGTACTTGAGACACAGGAGGCAGTTGCATGATTCGTCTATTGATCGCGGATGATCATCCCATCGTCCGCGCGGGCCTTCGCCGGATTGCCGCGGACCACCCCGGAATTACCGTGGTGGGCGAGGCGGCTTCAGCCGGTGAGGTACTGCGGCGGGTGACGGAAACCCCGACTGACGTCATCCTGCTCGACGTATCGATGCCAGGGCCCAGCTTCATCGAAGTACTGCAGATGGTCCGGAAGGAACACCCCTCGGTCAAAGTCCTGGTGCTGAGCGTGCATCCGGAGGACCAATGGGCGGTCCGCGCGCTTCGCGCCGGTGCGGCAGGGTATCTCACCAAGGATCACTCGCCGGAGCAGCTGATCGAAGCCATTCGGAAGGTGTACCGCGGAGGCAAGTACGTGAGCGCGGCGCTCGCCGAACGGCTGGCCACGGGCCTCGAGGCCGGCGCCAGCACCGTCCTGCATGAGAGGCTCTCGGATCGAGAGTACGAAGTGCTTCGGGGCCTTGGGACCGGCCTGAGCGTGAAGGTCCTGGCGGAGCGGCTGGGATTGAGCGCGAAAACGGTGAGTACCTATCGCTCCCGCATTCTGGAGAAGATGCAGATGATGTCCAACGCCGACCTGATTCGGTACGTGAGCGATAATGGACTGCGGAACTGAGATGGCCGGGTTATCCCGGCCACTCTCCGGTCTCTACTTCCCGCCTTTGTAGATCACTCCTCCCTTCATCACGAACTGCACGCGCTGCAGCTCCGTGATATCGGCCAGCGGATCCTTTTCGACGGCGATCAAGTCCGCGTACCGCCCCGCCGATATGGCGCCCAGATTCGCGCTCTGATCCAGCAGCCTCGCGGCGACGGTCGTGGTCGACTTGATCGCCTGCATCGGAGTCATTCCGTATCTCACCATGTAGTCCAGCTCCTGAGCCTGATTCTGGTCCCAGGCGTAACCGCCGGCGTCGGTGCCATAGGATATGTAGGGAAGCAGGCCGCGACGGAGTGCCATGGCAAAGGCGGCTTTTTCCAGCTCCACCATCTTGGGCCAGATCCCGCCTCGGCCCTGGGCGACGTAGACACCGACGAAGATCGTCGGGCACCAGTAGACCTTCTGTTTGATCATCCGGTCCACCAGCTCGGGCGTGAGCCCATCGCCATGCTCGATACTGTTCACCCCGGCGCGGAGCGCCGCGTCGATCCCATCCCAGCCGATCGCATGCGCGGCAACCTTGCGGCCCAGCCGGTGTGACTCGTCCACCAGCGCCTTCATTTCTTCGTCGGTGAAATTCACCCAGCTGTGGAGCTTTCCGTCGTCACCGAGGTAGTAGCGGCGGTCGGCGTAGAACTTGATCCAATCGGCGCCGTACTTGACCTGTTCGCGGACAGCTTTGCGCACGTTGTCCGGACCATCAACAATCTGGACGCCCTCGGGAACGCGCAGTTCCCAGGAATACCCATTGAGGGGGTACATGCCGGTCGGAGCCATTGCCCGGGTGACGACGAACATCCGGGGACCAGGAATGATCCCACGGTTAATGGCGGTCTTCACATCCACGTCGGCGTACATCGCGCCCTCGGTCTCGAGGTCTCGCATCGTGGTATAACCGTTCATAAGCGCGGTGCGAACCGCCGCGGTCGCCCTGATGGTGCGGTAGGGAATGGATTCCTTCAGGAGTTGATCGTCGTAGTCCTGGGCGGTGATGTCTCCTTGCAGCAGGATGTGGGTATGATTGTCGATCATCCCCGGGAGCACCGTCATTCCGGTCAGGTCAACCACGGTTGCGCCGGATGCAGCTGCAGATAATTCGCTCCAGGGTCCCACTTTCGAAATCCGCTCGCCCTCAACCAGAATTCCCTGATCCGTTCGCACCTGATCCGACTCGCCATCGATCAATCTGCCGGCGTGAATGAGGGTCTGTGTCTGGGCTGCTCCAGGCCCGACGAGCAGGGGCAGAAAAGTCAGCGCGAGAATCAGGGTCCGACAGAGACGTAAGGCCGGTGCCATATTGTCCTCATGAAGGTGATTGGCGCCCTACTTCCGATTGTAACCCTCCTGGCCCTGCCTGCGCCCGTATCGGCCCAGGCAGCCCCGATCCGTTACCGCACCGCCGATCTCGCATGCGCGCGGTTCCACCAGTCGGTGGAGACCAGCCTGCGGCTCGAGAGCGGAAACCGGGTCCTGCGACAGAACAGTGGCCGAAGCGGACTACTGGTCGTGACCGCCCGTGATACCGCGGGCGGGATGCTGATCGAGAGCTGGTTCGACTCCCTGATGGTGTGGCGTGCCGAAGCGACTGGCCAGCGGGCCGTCGATACCGACGGCGTCATCGGCGGCCGGTTCCTGGGTCTGCTCGACCCGGAGGGCCGGTATTCCCGGATTGACGCACCCTTCGTCCCCGGCGAGATCGCCGAAATTACCAATCTTACCGCGGCGCTCGACGATTTTTTCCCCCCGGTGCCGGGCACATCCCTGGACCCGGGGCAACGCTGGCAGGACTCGACGGGATGGATCATCAGCCGCCAGTCGGACCAGAAGAATCTGCAGCGTTATCGAATGCTTGGACACCGGACCCTGCACCCGAGGCTGGGAGGAGACTCGTTGGCGGACACCGCCCAGCAGGTCGAGCAGGAGACTGCACTGATGCTCTGGGATCCGGCGGCGGGTTTGATGGGCTGGGATCGCTCGATCGAAGCCGAAGCGGCGATCCCGGCCAGCGATGAGCTCCCGCACGGTGCGCAAACGAGGGTAGAGCAGACTATACGGCTTGAACGAGTGAGCGGGGGGAGCTGCCAGCCTTAAGGCACCCCAGGCCCAACCGGCTCCTTCTCGATGTGCCGATAGACATACTCCGGCCGACTCCCGTTTACCTCCAGTGCCTCATCGATGATCGACCGCAGAGGGGTGAGCGTACAGACGGGATCGGGGTTGGTCGCGTCGCCGGTGAGCGCGAACGCCTGACAGCGGCAGCCGCTGAAGTCCACGTTCTTCCGGGGACAAGTGCGGCAAGGCTCTTTCATCCAGCTGTCGCCACGGAAGGCGTTGAAGATCGGGGAGTGTTGCCAGATCCAGTCGAGCGGCCGCTCCCGCACATCGACGAACGAGAGCGAAGGGATCTGCGTCGCACCGTGACAGGGCAGGGCACGACCATCCGGCGTCACCAGGATGTACACGTTCCCCCACCCGCCATAACAGGCCTTCGGGTAGGTCTCGTAATAGTCGGGCAGCACATAGAGGATCTGCATCTTTCCCCGATACTTCTTGATGGCCGCCTCCGCCACTGCCTTCGATGCCTCGACCTGTTCCCGGGTGGGAAGCAGCGCCGCCCGGTTCTTGAGGGCCCACCCGTAGTACTGAGTGTTAGCCAACTCCAGCCGATCGGCGCCCATCGACGCCGCCATCTCGATGATATCGCTCAGATGATCCAGGTTCTGCCGGTGCAGTACCACGTTCACCGAGAACGCGAGATCCAGCTCCCGTACCAGCTCGGCTGCCGCTCGCTTCTGCTTCACTGACCGAATGCCGGCAATCTGCTCAGCGGAGTCGGTGTCGGCGTCCTGAAACGAAATTTGTACGTGATCGATCCCGGCTTCCTTGAGACTCTGGGCCCGATTTCGCGTGAGGCCGAGTCCCGAGGTCACCAGGGTCGAATACATGCCTTCGCTGCGAGCGTGTGCGACGAGCTCTTCCAGATCCTTCCGCACCAGCGGCTCTCCGCCTGACAACCCGAGCTGGAGGACGCCGAGGTTTCGGGCCTCGGTGAACACCCGTTTCCAGTCCGAGGTCGACAGCTCGGCCTCGGCCCGGGTCATCTCCAGGGGATTGGAGCAATACGGGCAGTGCAGCGGGCAGCGATAGGTGATTTCCGCCAGCAGCGTCGTCGGCTGATTCAGGATGCGTGGTGCAGTCATGAGACCACCGCCGCTCGATCGACGACCAGATTCCGCTGTTCCATCCCGGCGAGATACTCGATCACGTCGTTCAGAACCTCACTGTGATATCGCTCTCCGAGCTCGCGCGCGATCTCCCCGGCAGTGCGCACGCCGTTGCAGAGCTCGAGGATCGCCTTCCCGGTCTCGTTGATGAACATCGCCCCCTCGGGGTACAGCAGGACCGGCCGCTGGCGAACCCGGTCGAAATCGATCCTGGCCAGGCGCCAGAGTAGAGGGCGGGAGTCCGGAGTCATGACGCTGTCGCGGGTCGATGGTCGGTGGTCAATGAGTTCTGTCATAAGTCGATCGACTGTTAGCTACTGACTATCGACTCCCTCCCGGTATGCATTGTGAATCGTATCGATCATCGCCCAGAGCATTTCCAGCTTGAAGGCCAGTGCCTCGAAAGCCTGGCGCTGGGTCTCCAGGGTGGTGCAATGCCGCTGCACGATCGAGAGGCCATGCTTCACGTCGCGCGGCGCCTGGACCAGTCTGCTCTTGAAATAGTCCAGCGCTTCAGGCGGGATCCACGGGTAATGGACCGGGAAGGCCTCGATGCGCTGGTTGTGAATCTTAGGGGCAAACAGCTCCGTGAGAGATGACGCGCAGGCCTGGACCCAGGGCTTCGATTTGCAGAACCAGACGTAGGATTCGCAGATCAGGCGGACCGCGGGGAGCACATGGCGCTCGTCTTCCATCTCCTCCCGGGGAACGCCGAGTGCGATGCCAAGCCTGATCCACATCTCGATCCCGCCTTCACCCTCCCGCGTCCCGTCGTGATCGATGAGGCGCTGGATCCACTTCCGGCGAACCGCGGGATCCGGACAATTGGACAGGATCGCCGCATCTTTACGGGGGACCACGCGCTGGTAGGCGAGCCGGTTGGCGGCCCAGCCCTGGAATTGTCTCGGGGTGAGCTTGCCTTGATACATCAGCTTGTGAAACGGGTGTTCGACATAATAGGAGCCGTGGAACCCGCGCAGCGCTTCCTCCAGCTCTGCCGGCGTTAGCGGGCGGGAGAGCTCCGGAATCGCGGGGCGCGGAACGCTCGTCAGCCTGGATTCGTTGAACACCGTCGTCATGTTGAACACCGTCGTCATAGTGAAAATCTCATCCCGTCGTCTCCCACCAGAACGCCGGCGGCCTCAACTTCGCGCCGCTCGGGCGAGTCCTCCAGCAGCATGGGATTCGAATTGTTGATATGGGTGTAGACCCGATTTCGGCAAGGGAGATCCCGAAGCCGAGCCAGACTTCCCTCTTTTCCCGAGACCGGTACATGCCCCATCTGCCGGGCCGAACGATCGCTGATCCCGAGTGTGAGAAGCTCTGCGTCATCCCAGAAAGTACCGTCGATGAAGAGCGAATCCGTCCTGCGCAGACGAGCGAGCAGCTTCTCATCGAGCGCGCCACAGCCAGGAATGAATGCAGCCTTGTTCCCGGACCTGGAGTCCCGCAACGAGAGTCCGATGGTGTGGCCCGCCTCCTCGCGCCGCGCGAACCGGGGCGGATCTCCTGCTACGCTGAAGGCAGTCACCTCGAGGCCGCTGGGTGTCCCGTCCCGGTAGAGCAAAGGAACCTCGTGATCCAGAGACAACCTCGTGACAGTGACCTCCGAGAAGGCCTCGGTCACCGGCAGCAATCGCGAATCCTCACGAACGACGCCAAGGACCGCATCGGTGGCGTAGAGGCTGAGCTGTCGAGCCTCGCGGAGCAATGCCAGGCCAAGCGTATGATCCAACTCCGCGTCAGTGACGATCACACCTTCGACCGGCACGTGACGAATACCGGCGGGAGCCTGCCCGTTCAACAGCCCCAGCTGGAGCCGCACGTCCGGTGAAGCGTTAAGCAGAAACCATCGCTTGCCGTCCGCCGAGACTGCGGCGGAGGATTGAGTGCGGGGGTGGGCCCGAGCCGGATCGGTTCGCGCAACGCGGCAAGGTGGGCACCAGCAGTTCCACTGAGGGAACCCGCCGCCGGCGGCGGTGCCTAGGAGAATGAGGTCCATACAAAACAAACGGGGCCCGCTTCCGCGAGCCCCGTCCGGTGCATCGCGAGTTTAAAGCGTCGCGACGTACGCGGTGACTTCCATGGTGACCGCAACCACTTCAGCTTCTGGCTTGGTCCAAGACATCGAAGTACCCTCCAAAGAGATTACGTCTGTGACTGCAGCGCAGCAGTACCGTTCTAGGGTAAAGCATCCAGCGTGCCGGACTCAGTCGTCATCAGGCAAATTCGTAAGTGATTGTATTAAAGAGACTTGGCATGTACCCCCAGACTCGAATATGGGGGTGAAGTGGGTGAAATAACCCAATCCTGGGTGAGATCACCCACTAACCTAACCCATACTTTTTGATCCGGTAACGCAGCGTATCCCGGGAAATCCCCAGCCGCTGAGCGGCTTTGGTCTGGTTCCCGCCCTCCTCTTTGAGAGCCTGTTCGAGCAGCTGACGTTCCCATTGTTCGAGACTCGCCGCCTCCACGGCTCCACGGCTCGGTGCGGTCGGGCCCGAAGCTCGGGGAGGCTGGGCCTGATCGGATGGACGGGTAAGGGCGAGGTGCTCGGCTGAGAGATCTCCGCCGCGACTCCACAGCACAGCCCGCTCGATCACGTGGCTCAACTCGCGAACATTCCCCGGCCAGGGATAGGCCATCAACTCTTCGCGCGCTTGCGAGTCCATGCCCCGGACCTCGCGTCCGTACTTGACGGAGAATTCCCGAACGTAATGCTCCGCGAGCAGCAGAACATCGTTGCCCCGATCGCGGAGGGGCGGGAGACGAATCAGGATGACGGCTAGCCGGAAATAGAGGTCCTTGCGGAAACGCTCGCCGCCGGCGTCCCGCTCCAGATCTCGATTGGTCGCCGCCAGGATCCGCACGTCGATCTTCCGGTCCCGGATCCCACCCACCCGTCGCACTACCCGCTCTTCGATGGCGCGCAGGAGTTTGCCCTGGAGTGCCAACTCGACGTCGCCGATTTCGTCGAGGAAGAGGAAGCCGCCCTCGGCCGCCTCGAACAGGCCGATCTTCGACTCCTTGGCGTCGGTGAAGGCGCCGCGCTCATAGCCGAAGAGCTCGGCTTCCATGAGGGTCGCGGGGAGCGCGGTGCAATTGACGTCGATGAACGGACGATTCGCGCGGGTCCCCGAAGCATGGATCGTCCTTGCCACGAGGCCCTTGCCGGTTCCGGTTTCCCCCGTGATCAGGACCGGTGGCGTCTCGTCCAAGGCGGCGATCTGCCGAACCTGCTCCAGCACTCCTCGCATGACGGGTGACTCACCCAGCACGTTGGCAAAGGGGATATCGCGAGCCACTCGCCGCCGCAGGTAGGACAGCTCCTGCTTCATGAGCGAAGTCTCCCGGGCCCGGTCGGCCAGAAGCCTCAGCTCTTCCAGATCCAGCGGTTTCTTCACGTAGTCGAACGCGCCCAGCTTCACCGCTTCCACGGCACCTTCGATCGAACCGAAGGCGGTCATGATCACCACGGGAATCGCGGGATCGAACTCCTTGATTCGCTTGAGCAGCTCGATGCCAGTCATGCCCGGGAGGCGAACATCGCTGAAGATCACGTCTGGGTGCAGTGTCGGCAGAAGCCGCAGCGCCTGTTCCGCGTCTCCCGCGACTTCGCTCTCGTATCCGTGCTCGGCGAGGAACGCCCTCATCGCGCGTGCGAGGTTGCGCTCGTCGTCGACGATGAGGACGGTGGATCCGTTCATTCCGGCAGCCAGATCTTCACTGTGGTCCCTTCTCCTTCGCGGCTGGCCAGGTCGAGGCGACCTCCGTGCTGTTCCACGAACCGCCGTGCCGTGGCCAGGCCCAGGCCGGTGCCTTCGGGCCGGGTTGTAAAGAACGGCTCGCCGATGGATGGAAGCACTTGCTCGGGAATCCCTGATCCAGTGTCCTGAATGGTTACGGCGAGCCCAGGCGTCTCACCCGATTGCTCCAACCGGCCTGCGATCACCAAGCGGCCGCCGGAAGGCATGGCATCCAGCGCATTGGAGACAATTTCCACGAGCACCTGCTCCAGTTTCATCGGATCCACCCTGACTTCGGGAAGCGACGCCGGGAGATCCTGCTCCAGAGTCACGCTCTGCGCCCGCAGCCGCTCGGTGAAAGTTGGAAGAATGCCTTGCACCAGCTGCTCGATTCGCTCCGGCATGGGATGAAAGGGCGCGGGGCGGGAGAAAGTCAGCAGGTGGCTGATCCGTCGGTCCAGGCGGTCTACCTCCTGGATGATAGCGGAGAGCTGGTCCCGCGCCGCTGGAGAATCGGGGTGACGCAACGCGAGCTGAGCCGAAGCGCGCAGGCTCGCGAGCGGGTTCCGAAGACCGTGAGCCACGGCCGCCGCCATCTCTCCCAATGATGCCAGCTTTTCCGATTGCACCAGCGCTCCGTTGAGCCGGACCATCTCGGCCCGCGATTTCCGCAGGTTCTCGGTCATCCCGGCGAAGGAGCGGGCCAAGTCACCAATCTCGTCACTGGCTTGAATCCGGATCGGGTGGTCGAGATCGCCGCCGCCCACGACGGCCATCGCGTTACTCAGGTCCGTAATGGGCCGGATCAGGCCCCGGGCGATGAGCCACGAGATGAGCAGCCCGCCCACGAGTGCCAGTCCGGTGATCGCGAGGAGAACGCGACGTTCATTGTCGACGATCTCCTCCACCCGCGTGAAGGCGGCTTGGACGCTGAACTCCCGTGCCCGGCGATAGATCTCACGATTGAGCGAGGTGAGGGCCGGCTGGAGACGCCCCTTCAGCTCGAGTTGCGCGGTCCGGTAGGCCAGTTCGTGGTGGCCATTGTCATAGAGCTTGAAGACACTGTCCCCCACCGCCTGGATCTGGGTCTGGATCGCCTGCACGTTCTTCGCGAGCTCCATCTCGTCCGGTTTGAGCTCGCCCTGCCAGCGGTCATACCAGTAGTTCACGACCTCTCCCGCAAGGCGGAACTCGTTCCGAGCCGAGTTATCCATGCCGGTGAGATAACGCCAGACCGACTCGGTCTGGTTGAACATGGCGGTTTCCAGCTCGGCGTAGGTGCGGGTGCGACCCAGCCCGGCGCCGAGTGCTTCGAGGGCGCGCCGTTCCTCGGCGTTACTCCGGATCGCCTCCAGGCCGATGAGCAGGACTGGAAGGACCATAAGCGACGTACCGAGGAGCAGCTTGCGCTGAAACGTCACAGTGGCAGGATCACGGTTGGGGCCGCCAAGCTACGGAGCGTCGACCAGACTGGCAAGCACTCAGCCCATTCGCCCCGCTTCGGCTGCGA
This sequence comes from Gemmatimonadales bacterium, assembly GCA_036558125.1. Taxonomy (GTDB): domain Bacteria; phylum Gemmatimonadota; class Gemmatimonadetes; order Gemmatimonadales; family GWC2-71-9; genus DATBGE01. The sequence continues at coordinate 80,046 of DATBGE010000146.1, read as the reverse complement.
GGCCATCAAGCAGGCGCTGGAGGTGCGCGGCTCCGGTCCGGGGATTCATGATCGTCACCCGAAGCACACGGCGCGCGTTGAGGACGGTTGTCGTGATCCATCCCGCCCCAGACCGATTGAACCGCTCGCGCAACTCCTTGTTGAGCCGGTCGAGAGCTGCGTCGTCGAGACTCCCATCTCCTACGAACCGGAAGCACAGGATATTGCTTTCGGGAGCGTGCAAAGCTTCGAATGAGGAGTGCCGCTCGATGAGGCTGTGCAGCTCGGTAGTCAAGTCACAGAGACGATCGTACAGCTCTCCAATCCCGTCGGCTCCGTAGCGCTGCAGGGCGACCCAGGCCTTAAGGGCATCGGCCCGCCGGGAGCAGGCGAAGCTCCGGACGCCCTGATCGGGTACGGGTTGGTCCTCAGCGCCGTGGAACAGGTAGGGAGCGCGTTGCAGAAACGCCTGATCGACGTCACTCTCGTCTCGGACCACCAGCATTCCCGCGGAGAGCGGCAGCAGCATCATCTTGTGGGGATCCCACGCGATGGAGCGGGCCCGCTCGATGCCTTTCACGCGGTAGCGGTCCCGGCTGGAGAGCAACGCCGAGGCGCCATGCGCACCGTCGACGTGGAGCCAGATTCCACGGGCTTCACAGGCACGCCCGATTGTTTCCAGGTCATCGAACGATCCTGTGGGAGTCGAGCCGGCGGTGGCCACCACCGCCATGATCTGGCGACCCCTCCTCGCCAGCTCATCCAGCACCGTGTTCAACGCCGCCGGATCCATCCGGTGGTCGCGGTTGGGGACCACGACGCCCGCCTTGAGTCCAATCCCTAGCTCACCGATCGCCCGGGTGACGGCGTAGTGAGCATTCTCGCCGTAGACCACGGCGGGTGCAGCGCTTCCGATGCCATTCTCCCACGCGTCCGGCAGAGCCCTTGCCCGGGCGGCGAGGAGGGCCGTGAACGTTGCCTCGGTGCCCCCCGACGTGAACGTCCCTCCCGCTTCCGCTCCATACCCGGCCAGGTCGGCCATCCAGCGAATCAGCTGGCGCTCGATTGCCGTGATGGCCGGTGACATCTCCGCCACGGCGAGCGAATTGTTGATCGCTGCGGTCAGGGATTCGGTCCAGATTGCTGCGGGGAGCGGGGCCGACACCTGATGGCCGAGATACATCGGATGGGTGAGGCGATTGCAGTGGGGAAGAACATCGCGCTCGAGGTGCGCCACTACCTCATCAAGCGGGCGCCCGCGACGAGGCATGGGACCCGCGAACTGCTGGGCCAGCTCAGCCGGCGTGAGTCCGGTCGAGACCGGCCCCTCGCCGCGGCGGGTGTCCTCCAGGTATCGGCCGACCAACTGCAGCAACAAGGATCCGGCTGCTGGTGTCGCGTCGGATTCGAAATCGTCGAGGATGTTGGACAAAGGCGAGAAGCGGGAACAGGGAACAGGGAACAGAGAACAGAGAACAGAGAACAGAGAACAGAAGCTAAAATTAAGCTGGCCGATTCCTGGTTCCTATTCGTTCTTCAGTGTGCCAGCCGCTACAAATGTTCCTCGTTCCCGCTGTCTAGTGTCCGACCGGCCCTCCCTGCGTCCTTCCCGTCCGGAACAGCAGCAGAAGCGGCAACGCGATGACGAAGGTGATTCCCATGATCAGGAAGACCTTCTCGAACGCGATCATGCCGGCCTGGGCGTCGAGGTGGAGATTGAGCAGGCGATACGCTCTCGCCTGGGCTTCCTGGAAGCTGCCACCCAGGTGCTGCATCCGGGCCACGGTCGCCTGCAGCCAGGCAGCGGTCGATGGCTCTGTCGGTGTCAGGTGCGCGCGCAGACCCTCGCGACTCTGCTCGGTGAATCGGGTCAGCAACGTCGCCGCCACGGCGATCCCAAAGCTGCCGCCCAACTGACGAGAGAGGTTGAAGAGGCCCGTCCCCTGAGCAAGCTGCTGGGGACGGAGGTCGGCGACGGCGACCTGGGTGAGCGGGACGAAGATGAGACCGAGGCCCACGCCACGGAGGATCATCGGCAGCAAGAGATCGTGCATCCCGATCTCGAGTGTGAAGTGGTAATGCAGCCACATCGCCCAGAAGAAGAGTCCCACTCCCGTGACGATCAGATAGCGCGCATCCACCTTGCCGGTAATTCGCCCGGTGACAGCCATCGTGATCGCACTGGCAATGGCGCCCGGCAGGATCACTTTCCCGGTATCCCACGCGGTGTATCCCCGCAGCGTCTGCAGAAACACCGGCAAGGCGAAGACGCTGGCGTACAGGGCGAAGCCAAGAATCAGTCCGAACACGACGCCGGCCGCGAGCTGGCGGTTGCGCAGGATGCGCAGGTCTACGACCGGATGTTCGGTGGTCAGCTCGTGCCACACGAACCCGATCAGAGCGACCGTGGCAAGCAGAGTCTCGGTCCGGATCTCATTTGACTCGAACCATCCCTTGGACTCTCCCCGTTCGAGCAGGACCTGGAGGCACCCGATGCCGACGATCAGCAGCGCCAGACCGAGCCAGTCCACGTGGTCCACCCGCTCGTTCGGGTGCTCGGGCTCGGGCACGTACCGCCAGGTCATCATCGCCGCCAGGATGCCGAGCGGGATGTTGATGTAGAAGATCCAGGGCCAGGAATAGTTGTCGGTGATCCAACCGCCCAGGGTGGGTCCCAGCGTTGGCCCCACCATCACGCCCATGCCGAAGATGGCCATTGCCTTCCCGCGTTCCCGCAACGGAAAGACGTCGAACAGAATGGCCTGGGCCGTGGAGATGAGCGCGCCACCACCGATGCCCTGGATCACCCGGGCGGCGATCAACTCCTCCAGCGTGTGGGCATTGCCGGCGAGGAAGGACGCGATCGTAAAAAGGATGATCGAGCCGGTGTAGTAGTTCCGGCGGCCGAAGCGGTCCGACAGCCAGCTGGTCAACGGCAGGATGATGACGTTGGCTACGATATAGCCTGTGCTGACCCAGGCGATCTCGTCCAGTGTCGCACCCAGGTTCCCCATCATGTGGGGAATCGCCACGTTCACGATGCTGGTGTCCACCAGCTCGAGAACGCTTGCCGACACTACCGCGAAGGCAATGAGGTAGCGGGCGCTGTAAACCGCTTCCCGTGAGAGGCGGACCTGCCGGGCAGGCAGTGCAAACGTCGCCATCTGTCCTTACTTGGTCTGGATCGTGACGTCGACCGACATGCCCGGGCGCAGTGGATGCTCGGCATCGGCACCGGAGTCCACTGCGATCCTTACCGGGACCCGCTGAACCACCTTGGTGAAGTTCCCCGTAGCGTTGTCGGGTGGGAGCAGAGAGAACTTGGCACCGGTCGCCGGACTCAGGCTCTCGACGTGACCGTAAAACGTGCGGCCCGGATAGGCATCAACCGTGAAGTTGGCCTTGTCGCCGGGATTCACATCGCGGACCTGCGTCTCCTTGAGGTTCGCTGTGACCCACATGTCGTTTTCCGGAATCAGCTGCATTAATCCCTGGCCAACACTGACCAGAGCGCCGGGCTCCACGGTTCGCTTGGCCACGACTCCGGTCATGGGGGCTGTGATGACGGTGTAGCTCCGCTGGAGCTGCGCGTTGTCGAGCGCTGCCTGAGCACTCTCCAAGCGGGCGGTTGCCCCGGTAACCGCCGCGCCATACGCCGAGACCTGGCTCTGCGCCGCGGAGGCCTGCTTCTGTGCGGCGGAGAGATTGGCCTTTGCGGCATCGGCCGCAGCCTCGGATTCATCCAGCTGTTGCGCTGGTACGATGCGTTCGTTGGCCAGCACTTTCATCCGTTCCAGGTCCGCTGCGGCCTTCCGGGCGGCCGCCTCGGCTGAAGCGATGTTGGCCTGCGCGCTCGAAGCCTGAGCCTCGCTCCAGGCGAGTTGAGCCTGCGCTTGCCCGCCACGGGTCTGGTTTCCCGCTGCCGCCAGTGCGCTCGCAAGGTCGGCCCTGGCTTGAGCCTCCTTCACCCGCAGGTCCCGATCGTCCAGCACAACCAGCGTGTCGCCCTGGTTTACCCGCTGATTGTCGTCCACCCGAACCTGGGAGACGAAGGCCTGGACCCGGGGCGAGATGACTGTGATGTGGCCATCAACCTGGGCATTGTCCGTCGACTCATGCGTCTGGGAGAAGCGCCACTTGGTGATGGCGAATGCTCCCAGGACGAGCGCGGCGGCGGTCACAACAAGCATCGGCAGCACCCGCCGTTTCCTGGCGGGGACTGAAGTCTCGAGAGTCGATTCGACTGCATGCGTTGCCATAAAAGCTTCCTGTTCGTTCCGTTACTGGAGTTGATCTACGACACCCAGCGCCCGATAGGTCCTCACCCGGGCGGTTGCATATCCAACGCGAGCCTGGATCAACGCGTTTCGGGCCGTGAAAAGCGCACCCTGCGCATTGGTCGTCTCGATGCTGCCTGCCACGCCTGCGTCAAAGCGCTGCTGGGCCTGCGCCAGTTCCTGTTCCGAGAGGCGCACCCGGTCGGTAGCCAGGGTCACCTGCTGCTCAGCGGAGGTCAGATCCAACAGTGCCTGCCGGGTTTCTGTTTCCACTTCGAGGCGGAGGTGGCTTTCCCGGAGCTTCTGCGCGTCCAGCCTAGCCTGCCCTTCTTGTTGCCGGGCCGGGCGTTTCCAACCATCGAGCAGCGGGAGGCTGATGCCGAGTTGCACCAGGTAGGTGTTGTCGAGAGTACTGAATTCCTTCCCGCTCTCGAAGAGCGCCCCTGTGGCGACGACATTGGGGATGTATTCCTGTCCAATTGCGCGAAGCGAGGTCTCGACCGCCTTGGTTCTCTGCTGCTCGGCGAGCATGTCGGGGCGGTGCTCCAACGCGAACGCGACGGCCTCGTCGCTATCCCTCGGCACGGTCATCGTGGCCGGCCCCAGCGAATCCGAAAGGACGATCGGCTGAGAGGGAGGGAGCTCGAGCACGCGCGCCAGATCCAGCCGGGCCCGGTCGCGCTCGTTGCGCGCCACCTCCAGCTGGGTCCGGACCGCGGCGAAGTTCACCTCGCTCCGGGTCTGGTCGATGATCGGACTCACGCCTGCCGCAGTCAGCTTCCTTGCCTGGTCGAGCAGCTCGGCAGCGATGGTGCTGTCGGCCATGCGGGCCGCGACGGCCTCCTCAGCACTCAAGACCTGCAGGTATGCCAGGCCCGCCTCGGCGGCGGAGAGATCACCGACGGCCCGTGCGTCGTAGCCGCTGGCCAATGCCGAATCTTTTGCCGCATGAAGCCGCGAAATCGAGCTCATGTTGAAAATCGTCTGCGAGGCCTGGACGTTGAAATTCAGCACATTGAAGTCAGGGCCCACCCCGATGATCCCGGGGAACCCGAACTCTTCGAAGTTGATCGTCTTGCGAGCGACAGAACCGTTCAGCGTGACGCTGGGCAGCAGGTCCGCCCGCCGCTGGCCTTTGCGGGCTTCCGCCACTTGGACGTTGTAACGGGCCAGGGCTGCGTTAATGCCGCGCTCCCGGCCCAGCGCAATGGCCTGAGCCAAGGTGAGCGGCCCGGGACTGACCTGCGCCGCCGCACTCTGAGTGAGTGCCAGAGTAGCGAGAACCAAGAGTGAGATACGGGTCATACTGCTTCCTTCAACTCTGCTGAACCAGGCTGCAGCAGGACACCGTTCAGATATAGATCGATGATCCCCGACTGCAGCTCTTCGTGCGACATGGGATGGAGGTCGTAAGCGCGGAAATGGTGCTGGTACTGCGCCAGTTGCGTGCAGAGGGTTTGCAGCGCCCGGGCAGCAAATCCCGGATTCACGGGCCGGAACTCGCCCCGCTCGATCCCCAGCTGGATGATCGACTGGATCAGGCTCCGCATCTGCATGATGACTTCCTGGAAGTAGAAGCGGGCCAGCTCGGGGAAGTTGGTGAGCTCGAGATGGACGACTCGAATCAGCCGGAGATTCACGGGATCATTCATCTTGGCCCAGTAGCGACGGATGAATTGTTCGAGCAGTTCTCTGGTCGAGCCCTGGAAGGTGCGGACAAATTCCTCCCCTTCGGCGAGGCTGGCACTCACACACGACCGCGCCATCTCGCGGAAGAGGTCTTCCTTGGATTTGAAGTAGAGGTACAGCGTTCCCTTGCTCACTCCCGCACGCTTCGCAACGTCCTCGAGCCGAGTGCGGGCAAACCCCTGCTCGCCGAAGACGTGCAGGGCTGCGCCGATGATCTCTTCGGGCCGCGACTCGGGTCGGCGTTGCCAGCGGGGCAGGCGATCTTCAGCAGTTGAGCTCGACATATGACCTGTCTCCTAAATAACTGACCAGCCAGTAATATATTTTTGACGCGTAGATTGTCAACTGGAAAGGACTTGGGAAGGGAGGCCTCCCTTGTTCCCGATGGGCGACCTTCCTACTTTAAGATCATTCGTCACCGGAGGCACCCCCCGATGGACGATCGGTTTTTCAGCTCCGACGACTACGACGAACACGCCCACCAGTTGTACAACGACGGCCATTACGACGACGCCGTCGAGCTTCTCCGAGAAGGCACCGCCCTCTATCCCAACTCCGTGGAACTCCACGTCGGGATGGCTTACGCGTTTCTCGCCCGTGAAGAAATCGCGTGGGCGCGGCGCAGTTTTGAGACCGCTCTGGCGCTCGATTCGGATCACGAAGACGCGCTGGCGGGATACGGAGAGGTGCTGCTCAAGCTGGGGGATCGTCACGGAGCGCTAACAGCGTTCGAGCAGATCCTGGTGCTGGGCTTCCGGGACGATCACGAGCTGATGCTGCAGATCGGCCGTGCCCTGTTCCGGGAGGGAATTCTCGCCGCGGCGCAGCGGTTCTTCGAATTCGCGGTCAACGCGCAGCCCGATTGCGCCGAGGCCTCGGCCTGTGTCGGGTACGCGGCGCACCGGCTGAACGATGACAGCGGCGCTCTCTACTGGTTGCGCCGGGCCTTGCAGATCGATCCGCACTACTGCGAGTCGCGGATCTATCTCGCGAATATGCTCTATGATCGCGGTGAGACCGAGGCGGCCCTGCATCATCTGCATCAAACCGTCCCCGAGGATCACTACGACGAGCTGGGCATCTGGCGGCTGATCGAGCTCAAGAAATCGGTCTACCACCTGCCAGACGACGATCCCGAGCTGCGGCCCTGGTTTACCAGGCTGGGCGAGGTCGCCGGCGAGCCGGACAGTCTGGATCTGCTGTTGGCCGAGGTCGAGGCGACCCAGCCCGACGGCACCCTGCGGGATCCGACGCAGCTCGAGCTCTTCGGGACGCTGCTCACCGAACTGCACGCCATGCAGAAGCGCCCGACTGGCGGCGGGCCTCACGCGGTCACGACCCTCACAGGCCGCACCTTCCGCGGTTCGTTCGAAGAGATTCTGCAGCAGATGAAGGCGGCGGACCGGGAGTGGGCTCACGCGACTATGATGGAGTTCATGGTTGATCTGGCCCGGCGTGGCGCGGCTGAGACCGGGGTCATCATCCCGACCACCGACGCCGAAGCGTTCATCCTGGGCAGCGTCGAGGCGGGGGTTCTTCGGCTGGTCTGAGCGCAAACTCCTTCATCGGCCGGCTCCTCCGGCTGTGGTAGCGCCGCACCCTCGTGCGGCGCTACCATTTTCAGAATGGCCATCTCACCGCTCTCTCTCCCCGGCTGGACTCAGGGAGTACGCCGCGAGGTACTGCCCAACGGGCTGACCCTGTTGGTGCTGCCCGAACGGTCCGCGCGAGTTGCCGCGCTCGTCACTCACGTCAAGGCGGGATTCTTCGACGAGCCGGATAAGTGGGTCGGCATCTCCCATGTGCTGGAGCACATGTTCTTCAAAGGGACGTTGCGCCGCCGAGTTGGCGAGATTGCCAAAGAGACCAAGGCCGCCGGCGGCTATCTCAACGCATCGACGAGCTACGATCACACCTCCTATATCGTCGCCCTGCCGTCCTCGAGTCTTCAGGCCGCGATCGACATTCAGGCCGATGCGTTGCAGCACTCACTCATAGATCCCGACGAGTTGCGCCGGGAGCTCGGCGTCGTGATCCAGGAAGCCCGGAGAAAGCTCGACACTCCGGCCGCGCTCACCGCGGAAACCCTGCATGAAACCCTGTACGACCGGCACCGAATGCGGCGCTGGCGTATCGGGCGAGAGGAGGATCTCGCCAAGTTCACCCGGGAGGACGTGCTCGGTTACTACAAGTCCCGTTACGTGCCGTCGCGAACCATTGTAGGGATTGTAGGAGACGTAGATCCGGAGGCTGCTCTGGATCTCGCTCGCGCGGCGTACGGGAACTGGGCTCCAGCACCCGGCGCGATCGATTTATCACCGGCCGAGCCGGATCGCCATGACGTCCGGGGACGGACTCTTCGGGCCGATGTCACTCTGAGCGAGCTGGCGATCGGATGGCAGGGTGTCCCCGCCCTGGATCGCGACGCTGTGGCGCTCGACCTCGCTGCCGCGATTCTGGGTGCGGGAAGAGGGAGCTGGCTGTACCAGGGCCTGCGCGAGGCCGGCATCGCGACTTCGGTGGGTGCGCACCACTACTCGCCGACCGAGATCGGCGTGTTCAGTATCGGCGCCGAGTTCGAGCCCGCCCGGATGGAAGCGGTCCTCGAAGCAATGGCTGCCGCGGTCAATCGGCTGACCACGAAGAGTGCTCCCGCTGCGGACCTGGAACGGGCCCGGGCCCTTCTGCTTACCCGATGGGCGCGTCGCATGGAGTCCATGGTGGGTCGAGCGGCCGCACTCGCGGGGGCCGAAGCGCTCGAGGACATCTCCCTGCTGGATCGGGAGTTTCAGGAACTCGCCACGATCGATGGTGATCGGGTCTGTGAAGCGGCCGCGAGAATCCTGCTGCCGGACCGGTTGGCGGCGGTGGTTTGTCATCCGCGCGACCGAGGGGATGATCTGACGCCCAGCATCCTCACTGGCGCATTCTCCCGGTCCGGGACCAGCAGCGTCCGTGAGCTTTCGGCCGTGCCGGCGCCTGTCAGAGCTCCGCGGACGATCCCGAGTCGCGTCGAAGCTGGCCTGATGCATGCGGCGCTTCCCGCCTGGGATCTGCTGATCCAGCGCAAGCCGGGAGTGCCCACCGTCTCACTCGGTCTCTACGTTCCGCGACTACACTTCGAGCCAGCGAGCCAGGCAGGTCTCGGCGCGCTGACCATTCGCAGTGCGATTCGTGGAGCAGGGGAGTTCGACGCTGCCGGATTGGCGTTCGCGTTCGAGCGGTTGGGAGGCTCCCTCGCATCGAGCGTCACCTACGATTGGTTCGGTTTCGGGACGACGGTGCTCGCGCCGAATCTGGCGGAAGCGGCAGGACTCCTGAGGTCCGTTTTTCGGGAACCGCTATTCCGCGACGAACAGGTGCGGGCGGAGCAGAGACTGCTGGCCGAAGAGGCGGCTCAGGTAACGGACGACATGTTCCGCTATCCCTTCCAGCTCGCCTTCGGCGCAGCATTTGGCGATCGCGGGTATGGAGTTCCCGTAATCGGATTCCCCGACACTGTCTTCGCTCTCACTCCGGAAGATGTGCGGGCCTGGCACCGGACCGGTATCGATCCACTGCGCGGCGTCGTGGTTGCCGTCGGCGATCTTACCCCGGAGCAGGCACGCGATGCCCTTGCCGGAGTGTTCGGAGACGACGCGGCCAGAACTTCTGCCTTCCGGTCGGAGGATCTCCCCTGGTTCAACGACGGCGAGCCGGTCGAGCGGGTCGTCAACCGGAGTAAGGCCCAGACGGCAGTGGCGATGGTTTTCCCCGGGCCCTCCCGCAGGAGTCCGCAGCGGCTCGCAGCCGAGCTCTGGGCGGCGATTGCGAGCGGGCTCGGTGGCAGATTGTTCGAGGCGCTGCGCGACAAGCGATCGCTGGCCTACACCGTGGTGGCGTCTTCGTGGCAGAAGGGACGGGGCGGAGCGCTGCTCACCTACATCGCAACCGCGCCGGAGCGGGAGGCCGAGGCTCGGTCGGCGATGCTGGAAGAACTGTCACGTTTCGCTGTGGATCGGGTGACCGCGGAGGAGCTCAACCGGGCCAGAAACTATCTCGCCGGCCAGGTTGACGTCGAACGCCAATCGGCCTCGGCCCTTGCTTCAGAGATCGTCGAGGCCTGGCTCACCGGAAACGGCTTGGCCGACTTGGAGGGAACAGCCGATCGTTATCGCGCCGTCACTGCCGAGCAGGTCCTCGCCGTGGCGGAGCAATTTCCCCGCGGCTTGCGGGCGGAAGGTATCGTGCGGGGAGTTGGCGGAGGCCGCTAGCGCCGAGTCTTGCGAGCGGCCAGCTCATGGGCCACGCGGGGCCGGAAAATGCTCATCAGGCGTTGCCCCATCTCGGTGTGCTCTGCTGCCCACTCGGTGTGATGGAAAGACCGGGGCGAAGTGGCCGCCCGGATCTCGGCGAGATATGGCTCGATCCGCGCGAAGATGGTGAGGCCTTCGGCATTGTTGTCGATCAGGAAGTCCGGATGGATCACGCCGTGGTGGGCCATTCCGTACACCATCTCCCAGTAGGTTGATACCTGCCGGTAGGCGGTATTGAGCGGGTGCTCATGGCGCGTGATCGCGATAGCTTCTTCGGCGTTGCGGGGCCAGAATTCGACGCGCAGTTTCGCCCGCGACTCCCGCATTATGGCTTCCCTCCGCAGATCGTAGATCTTCAAAATGAGATCGGCATCGTGGTGGTCGGGGCTTTCTTTAAGCATCAGTGATGTCCTTCAGCATTGAGCCGCCGGGCCAGGGCATCGGTTCCCCGGGACGCGGCATTCGGTGTCGCAGCGACGATGTCCACGAGGCAACGTCCGGCCTCGGGCTCGACGTGCAGAATCAGATGGCCGCCGTGGCAGAGCACGGCGACGACGGTGCCTTTGGGCCCGGAATGCAGAACGGGTGGGCCATACGGGGTGAGTCCGGCGGCGCTCGCGGCACCGGCGGCCAGCGCGGCCAGCGCGGCCGCATCTCCCAGACGCGCGCCCATGATCCCGGTGAGTTGGGTACAGGAATGCGAGAAGCTCGACATCAGGCGATATCCTGACGGCCGAACGCCTCAGAACATCGAAATGGCGAGGAGCGAGCGGAGGTTATCGTTGGTCACCCGCAATCTGGAGGAGAGCAGCCGGACCATCGACCAGAGAATCTTGTAGGCCAAGTCGCGGTTGAAATCGAGCAGAATCTCGAAATCGGGGCGAGTGATGGTCATCAAGATGACGGGGCCGTTCGCGATGGCGTCGGTCGAGCGCTCGGAGCGGTCGAACACCGCCATTTCTCCGAAACAGGCGCCCGGCTGCAGGATCGCGAGCGCCTCTTCACCGCTCCCTGGGATGTTCCGACTGATGCGGACATCGCCCGAGACGATCAAGTAGAAGCGATTCCCTGGTTCGCCTTCCTTGAAAATGTGCTGTCCCGATTTGAACGTCTGCTCTTTGCAAATTTCCGCCACGCGGGCAAGTTCCCCGTCGTCGAGGTCCGCGAAAATGGCGGTTTTCTTGAGGAGCTGGAGATCCATCGCGCCTCGCCTTGGGGAGAGTGGGGAGAATGTCCGAAAGTAGTCCTCGCCCAGAAGCCGAGCAAGTCGCGGCACCGCGTTTTGGCGCGGCCGACGTGCTCACCGCGCTGCGTCTCCCACTCGCCGCTTGGTTCGTCCTGGCGAAGGACGACGATCACCGGCTGGTGATCCTGGTGATCGCCGGATTGACCGACCTGCTCGACGGTGCGGTGGCGCGCCGGGTCGGTCCATCGAGGCTGGGAGCGTTCCTCGATCCGGTGGCGGACAAGCTGTTCATGGCTACCGCCTTTGCCGTGGTGCTTTTCTCCGGACGACTCACCTGGTACGAAATCCTTGGGGTGCTGGCGCGGGATGTCGTAGCGACCGTCGCCTTTGTGGTCACGTTGGTCAGCGGCAAGCCGGCCTCGATCCCCGCACGTTTAGGCGGGAAGGCGGTGACCCTGGCGCAGATGTTGACGCTTGCCGCCGCGCTTACCGATTCTTCGCTAGTGCGCCCGCTGGCCTGGGCGACGGCTGCGATCGCGCTCTATGCCATTTGGGATTATCAGCATGCCGCTACTCGAGCCCGCCGTCCTGTCGGCGGGTGACACTTCCCATCCTGAGGTCCGCGCACCATGCCCAAAGAGACCAAGGCGAGCCTGACCTGGCAGCGGGGAATGGAGTTCGACGGTGGTAGCGGAACCGCACCTCCGGTCCATATGGACGCGGACAACCGCACGGCCCCGAGTCCCATGGCCCTGGTGCTGCTGGCGGCCGGCTCCTGCACCGGCGCCGACATCGTGGCGATTCTGGAGAAGATGCGAGTCAAGCTGATCCGGCTTCAGATCGACGTTTCCGGCACTCGACGTGATGAGGAACCTCGTCGCTACCTCGATCTGCACCTGACCTATCACATGAGCGGTGAGGGTCTGGATGAGACGAAGGCGAGGCGCGCCATCGACCTTTCGATCCAGAAGTACTGCTCCGTGCTGCACAGTCTCGCTCCCGATATCCCGGTCACCTACGAGCTCGTCCTCGGGTAGGTAGTGAACCGCACCGCGACGATCGTCGTGGCCGGGTTGTGCGCTGCGCTGCCCGGGCGTCCGCTGGCGGCCCAGCGTCCTGTGGAATACGGACTGCACGCGGTGGCGACCTTCGCCACGCCCGATCTGGTCGCGGGAGGTGGCTACGCAGCGGTTCGCCCCGGTGAGCGCGCCAGACTTGCGCTTACACTCGCGGCGGGAACCGCCGGCGGCGACGCGGCCTTTCGCGGCGAGCTGCTCGCCCACTTTCTCCTGAGTCCACGGGCGAAGCATGGCGTCGGCTTCTACGCTTTGGGCGGCGCTGCAGTCGCCGATCTGGCGTCCACCGGCGACACGCAAGGCTACATGGTGCTCGGAGTCGGTGTTGAATCACGTCCCGGCGCCCGCAGCGGTTGGGCACTCGAGGCCGGCATCGGAGGCGGTTTGCGGATCGCCGCGGGATATCGCTGGCGACGCCTGCCCTGAAAACAATCGAGCCGCCCTGGGCGGGCGGCTCACCAAACTGATAGCTCGTGGTTTCCTACTCGACTGCGGCTTCCTCTTCAACGTTGGGCGTGCCGCGTCCCATCACCGGCTGCACGTAACGCTCTCCGAGCGTGCGAACCTGAGCCAGCTCCTCCGCGCTGAGATCGTTGTAACGCTCAGCGAGGTATTGCATGGTATCGTCGAACCATTCCTTCTGATGTTCCGGCAGAGCTTCCAGGACTCCACAACGCAGGATATGACTGAACAACTCATCCCGGGCTTGCTCGAAGGGTCGGGGAGCGGCCGGGGTCCGCTTAGCGGACTTACTCTTCGCCATTCTTTGTGCTCTCCTTTGGGTGCCTTAAAGTGCGACGGGAATATAACTTGACTGCTGCGGCGGAGCAAACTCCCGGTTCCTCCCTTGGTTCCACCGGCCATTGTAGATTCTTCGCCATGCCAGAGCACGATGAGGTGTACGGCGACGCCCGCCGCAAGCAGCTCTTGGAGTTGCTGCGGGCCCTCGCCGCACGAATTGGAGAGCTCGATCGCTCCGATCGGCTGCTCGACGCGGTACCGGAGCTATTGAAGCAGTTGGGAGACGTTCGCAGCGAATTGTTTCATTATGAAGTGCGAAGTACCTACGACACGCCCGAAATCGCCGAAAGCCGGCGGATCGTGGACGAGGCTGCACGGGGCGGCAACCCATTCGACGAGCCGGAGGACGACCAACCATGGCGGCGGGGGAAATGAAACGGTTCTACGCAATCCTGGGAGTGCTGGCGGTGGCGGGCCTGGCGGTGATCGGCTACCTGGTGATGGGGCGGAAGCCGATCAGTATTCCCGCCAATGTCCAGGTGCTTCCGGCCGACACGGCGGGGTTCCACGGCTATTTCCTGGGTTCGGACTCGGCGCCGATCGAGATCACCGAATACGCCGACTACCAGTGCCCCGCCTGTCAGGATTTCGAGACCGTGCAGATGCCTTCGGTCGAGGAGCGCCTGATTCAGACCGGCCGGGTGCGCTGGCGTTACCGGGATTTTCCGCTGGACCAGATTCACCGGCATACCAGGGTCGCCGCCCACTCCGCCGCCTGTGCGGACGAGCAGGGGAAGTACTGGGAGCAACACCACCGGATTTATTCCTGGACCCCGGATTGGACCACCAAGAGTGATCCCGCGGGCATATTCCGAGACTACGCCAAGGCGATCGGTCTCGACGTAGCGAAGTACGATGCCTGCATGGAGTCCAAGAAATACGCCGGGAGGATCGAAGCGAGTTCGCGCGAAGGGGTCGCGGTTGGTGTAACGTCGACCCCCACCTTCCTGATCGGCGGCCGGCTCTATCCGGGGCGGATGGCGTATGATGAAATCAAGAAACTGGTAGACTCGTTGAGCCCGGCGCCCGCGGCCAAGCCATGAAGTACCGGATGGCCGCGGCCCTGCTCAGCCTGGCCGGCTTCTTCGTGTCGCTTTACCTGTATTTGTACAAGATCGGCAAGATTGGGACTCTCGCCTGCGGCACGGGAGGGTGTGAAACCGTTCAGGCCAGTCCGTTCAGTCGCTTTCTCGGTTTGGAGGTGGCGCTCTACGGTGTCGTGGGGTATGTCTTCCTTCTCATCCTGAGCATGGAAACCCTTCGGCGACCGGCTGCACGGCTCAGCTCTCTCCTCCTCCTGCTCTGCTCCGGCATCGGATTGGCTTTCACGTTCTACCTGACCTACATCGAGCTGTTCGTCATCAAGGCCATCTGCCGCTGGTGCGTGGGCTCGGCCGTGATCATCACGTTGATCTTCATCGTGGCCCTGCTCGACTGGCGCCGCCGGGCCGCTCCACTTGGTTCCCCTTCGCAGTGACCGACGGCGCCGGGCCAGGCGGCACGCCGGCCCGCGGACGGCTCGCGGCGCTGTCCCTCGCCGCGCTTGGAGTCGTCTACGGCGACATCGGCACCAGCCCGCTATACGCCATCAAGGAGTGCTTCACCGGGGCTCATAGCATTCCCCTGACCAGTGCCAATGTCCTCGGCGTCCTCTCGCTGATCTTCTGGTCTCTCAATTTCATCATCTCCTTCAAGTACATCCTCTGCGTCATGAAGGCCGACAACCGCGGCGAGGGGGGGATCCTGGCGCTTCTGGCGCTGATTCGCCCGCGGCGAGAAGGCCACAGTCGGTGGGTGCTCGTCACCATCGGTCTGTTCGGCGCCGCCTTGTTGTATGGCGATGGAGTGATCACACCCGCCATCTCGGTGCTGGGCGCGGTGGAGGGACTCAAGGTTGCCACTTCGTCGCTGGATCACGTGGTCTGGGTCATCGCGATCGTGATCCTGGTGCTGCTGTTCCTGTTCCAGGGCCACGGCTCCACGCGGGTGGGACGGGTCTTCGGCCCCGTCATGATCGTGTGGTTCATTTCGATCACGCTGCTTGGCCTGGGAGGAATCGCCCGATATCCCTCGGTGCTCAAGGCGATGAATCCGTGGTTCGCGGTGGACTTTTTCCTGCGCGACGGGGTTCAGGGATTCCTTATCCTCGGCGCGGTCGTCCTGGTCGTGACCGGTGGCGAAGCGCTCTATGCCGATATGGGGCACTTCGGCAAGCGCCCGATTCGCGTTGCCTGGTTCGGCCTCGTCCTGCCGGCGCTCATGATCAACTACTTCGGACAGGGTGCGCTGCTGCTGACCCAGCCGGAAGCCGCTAGCAACCCGTTCTTCGGCCTGGTGCCGCGGGCCGTTCTCTATCCGATGGTGGTCGTGGCAACCACCGCGGCGATTGTCGCGAGCCAGGCCCTCATCTCCGGCGCGTTTTCGCTTACCCAACAGGCAGTTCAACTGGGGTACTGTCCGAGAGTGACCATCAAGCACACCTCTTACACCGAACGGGGCCAGATCTACATCCCGGAGGTGAACTGGTGGCTGATGGTGGCCTGCATCGCGCTGGTCGCGAACTTCAAGACCTCGTCCCACCTCGCCTCGGCCTACGGCATCGCGGTGACCGGGACGATGACGATCACGACCCTGCTTTTCTACAAAGTCACGCGGGAGCGGTGGGGTTGGAGCCGGTTGCAGAGCGGAGCACTGACCACGCTATTCCTGGTCGTTGACCTCGCGTTTCTCTCGGCGAACCTGATTAAAGTGGAGCAGGGCGGTTGGTTCCCGCTGGTCCTCGCCGCGATCGTCTACACGCTGATGAGCACCTGGAAGCAGGGCCGCCGGCGCCTGAACGAGATCATGGAGGAGATTTCGCTCCCCATGGATCTCTTTCTGGGAGACGTTGCGAAACGCATTCCCACCAGGGTCCCAGGCACCGCGGTGTTCATGACCTCGAACGCGGGCGGCGCTCCCCCGGTGCTGCTGCACCACGTCAAGCACAACAAGGTCCTGCATCAGCAGGTCATCCTGCTCTCGGTCACGACCGAGGAGATTCCCCAAGTCCCGGAGGAGGAGCGGCTCGAGTTCACCGATCTAGGCCAGAAGTTCTACGCGCTGCGAGCCCACTATGGCTTCATGGAATCGCCGGACGTGCCCGCGGCGCTGCGGCTGATCCAGTCGCGCGGAGTGACGGTTCGTCCACTGGAAACAACGTTTTACCTGGGGCGGGAATCATTGATCCCCGTGGCGCCACGTGCCGCCACGACGGAAGAAGGCGCCCCACCGCGGAAGCGGATGGCGATGTGGCGCAAACGTCTTTTCGTCTTGATGAGCCGGAATGCCCAGACCGCTACGGCATTCTTCGGGCTGCCGCCTAATCGGGTAGTGGAGATGGGGGCGCAGATACAGTTCTAGCTGTCAGCTAGGGCCGTTTTTCAATTGTCAATTTGCAATTTTCAATTGGCAATTGTTCAGCGACCAGCGACTAATGATGGGCCCACACGGTGGTTTTCCCAGCCGCGTCAAACGCCAGGACATCGTAAGGGTCCTTGCTGGTGTCCATACCCGGTCCCGCCCCCGGCATTCCCGGAGCCGCGAGGCCGACGATTTTCGGATGCTCCTTGAGCAGCCGCTGGATGTCCGACGCGGGAACGTGACCCTCGATCACGTATCCTCCGACCAGCGCGGTATGGCACGAGGAGAGCGCTTTAGTCACTCCCAAGTCGGCCTTCAACTCAGACAAATCGCTTTGGTCGATCGTCCTTACTTTGAAGCCTGCCGCCTTTACATGGTCAACCCACTTTGAGCAACAACCGCATGTCGGACTCTTGTAAACCGTCATTTCCGGTAAGGCGGGAGAGTCGGGAGCGGCGGAAAAGGCGGTAACGGCGATGGCCGAGACTGCCAGGAGAATCGCTACACGAGTGAATCGCATCGACACACGAGCTCCTTGACTTAACATTTCTGAATCGAATTTGGGTTGCCTTCCGCCATTCCGCCATTCCGCCATTCCGCCATTCCGCCATTCCCCCCGCCATTCCGCCATTCCACCTACCCTTCCTCTGATTCGTACTGATCCTTGAGGCGATTAACCACCGCCGGATCGGCCAGGGTCGTGGTATCACCCAACGCTCTTCCTTCGGCAATGTCCTTCAGCAAGCGGCGCATGATCTTTCCGCTCCGCGTTTTGGGAAGATCGGCCGAGAAGAGCACGTCATCCGGTCTCGCAATCGACCCGATTTTCTTGACCACGTGGTCCTTCAGGTCATCCTTGAGGCTGCTGGTGGCCTTGTGGCCTTCCTTGAGGGTAACAAACGCCGCCAGCGCCTGGCCCTTGAGATCGTGCGCCTTGCCGACGACGGCTGCCTCGGCCACTGCCGGATGATCGACTAACGCGCTCTCCACTTCCATCGTCCCAATCCGGTGACCCGCCACATTCAGGACGTCGTCTACCCTCCCCAGGATCCACCAGTACCCATCGTCATCCAGCTTGGCTCCATCGCCGGCGAAGTAGCGTCCCGGGAACTTGCTCCAATAGACCTGCTGATAGCGTTCGTCGTCTCCGTAGATCGTGCGGAGCATACCGGGCCATGGCTCGGTCAAGGTGAGCAAGCCGCCACCTTTCGCGAGCGGTTTGCCGGTCTGATCCACCAACTCGGCAGCGATGCCGGGGAAGGGAATCGTGGCCGAGCCCGGTTTGGTAGTCGTGATCCCGGGGAGCGGGGTGATCATGATGCCGCCGGTTTCGGTCTGCCACCACGTGTCGACGATCGGGCAGCGCTCTCCGCCGATGTTCTTGTGGTACCAGATCCAGGCTTCGGGATTGATCGGTTCTCCGACTGTTCCCAGCAGCCGGAGCATGGAGAGATCGTGCCTCGCCGGATGGGACTCGCCCCACTTCATGAAGGCACGGATGGCGGTGGGCGCCGTGTAGAACACCGTCACCCCGTAACGGGCGCACATTTTCCAGAAGCGATCGCGCTCCGGCCAGTCGGGTGCACCTTCATACATGACCACTGTGGCGCCATTGGCGAGCGGACCGTAGACGACATATGAATGGCCGGTCACCCATCCAATGTCCGCGGTACACCAGAAGACATCTTCCTCCCGCAGGTCGAAAACGTACTTTGTCGTCGCGGTAGCCTGGGTGAGATAGCCGCCCGTCGTATGCACGATGCCCTTGGGCTTCCCGGTCGTTCCCGAGGTATAGAGGATGAACAACAGATCCTCGGCCTCCATGGCCTCAGGGGGGCAGAGGGGCACTTCCGCGTCGAGGAGGGTGTGCCACCAGTGATCGCGGCCCTCGGTCATGTTGGCGAAGGCCTCGTCTCCGGCTGCACCTGGACGGCGCTGGACCACTATGATGTTCTTGATCGAAGGACACTGGGCGATCGCCTCGTCGGCGAAGCGCTTGAGCGGCAGCACGCTCCCGCGGCGATAGCCGCCGTCCGCCGTGATGAGCGCGACCGCCTGGGCATCGTTGATCCGGTCGCGCAGCGATTCCGAGGAGAAACCGCCGAAGACCACCGAATGCACCGCGCCGATCCGGGCGCACGCCAGCATCGAGATGGCAGCTTCGGGGATCATGGGCAGATAGATCGCCACCCGGTCTCCCCGTTTGACGCCCAGCTTCTTGAGCGCGTTGGCGCAGCGATTCACTTCCCGGTGCAGCTCCCAGTAGGTCAGCACTCGCCGGTCTCCCGGCTCGCCCTCCCAGATGATCGCGGCCTTGTTCCGCCGGGGGCCCGACAGGTGGCGGTCCAGGCAATTACTGGAGACATTGAGCTGGCCTCCCACGAACCACTTCGCGTGGGGCAGCTTCCATTCGAGAACGGTCTTCCAAGGCTTGATCCATTCCAGCGCACGGGCCTGGTCTTCCCAGAACCGCAGGCGATCACGTTGGGCTGCCCCATAGATTTCGCTCTTCGCTGCTGCAGCCTTGGCGAACTCCGCGGGCGGCGGGAAACGCCGGGTTTCGGAGAGGAGGGTGGCTATCTGGTCGGTCATGAGACTGGCGGGCTGGAGGAAAAGGAAAGGTAAAGAAGAAATGGCCCCAAGGGAGCAGGAACCAGGGTATTTTGGTGGCTAGCAAAGCTCCCTGAAGTGCTGCGGAGTGCTAGGGAAAACCGGCCGAATCTGCCCCGAATGCAAAGTATTAAGTTATTGTGTTATAATAATTTAGGTCCATCTGGCACTGGACTAGCCAATTGTGGTGGCCGGAACCCACAAGGGTTCCACAACAATTGACTCGCCCGATAATAGCACACCCGGAGTGATCCGGGGCCGCAAAACTAGAGGTCTCCAGCGCGAGGTCTGGCGCGCAGAGATAGCTCGGTGCCGAAGGCGGGTGCAGCGCGAAAGCGCGAGCGTCCCGCAGAAGTAGCAGGCGGCGAACGATCGCGCTTCTGTGTATTCGGGCGTGGGAGGACACGATGTTCACCACGCAGACGACGTCCCTGGAGTTGGCGGCACCCGAGCATCTCGGTCTGGAGTCACGCACCGAGTTCCGCCAGGCGGCGGTGACCCTGCTCGAGCAGCTGCCCGAGCGTAGCGGTCGCCTGATCATCGACCTGAGCCATACCCGGCAGGTGGATTCGGCGGGCCTGGGAGCGCTCATGCTGGTGCAGCGCCGGGCCTCGGAGCGGCGCCAGGTGGTAGTACTCAGGAATGCGAACGACGAACTTCGGTTCCTGCTGGTACTCACCAAACTGGATGACTTGTTCCAGCTGGAGGCTGCGGTCTAAGGGCTATATTGGGGGGGATGGCTCACCCCCCCGCGCGCCGGCGGGTTCTCTTTGTCGAGGACGAGCCGGCTATTCGCCTGAGCTACGAGCGGTATTTTGCCGCCCGGTATGCCGCCTCGTTCGCGGCGACCGGAGCCGAAGCGATTCGGTTGGCGCAGGAGCAGCCGCCTGACGTTGCCGTTCTCGATATGCGGCTTCCCGACACCGACGGCATCGACCTCATTCGCCGTCTTCGGGAAATCCAGCCGGCCCTTCCCGTCATTGTCACTTCCGCCTACGTCAGCCTCAAGCCCCAGCTCCAAGTGCTGGACCTCCCGCACAGCGGCTACCTGGTAAAGCCCTTCGATCTGTCAGAACTCGGCGACCGGATCGATGCCGTCCGCTGACCGGCCGGCGCTCGAGGCGGTCGGTCTGGAGCGGGCCTACGGGTCGGTCCGGGCCATCTCCGGCGTCGACCTCACTCTTGGCGCCGGCGAAGTGCTGATGGTGCTGGGTCCCAACGGGGCGGGGAAGACAACGTTGCTTCGCGTGCTGGCCGGTCTCCTCAGGCCGAGCGCGGGTGAAGTGCGGATCGCAGGCCAATTGCTTCGGGCGAGTGAGCCCGAGAGCCGGCGTCCGATCGGATTTCTCTCTCATCACTCTCTGCTCTACGACGACTTAACACTTCTCGAAAACCTGACTTTTGCCGCGCGGTTGTATGGCTTGGCCCAGCCGGAGCAGAAGGCCCGCGAGGCGCTTGCAGCGTTCGGTCTCGCCGCGCGACTCAGAGATCAGCCTCGAGACCTGAGCCGCGGGCTGGAGCAGCGGGCGGCCATTGCCCGCGCGCTGATTCATGATCCAGCTGTGCTGCTGCTCGACGAACCCTTCACCGGACTCGACACCAACTCCGCGGAACTGCTTCGTACGCTCCTGCGGGAGCGGTGTCTCGGCGGTCGCGCGGTCGTGCTTGTTACCCACCATCCGTCTGAAGCCTGGGATCTGGCGACTCGGGTGGGCGTCCTCCGTGCTGGTCAGTGGGCGCTGCGAGAAAACCGAGCCGCGTCACTCGAGCAGTTTGTGACGCGGTACCAGGAGCTGGCACGTGCTTGAGCCCTTGCGGCTCGCGCTCGCGATTGCGGCCAAGGACCTCCGTGCCGAAATGCGGAGCCGGACCAGCTTTCTCTCGGCGGCGATGTTTGCGGCCCTGCTCCTCGTCGTGTTCAACTTCGCGCGCGATCCAACCGCGGTGGCGACGATCGATTTGGCGCCTGGGATCCTGTGGGTGACGGTTGCGTTCGCGGCGGTGGTTGCGATGAATCGCGGGTTCGCCGTCGAGCGGGAGAATCACGCCTTTGACGGCTTGCTCCTGGCTCCCGTCTCCCGGGAGGTGCTGTTCCTCGGGAAGTACCTCGCCAACCTGACCTTTGTGCTGCTGGTGGAGACCATCGCGCTGCCTCTGTTCGTGCTTTTCTTCAACGTTGATCTGAGTCACGCGCTTCCGGGGCTGCTGGTCACCCTTCTACTTGCCACGGCGGGACTAGTTTCGGTGGGAACCCTCTTCAGCGCCATCGTCGTGCGTACTCGCTTCGCGGAGCTGATGCTGCCGGTTCTCCTCCTGCCATTCATGGTGCCACCTCTCGTCTTTGCGGTGCAGGTTACAATGCGGCTGCTGACCAATCGTGCGTTGAGCGAGGTGGCGGGAGGGCTTAGGTTGCTGGTACTCTACGACGTGGCCTTTATCACAGTCTCACTTCTCCTATTCTCCGCAGTAGTAGACGAATGAACCCCGATCCCGACCGAGCCCAAGCCCTCATCCGGCGGGGATGGCGAATCACGCTGGTATCCCTTCTGGCGGTCGCCACCGTGATGGTCCTCGCTCTTCGGTTCACCCCGACCGAAATCCGGCAGGGGTTGGCTCAGAAGATCTTCTACATCCATGCCCCCTCGGCGTGGTGTGCCTTCCTGGCAGTCGGTCTCACCGGCATGGCCAGCATTCTCTATCTCTGGCTGGGTGACCAGCACTTCGACCGCTTCGCCGCCGCCTCGGCGGAAGTCGGAACGGTGTTTTGTGCCGTGGTTCTCACGACCGGTCCAATCTGGGGGAAGCCGATCTGGGGCGCCTGGTGGACCTGGGACGCGCGGCTGTCGTTGACGCTCTTCCTGTTCTTCCTCCTGCTGGGATATCACGTCCTGCGATCAGCGATTCGGGTACCTACCGAGCGGGCGCGACTCTCGGCCGTGGTCGGCATCATGGCGATGGTCCTGGTGCCTTTCATCCATCTCAGCGTCTATTTGTTCCGGGGCCTTCATCCCACCCCGATCGTTCTCAAGCCGAGCGCTCCCTCGCTTGATCCGGAGATGCTGCGGACACTGCTGTTTTCCTTCGCCGCATTCACCCTTCTGTATGTCGGATTGGTGACTCTGACCTACGGAATCAGATTGGCCCAGGACGCCGGGGAGCGGAGCCATGCCTGAGACTCCGAGCAACGGCGGGTTCATGGTCGCCGCCTATGTCATGGCGAGCCTGATCTATCTGGGGTACGTGTTGGTGTTGTGGGGGAGGTGCCGTAGGGTGGGCAGGGATGAAAATTGAAGATTGGAGATTTCAGATTTCAGATTTGAGGGAAGAGGTTCTTTTCAATCTGCAATCTTCAATCTGCAATCTTCAATTCTCACCTTTACGACTTTCTATTCCTTTCGCAAAAGCACCCTGTCCCAGATCTGCGCCGCGACAAGCCCGCCGAGTATCGGACCAATCCACCAGACAGGTTGGGCGTACCAGGTCCCTGAGATGAGCGCGGGCCCAAAGGCGCGAGCCGGGTTCATCACTGCACCGGTCAAGGCGCCGCCGGCGATGATGTCGAACAGCAGGACCATGCCGATGCCGAACCCGCCTACCTTGGGCGCGTCGGGCGACACGGCGGTGCCAAAGACCGCCGATACGAGAAAGAAGGTCAGGACGGCTTCGATTCCGATCGCGGTGCCCCACGTCATGGTATTGGCAAGGCTCGGAGTGCCCAGGGTGATCGGATGGGTGAAGTTGTGACCGTACAGGAGCTTGACGAAAAGAGCTCCCAGGGCGGCGCCGCCCAGTTGCGCGACTATATAAAGGAGAGCCGATTTCGCGTCGATGCGGCGGACGCTGAGCAGGCTGAGCGTCACGGCTGGATTCAGGTGCCCACCAGAGATGTTCATCGTGGCTGTGATCATGACCGACAATGCGAGCGCGTGGGCGAAGGCGACGCCGAGGACTCCGCCATCGCCACCGATGATTCCAGCAGCGGTGACCGAGGCGCATCCGATGAATACGAAACTGAAGGTGCCGAGGGCTTCTGCCGTCAACCGCCGGGTGAGTGACGCCATGGCTCCTGGAGGAAAGGGTAAGGGCCGCCAAAGGGACGGTGAACTGTAAACGGTGGTCCCCCGACGCTCTAGGGGTCGTTTCGGCGGAGTACCAGGCTGGCGTTGATACCTCCAAAACCGAACGAGTTGGTCAGGATGAATTCGGGGTCGGCTTGGCGGCCTTCACCGGCGATATAGTCCAGATCACAGGCAGGATCGGGGTCGGACAAATTGACCGTGGGGGGTAGCCAGCGGTGGCTGGTCGCCAAGGCACAAATGACGGTTTCGAAAGCGCCGCTCGCGCCGAGGGCATGCCCGTAGTAGCCCTTGGTCCCACTCAGCAAGAGGCTCTTGCTGGCTTCTCCAAACACCTGCTTGATTGCCGCGGTTTCCGTCGGGTCGTTAAGCGGAGTGGATGATCCGTGCGCATTGAGGTACCCCACCTCACGCGGCGTCAGCCGCGCCTCGGAGAGCGCGAGGGACATGGCGCGTGCCGCCTGGCGGGCGTCGGGTCGTGGCTGCGTCATATGGAACGCGTCATTGGTAAGCCCGTAGCCGCAGACCTCGGCGTAGATCTTGGCACCTCTGCTGAGCGCGCGGTTCCGCTCCTCGAGAACGACCACCGCGGAGCCCTCTCCCATCACGAAGCCGTCCCGATTCCGGTCGAAGGGACGGCTGGCCGTGGCGGGATCATCATTGCGGGTAGACATCGCCCGGATGATGGCAAAGGCGGCGAAGCAGAGCGGTGCCAGAGGAGCCTCCGCGCCACCGGCTACCATGACGTCCGCGTCTCCCCGCAGAATCGCGCGATAGCCATCGCCGACGGCTATGGTGCCCGACGCGCAGCTCATCCCGTTGGTGGAATTGGGTCCGCACAGACCGAATTCGATCGCGATATTGCAACTCGCCGCGCCGGCATAGACCTGCAGAGCCAGTGTTGGATCTACAGCCCGCACTCCGCCCTCGACGAAGTGGCGGTGCTCGGTTTCGGCCCGGGCCACGCCGCCCAACGCCGTTCCCATCATCGCGCCGATGCGGTCCCGGTCTTCCTTCGTCGGGTCGATGCCGGCATCCCTGAGCGCCATCCGGGTAGACGCTACGCTGAACATCGAGTAGCGATCCAGTCGTCGCGCCCGTCGCTCCTCGATGTGATCGGTGGGATGGAAGTCATCAACTTGAGCGGCGATCCGTGACTTGAATGGTGTTGCATCGAAACGGGTGATTTCTCGAACCGCGGAGCGGCGGCTCTGCAGACCGTCCCAGACGGCGTCCACACCGATGCCTATGGGAGTGATAGCCCCGATTCCTGTGATCACGACTCTTCTCTGGTTTTCCATTTTACCTCTTGTCTCCGCACCTCATCACGGCGTTGCCGCCGTTCCCATCGCGGCTTGTTCGACGTGACGGGCTATTCCCGCCAGCGTTCGCGACGCGATGCCGTGCACAAACACCGGCCCGATGACCAGCTCTGCCGCTGGGCGGCCGATCACGGGCCAGCGAGGGCCGTCCCACTCATGAATAATGGAGACGTCTGTTGATTCGCCGGAGGGCACCAGCCGCCAAACGACGTCCATCCCCAGTGTCACCCCTCGGATATGTCGGTACCGGACTTCAAGATCGGCCGGTTTCACCCACATCTCGGATACCCACCATGTAGGGTATTTACCTACAGGGAATGGCCTCCATGCCGCCATCTCGACCAGCACACTCTGCGGCCTTCGTTCGAGGATGCGCACCCAGCGATAGTGGGAGAGCCATTCGGGCCAGCGCTCGACCTCGCTCGCGGCCTTGAACACCAGGTCGGCCGGCGCACGAATCCGCCGTTCGTCTACCGTCTTCATCCGCTGCGCCATGTTGCGACCAGCCGGAACCCGGGCCGCCGTTCGACCGTTGCATCGATGCCGGCGCGAGAAAGCAGAGTCTTCAATTCCATCCGGGTGTAGCTGCGCCGCACCGAGGTGAGTCCATCGGCGCGGGTCGCCGGATCGAAGCGGAGCATTCGCGAGCCGAACCAGAAGGCGACCATCGCCAGCCTGGAGCGGCGGAGGTCCGCCAGCACCACGCCGATCCGAGACACCTTAGTCAGTTCTCCTGCCATTCGGATTACAGCTTCGCCATGCATGTGATGAGCGACCTGGCTCAGCACGACGATGTCTACCGAGCGAGGCTTGATGGGTAGCGCGCCGGCGCATCCCAGGACCATGGGGAGGCCAGCGTCCCGGGCGAGCTGTGCCGCGGGGCGACTCCGCTCCAGCCCCAACGGAACCAGCCGCAAGCCGCGGCTGGCGCCCCACTTCACTGCGTCCATCGGGAGGTCGCCGAGTCCCGTGCCGATATCCAGCATGGTGAGAGCTGTGCCGGCGGGCAGATCTCGGCAGAGCTGATCGAGGCCGTGACGAACCGCCAGACGCCCGCCAAACCAGCGATTCGATCGCGCGATGTTGTGCAGTGATTCTCTGACCGCGTTTGGATCGGCGGCCGGATCGTCCAGCAGCTCCCGGCCGATCGTGGCAAGCTCGACTCCGGTCACTGTGATCTCATAGAGCCGTAGTTGCCGCGATAGTAGAGCAGGGGAGCTCCCTCTCCAGGCGAACCTCCGGTTACTCGACCGACGAATAGCGTGTGATCGCCGAGAGGAAAATCGGCATACCGCTCGCATTCGATGTGGGCCAGCACTCCCTCGAGCACGATCAAGCCGTTCTCCGTCTCGCGATAGGGCACGCCATGAAATCTCTCGGCCACGGGCAAAACAGCAAACCGGCGGGAGAGGCCTTCTTGTGCCTCGCTCAGGACGTTGAGGACGTATCGCGTCGCGCCATCCAGGACCTGATGCATCTCGGCCAGGCGTTCGACGCAGACGGACACGAGGGGAGGTACCAGAGAAACCGACGCCAGGCTGTTGGCGGTCATCCCGCCGATCCTCCCGCCTCCGTCCCTCGCGGTGAGGATGGTAACCCCGGTCGCGAAGCGGCCGAGGAGCTGACGGAAAAGGGCGCCATCAATATCAGGGACGATCAGAGGACCATCCTGGCGAGAAAGGCGGGGTGCAACACCTCGCGGGCGGGGATCAGGTCTCCGGTCGCGCCGATCAGCGTGTGGGCCAGCCCGCGGCGCTCCAACCGTTCCACCGCGCGATCGAACAAAGCCGGCAACAGCATGGCGTACCCGATGAGGCGTTCCAAGGCCCACTTTCCCGCAAAAGCCCGTCGGCGTGCTCCAACGTACCCGGCGAGTCGGGATGCGGCGACCGGGCCCGGACAGCTGAGCGCTTCCGCGGCCGCATCCGCCACCAGCTCGGCGCCGCGCAGTGCCGAGTAGATGCCTTCACCGGTAAAGGGATCGAAGAAGTCGGCTGCGTCTCCCACGAGGAGGGCGCCGTTGGTGACCACTCTGCCGGACCAGGCGGCGAAGGGTCCCGTGACGAGGACTTCGCGGACGATGCCATCGCGCGGAACCCGCCCACGCACCCCGGGGAGGAGCTCGAGTTGCTCCTGGAAGAATTCTGGGGCCCGACCCTTTGCCCCGGTGGTGAGCGCGCGGGGTACGACCAGCGCGACGTTGGTTACGCCTTTGCCCAGGTGATTGAGTCCGACGTATCCGGAGCGGCCCACGTGCATCTCGGCGATGTCGCTCATTCCGGCGACATTGGTGACATGAGCGACCAAGGCCATCCGTGACGGCCGTCCATGAGCCCGGCGCCCGATCCTGCGCGCCACCACCGAGCGGAGGCCATCGGCGCCGATCGTAAGGCGCGCGCGAATCGTCCTCCGGCGTCCGGCGGCATCGCGCAGCACGGCACCGCCCACGGCGCCGTTCTCATATAGGAGAGCTTCCAGCCCCACCCCATCCAGTACCTCTCCCCCTGCGCTGCGCGCAGCCTGAACCAGTTGGTGGTCGAGAACGCGCCGGGCAATCGAGAAACCGGAGGGTCGGGTCAGGGTGACTCCGGCTCGGGCGAACAATCCGGTGAGCCGGCTTCCCGCGGGACCGATCACGGTGGTCCCATAGAGCGGAACCGCACCTGCCGCTTCCAGCGTGGGGACCACACCAAGCCGGTCAAGCAGGCGGACTGCCTCGGGACTCATGTATTCGGAGCAGGCTTTTTCCCGGGGGAAGGTCGCGCGATCTACCGCGACGACCCGGTAACCCTGGCGAGCGAGGTGGCAAGTGGTAGCACTGCCAGCCGGTCCCGCGCCTACGACTAGGACGTCGACCCCGGCCTTGGTCACGCGGGCCTCAAGCGGTGCGATCGAAGGGGATGCCCCCGAGGAGAATGCGATCGCGAGTGAACTGGGGGAAACTCAGCGAGAAGCTGACCGACGCCATGGTGTCGGTGAAGCTGACCACCACGTTGCCGTTGTTGATCGTGAACGCGCAGTCCCGGACCGTTACGAACGTCATTCCGTCGAGCACCGAGAAGGTGCTCACGATCTGACGGCAGCCTCCGCCGTCGCGAAATTCCCAGCGGGTCCTGACGGTCTGGAAGTCGCCGGACATCTCGATCGCAACCACGTTCTCCCAGGCGCCGACCAGCGCCTCGGCCGCCGAGCCGCCCATCGAGGTCCCACCGCCTCCTGTGCCACCACCCGTCCCACCGCCTCCTCCACCCCCCCCACCGCTTGTAGTCCCGGGGTCATTCGGAGGAGTAATGCCAACGGGATCGCGTGCCTCGGCGGTGCAGGCAGCAATACTCAGCGCGAGCCCAGCCACCACCAGCCAGCCCAGCCGGCCATTCCACCGAATGCCGTGGCCAGCGCGTTGACTCCGTCGTTGTTCAGCCATATCAAACCTCCGCGCGGTACGCTGCGCGTCCCACAGCGATGTACTTGCCGCTCGGTTTCTTCCCGGCATTGAGCGCAATAGAACCGTCCCTGCAGTCCTGCTCCCAGCGCTGAATCGGCCAGCATGCCGGCGAGACCCACGATCGTCGCGAAGGGAAGCAGCCAGCTCTGCTGGGATACCACCGTCCCGATCGCGGCGACCACCGCCGCTCCAGCCAGCGCACCCAGCGTCCCGATGAGTGTAATACCCCCACTGGTCCCGGGGGGCACCACCTTTCCACTTAGCAGGTGACGAGGCGGGCTCGGGCTCCACGCACCGATCGAAGTCGCCCAGGTGTCGGCGGCAGCTACGGCCAGGCTCGCCGTGACGATCCAGATGCCGGGACCACCTGCCAGCAAGGCCCCCGTCCCGGCCACCCCGCCGTTGGCCAGCACTTGCCACGGGTCCCGGCGGGAGCCCTTGGCTCCCAGCCGATTGGAGGGATCCGGGCTTACCCGGGACACGACAGTGCTTCCTATAAAGAAAGTGAGGAGTACCGCCCCCCCGTGTAGTCCCGTGCCGGCCAGGATGGCCGTGCCCACTGCGGTCGCGGCCAGGGCGCCGGGTCCGGTCAGGGCATGGAGTCCAAAGGCGAGCAGGGCAATAACCGCACTGGCCAGAAAGCTGGCTAGAACGGGGAGGGGACCGGGGGGAGATGTAAAGGGATTGATCGGCTAACCTCGTGATGATTGTCCCCGGAGTGCGGTTTCGGTTATTCTAATGCCCGCCGGACCAACTGCTCCCTGACTCCTCTTGCCCGAATCTCCTACTTGCCCGTTCACGCCATCATCCCTCTGAGCCTGCTCGAGGCGCTCCGTAACCTCGACACGCCGGTGGAGGACGGCCTCGAAGAGCTCGCCGGCGAGATCGTCTCCAAGCGCCTTGGACTCAGCGCAACCGTGGCCGCCCAAATCAATAGATACCAGGACGCCGCCAAAAAGGACGGCCGGGTTGCCACCGATGAGGCGATCGCCGTGTTCCGGCTGGCGAGCCGCCGGCCGGACGCCCAACTCGTCTTCGCCGATGCGGGAAGGCGCGCGGCCCGCTATGCTGCGCGTTCGAGCGCCCTGCCGGCCCGTGCGCTCGCCCAGGTGACTCCCTCAGGAATGGGAAAGGCGATTGGCGCCCGGGTCGCCACCAATGCGGCGCGCCGGGTGCTCAATGCCTCGTTGCGGGTGGGAGCAGATGGGGCTGTGGCTCAAGTTCCCTCACCGCTCTCGATCCACGCCGTTCCGGATGGAGGTGCCTGCTCGTTCTATGGCGCCGCCTTCGGCGAGCTGCTCCGGATGATGACCGGTTTCGAAGGTCTAATGGTTCACGACCGCTGCCGCGGCCGTGGTGAAGACGCTTGCCATTGGCGGGCGATGCCCGTTGGGGGATACTGATGATCACTCCGGCTCAAGTCTCGGCGATTCAGGCCAGCCTCAAGGAACTTCAGCTCGACGGCTGGCTGCTCTACGATTTTCGCGCGGTCAATCCGGTCACGGGTCGGGTGTTGGGAGTGGGTGGCATGGGAAGCAGGCGGCTCTTCGTGCTGATTCCGCGCGAGGGTCAGGCGGTAGCGGTGGCCCACAAGATCGAGTTGCAACCGGTGAAGGGGTTTCCCGGCCGAATCCGTCCCTACGCCAGATGGGAGGAGCTGCATCAGGAACTGGGTACCATCGTCTCCGGGAAGCGCCTCGCAATGGAAGTCTCACCGGAGGACGCGGTGCCTTACCTGGACCGGGTGCCAGCCGGCGTCGTAGAGCTGGTGCGGAAACTGGGCGGGACGGTGGTGCCTTCGGCTCCTTTAGTGAGCCGCTTCGCCGCGAGCTGGAGCACAACCGAGACTGCCGATCATTTATATGCTGCGGAAGTGCTGGCCGAAGTCGCCCAGGGAGAACTGCGCTGGGCGGTGGCGCGGGGGCAGGGAATCAGGGAGACCGAACTGCAGGCGAGGGTGGTGGACGGGCTTCACCAGCGCGGCCTCGAGTTCGACCATCCGCCGATTGTTGCCTACGGAGCCAACGCGGCCAACCCGCACTACGAACCGGTCAAAGGAAGCGACGCTGTGCTGCAGAAGGATCAGGTAGTGCTGCTCGACCTGTGGGCGGGACGGGGACTCGCCACCGTGTTTGCCGATCAGACCTGGATGGGATTCAGCGGAGCCCGGCCGCCAGAGAAGGTGCAAAAGGTTTGGGAGACGGTGCGCGATGCGCGTGATGCGGCGATCGCCCTGGTGCTGGAGGCCGCCGGAAAGCGGCCGGTCGCCGGCTTCGAGGCGGATCGGGCGGCGCGCTCAGTAATCGAGAAGGCGGGGTGGGGCGACTACTTCGTGCACCGCACCGGACATTCGATCGATCGCGACCTGCATGGCTCGGGCCCTCACCTCGATGACTACGAGACTCACGACGACCGCCAGCTGATTCAGGGGGTCGGATTTTCCATTGAACCCGGGATCTACCTGCCAGGCGAGTTCGGGGTTCGGAGCGAAGTGAACATGTTCTGGGGCACCGAGGGGCCCCGGGTTACGCCCAACACTCCCCAACGAGACCTGATTCTTCCCTGAATGGAGCTTAAAGAACGGGGCGCGAGGAGTTCCGCTCGTGCGGTGTGAAATTGCTCGGTAGGGGGGGAGGGCCGAAACCGGCCAACCTGAATCGGCAGGGTCCATCCTCTGTTGTTTCAAACGGTTACTCAGAACGAGTGTTCGGTTTTCGACGCGTTACGGTTCCTTGACACGTACGGAGACGGCCTTCATATTCATGCTCCCGGCCACGGCCGCGGCCGGGAAATAGCTCGTTTTTCCGATTCACTCTCAAATCTCCTGCAGGTTGTTCGGCGATGTCACCTCCTGCGTGGCCTGTCGGCCACCACGGTTGTGCACGCTTTCGATCCTTCGGTGCAGTCGATCTTGTGTTCACGTCTTCGGAGGACGTTTCCATGAAAGAAAGCAGTGTTAGCGCCTTCGTCCGCCTAGCGCGATGGATTGCGTGTGCGGCAGTCGCACTGACCTTGGGAGCGGGAGCGCTCCTGGCGCAGGCGACTGGTAAGATCGAGGGACGGGTTCGAGACCAGGCTGGCGCCCCGATTGCCAGCGCTCAGGTCCGAATCAATGGAACCGCCTTTGGTGCGGTCGCCAATGCCCAGGGCTACTACTTCATCAACAACGTGCCGTCCGGCGTGTATGAGCTGGTTGGAACGTTCGTGGGGTACAAGCCCGTCGGGGTGGCCGGCCTTCGCGTAGCGGCCGGTCAGACAATCACCCAGGACTTCACCCTCGAGCAGACCCCCATTGAAATCACAGAAATCACCGTCGTCGGAGCCCAGAACGCGCTGGTGCCCCGCGACCAGGTCACCACGAAGCAGACCCTCCAGGGCGACTACGTGGAAAAGCTCCCGGTTGACAGGATCAACCAGGTGCTGGCCTTGCAGCCAGGCGTCGTAGCGGGCTCCGCCGCCAAGACAATCACGATCCGCGGCGGCCGGACCGACGAGGCAGTGACCTATATCGACGGCGTGCCGGTTTCGCCGGGCAATCGTGGTACCGGTTTCGTCGGCATGGACGCGGGCACCATCGCGGTCAGCCCGGGAGGATTCGAAGATGCCTCGGTGACCACCGGCGCCTCCTCGGCGGAGTTCGGCAACGCGCAGTCGGGCGTCATCGCGGTTCAGACTCGAGGCGGCGGCAGTGCCTGGAGCGGGACCTTCGGTTACGAAACCGACGCAGCCACCGGGCTCAACAACAGCCAAGGACTCAACCACGTACGACTCGGCTTCGGTGGCCCGATCTCCGGCGCCCTCAGCTTCTATCTGAGCGGTGACCTTCTGGGTCAGACCACGGGCGGATCGGCGGACTTCCCGATCCCGGGCACGGGCACGGGCGCGGGGCAGGGCTTCGACGCCGAGAAGGCTCCGATTCTGGTCCCCGCAGGAGTCGATACCACAGTAGCGGTGCCGACCTCCGGCGGCGTGGACAGCGTGGACATCACGAAGTTCGCGGTCTACCGCGGCGAGTGCGATGCCTTCAAGAACGCCGGCTCCGCGGATCCGACCAATCCACACGTCAAGGACATTCGCGACAACTACGGGCTGGACTGCCGGGGCGGTCAGGCGCCGGTTTCGCCGACGTCGACCTATCAGGCGAGCGCCAAGCTCTCCTACACGTACGGCACCGGTTCGCGTGCCGCGTTGAGCTTCCTGCGTAACCAGCTCAACTCGCGGAACTTCAGCTACAGCCGCGCGTTCGGCGGCACGGTGGACTACGACGCGCTCTACACCGGGAACAACGTCGCCACCCTGAACATCACCCAGAACCTCTCCAAGTCTGCGGAGCGGGCGCTGGCGCTGGACGTCTACGCTTCGTATCAGTGGGATCGGGTCAACGAAGGCCCGCTGACATCGAGCAGCGAATCGGACACCCGCAATCCGTGGGGCGGGTTCATCATCAAGCCGATGGATTTCCAGTTCAACCCCGACAACTTCAAGCTCGACCAGGAACTGATCCGCAACTTCCAGCGCAACACTGGTCGGCGGTCACCGTTCGATCTGGACAACACCGGCCAGTACGAGCTGTTCGATCTCTACCGGAACAATCCCTACTCGACCTCCAGCCGCGGTCCGATCAACAACGACCTCGGAGTCAACTTCTTCGATGGTGGCGGCCCCAACCGCCGGATCTCCATGTACAAGGAAGACCGCGCGGTCGGCAAGGCGAACCTCGACTGGCAGGTGGATCGCTACAACCGAGTCAAGCTGGGCGGCGAGTACACCAAGTACTACATCACCAACTACTCGATGCAGCTGACCAGCCAGGCCTTCTCCGACGCCTATAAGGAACGTCCAACTCGGTGGAACGCCTTCGTCGAGGACCGGCTGGACCTGGGCGACCTGGTGCTGGTGGGCGGTCTGCGCTACGACTGGTACAAGACCGGCGCATCCCGTCCGTTCTTCACCGACAGCCTTGGCAACAGGAGCTGGTTCCCCCGCATCTCCACGATGCCCGGGTTCAATTCGTCCGATCCGGACGCGATCATGGTTGCTGACAAGAGCCATGATTACATCAGCCCGCACGTGCAGGTGTCGTTCCCGGTGACCGAGCGGACCAACTTCCGTCTCTCCTATGCCCACCAGGTACAGGCCCCCGACTTCGGCCTGATCCTGGGCGGCATCAACACCGACCTGAGCGTCACCAACACCAACCACCTCTACGGCAGCGACCTCGACTTCGGCAAGACCATCACCTTCGAGTTCGGAATCCGGCATTCGTTCAGCGACGACATGGTCCTGGACATCTCGGCGTACAACAAGGACAAGCTCTCGGATGCCGCAGGCCGTCTGGTGTCGTTCTACGATCCGTTCAAGCAGGCGCCGGTGGATATCCGGGTGGTCACCAACGCCGACTTCGGCAACGCCCGGGGTATCGACATCCGGTTTGATCGTCGTTTCGGCGAATTGTTCAACGGCACCCTGGCCTACACCTTCGAGGATGCCAAGAACACCGGATCGGATCCGTCGACCTACATCAACTTCGGGTCGCGGGTGCTCAACGCCCTGGGCGGCGGCAACAATCCTCCGCCTCAGGCCATCCTGACCACCGACCAGAACCGGCCGCACAACCTGGCCGGCCAGCTGGCCCTGAACTTCCCCGACAAGTGGCATCAGGGTTCGACTGGCGGGGCGATTTTCCAGAACGTGGGTCTGTTCGCCACCTTCCGTTTCGCCAGCGGCACGCCGTACACCCGCTGCCCGAGCGGCGATTCGGGTAACGAAAACGTGCTGTCCGGCACCGTGTGCACCAAGCGTATCGAGGGCGATTACAATGGCGCCCGGCTGCCCATGTTCAAGCAGTTCGATATGAAGCTCACCAAGGGCTTCCGGATGGGCGGAGTTGATCTGACCGCGTATGCAGACGTCCGGAACCTGTTCAACTTCAGGAACATCCTGCAGGTCTTCACCACGACCAATGACATCACCAACTCAGTGGAAAAGGGGAGAGTCGAAAGTGGCGAGCTGCAAGATTACCAGAACGAAGCCGCAGCGAATCCCAATGCGCTGCTCAGCAACGGTGACATCGACTTGACTGCGAATTCCTGTGCCATCTGGATCACTTCTGACCGAGTGGCGGCCCCGCCGAACTGCGTTTACATGCAGCGGACCGAGCAGCGGTACGGCGATGGCGATGGAATCTTCACGGTAGCGGAGCAGACCCGCGCGGTGGACGCGATTTACCAGCACATCCGCGGTGAGCAGAACTTCACGGGTCCCGAGCGCATCGTTCGCCTCGGCGTGGAACTGAGCTTCTAAAGCGTAACCGGTGGACCGGTCCGGGGCGTCGCCCCGGGCCGGGCACCACGTTTTTTCTCTCTGGAGAGGATGCAATGCACTCACGATTCCGTACGAGAGGGGCGCTTACAGCAGCCCTGATCGCGCTGGCGATCGCGGTTCTGCTTCCCAGCGTGCTGAACGCGCTGCCGAAGCCGGGCGCCAAGCCGCGCGGGTTCCGCCTCTTCGCGCGTTCCGGCAGCGTGCTGGGCGCAATCACCGGTAACCGGGTCTACTGCGGTCTGGCTGGTGACGGCCGGGTCTGTGTCGACTCCACTAACTCGTCCACCATCGGTGGCGGGTTCTGGCCCAAGGGCACACCGGACCAGTATGTGTTCAACTCGGGTCTGCAGCTGGCCGGTATCATCGGGCCGGATGGCGGCACTTGGGCGGGCGACACGGTCGGCGCCTTCTTCTTCGACCCGAAGGGCACCACCGAGCACGGTGAGCCGGTCAATGTCAACGTCGGCGCCAACAACGTCATCCAGGGTCTGTACAACTCGTCCCGGGCTGATGACCTGGCCGTGTGGCCGGATGCCGCCTGCGTACCGAACGGCGACAACACGGCCAACTTCTTCGACCCGGCGCTGCAAAGCGACCCGGGCAACACGGTCAACCCGAACTGCCGCAAGTTTGCCTCGCAACAGGACGTCTGGTTCCTGTCCTGGGAAGGCAACCCGGCGCTGAACGCCGGCCGTAAGCACCCACTCGGCATCATGGTGGAGACTCGGGGCATGGCCTGGAACTTCCCGGTCGGCAACGAGGACATCCTGTACTTCATCTACACCTTCTATAACATCACCTCCACTAACGCGGCCGATTACGCCGCGGTCCGGCCTTCGATTCAGCCGGTGCTGATGGAGCGGGCGCAGAAGTTCCATGACCTGGTGGCGCAGCGCTTCGGCGTGACCGTCCCGGCCGGCGGCTACACCATCAACAACCTGTTCGCCGCCTTCTCGGCGGACATGGACGTCGCCGAGGCTAGCAGCAATTACTCCTCGGTGAACCTGCCCTTCGCGCTGGGTTACGTGTACGCTCACGACTTCGCAGGTGCCCAGGGATGGCAGTTTGATCCGTCGATCTTCAAGGCGCCGTTCTTCCCGGGCTCAGGCTTCGTCGGCGTGAAGTACCTGGCCAGCCCGACCGGCAGCGGTGTCATCAACCTGTTCAGCAACACGATCAACCAGGGTGCCTTCGACGACGCCCAGAACACGATTCAGCTCTACCGGTATCTGTCGGGGAACATCAGCAACGCCGCGGGCGATGCGTCGTGCACCTACAGCCCGACGGTCGATCACATCTGCTTCGTGAATACCGGCGCGCCCGATGACATGCGGTTCTTCCAGTCGTCGACTCCGCTGTCGCTCGGTCCTGGTGGATATGGCTCCATCGTCGTGGCGTACGTCTTTGCCGCTCCGGTGGGTCCCCAGCCGGTGTGCGGCAGCCCCTGCGTCGTGCCGGGGAATCCGACTTTCCTGAGCAATCCGACGAGGATGGCGAATGGAACCGGTGCCAGCAAGGTGGACACGATCTCAGGGTTCCGAGATTGGCAGGACGTGAACGGCGACAACATTGTCCAGCAGAACGAGTTCACGGTTGTGAACGGCTCGCTCCTGCAGAAGTCGATCTTCGCGCAGAGTCTGTTTGACGGGAAGTTCCTGCTGCCAGCCGCACCGGCGTCTCCCGAGTTCTTCCTGATTCCGGGTGACAACTCGGTGACGGTGATGTGGCAGCCGTCGTCAACCGAGACCGGCGCGGGCGATCCGTTCTTCCAGGTTGCGAGCACCCCGTTGCGTGGGGGGTTGCCGAACCCGTTCTACGATCCGAGCTACATCCAGAACGATGTCGAGGGGTACCGGGTCTACCGCGGTCGGGTGGACGCTCCGAACGAGCTGACCTTGTTGGCTCAGTTCGACTACAGCGGGACCTCGATCAACGACTATACCGGCACAATCAATTCGGACATTGATTGCGCGCCGGAGTTCGGGCTCACCACTTCCTGCCCCGGACTGGTACAGAACCTCAAGGACGGCACCGATATCGTCGCCACCGTTACTCCGAACCAGATTCCGCTGACGGGTAACGTGGTGCAGACCCGTCCGGGCTCAGGCCGGGTCCTCCTGAGCAACGGGACGGCGCTGATCATCGTGGCCGACACCGCGGTGACGGGAGGCGCGCTTGCCGGTCCCTGCGGACCCAAGAGCCGCTGTCCTTCGCTGGATGACACTGGCGTGCCATTCGTCTACGTGGACAACACGCCGAGGAACAACTTCCGCTACTTCTACTCGGTTGTCGCGTTCGACGTGAACTCCTTCCAGTCGGGTAACTCGAGTCTCGAGTCGGCCCGGTCGACGAAGGCGGTCACTCCGGTCAAGGCGGCCTCGAACACCACCAGCAACGCGCAGATCACCGCGGCGACGCTGGAAGGTCGTGGCACCGTGCTGGACACGTCGGCTGCGAATCCGACACTGGATGCAACGACCGGGAGATTCTCCGGTCCGTTCCCGCCGGCCAATAACTGGAATGCCGGGCTCGGAGCGCTGGTTTCCCAGGTGCTGAGTGGCGCAGGTTCGTACGTCGCTCACATGGACAGCGTCCAACTCGGCGATCCCTACGTATCCGGCACGAAACACACCTACTGGTTCACTGCGGCCGCCTCGGGGCAGGCCACCGTCTTCTCGGTCGCGGTGCAAATGGAGCAGGAATTCGGAACTCATGTTGGCACGACGGCCTTCTCCGCATTGCCGATCAACAACGGATTGGCCCAGCAGTACGGGGGTAACGGCGCGTACAAGCTGCCGGGCTCGGTCTCGGTGACGAGTACCGGTACCGAGTACAACGTCCTTTACGGCCGCGGCTGCGTCAACGGACGTCCCGGCTTCGACACCGGCGCCGGCTGCAGCTACAACGGTTCCCGCTGGTTCGATGGCCCGTCGCCGACGACCAACGAGACCCAGAACGACCCGCAGGGCTGTGATGTCACAAACTTCAGTGGCACCCCGATGACCTGCTACAACAACGCGGGTGCGCTGACTGGCGTCGCGACGATCTTCCAGAACAAGTGCTACCAGTCCTCTGGCGGCGGTGGCTGCCGCGAGTCGACCGGTATCATGGCGGGCGCCCACCGGGCGGCGGACTTCAACGTGTACTGGGGCAACGGCGGGGTCATTGACTCTGTAATCGATGTGACCCACAACGTGCCGGTTCCTGGTCCGGCTGATCCGGGGAACTGGAATACTCACGTCGGCGGCACCTGGGGCATTCTGAACGCGAATGCCACAGGCGTCGGGCCAAACCCGGATGGTTCCGCTACCGTGACGCCGATGGACTTTGCATGCGTCGAGCCTTTCCGGAGCTACGCCGCAGGCACCTTCGTCTGTCCCGGTGGCACCCCGGCCTTTACGCTCAGCAATACCGCAGTGCCCGGACCGGTGGGCTTCTGGAGCGGTGGTGGATTCCCGCCGGGTGTGCCGGTTGTGACCGCAGCCAACAACGGCTTCGTGCTCTACCTCGCGGGAGACATCTTCGCGATGGAGCTCACCGGTGGCGCACTACCGGCTAACGGCACGGTGTGGTCCCTCCGGCAGTACGTCGGCGCCATCACTGGTGGTAACGGGTCGGGCGGCAGTGAAGGCCCGTACGCGTTCGCCCAGCCTGACGCGGTGCGTCCGCTCACGGCAGTGGGCACCGATCTGCGCGTGTCCTTCCAGTCCAACAACACGATCGCATCGGCAACGGTCACGAACCTGAAGTCGGTTCACACCGTTCCCGATCCGTACTACGTGACGAGCGAATTCGAGCAGACCACGGACACCAAGTTCATCAAGTTCGTGAACCTGCCGGCCAAGGCCATCATCCGGATTTACTCGTCGAGCGGAGTGCTGGTGAACGTCCTGGAGAACCCGGGGAACTCCTGCCAGAACTTCGACAACCTGTTCCCAGGTGCTGCCGATAACCCGACCGGCGGCGAGTGCAGTTGGAACGTCCGGAACCGCAACAACCAGGTGGTTGCGAGCGGTGTGTACTTCTACCACATCGAGTCCGGCGACGCCCGTCGGGTCGGCCGGTTTACGGTCGTCAACTTCGCCCAGTAGTGATACCGTGGGGCCAGGTGGTTCGCCGCCTGGCTCCCAAGCACCCCAGGAGATCGTAAGCTATGATCGAGAATCTTCCCAAGCGCCTGGTGCTGCTGACGGCCCTGCTGGGTTGTCTGCCGGTCGGCCTCGCGGCCCAGGCCGGGACTGACCAGGACAACACGCCGTACGGCACCACCTCCGCCGAGTTCCTGTTGCTCGGCGCCGGGGCACGGGGCGCGGCGCTCGGCAGCGCGTTCGCAAGCATCGCGAACGACGTCAGCGCACTCTACTACAATCCGGCCGGCACCGCGCTGATGACACGCCCCGGTGTACTGGTCGGGACCTACGACTACGTCGCGGATACCCGCTACAGCTGGGGTGGCTTCGCCATTCCCTTCAGCGGCGGCGCCCGCGCCGTGGGTGTGCAGATCGGCACGTTCGGCTTCAAGGACCAGCCGGTCTACACCACCGACCAGCCTGACGGAACCGGGTCGGTATACTCAGTGAATGAAACGTTCATCGGCTTGACCTTCGCCCAGAACTTCTCGGACCGGTTCTCGGCGGGCCTGACGGCGAAGTACGTGTCAGACAACCTGGGTGATGCCAGCGGGAATGCCTTCGCCGTGGACTTCGGCACCAACTTCCACGCCTCGCTGAACAACCATCCGGTCAAGTTCTCGTTCGTGCTGGCCAACCTGGGAACGGACCTCTCCTACTCAGGCAACGCGCTGAACAGCGATACCCCCCGTGAGCCGCTGCCCGGTGAGGATCCCGTGCCGTCGGCCCCCCAGCCGTCGGAGCTGCGGACCAAGGGCTTCCCGCTCCCCACGACGTTCAGGGTCGGTCTGGCCTATGATATCGTGACCGGTACGGCGAACCGGCTGACCTTCCTGGCCGACTTCAACCAGCCCAATAACAACAAGGCCGGCTTCTCCGGCGGCGCGGAGTGGATGTCGAAGAACCTCGGCGGATCGGCGTTCGGGGCCGCTCTCCGGGCCAGCTATACTTACTTCCCGTCCAACAACCTGAACCCTACGACGCTTCCCACGGCAATGAACGACGAGGAGAATCTCGAGGGTCTGGCCGCGGGCGGTGGACTCTTCTACGCGATGGGCAATTTCAACCTTGGCGTCGACTACGCCTATCGCTACCTCGGCATCCTCGGACCGACGCACTTCATCAGCTTCGGCCTGGGGTGGTAATCTGATTTGACCGGTGCCCGGGAGTCCTGGCGACTCCCGGGCGCTGGAAGGGATGCAATGAATCGGTTGTCGTTAATGGTCGCCCTGGCCGCAGCCGTCGTCGGCGCGGGCTCGGCGATCGCTAAGCAGTCGGCTCCGGAATTGTCGCTGCGCGCCTTCCGCTACTATCGGGCGGAAGGGAATCAGACGAGGGTTACCGCCTTCGCCGAAATCCCGCTCAGCGGGATGACCCCGACATCGAGTGATCCAGGGGCACAGCTCAGCTACAAGGTCCGGGTCAAGGTTTCGGATTCGACCGGCCTGGCGTTGTACGAGAACAGCTGGACCAACCACGCCCGGGCGGATTTGAAGGCCGCTGGTGCCTCCGCGATGGAGGTGGTCGAGTTCAGCCTTGCCCCCGGCCATTTCCGGCTGGACGTCGCGGTAGAGGACTCGGTCTCCGGACAGCAGATGGCGTCCAGCGTGGATCTGGTCGGTTACCCCGGGTCTCCCGGTGCGTCGGATCTGATGTTGTCCCCGGCGATGCGGCCGGTGACGGGGAGCGATACCCTGCCCAAGCCGGGAGAACGGCGATGGGGCAACACCCTGGTCACCACCGCGACGCGGCTCCGGCTGACGCCGCTCAGGGCACGAGCGTTCTACTTGCTCGAAGCGTACGCCGACAGTGACGAACCCGGGACGATGTCCGTTGCGGTTACCGACACGAGCGGCAAGGCTCTGATCAAGACGCCGGCAACGCCGGTGCAGGTGGCCGCGGGTGGATCGATTCTGAAGGGTCAGTTGGACCTGACGGGATTGCCGGCCGGGACGTATCGTCTGACGCTGAGCCTCACCGCCGGTGGCAAGACGGAGGAACGGTCGGACGATCTGGTAATGGCGGACTTCCAGGAGACGATGAGTCGCGAGGCCGCGCGACTCAGCGCCGAGCGGGAGACCGATGCAGGATACTTCGGCCAAATGAACGAAGCGCAGCTCGACAGCGCCTACGCGCCTCTGATCTGGAAGGCGCTGCGCGACGAGTTAGGGGTCTACAAGAGCGGGTTGAGTCTCGCGGCAAAGCGCGAGTTCATGACCCAGTTCTGGCAGAAACGGGATCCAACTCCCGGCACCCCGCGCAATGAAGAGCGTGAAGCGTTCTACCAGCTGGTCGACTACGCGAACAAGAATTTCCGCGAAGGCGGCAGGAAGACCGGCCAGGGCTGGAACACCGATCGCGGCCGAGTCTTTATGCGCCACGGGGCATTGGCCGAAGAGAAGCTGGACCGGCCCCCGGCAGGCAAGGCGCCACCCTACCAGGTCTGGCGGTATGCGACAGGGAAGCGCGAGTTCTACATCTTCGCCGACCTGAGCGGAGTGGGTGGCTACAAGCTGATGCACACCAATGATCTCAAGGAGACGAGCCAGCCCGGCTGGCGAGATGTGCTGGGTAATGACGCGCTGACGGACATCAGCCGGTGGTTGAATATCGATTTATTCCGTTTGAATCAGTGATCCTCTAACTGACGTCAAGAGTGAGGTACACCGTCATGATGCACCCCAAACTTCGTTGGGTTATGTTAACAGCCGCCCTCGGCTTCCTTGCCTGTCACGGGGACCCGACTGACTCCCTGCGGAACGGGATCGATCACCTGACTTCGTCCCCGACCGATGTCCAGGTCAATCAGGGCGATAGCGTCGCCATCACAGTCCAGGCCGTGGACGAGCAAGGCAATGTGGTCGCCACCGATTTCACCGGGACGAAGACCGATCCGCTGATCGACTTCCAGAAGGACAACAGCTTCATTCCGGTTTACAATGAGCAGAATCAGCTAGTTCCGCCCACTAGCCCCACCCGGGCCCGGTTCTTCGTCAAGGCACTCGGTCTTACCAGCACAACGGTCACGGTCTCTGCTGGCGGCAAGACGCGCGACTTGGCCGTGCTCACCGTGCCGACCGCGATTGGTGGCGTGTATAGCCCGGCTCCGCCACTCGCCAACGTCGGGATGTTCGACACCATCTCGGTGGCGCCGCCGACCGGTCTCTCGTTCGATGTCAACGTGGCGCCGACCATCGCGGGGGCTCCCGGTGCGCCGCTGGTGACCGACTTCACCCCCACTAACCTCTCGTTCGTTCCGGCCGGTGGCACCAGCGGCGTCCTGACGACGCAGGTAGTCTTCGACTACGCCGGCGGAACCTCGAGCGCCCTGCTGACTGACTCGGTCATCATTACTAAGCCAGGCGGTGGCTTGGCTACCGGCGCCTTGGCCACGGCTCCGACTATTCCGGTTCCAGCGTCTGGCGCTAACGAGGTCCTGTACGACGCTGCGGCTTTCAACGGGAGTGCAGATTGCACGGGTTCCGAAGGTGTTCCCTGCCGTTTCTACAAGATCGTTCTGGCTGCTCCTACCACCATGGACTTCGCTGCCAGCTGGTTTGACGATCCCGCGGGCGTAGGCGCCACGACTGACTTGGGAGTTTACATGGTCGACGCTGGCGGCAACGACTTGGGTAGCTTCGGTTGCGACTCGCACGGAAACGACGGCGTTACGGAAGTCTGTACGGTCGCTTTGGGGGCTGGCACGTACTACGTCACTGTGGTTACGTTCGCCGCATTCTACCCTGCCCCGGACGACGTCAATCCGCCCTCATTCCAGCTTCAGATCACTACGCAGTGATCCGGTCGGCAGCTCAAAAATCAGCGGCCCCCACTGAAACAGTGGGGGCCGTTTGATTTTCCGGTTTGAGGACTTCCTTTTCAGCCTACCGGCACCGGAGGATCGTCCCGAAATTGTTGCTGGTA
Source organism: Gemmatimonadales bacterium (assembly GCA_036558125.1). Classification (GTDB taxonomy): domain Bacteria; phylum Gemmatimonadota; class Gemmatimonadetes; order Gemmatimonadales; family GWC2-71-9; genus DATBGE01. Next base: position 37,513 of record DATBGE010000146.1, on the reverse strand, counting down.
AAGACGGGCGTAGAGTCCACCCTCGGCCAGGAGATCGGCATGGGTGCCTTCCTCGACGATCCTGCCCCGGTCCAGAACCACCAGCCGGTCGGCCCGGCGGACAGTGCTGAGCCGGTGCGCGATGATCAGCGTCGTGCGTCCCACGAGCAGACGCTCCAGCGCGTCTTCGACCAGGCGCTCACTTTCGGTATCCAGGCTGCTGGTGGCCTCATCCAGGATCAGCACGGCCGGATCCTTGAGAATCGCTCTGGCAATGGCGATGCGCTGCCGCTGGCCGCCGGAGAGCTTGACGCCTCGCTCGCCGACGATCGTCTCGTAGCGGGCCGGCAGGCGCTCGACAAACTCCGCGGCGTGTGCCGCCTTGGCCGCCGCTTCGATCTCTCCCTGAGGGGCGTCTGGGCGCGCGTATGCGATGTTCTCGCGCACCGATCCGCCGAACAGCGCCGGCTCCTGCGGCACGACCCCGATCATCCCCCGGAGATCCGCCAGGGAGAGTAGCCGGATGTCTGTTCCGTCGATCAAGATCCTCCCCTCGGTCACGTCCCAGAAACGGGGCAAGAGGGAGACGAGTGTCGTTTTCCCGGCCCCGGACGGGCCGACGATCGCGACGACTTCGCCCGGTTCGAGTCGCAAATCAATCTTCCGGAGAGCCCAGGGTGCATCGGGGAGATTCTGGTACCTGAAGGACACCTGCTCGAAGGCGAGACTGCCCCGCACCGGTTTGGGGAGGGGCCGAGGGCTCTCGGGATCGGAAATGGGAACCGGCTCCTCGAGCAGCTGGAAGACTCGTTCGGCGGCGCCCACCGACTCCTGGTAGCTGCTGAAGAAGGAGGCGAGGGCCCCTACCGCTCCCGCGATTGTGAAGGTGTACAGCAGGAACGAGAAGAGAGAGCCAGCAGTCAGCTTTCCGTCCAGAACGAGGAGGCCGCCCTGCCAGAGCACCACGACCATCGCCCCGAAGCCGGAGAGCGTGATAGCTCCGAAGAAGACTCCGCGAATCTGCGCCCGGCGAACCGCGGCTTGGACCACTTCGCGAATCCGGTCGCCATAGCGGCCGCGCTCGTGGGGCTCCTGAACAAAGCTCTGTACCGTCCTGATCTGGCTGAATGCTTCTTCGGCCACGGCGGTTGCCTCGGCGATCTTGTCCTGAACCCCGGTACTCATCGTTCGTAACCGGCGCCCGAAGAAGAACGCGGTTCCCACGGCAATCGGAACCACGGCGAGTGCTGTCAGCGTGAGCTTGGGCTGGCTCACCGTCAGCATCACGATGCCACCGACCAGAGCCAGGACCTGCCTCGAGAATTCGGCAATCTGATGGCTAAGGATTCCCTGCAGCAGACCCACGTCGGTAGTGAGCCTGCTCGTCAGCTCTCCGGTTCGCCGATCCGCGAAGAAGCCCGGCGGCATCGAGAGCAGCTTGGCGAAGAGCTCCTCACGCAGTCCCGCCACCGCCCGTTCTCCCGTCGCGCTCAAGAGATAGGCCTGGCCGTAGTTGAGCACCGCCTGGATCGCGAACAGTATCAGCAACAGGATGGCGATACGGTCCAGCAACTCCCGGCCCCGGGTAACGAAGGCCGCATCGAGGAGCTTGCCGACGATCAGGGGGAACGCGAGCGAGATGGCGGCGCTGGCCAGCAGGCATGCCGCTGCCAGAGTCAGCGGGCCTAGGTGAGGACGAACTCTGGGCCAGAGCCGGGATAACGGCTCAGGGGAGGGGAGCTTTCGGCCGATCACCGACCTCCGTCCGGTGCTCCGATGGCCTCGACCTCGGGTTGATCGAGGATGAGGATGGGTGACCGCTCAAACCGATGCCCGAACGGCAGCGCGCGATCGATTCCCATGGCCACGAAAAGCAGGGCGAGGTAGAGCAGGGAGTACTTGTACATCTTCCATGCGGTCGGCGTCACGCCGGCTTCTCGCAACAGCTTGAAGCAGTACCAAAGCAGGCGTCCACCCAGCACCGCCGCTGCCAGGGCATAGAAGAGTCCCAGCGCTCCGAACACCGAAGGCATGATGGTGAGCGGCAACAGCATGAGCGTGTACGCCAGCATCTGGATTTTGGTCCAGTGCTCCCCGCCCACATTGGGCATCATGGGAACACCGGCCTTGGCGTAGTCACTCTGTTTGAGCAGGGCGAGTGCCCAGAAGTGCGGCGGAGTCCAGAAGAAGATGATTGCGAACAGATACAGTGCGGCCAGATCGAGCGATCCGGCTACGGCGGCCCAGCCTACCAGCGGTGGGAAGGCGCCTGCGGCCCCGCCAATCACGATGTTCTGCGGGGTCCAGCGCTTGAGCATCATGGTATAGACGAGTACATAGAACAGCAGCCCGCCGAGGGCCAGCCAGGCGCTCAGCGGATTCACCAGCTCCCAGAAGATCCAGAAGGCCAGCCCACCGAGTGTGATGCCGAAAAGCACGGCCGCAAGCGGCGAAATCCGTCCGGCCGGGATTGGCCGCAAGCGGGTGCGGGTCATGCGGTCGTCGATGTCCCGGTCGAACCACATGTTGATCGCGTTGGCTCCGCCCGCCATCAGGTAGCCACCCACGCAGACCCAGACGACGAGCGATGCGCTGGGCAGGCCGTGCCCGGTGATGAACATGGGCGCGACCGTGGTAACGAGGAGGAGCGAGATGATCCGAGGCTTGGTGAGGGTGATCAGGTCGGCGATCAGGGATGGAGGGGCGGTCACGTCCGCCATTCTCCCCGTCCGATAGACCAATACCACAAGACTCACCCAGACCAGCGTTCCGACCAGCAGGTGCAGGGCGCGCCACGAAGTCGGCAACAGGTGTAGGATCATGAACGCCGCGACGGCGATCTGACACAGGACTAGCCCGAGCACCGTCATCGCCGCTCGGCGAGAACCCGCACCCCATCCCCGGCTTCTTACGGCAAGGATCAGCGTCAGGCCGAGGAGAGTGAAGGCGGACAGACGGTGAATCCACTGCAGCAGCCCGAGCGTGGTGGCGGGTGGGGCGACACTGCTGCCGCACAGCGGGAATCCCAGGCAGAACATCCCGGCATCGAGATTCGCAGTGAGGGCGCCTAGTGCGATCGTCACGAAGCCAATGCTCGCGGTCAGGTGCACCAGCGAAGGCCGGGATCCACGCAGCGGGTCGGCGTTGCCGGCCGAAACCGCTCCAGCGCGGAGTGCGGCAACGACTAGCACCGCGAGCAGCACCATCGCATTCAGCAGGTGTACGATGACCACACCCGGTGGGAGATCGAGCTTCACGATGACCGGCCCCAGCAGCACCTGAACAACCAGCAGGATCGCCGCGGCGAGGGCCGGCGCGAAGAGCTCCCGCTGCCTCCGGTGTCTCCGCCAGGCGACCGCGAACAGTGAAAACACCGCTACCATCACGAGGGCCGCGACCCAGCGGTGGCTGATTTCTATGAGGGTTGGAAGGTCCAATGGCGGGAACCATTGCCCGTCGCACAGCGGCCAATGATCTCCACAGCCCAGCCCGGAGCCAGTGATCCGCACCACGCCTCCCAGGGTGATCAAGCCGATCACGAGGGCGGAGCCCGTGAGGGCCAGCCGGCGATACAGTGTCGGACTGGGGGAAGGCTCTTCAGGCATCAAGAATTGCTCCGGGCGGAAATCGGGCGGGGCAGGGCAGCTGACTTGTCATTATAAGAGGAAAGGAGACCCCGGTTTCGGTGGGGAAAGAACGCTTTCCGCGCTGCCTTGTCAAGCGGGCCCGAGAGTGGGAACTTACGTCATCCGCAGTGTTATCTCCATGTCGCCAAAGAGGATCGATTGACAGAGCCAACCAGGCCGGACCCCTGGGGAGAGCGACTGCCGCGCCGATTGGGCCTCTGGAGCGCGGTCGCGGTGGTAATCGGATCGACAATCGGGAGCGGAATCTTCCGGACTCCGGCGCTGGTCGCCCAGAAGATCGACGACGTCCCTCTTTTCCTTTTGGCCTGGGTCATCGGCGGAGCCGTCGCGATCTGTGGCGCTCTCACCTATGCCGAACTCGCGGCCAAGTTTCCGCGAAGCGGAGGCATCTACGTCTTTCTCCGTGAGGCATTCGGTCCGCTACCAGCGTTTCTGTTCGGCTGGGCCGAGCTGCTCATCATCCGGCCTGGAGCTTACGGGGCGATTGGGATCACTTCATCGGGCTACGCCCTCAGAGCCGTCGGCTCCGATCCTGCCGCAATAGCCATAGCGGGACTGGGCGTGAGGGCAGACCAGCTATTAGGGGCTGCGCTGATCATTCTGGTGGCGGTAGTGAACTACCAGGGGATCCGGCGTGGTGCGGTGCTGCAGAACCTCAGTACCCTCTTCAAAGTCGGAGCCCTCGCCGCGCTCATCCTGCTTGGCTATCTGCTCGGCTCGGGCATGGCCCCTGGGGAGATGTTGAGCCAGCATGCCAAGGTCTCAACCTCGCCATTCCTGCTCGCCATGGTGTCTATCCTGTGGGCCTACGACGGATGGGCGGACCTGGCCTTTGTTGGCGGTGAAGTACGGGATCCCCAGCGCAACCTTCCCAAAGCGCTCTTCATAGGCACTGGATTGGTGGTCGTACTCTACCTGAGCGCCAACCTGGTCTATCTGCACCTGTTTCCGATCGAGCAGATGAAGCAGGCGGAGCTGGTCGCGGCGGATGTTGCGACCCTCATCTTCGGTGCGATAGGTACCGTTCTCGTCGCCAGCGCTGTTGCAGTTTCGACTTTCGGCACACTGAACGGTTCGATGATGACGGCGCCGAGAATTTTCTTCGCCATGGCGGAAGATGGTCTTTTCCCGAAGGTGATTGCCAAGGTAGACCCGAAGACCGGCGCCCCCACCGCCGCGATCCTCCTCGCCGCGGCACTCGGCGTGATCTTCATCCTGATTCGCACTTTCGCCGAGCTGGCGGATCAATTCATCATCGGGATATGGCCGTTCTACGCACTGGCCGTCGCCGCCGTCTTCGTGCTTCGCAAACGCACCGACCTGGATAGTCCGTATCAGACCTGGGGCTACCCGGTGGTTCCGCTTCTGTTTCTGGGAGGTTCGCTGTTTCTGCTGGGGAACTACCTGGTGTCGCAGCCCGGGCAATTCACCCTGGACGTCGGGATCATTCTTTCTGGTGTGCCGGTGTTCTACATATGGAAGCGGGTGAGGCGGGAGACGTGAGAAGGCACACGGCAGACGGGAAAGGCTTGATACGGCTTCTGGGCTATCGGGGCTCCCCGTCTCCCTTCTCCCGTCTTCCGTCTCCCGCTGTTTCGACCTCCAGCCCCACATCCGCCGCCTTCGGGCTGTGGGTCAGGGCACCGATCGAGATGTAGTCCACTCCCGTCTCCGCATAAACCCGCACGTTGGTCAGGTCGATGCCGCCTGAGGCTTCAACCTCGATCGCCGGGGCGAGCGAGCGAGCCACCCGGGTCCAGGCCCGTACGATCTCCGGCATCTGGTTGTCGATCAGCAGCCTGGTAGCTCCCGCCTGACAGGCCATCTCGAGTTGCTGGGCCTGTTCCACTTCGACGTGGAAGCGCGTCACCCCCCTCGCACGGCCGTCCCGGATCACATCGGCCAGCGGGACTCCCGTCTTCTCCAGGGCCCGCCAGTGATTGTCCTTCACCATCACCTCCTGGGCGAGGTCGAAACGGTGGGCTGACCCGCCGCCCCCCAGCACCGCATGCACGTCGAAGAGACGGAGTCCGGGGGCGGTCTTCCGGGTGTGCAGGATCCTCGCCCCGGTGCCTGCTATCGCATCGACATACATCCGGGTCAGCGTGGCGATTCCCGCTGCGCGCTGAAGCAGATTCAGGAGCGGCCGCTCGGCACGGAGAATCGCCCTGAGATTGCCCTGCATGGTGCCGATGACCGCCTGCGAAAAAAGGCGATCGCCCTCATTGACGTTCCAACGAATTCCCCCGAGTCCACACCCAGTGGCGACCGCATCGGCGTAGGGTAATCCGGCGACAATCCCTGCCGTGCGGAACTCGAGGACAGCAGTACCGGTGAGATGGGGGGGTACAGTCAGTTCGGACGTGATGTCGCGGGTGCCGTCTTCCGCAAGCGCCTCCCGCGCTAGCCGGTTGGCGTCAGCCTGGACGTTTGGCGGGGCTACTACCCGTTCCACCGTTCACCGTTCACCGCCTCACTTCCCAAGGGCCACCATCCGGTCCAGTGCACCGCGGGCGCGCTTCGCGATGTCGGGTGGCACGCTCACGTGATAGCGATCGAGGGCCAAGGCATCCCGCACATTGGGGAGGGTGATCGTCTTCATGAACGCGCAAACGGCTTCCGGGTCGGCGGCGTAGAAGTGCTTCTCCGGATTCAGTTGTTGCATACGGTGCATGATCCCGGTCTCGGTAGCGATGATGAATTCCTTCGCGGGACGCTCCCGGGTGAGATTCACCATTCGCTCGGTCGAGGCTACGTGGACGCCCTCCGACTTGATGTCACCCAGCCCCATCGCGTAGATCAACTGTCCCGCGCAACCGCACTCCGGGTGAACCAGGACTTCGGCGTCGGGATGCTCGTGCCGGACGCGGTCCAGCGTCTGCGGGTTGATCTCGCGATGCACATGACACTCGCCTAGCCAGACCTCGATGCGCCGGTTGGGGCGCATCCGCTTTACGTGTGCGCCCAGGAAGAAGTCGGGGCAGAAGAGAATCCCCTTGTCCTCCGGGATCGCGTCGATCACATCGAGGACGTTCCCACTGGTGCAGCAGTAGTCGAGCTCGGCCTTCACTTCGGCGGTCGTGTTAACGTAGCCGACGGCGATGTAGCCGGGGTACTTGGCTCGCCAGCGCCGGACGTCCTCTCCGGTGATCGTCGCCGCAAGGGAGCAGCCGGCCCGCAGATCGGGCAACAGCACCCGCTTGGTCGGAGCCAGGATCGCGGCCGTCTCTGCCATGAAGTGAACGCCGCAGAAGACGATGACGTCCTGTTCCACGGCCGCCGCCTTCCGCGAGAGGCCGAGCGAGTCGCCCACGAAATCCGCGACGTCCTGAACCTCGGGCCGCTGGTAGTTGTGCGCGATGATCACCGCATTGCGCCGCTTCGCCAGCTCCCGAATCTCCTTCTGCAGCGCCGGGATGTCGACCGGAGGCTGCGGCTCGGGATCGATGACGGGAAGCACGGCGCCAGACGGTGACACGACGGTCATGCGGTGCTGCCTCCGACTCGCGCCCGGGGAGGATAGTCCAGGCGCCGGTGGCCCCCGCGGCTCTCCCGACGGCGACGTGCCGCCTGGGCGATGAGGCGCGCCACCAGGACCTGGTTGGCGGTGCGCCAGGCTCCCGGAGGAATCTGTCGCGCGACCCGGCCGAGGGCGCGCTTGGCGTGGGTGAGCCGCGCTTCCGTCCGAGTCAGCCCCACATCGGCAGTCATGATCTGGCGCATCTGCTCCCGCAGCGATTCACAGTCGTGATCCGCGTTGGGAGCGCCAAGATCAGGAGCCACCGCCGTACTCGGTACGGCTCGGACCAGTTGAGTGCCGCCCCACTCCTTCTCCGAACCTTCGGTCAGCGACCGCGCCACTCGGTCGGCGAAAACCAGGCCTTCAAGCAGAGAGTTTGATGCGAGCCGGTTGGCGCCGTGGACTCCGGTGCAGGCGACCTCACCGACTGCCCAGAGCCGCTCGCGTGTCGTGCGGCCATCGAGATCGGTGCGAATTCCTCCCATGGCGTAGTGCAGGGCCGGGGCGACTGGAATCAGATCCTTCGATGGATCGATCCCGTGCGCGTTCAGGATGCTGGTGACGCCGGGGAATCGGCCGGGGAAATCTGGAATCTCTCTGGCGTCGAGCCACGCCCCACCGGTAGCGTCCGCCGCGGCGACGGCTCGGGCCACGACATCCCGAGGCGCGAGTTCACCGCGCGGATCCGCGTCGAACGCGAAGCGCTCGCCGGCGCGGTCCAGGAGGAGCCCTCCTGCGCCGCGCACGGCTTCAGTAATCAGCGGCGCCGGGTTCACGCCGGGGAGTTTTAAGGCGGTTGGATGGAATTGGAGAAATTCGAGGTCTCGCAGTTCGGCGCCCACCTGCCACGCCAGTGCCCAGCCGTCGCCGGTCGCCACCAGCGGGTTGGTCGTCACTGCATAGAGCTGGCCCACACCACCGGTCGCCAGCACCACGTCCGGGGCGGGAATTTCCTGCACTCCCGTTTCGCTCAAGGCAATCACGCCGGTTACGGCCTGGCCGTCGTGACGGAGGGCCGCCACCTCGGCGTGTTCGAGGATTTCGATCAGCGGATCGGCGCGGACGATCTCGGTGAGCCAGGCCATCAACGCGGCACCGGTTCGGTCGCCGCCGGCGTGGATGATCCGGGGTCGCGTATGCGCCGCCTCGAGGCCCATTCTGAGGGTGCCATCGGGGCCCCGGTCGAACACGGCTCCCATCGCGAGGAGTTCCCGAATGCGATCGGGCCCTTCGTTGGTCAGCACTCGAACCGCTTCCGGGTCCGAGAGGCCATCACCTGCCGCGAGCGTATCGGCGGCATGCTGGCCCGGGCTGTCCCCCGGTCCCAGGGCCACCGCTATGCCTCCTTGAGCCCAGGCGCTGGCGCTGTCGGTCAACGCGCCCTTGGTCAGGAGGACCGAGGCCCGCCCTTCAACGGCCAGACGCCAGGCCGTCCACAGCCCGGCGATGCCGGTACCGATGATGATGGGACGGGTGGTGGTCATGGCGAGAAATATACGGTGCAATCAGGTTCTCACCTTCACCAGCAGCCACACCGCGGCCGCCATGAAGAGTGCATTGGGGAACCAGGCAGCCACGAGCGGGTTCACGATGCCGCTGGTTCCTACCGCCTTCGAAAGCTGGATCGTGGAGAGATATATCAGGGTGGTGCCCAGGCCGATCGCAATGCCGATGGCGGTGCCTTGACGAGGCGAGGTGACCGCGAGTGGCGCACCGAACAACGCAATTACCAGACATGCGGCCGGGAGGGCAATCTTGAGCGCCCGGTCCACCTCCAGCTTGCTCGCGTCGTTGCCCGATCGCTTCAACGCATCGATGTACCGACTCAACTCCGCGTAGCGCATCTCCTCCGGAGATTTGGCCTCGACCAGCAGGTCGGCCGGTTTCTGCTGCAGGGCTCGGAGACGCAACGACTGGAACTTGAACTCGTCTTCGACTCCTTCACCCGCGAACATCCGTAAGGTGCCCGACCAGACCCGCCATTTGCTGAGCGAGTCTTCGAACGTGGCACTGTCGGCGATCACCGCAAGCCCGGGATATTCGGGACCAGTGCCTTGCCGTTCAAAGACCACCTGGCGCAGGGATCGGTTCGCCACGTCGAGCGAACGGATGGTGTACACCCAACCTTGATCGGCGCGGTAAACGAAGTTGTAGCGTGCCGTCTTGGGCTTGGAGAGCTTGGATTTCTGCAATTCCAGCTCCCTCGCGGTGGCTCCGGGCGAGAGTTCCCCGACCAGCACAGCGAGACAGGCGGCGAAGAGTGCCGACAAGTAGAGCGGGAGAGCCACCCGGTGGAAACTCTGCCCGCCGGCCTTGGCGGCCGTCAGCTCCGAATTTCTTCCCAGATTCCCCACGGTAAAAACGGTAGCGAACAGAACCGCCGCCGGCATCACCAGGAACACGTTCTCCGGGACCGCGTAGAAGTAGCTGATCACGATCTGCTTGAGGGTGAGCCCGCGGTCCAGGAGTTTTTCCAGGTTGTCGGTCATGTTGATGATGATCGACACGAGGGGAAATCCCAGGGCGGTGAGCACGAAGATCGTGAACCACGAGCGCAGGACGTAGCGATCGAGCAGTCGGAGTCCCACTACGCGACCCGTTTCCGGCGAAAGCGTCCGGTCAAAGACTCCCACAGGTCGGCGAGATCACCGCCGCGCGTGGATCCCGACTCCCGGCTCACCCGGTAGAGACCGAAAATGCCGAGCACCGTGAAGATGATGTTTGGTGCCCACATCGCGGTTGCCGGGGAAACGATGTCCTTGTTTCCCAGTCCTTCACCCGCGATTAGTCCGACGTAGTAGATCGAGAAGACGAACAACCCGCCGCCGATGACGAGGCCCATCCCGCCTCGGGGAAATCGGAGCGCCATGGGAATGCCGACGATGGCGAATACCAGACACGCGGCGCTGATCGCCCACTTCTTATGGACCTCGACTTCATACTGGTCGGCCCGCAGTGACGAGGTCCGGCCTTCGTCCAGCGAGGCGGAAATCTCCCCCCACTGGGTCAGCGGAATCGGACGTCGCGGAATGGAAGCCTGACGCGGCGCCTGGGAAAATGCCGTCTTCAGCGGTGTGATCGGAAGCTGGTCGCTGCCCGGTTTGGGGGCCAGGTTGTCGACCGGCGCCGCCGCTTGTGTAGACGAATCTTCCCCAACCGTCTGAGACTTGAGCCAGCCTCCCACTCGCCGGAACACGCGACAGTAGCCCTTTGGCCGGGGCGGGGGTGGAGGGGCCAGTGGAGGTGGCGGGCCCAGACCCATCAGTGTGCGAAGATCCTTCTGCAGCGCCGTGGCTCGGCGCTGATCGCTCAAGCGGGTCTCGTAATCCGCCTCCCAGACAACGTCCATCATTTCGCAGGTGCTCATTTCCCGGTCGCCGCGGACCCCGTCGCTGCTCTCCAGGTCGAGCCGGTTGGACACGTCTTTCACGAGAATGTTGTTGACCGTGAAATCGGTCACCTGCATGAGATTGGGCTCGGTCGCCTTGAACGCGTGGATGGAGCCGTCGAAGAGCCGCAGCGTGAGATCAGTGGCGTCGGATGAAAATCCCATCACTCCGCTGTCCGCGTAGATGATGCGACGCCCATCGGTGGCCGCCATGTCATAGATCGTCACATTCCGCAGCCGGCCCGTGTTGGGATCGATCCGGCTTGCGCGCAGGAACAAGCCCGAGGGCGGGATCTCGTTGATCACCTGCTCCCGCATTTCGAGTGTCGGCTTCTTGCGCTGAATGTTGATCAGCAGGTTGCGCAGCTTGGCGTTGCTGTCCGGCAGGATCTGGTCGGTGAACCAGAAGTTCACCACGGCAAGAATGCCTCCGGCGAGCAGGGCGGGTCGCAGCATTTGCAGAACGCTGACCCCGCTGGCCCGCATCGCGGTGATCTCACTGTCCGCCGCCAGGTGGCTGTAGGTGTAGAGCATCGCGATCAGGACCGCCATCGGTAACGTCATCGCGATGATGAAAGGCAGGCAGAGGAGAAATACCTCGCCGATCACCGTCCAGGGCAAACCCTTCCCCACCAGTTGGCCGAAACGGCGGGCCACCTGGTTGAGCAGCATGATGCTCGTCATCGCGGTAAAGGCGAAGGCGAGCGGGGGAAGAAGCTGCCGAAGCAGGTACCGGTCGAGCAGTCGCACGTGAGCTAAGTCTCCGAGTTGTAAGGAGTTCCAACGGTCATTATATTGCCGGTGTCCCTCGCCTTCAAGCCCGACTTCGCCATTTCGCCCCCGGTCAATTCTCTACGAGTGGCGCGTAATCTCTTCGCCCTGACCATCCTGCTGGCCCTGCCCGGAAGGATGGCGGCGCAGGCGGATACGTTGCAGCCCGCCCGGGCGGATACCTTGCCGCCGGCGCGGGTGGATACTGTCTCTCAGGCTCCCTCGGATACAGTACCCCCCCTCCCTCAGTGGCTCCGCTTCCACGGTCCCGAGCTCACCCTCGAGGAGCCCCCTGCCCTGCGAAACCCCTGGTATGGGGGACATCGGACCATGGCCGGGCAGGCCGGCCAGGCTTGGGAAAGCCGTCTTCGCGCCGAAGTGGACTCGAACCGCGTGGCGGAGCTCACCGCTCACCGCTTGAAGGAAGTCTATGGCCAGAAGGCCATGAATCAGTACGAAGCCGATTCGCTCCGCAATGAAAGGGGATTGATCGGCATCTCGCGGAAGTACGTCGACCTTACGATCGATGGCCAGGCCCGACTGGAAATCCGGACCGAACGGCTTAAGAACGAACGATGTACGCCGGCCGAGCTGCTCGACCCCAATGCGGGGTGCCAGGGAGGATTCAAAACCCCTCGTTTCGACACCGAGCTGAGCATCGTCTCGGGCGGTCTCCTGGCCCGCCGGCTCCACGTCGACGTGGACTATGACACTTCCCGAGACTTTAACGCCAAGAACAACTTTCAGATCTATTACGAGGGACTTCCCGACGAGATTGTAAGGCGGGTCGAAGTGGGAACGGTCACGTTCCGGCCACCCTCGTCGCGTTTCATCACCGCCTCGATCCCTGCCAACAACTTCGGAGTCAACGCGACCTTCGAAGTGGGGGCGCTCCAGCTCCAGACCATCGCCGCAACCCAGAAGGGAAGTCAGGTCGCGGAGCGGACCTACACGGTGGGGGCAACCACGGTGCAGCCCCAGGACCGGTTGCTCCGCGATCTCGACTTCGACAGTGGAAGGTTCTTCTGGGTGGTAGATCCCAAACTGCTCCCCGGGTACCCCGCGCTCGACATTCTCACCTTGAACCCGGCACAGGCGCCCGCGCCGAGCCAGCCGGTTCAGGTCAGGATCTACCGGTACCGTCCCTCCGCGACCCACAACGGGACCAACCCCAACCTGGGCGGCATTACCGCCATCGCCATCGGAGCGGACACCACCCAGCGGGTGAATGCGATCTGGGAGCTCCTCATTCAAGGAACAGACTACTACCTCGATGGCTCGGGACTCTGGTTTGCCCTGGGCACTCGGCTGGACCGCAACGACTATCTGGCCGTCAGCTACACGACACCGGCCGGGCAGGTGGGCACCTTTCCCGCTCGGGACAATCCGCCGCCTCCGGGAGGAGCCGCGAGGGATACTCTTCGGCTCATCGTCGAACCGAAGGTGGACGCGACCAAGCCGACATTCCGGCATGAGATGCGACAGGTCTACCGGGTGGCCGGCACCGATCTGGATCAGACCTCGCTCAAGCTGACCATCACGCTCAACCAGTCGGAGCGACCTCTCAAGCCGGGTGCCCAGCCCACCTACCTCTCCCAACTAGGGCTCTCGACATCCAGCGACCCGACCATCTTCAATCTTCAGGACCGGCTGTTCCCCCGGGTCCGGGACGCGGCTGCCTATCAGACGGTGAAGGAAGCGTACATCGTCTTCCCGACGCTGATTCCCTTCGCTGACAGCACCAAGCTCAATCTGTCCGAGGTGTCGGACTCCCTCTATAAGACGCCGGACTATCTCCTGTTCCAGGAGGGGCCGCCGGCCAAGTTCGTACTGCGGCTGCAGTACAATGCGAGCAGCACCGGAGATCGGAGCTCGCTCGATCTCAACGCGCTCCAGATCCGCGACGGGAGCGAGCAGCTCATTGTGAACGGCCGGGTGCTCGAGCGGGGAGTGGACTACAACATTTCCTACGACGTTGGTCAGGTCACCTTCCTCGACCCTGATGGGCTGTTTGGGACCGCGGGAACCACCCAGGTAACCGCCCGGTTCGAGGAGCGCGGCATCTTCGCGATCGCTCCGACTTCGATCTACGGCGTGGCCAGCCGCTACTCGCTCGGTCAGACCGGCGGGATCAACCTGATTGGCATCTACCAGGTGGAGCAGTCCGCGTTCAATCGACCCCAGCTCGGCTTCGAGGCGAGCGCGAACATGGTGGGCGGGATCAGTACCGATCTCCGCTTCAAGCCGGATGGGGTGACCCGTTTCTTCAACAAGCTCACGTCGAGTCCCGCAGTCGCCCCCTCCCGGCTTGATCTCAACGGCGAGTTTGCCGTAACCCGGCCGGACCCCAACCGGTCGGGACAGGCGTACCTGGAGGAATTCGAAGGCGACAACGGGGTACCGGTCTCGCTCAGGGAGAACCTGTGGGAGTTCTCCAGCAAGCCGCAGTTCGCCGACGGAGTGACGCAGGTGGTTGGCGCCACTTTCGACAGCGCCGACGCCGTCCAGATGACCTGGCAGAATCTCATCCCCAACGGCTCCGGCGGTGTCGTAGAGCTGCGTGCCAAGGACATCGATCCCAGCATCCAGGTTGCCGGTTCCGCCGACCAGCTGGAAACCGTGCTTTACACCACGCTGCACGCCGATACCGCCGGCGGCATCGTGGAACAGAACAATCACTCTCGCTGGTCGTTGCCGGCCCGGCCCAACCGTCCGCGCTGGCGTTCGATGGTTTCCGCGCTGAGCAGCACCGGGGTCGATCTCTCCAAGAACGAGTTTCTGGAGTTCTGGGTCTTCCAGGGTAATCCCCGAACTGCGGATTCCGCCCACGTCCAGATCGTGCTCGACCTGGGCAGCGTGAACGAGGACGCGCTTGCCTTGGCGCCTGATAGCGTCCACCCCGACTCCAGCTTTACCGGGAGACGATACGACGGAATAAACATCCTTAATACCGAGCGGGAACCGACCGGCATCTTCAACGCCGAAGTGGATGACATCGGGATTCTCTCCGACCGGCCCGACACGATTTACTCTCCCTCGGGACCGCTGCTCAACCAGCCTCTCTGCGAGCGAGTGCTGAGCAGCACCGTGCCGGTCTACCGCTGGGGCGACCTGGGCGCCCGTTGCACCAACGGCAATGGGTTGCTCGACACGGAGGACCTGAACAACGACAACTTCCTCAACGCGACCGGCACCGCGGAGAACGTTTTCCGCTGGGTCGTGGACCTCACCGATCCCAAGTACTTCGTGCGCGACGGTGTCTTTGCGGCCGATTCGATAGCGGGATGGAAGCTCTACCGCATTCCGCTGCGCCGGCCGGATTTCGAGCTGGGCACCCCGAACATCCGGCTGATTCAGCATCTCCGTTTGACCGTGGTGGCCGATCCCGACCAGGGCGGCTCGGATATCGTCGCCCGCTTTGCACTGGGCCGGATGCGATTCCTCGGCGCGCCGTGGGTCCGCCGGGCTGAATCGCCTATCGCCAGCATCCAGGGCGCGACCGGTGCGCCGATTGGAGAGGTCGTCGCCTCGACGATCTCCACCGAAAACAGTGAGCTCGGATACGTCTCTCCGCCGGGCGTCAGCGGATCCACTTCGAGCAAGGGCGGCGCGGTTGACGAGTTTGGGCGGCAGATCAACGAGCGATCGCTTCGGATCGTAGCCAGCCGCTTCTTCCAGGGACAGCGTGCCGAGGCGTACTTCCGCTTCCCCAGCGGCCCCCAGAACGTTCTGGGCTACCGCGAGCTGAGAGTGTGGGCCCGCGGCTCGGGTGCTGGATGGCTCGAAGGTGATTACGAGGCCTACATCCGTCTGGGGAGCGACAGCCGGAACTTCTATGAATACCGGACCCGCTCAGCCACCACGACCTGGTTGCCGGAGATCAACGTCAACCTGGAGGTCTTCCGCAACATGCGGGCGCAGATCGAGTCGCGGCGGCTGCAGGGCCTTCCGGCAGACAGCGCGGTCCGTGTCGCCTGTGGGGGCGACACGATCTCGACCGCATACGTGCTTTGCAACAACAACGGCTACCTGGTACACGTCGGCGATCCCGATGTGAGCCCGCCCAACCTCGCGGCGGTCCAGGAGCTTTCCGCGGGCATCCTCAGGGTGGCGTCCAACGCGAGCACCGACAGTGCCGAGGTCTGGATCGACGACATTCGATTGGTGGAACCGGTATCGAATCTCGGTACCGCGATGGCGCTCGACGCTCACCTCACGGCGTCCGACGTCGGCGATTTCAACCTCGGCTACGTCTGGCAGGACGGCTTCTTCCAGCAGCTGGGCCAGGATCCGAGTTACCGCACCACCGGGGTACTCACCGCGGCGAGCTCGCTGCGCCTCGAACGATTCCTTCCCACCTCGCTCGGCATCGCGATGCCGTTCGGGGTGTCGTATGTGCGGAGCAATACGAACCCGGAACTGCTGACCGGCACCGATATCCGTGGTTCCGACCTCTCGAACCTGCGGAAGCCGGAGAGCTGGACCTTGGCCTGGACGGTCTCGCTGCGGCGGGCCACCCGCGGCCGTTCGTGGTGGGTGCGCGGTTTCCTCGACCCTCTGTCGCTCAACGCGGCCCTTACCGACGGCCGGAGCCAGACGGAGCTGTCCTCCGCCAGCTCCAACTCCCAGGCCTACAATGCCACCTATGCACTCCTTCCCGGGCGAGGCGGGTTTGGTCTCAACCTGGGTGGGCTGGTAGATCACCTGCCCGGGTTCCTCAAGAACACGCAGGGTGGCGACGGGCTGCGTAAGCCGTTCGTGAATCTGGCACCGACCTCGGTGCGGCTCTCCAGCGGGCTGCTCAAGAACGAGTCGGATCTCACCTCGTTTGGGGTGCCGGTGGAACGGTCCTCGGACTCGCTGCTGCCGGTGCTCCAGTCGATCACCGACCTCTGGCGCAACGCTGCTGGGATGAGCTGGCAGCCGCTCGGCATGCTCCGGCTGTCCGGAGACCTCGCCAGCACGCGGGATCTTCGAGACTATCCCGATTCTACCTCGCTCGGGCGGCTGGTCGGCGACTCGAGGAAACAGTTCCTGGGCGTCGATGTGGGCGTGGAACGCGACCGGACTCTCACCACGACATTCGGACTGACTCCGAGAGTCACTTCCTGGCTGCGGCCCCGACTGATCAGTGGCAGTACTTTCGTGCTTTCCCGCAGCCTGACCAGCCGCGATCCGGTCCGGGAAATCGATGACACTGCCGGCGCCTTCATACTTCCCCAAACCCTCAACAACGGCCGGCAGAACGAAATCGGAGTCGGGTTCGACCTGGGCGGAATTCTGGCGGGGATCGTCGGAGACAGTAGCTCGCTGGGGAAGCTGGCCCGAAGGGCGCGCCCCTTCGATCTGGCCGACCGGCTGGCGCACACCTCGACCTACGATCTCGTGGCTTTCGATCCCGGCCTGTCGTACATGCTGGCGCTAGGCGGGCTGGATGACTTCCTGAACCAGGAGGGTGAGAAGGCGATCGCCGTTACCGAAACGCGCACGACGTCATTCAGCGGCGGCGCCGACCTGCCATTCGGGATCAGCGCGCAACTAACCTACTCCCGGATCCGCTCGAACCGCTTCCAGCAGATCGTCGGCCGCTATCTCAATACGGAGACCCTGCAACGCGAGTGGCCCAGCGGCAGCGTCCGGTGGACTCGCACGCTACGGAACGGCCCCTTTTCTCTGGTCGGCCTGGGCACGGCGTTCAGGGTGAGGGAAGGTGTCACCACCTTGCCGGGGGGCGTGGGCAGCCCCCCCACGGTAAGCTCCACCAAGTCGTCGTCCGTGACCCCCGATCTCCAGCTCGGCTTCACCAACGGTGTCGCCCTGACGGTCGCGTACAACATGCTGGACCAGCAATCGGAGAATAACGGAAACCTCAACAAGCTGAACCAGGATGACATTAACGGAAGCCTCAACTATTCTTTCGGCCTCCCGTTCCGGATCAACCGGCAGAAGAAAGTTGCGCGCTCCTCGCTCACTGCGCTGTGGTCCAAGGCGGTCACCTGTCTCGATAGCCCGAACGTTTCGGGGTGCCAGGTCACCTCGGACACGAGGCGGCAGGAGCTGCGGGCCGGCTTGGACACCGACGTGATGCAGACTCTGTCCGCCGGTCTGCAGTTCTCCTATTCGGTCAACGAGGCGCGGCACATCAACCGGAAGTTTTCGCAGATGATTATCACGGCATCGGTGCAGCTGTCACTTTTCGCGGGAGATTATCGTTAAGGTCGGGCAATGGTCATGGGTCCTGAGTCATGGGTCTAGAGACTCAGACTGGAGACTCATGCCCAAGACCACCGTCCACTGACCATCGACTCTCAACCGATGACCATCCGCCACCTCCAGCTGCTCGCCCTCGGCTTCTTCGCCTGCTCCTCAAAGGCGGCCATTCCTCCACACGAGTTCGACGGCACAACGGCCTTCACCTACCTCCAGCGCCAGGTCGGATTCGGCTACCGAATCCCCGGGACTCCCGCTCACCAGGCCCAGGCGGCCTGGATGGATTCACTGCTCCGCCAGCGGGCCGATACGGTCGTGGTGCAGAGCTGGAAGCACGTCACCCAGAAGGGTGACACGCTTCCGCTCACCAATCTCATCGCGCGGTTCAATCCGGGCTCCCGTGATCGGCTCCTGTTCCTGGCTCACTGGGATACCAGGCCGCGCTCCGATAACCCGAAGTACAACGGTCCCCACACGCCGGTTCCCGGGGCCAACGACGGCGCCTCCGGCACCTCCGTGTTGCTGGGAATGGCGGACGCGCTGAAGGCGTCCCCACCCAAAGGCGTAGGCGTAGACCTGCTGTTTGTGGATGGCGAGGACTATGGCGACTTCGAAAAGGAGAAGGACGACGTTCTCATTGGCTCGCGCTACTATGCCCGGCACCTGGAGCCGGGCCAGCTGCCGCTCTATGCCGTGCTCTTCGACCTGGTAGCAGACAAGGACCTCAAGTTGCTTCCCGAGGGACAGTCGCTGCTCGCCGCCCCGGAGGTAGTAGAGCTGGTCTGGAATACGGCGAGGGAAATCGGGCACGGCAGCGAGTTCCCTTACTCTCCCGGCCTGGGGCCGACCCTGATCGACGATCACGTGGAGCTGCAGAAGGTGGGCATCCGGGCCATCGACGTCGTCGATTTCGCCTATCCCGACAGCGTGGAACGCCTCTACTGGCACACTCCCGCGGACACCCTCGACAAGGTCAGCGCCCAGTCGCTTCAGGTAGTGGGCGACGTTGGGATGGCGCTGGTGCGAAAGGCGGAGAAGTAGCCCCGCTCCGCATTTTCCCGGGTAGTCCTTCTTTCCATCTCCGCATTACGCTGGGCCATGGGCCCAGAGCGCCGCGCCGTCCTTCTCCTGCTGGGGCTTGCCCTGGCGGGGCAGGGCATTCGAGTCTGGTGGGACCGTCCCGACACCGCCCCCGGTGGTTTGGTGCTTCTACCTCCAGATTCCACTCAGCCGCTTGCTGCTCAGCGCCAGCGATCAATGGCGTTGGACCGGCCGCTCGGGCAAGGCGAGAAGATCGATCTTGATAAGGCCTCGGTGGACGACATCGCGAGGCTGCCCCGCGTGGGACGTACTCTGGCCAAGACTATTAAAGCCGATCGCGATGCCCACGGGGCCTTCGGGAGTCTGGAGGGTCTCGATCGAGTGCCGGGAGTCGGTTCGGGTCTTCTGGCAGTTCTCGCTCCCCATGCCGTGTTTTCCGGACGACCAACGATCGAACCGTCGGTCACACACCGCACGACCGTCAACATCAATGCGGCGGACTCGGCAGCCTTTGAGCGCCTCGCCGGAATCGGGCCCTACATGGCCGGGCGGATCGTGGCTTATCGCAACCGGCATGGGTCGTTCGGCAGCGTGGACGACCTGCTCAAGGTAGGCGGGATCGGCCCCGCCACCCTGGCGAAAGTCCGAGAGTCCTTGGCACTTCAGTAACCTCGGGGTCCGCCGAGTCCGCCGAGTCCGCCTCACGACTTGACACCCCCTCCCCTCTATCTAGCTTAGGAGGAAGTGCCCTAAACCGTTGTCAATCCTCACAATCCGAAACTTGGCGCGATGGCGACAGCTGCGGCCAGCAACGATCGGCTGGGTGACATACTCATCCGCGAGGGGCTCATCACACGTGAGCAACTCTCGGCGGCCCTGAGCGAGCAGAAGTCCACCGGGCACCGGTTGGGCTACGTACTGGTCAAACTGGGACTAGTGCAGGAACTCGAGGTTACCAAAGTCCTGGCCCGCCAGTATCGCATGCCGGCGGTTGATCTGAGCCGGTTCGAGGTGGACCAGAAGATTCTCAAGATGGTCCCCGGCGACTTCGCCCTGAAGCACATCGTGCTTCCGCTCAAGCGCGAAGGCCGGACACTGACCGTCGCGATGGCGGACCCCACCAATACCGGAGTGCTCGACGACCTCAAGTTCATTACCCGGTACGACCTGTTCCCGGTCATCGCCGGTGAGTACACCCTCCGCAATCTCCTGGAAAAGCATTACGAGTCCTCCGATCAGCAACTGCAGACGCTGCTCAAAGACATGGAGGACATGGGCGAGAGCGACGTGGAGGTGGTCGAGGAGCAGGAGGAGGAAGCGGCAACTCAGGCGCAGATCAACGACGCGCCCGTGGTGAAGCTGATCAACGGCATTCTGACCGACGCCGTGAAACGGGGCGCGTCGGACATTCACATCGAACCGTTCGAGCACGAAATCCGGGTGCGCTACCGCATCGACGGCGCACTGCTGGAAGTCATGAAGCCGCCGGTCAAGATGAAGGCCGCGCTCACCTCGAGAATCAAGATTCTCTCCCAGCTCAACATCGCCGAGCGCCGGGTGCCCCAGGATGGCCGGCTCAAGCTGAAGATGGGCAATCGGGTCATCGACTTCCGGGTTTCCACTCTGCCCGTGCTCTTCGGCGAGAAGATCGTGCTCCGAATTCTCGACAAGGGCAACCTCACTCTTGATCTCAGCAAGTTCGGCTTCGAGCCCAAGGCCGAGGCCGACTTGATGAAGGCGATTCTGAATCCGTACGGCATGGTGCTGGTCACCGGGCCGACCGGCTCGGGCAAGACGACGACGCTCTACTCCGCGCTGTCCCGGGTCAATACCATCGAAACCAACATCATGACGGCCGAGGATCCGGTCGAGTACAACCTGATGGGGATCAATCAGGTCTTGGTCCGCAACGAAATCGGCCTCACCTTCGCCGCGGCGCTGAAAGCGTTCCTGCGTCAGGACCCCAACATCATCATGATCGGGGAGGTCCGGGACCTGGAAACGGGAGGCATCGCGATCAAGGCCGCCCTCACCGGCCACCTGGTTCTCTCCACTTTGCATACCAATGACGCACCCAGCACGATCACCCGCATGATCGACATGGGAATCGAGGCCTTCAACGTGGCCAGTGCCGTCAACCTGGTGGTGGCCCAGCGGCTGGTACGGCGTATCTGCAAGGACTGCAAGGCTCCCCACACCTATACCGACGTGGAACTCAAGTCCCTGAACGAGGATGTGGAGAAGGTCCGGAACTTGCCCTTCCAGAAGGGCTCTGGGTGTGACACATGCAATGGCACAGGCTATAAGGGGCGAGCGGGCCTTTACGAGGTCATGGCTCTCTCACCCGACCTCAGGCGTGGCATTCTGCGAGGGGCCTCGGTGGCGGAACTCAGGGATCAGGCGGTGGCCGAGGGTATGCTCACCCTCCGGATGGACGGAATGGTAAAGATCGAGAAGGGCGTGACCACGCTCGAAGAGGTCATCAAGGAGACGGCCGGATGACGATCAATCTGCGCGCGCTGCTCGAGGAGATGATCGAGAAGGAGGCATCGGACCTCCACGTCACCGCGGGCGAGCGGGCCAAGCTCCGGGTCGATGGAGACATGACCAACGCCTCGGCTCCCGAAGTGCTGTCGCCCAAGGACACCCTCTCCCTCGCCTACTCGGTTCTCACCGAAAACCAGAAGAAGCGATTCGAGACCGAGGACGAGCTGGACTTCTCGTTCGGTATCCAGAACCTTGCCCGATTCCGCGGCAACGTGTTCAAGCAGCGCGGGTGTGTGGCCATGGTTATCCGCATGATTCCCTTCAATGTGCGGACTTTCCAGGACCTGGGTCTTCCTCCGATTCTCTCCAAACTGGCTGAGAAACCCCGTGGCCTCATCCTGGTGACCGGGCCGACCGGCTCGGGTAAGTCCACGACCCTCGCCGCGATCCTCGACAAGATCAACAAGGAACGGAAGGGCCATATCATCACGGTGGAAGATCCGATCGAGTTCATCCACCGTCACCAAAGCTGCATCATCAATCAGCGCGAAGTGGGCACCGATACCAAGAGTTTTGCTAACGCGCTGAAGTACGCCCTTCGCGAAGACCCTGACGTGCTGCTAGTGGGCGAAATGCGGGACCTCGAAACGATTGCGGCCACGCTCACCATCGCCGAGACCGGCCACCTGGCCCTTGCGACCCTGCACACCAATTCCGCGGCGGAGTCCATCAACCGCATCATCGACGTGTTCCCCTCGAACCAGCAACAGCAGGTACGGGCTCAGTTGGCGTTCGTGCTGGAAGGGGTCATTACCCAGACCCTGCTGCAGAAGGCGAAGGGTCGCGGCCGCGCCATGGCGAGCGAGATCATGGTCTGCACCCCGGCCATCCGCGCCCTGATCCGCGACGACAAGGTCCACCAGATCTATTCAGCGCTGCAGTCGGGCAAGAAGCACGGCATGCAGACGATGAACGATTCGCTCTATCAGCTCCATGCCAGCCGCGAAGTGCTGCTTGAGGAATGTCTCCGGGCTTCGAGCGATCCGAACGAGCTGCTCCGGATGTGTGGTGAGACGCCTATGGAGGAGCAGGAGATAGGGACGGTGGAAAAGTCCGCCAAGCCGGCCGGCCGGCGCTAACTCAGGGGGCTGCCTCATGCCAGTTTACGAGTACACCGCGCGAAACCCTGCCAATGGCCAGATCCTGAAGGGCCAGCTTGATGTGCCGTCGAAAGACGACGTGGTGAAGCACCTCAAGCAGCAGAAGATGATGATGGTGAACATCCGGGAGCAGCCGAAGAAGATCACCTTCAGCCTCAAGCGAAAGGGCGTCGCCACCCGGGACATCGTCATCTTCACCCGGCAGTTCGCGACCATGATTAACGCCGGTCTCCCGCTGGTACAGTCGCTCGACATTCTGGCGAAGCAGACCGAGAACCCCGCCCTGGCCGACGTCACCCGCCAGGTGGTTTACGACGTGGAGAGCGGTCACACGCTGGCGGATGCCTTCTCCAAGCATCCCAAGGCCTTCACCGACCTCTACGTGAACATGGTCGCCGCCGGTGAGGCAGGCGGTATTCTCGATACCATCCTGCTTCGGTTGGCCACCTTTCTGGAAAAGAACGACGCCCTGGTTCGCAAGGTGAAGGGCGCGATGGTTTACCCGGGCGTCATCTTCACCGTCGCCGCGGTCGCCGTGGCGGTGCTGCTCATCTTCGTGATCCCGACCTTCCAGGCGATGTTCGCCTCGGTGAACCTGGAGCTGCCGCTGCCGACCCGTATCGTGATCGGCGCCTCTCAGCTTCTCATTAACTACTGGTGGGTGATCCTGGCGGTCATTGCTGCGGCGGTCTTCGGAATCCGGAGATACTATGCCACCGACGACGGGAGAAAGCGCATCGACCAGATGCTGCTCAACGCCCCGGTTCTGGGCGACCTGCTCCGGAAGTCGGCTGTGTCCCGTTTCACCCGGACCCTGGGCACCCTGATCAGCTCCGGTGTCAGCATCCTGGACGGCCTGGAGATCACGGCCAAGACGGCCGGCAACCGGGTCATCCACGACGCAGTGATGGCATCCCGGCAATCGATCGCCGGCGGTGAGACGATCGCGGCCCCACTCGAGAAGTCCAAGGTCTTCCCGCCGATGGTCATCTCGATGATCGCGGTCGGGGAGCAGACCGGCGGCTTGGACGAGATGCTTTCCAAGATCGCCGACTTCTACGACGACGAGGTCGACGTCGCGGTGGGAGCGCTGCTCTCCCTCATGGAGCCGATCATGATCGTCGTCCTCGGCGTCATCGTGGGCGGCATGGTGGTCGCGATGTACCTCCCGA
Organism: Gemmatimonadales bacterium; assembly: GCA_036558125.1. Lineage (GTDB taxonomy): Bacteria > Gemmatimonadota > Gemmatimonadetes > Gemmatimonadales > GWC2-71-9 > DATBGE01. The sequence continues at coordinate 14,138 of DATBGE010000146.1, read as the reverse complement.
TCTTCGACATGGTGAACGCGGTCCAGTAGTCGCCAGTTCCCCCAGACATCGTCAGCGGGCGGGGGATAATCCTCCGCCCGCTGGCTTTTCCTACTTGCCGCCGGTTCTCGCCGGGTAGCTTCAGCCAGCTCCGCCAGCAGGGTCTCGCCTGGCTGACCGAGGGGGTTTTCCAGCATGTCCCATTCTGAAACCACAGGAAAACTGGGGTCGTAGAGGCACCGTCGCCTCGTCAGTCACTTCCCCGGAGGTCTCTCATGCGCACCCTGTGGACCAAAATCGGCCTCGGCGCCCTCGGCGTATTCCTGGTTGGCATGCTGCTCCTCACCGTCGTCGAAGACGCCAAGAGCACGATGAAAGAAGCCCTCACCCGCGTCACCCGCCCACTCCAGGTCGCGACCGCCAACCTCCAGGCGGACATTCCCTTCGTCCTGGACGGACAGCGGCTGGGCACCGTCAACCACATGTCGATCAAACGGCCCGCCGACGAAGATCTCGCGCACTTCACGTTTACTGTAGCTCTCGATTCGGATGCGGACCTGTCGCAACTGAGGGCGTGTCAGCTGGTGCCGGTCGGAGGTGATGATTTCGAATTCGAGGACGGGTTCCGGTGCGCGGGTAAGGGTGAGAGCGGGTGGCAGGAGGTCGGGTCGATCGTGTTTCAGCCTTCGGGTCTTGAGCGTCCCGTTCTGGCCGGAAGCAAGGTGGTGGCTCAATTGCACAAGGGTGAACGGTTCTCGGCGGACGCCGATTTCACCGGCCCGGTTCGCGTAAGTGCCAAGAGTGATAAAGGCGAGTTGCTCCACATGAAAGCCGACAGCAACGGCGCCTTCCTGCTGGTAAATGGGAAGGACGGGCGCGCGGTGGTACGTTTACAGGCGGATAAGAACGGGTTCTCCCTTACTGTGGATACGACCGGCGCTCACTAGCTACATCCGGCGCTGAGACGCTGGGCAACGCCCCCGGAGATCCTGCCGGGGGCGCTGTCGTTCCAGCCGGGGAGGCGGTTACGTCATGGCCCGGGAAAGGCTACGTTCAGGAAGCCAAGCACGTCTGTTCTCGGGGTAACATGGCCGCACGTCGTACGATCCAGCGCCGTCCATCCACGCCCGCTCTCGCCGGAGCCACCACTGGCCTGAGCCGGAGCATGCCCAATGATCTCTTTTTCCAGACCTGCAAGAGGGTCTGGGCCGCCGCTATTGCCTTCGCGGCGCTCTGGGCCTTCGTCCTGATCATGAACAACATCGTCACCCGCCTTCTCGGGGTGACGATGCTGTACTACCCGGTCTGGCCGATGCCAGGGAATCTTCTCGCCGGAATAGGACTGGGCGCGTCGTTGCTCATGGCCTGGTTCGCCACGCGGACCGGGACGAGACCGGATCTCTTGCTCGACGTCGGGTCGGTCTACCTGGTGCTGACTTCTTTGCTGGTGGGGTTCATCGAGCAGTGGGAACCTCACGTGACCCAGCCCAATCCGTCGTGGATCATCGTGGGAATCGTGCTCTATCCCTCGATCGTCCCCAACACGCCGCGCAAGACGTTCATTGCCGGGTTGCTGGCGGCGAGCATGGGCCCGTTGGCACTGTGGATCTCGACCCTTCGTGGCCACGAAGTGCATGCGACGGTGTTCAACTATCTGTGGGCCTTCCTTCCGAACTACGTCTGCGCGGCGATCGCGGTGGTGCCGGCGAAGGTGATCCGCGGTCTGGGACAGCAGGTCAGCAAGGCCCGCGAATTGGGGAGTTACCGTCTCGAGGAAGTGCTGGGCAAAGGGGGAATGGGCGAGGTATATCGGGCATCCCATCATACCCTCGCCCGTCCGGCCGCGATCAAGCTGATCCGTCAGGAAGTCCTCGGAAGCACCAGCGCCGCCGGGGCCCGGCTCATTCTCGAACGCTTCCGGCGTGAGGCTCAGGCCACCGCCTCACTGAAATCGCCTCACACCATCAGCCTCTACGATTTCGGCGTATCGGAAGACGGCACTTTCTTTCTGGTAATGGAGCTGCTCGATGGCCTGGATCTCGAGCGACTGGTGCAGACCTACGGTCCGGTGCCTGCCGAACGGGCGGCCTATCTCCTGGAGCAAGCGTGTGCATCGCTCGAAGAAGCGCACGAGAACGGGCTGGTTCACCGGGATATCAAGGCGGGAAACATCTTCACCTGCCGGCTCGGCCTCGAAGTTGATTTCGTCAAGGTGCTCGATTTCGGACTGGTGAAAGCCGAGACCTCCGATCCGAGCCAGTCGCTGCTGACCGCGCCCAACGCGACGGCGGGGACCCCGGCATACATCGCTCCCGAGACGGTTCTGGGAACACAGGTGGATCACCGGGCGGATATCTATGCGCTAGGCTGTGTCGCCTATTGGCTGGTAACCGGAAAGCTGGTTTTCGACGCGCCCTCGGCTGTCGCGATGATGCTGAAGCACGCCAACGAGCCTCCGATACCACCCTCTCGTCGTACCGAGATCGAGCTGCCTCCGGCTTTCGACGAAGTGATTCTCTCCTGTCTGGCGAAACGTCCCCAGGACCGCCCCCAGTCGGCAAAGGAGTTGGCGGCGCGGCTCCGCGGGGCGGTGCCGGAGGCCGGCTGGGATGAGGAGCGGGCGGCCCATTGGTGGGATAGGCACCGGCCCCTCGAATCCTCGAGTGAAGAGTGTGTCGAGTGTGACATGAGGCTGATGCCGGCTATGACCTCCGAACCGGACGCGGTCGAGCAGGCCAGTGCGACGCGCTGACCAGCGCCTCGCTACGCTGGGGAGGCTCGGTGCGCTGCTCGCGTTAACCAGCTGGCCTGGCGCTCTCCCTGCCCAGCAAGACCTGCGAGCCCTGAGTCGGGCTCTCGCGCAAGTCGCCTCCCAAGTGCAGCCCGCCGTGGTGCAGGTTCGAGTGACGGCCTGGGGCCCTCTGGGCGAGAAGAGCGGCACGGCCTTTCTGGGCAATCAACAACAGACCGGTTCCGGCGTCATACTCAGCCCGGATGGCTACATCGTCACCAACGCGCACGTGGTCGAGGGTGGGCGCAGCTTCACCATCGCGCTGGCCACCCCGGCCGCGCCAGACGCTCCGGGGAGATCCCTCGTGGCCGGTCCCGCTCGCGAGCTCCAGGGCCGGCTGATCGGCATCGATCGCGAGACGGATCTCGCCGTACTGAAGGTTCCAGCCGCCGGACTGCCCGTCGCCCGCCTCGCCGATTCCGACTCCCTTGAGCCCGGTGAATTGGTTCTGGCGCTGGGCAGTCCGCTGGGGCTGGCCAGCAGCGTTACGATGGGTGTGGTGAGTGCCGTCGGCCGCCAGCTTCGGGAAGACGATCGGATGGTCTATATCCAGACCGACACCCCGATCAATCCGGGCAACAGCGGGGGACCCCTGGTAACCACGGATGGCGAGGTCACCGGGATCAACACCCTCATCCTCAGCCAGTCGGGAGGCAGCGAAGGAATCGGATTCGCGGCCCCGAGCAACATCGTCCGCCACGTGGTGGACCAGCTGCGGCAGTATGGTCGAGTCCGCCGGGGCGACATTGGAGTCTTCGCCCAGACGATTACACCCGCTATGGCGACGGCGCTTCGCCTCCCCCAGAACTGGGGCGTCGTGATCGGCGATGTGTATCCGGGCGGTCCCGCCGATAAGGCAGGTCTCAAGACTGGCGACGTGGTGTTGTCGGTAAACGGGAAGGTGGTGGAGAACGGACGGCAGTTCGACGTGACGCTCTATCGCCAACCACTGGGCCAGCCAGTGGCGCTCGATGTGCGCCGGGGGCTGCAACATCAGACGATACGGGTGCCGGTGATCGAGCGGCAGGACAACGCCGCACGGCTCGGCGATCTGGTAACGCGCGAGAAAAACCTGGTACCGAGGCTGGGTGTGCTGGGACTCGATATGACCAAGGAACTGGCAGCGCAAATCCCCGGGCTGCGGCAACCACGGGGGATCGTCGTCGCGGCGCTTACGCCGGACGCGACCGCAGGGCAAAGCGGGCTGCAGCCGGCCGACGTGATCTACGCTCTGAACGGAATCACCGTGTCCACTATCGCAGATCTGCGGCAAAGTCTTTCAGCGCTCAACACGGGAGATACGGTGGTTCTCCAGGTACTACGCGACAGCAAACTCCGTTTCGTCACCGTGAGCGTCGATTGACTACGCCGACGTTGGAGCAAACCGCGCGACTCGATCGAGTACTGCGGCTATTCAGCGATGTGCGGGAGGGAGAGGGGATCACGGCGCTGCTCCTCGCGCTCAATGTTCTCCTCCTTTTGTGCGCCTACTACATCATCAAGCCGGTTCGGGAGGCGCTGATCCTTTCGGGCGAAGGTGCCGAGGTCAAGAGCTATGCCGCCGCGGGACAGGCGCTGCTCCTCCTCGTACTGGTCCCGGCATACGGCGCGCTGGCCGATCGCCTGCCGCGCCGGAAACTGCTGAACGTGGTCACCGGCTTCTTCATCGTATGCCTGGTGATCTTCTGGGCGCTGGCCCGGGCCCGGGTGCCGGTCGGCGTGCCCTTCTTCCTGTGGGTCGGCATCTTCAACCTGATGATCGTGGCGCAGTTCTGGTCGTTCGCGAACGATCTCTACACCAAGGACCAGGGAGAGCGGCTGTTTCCGATTGTCGCCTTCGGTGCCTCACTTGGGGCGGTGGGAGGAAGTCTGCTGACTAATCGGCTCATCCCGCTGTTCGGAGTGCCGCAACTGTTGCTGGTTGCGGCTGGGCTGCTGGCACTCGCGGCCCTTTTGAGCAACCACGTGGATGCGCGGGAGCGGCATCACGCCGAGGCCGGGATTCCCGAACGGTTCACCACGGCGGCGGTACCGGCCGCCACGGGGGAGTATGAGGTCGTTACCAAGGGGCAGAAGCAGACAGTCACTCTATCTCGTAGCGGACTCCCTCCCCGGCCCGGCACCTTCCGCCTGGTGATAGGCGACCGATACCTTCTTCTCATCGCGCTCCTGATGCTGGTGCTGAATTGGGTGAACACCACGGGGGAATACCTCCTCGGCCGGACCGTGGCGAATGCCGCGGCGGGGGCGATCGCGGCGGGAACCACCGGAGGCCTCACCGAGCCCGAATACATCGGCGCGTTCTATTCCCAGTTTTTCTTCGTCGTCAATGCCCTTGGCCTGTTTCTCCAGCTGTTCGTGGTGTCCCGCCTGCTCAAGTATCTGGGGGTGCCGTTCGCGGTCATGGTACTGCCGATCATCGCGGTGACGGGTTACGCGGTGCTCGCCTTCTATCCATTGTTGTCGGTTGTGCGTTGGGTGAAAACGGCGGAAAATGCCACCGACTACTCGGTACAGAACACGGTGCGAAACGTCCTGTTCCTACCGACCAGCCGGGAACAGAAATACAAAGCGAAACAGGCGATCGATTCGTTTTTTGTCCGGACAGGAGACGTGCTGTCCGCTCTGCTGATCTTCGTCGGAACCCGGCAGCTGGGGTTCGGGGTCACTCAGTTTGCCGAAGTGAACCTGGTGCTGGCGCTTTGCTGGTTGGTGCTGGCCGTACTGGTCGGTCGTGCCTACAGGCAGAAGACGGCGGGGTTGGCATGAGGGTGAGACCAAAGGTCACGGCTGTGCTCCTCGCTGTGAGCGCCTTACTCCCGGTTACCACCCTCATCGCTCAGCAGAATCCCAACGAGACTACTCTGCAGGCGGCCGGCAAGCAGTATGGGTCCGGCTGGTTCCATCGATTCCTGCTGGGCAGCGAGTACCGGGAGGTGTGGACAACTCCGATCACGGTTCCGGTGCTGGACATGAATACGTACGCGGGAGGTCTGCGCGCCGTGTCCAAGACGGGAGGACAGCAGAGCAAGTCGCTCCGGCTCCAGTCGTCCGACGGACATCAATTCTTTTTCCGGTCGATCGACAAGGATCCTTCGGGCGCCCTTCCAGCCGAGCTGCAACAGACGGTGGCGGCGAGTGTGGCGCGGGATCAAACCAGTTCGGCTCTTCCTACCGCCCCCCTTGTGGTAGGCCGGCTGCTCACAGCCGCCGGAATCCTCCATGCCGAGCCCACAATTGTCGTCCTGCCCGATGTCGAGCGCATGGGAGAGTTCCGCGCCGATTTTGCAGGGCTCATGGGAACGCTCGAGGAGCGGGTCGGCGGGTCCGGTCCCGCGGCCCATTGGGGCGGAGCGACCGAGATTGTCCTGACCGACACTCTTTATGCCCGACTCGAACGATCCTCGGCGGATCAGGTAGACGGGTCCGCCTTTCTGAAGGCGCGGTTGTTCGATGTGTTGATCGGCGACTGGGATCGCCACCGCGATCAGTGGCGCTGGGCCTACTTCGGAGACTCGGTTCCCCGACGCTGGGTCCCGATTCCTCTGGATCGTGATCAGGCCTTCGCAAAATACGATGGCTTTCTACTGTGGATCGCCAGACAGAGCGCGTTTCAGCTCACCAACTTCCAGGGCGAGTACTCCAGTCCGGTGGGTGCGGCCTGGAACGGGCGGGATCTCGATCGACGTCTGCTCACTGGCCTCTCCTGGTCGGACTGGGAAGCAGTCGTGAACCAGTTGACCAGTGCTCTGAGCGACAGTGTGATTCAGAATGCAGTCGAAGCGCTTCCCCCCGAGCATTACCAGATCATCGGTAGCCGGCTCACGGCGTGGCTCACTGAGCGTCGAGAAGGACTGGCCAAGGAAGCGCGGAAATACTACCAGATGCTGGCGGGCGAGGTGGACCTCACGGCCACCGACAGCGGCGATGTCGTGACCGCGACGCGAGATGAGACCGGAGTCGAGGTCACACTCGCTCCGCGAGAAGCACCCGACAAATTCTGGTTTCGGCGTCGCTTCCTGGCCAAGGAGACGAGCGATATCAGGGTGTTCCTCCGAAACGGGAATGACAGCGTCCTGGTATCCGGTAACGGTGGCGAGCCGACCGTGAGGATCCTCGCGGATCAGGGCGACGATGTCATGGTCGATTCCGCCGCCAGCGGGAGCAACCGTTTCTATGACGACCCCGCGGGTCCGCAGCATACTCTGGGGAAGAACGTTGGAATCGATCGCAGACCTTACGTCCTGCCTCCTCGACCGGAGGGCCAACTTCCCCCTCGAGACTGGGGACATCGTTGGCAAGGTATGATCTGGGCCTCTTATGGTCCGGATCTGGGCGTCTTCTTCGGAGCCGGGGTCACCTACACACGCTACGGCTTCCGTAAGCTTCCCTTTTCGGAGCGGCATCGAATCAGGGCGGGCTTTGCCACCGGGCCCGGTTCGTACCGGTTCGATTACCGAGGGGAGTTCCACCGGGAGAACTCACGAGGGGGATTTCTGCTTCTGGCTCGCGCGTCGGGAATTGACGTGCTGAATTTTCACGGCTACGGCAACGAAACGTCAGATTCTGGTAGCGCCGAGTTTTATCGGGTGACCCAGGATGCCTACACCGTGGCGCCACTGTTTCTCTTTCCCCTGGCCAGCCACGGCGACATCGCGTTTGGACCGTACATGAAGTATGCGAGCACCGATAAACGCACCGACCGCTTTCTCGCCACGGTCAATCCTTATGGGTCGGGGAACTTTGGAGAAGTGGGTGTAGGCGTGACCTTGAGATTCGATACCAAGAATCGGCGACACGCGGCGACGCGCGGCTGGACCTTCGAGGTTACTGGACGGATGTTCCCCGCATGGTGGGATGTGGAAGAAGATTTCGGCGATGTCGCTGCGGAAGCGGCCACCTTCCTGAGTCCGAAGCTGCCGCTCCATCCCACGTTTGCCTTCAGAGCGGGCGGCAAGAAGATCTGGGGACCGTATCCCTTCTTCGAGGCGGCATACATCGGCGACGCGGGGACCGTCCGCCTTGGCCGCGACGGCCGTTACGCCGGCGACGCCTCGGCGTACGGCAACGCGGAGCTGCGGTTGGCTCTGGGCCGAGCCACCATCGTCCTGCCAACCGATTTCGGAGTGTTCGGTCTGGCGGACGCGGGCCGGGTCTTTCTTGAGGGAGAAAATTCCGATGTCTGGCATAGCGCTTTCGGCGGTGGCATCTGGCTGGCGCCGATTGCCCGCGACTACACCGTGAGTGCCGCCGTGGCTGCCGGGGACGAACGAACCGCCCTCTACGTCCAGGCCGGCTTCGCCTTTTGAGCATGAGCAATACGGGCGATCAGCCCGGGTTCATCCGCGCCACCGTCCTCGCAAGCACGGTGGCGATCGCGTTCCAGCTCGCCGCCAAGGCTACGCGAGACGCACTCTTCATCACCAGCTTCGGGGTAAAGCTGTTGCCTCGAATGGTGGTGATCGCCGCGGTTCTCTCCCTCCTGGTCACACTGTGGATAGCGCGTCGGCTGGCCCAGCAGGGTCCCGCCCGGCTGGTGCCGCGCCTCTTCACGGGAAGCGCGGTCCTTCTCGTCCTGGAATGGCTGCTGACTTTCGGCTCGCTCCGTGCGGCGGCTTTCCTGGTCTATCTCCACATCACGGCATTGGGCGCCCTCCTGGTCTCGGCATTCTGGGCCCTCGTCAACGAAGCATTCGACCCCCGATCGGCCCGCCGGGCAGTCGGCTTGATTACCGCCGGCGCTTCGGCTGGTGGGCTCCTTGGTGGTGTCCTGACGGAGCGGATGGGCACGGCGTTCTCCGCCAGCTCCATGCTTCCCGTTCTCGCGCTGCTCCACTTGAGTGCCGCGATTCTGGTGCGGCCCCTCGCCCGTACTTCGGCCAGCCGGCCCTTGTCAGCCGAGGCGGGTGACACCACCTCGTCCGCCATCGAAGCGCTGCGCCACTCTTCGTATCTGCGGCTGCTCTTCTTCCTCGTTGCTCTGGCGGCGGCGGCAGAGGGGGTTCTGGACTACGTCTTCAAACTGCAGGCGTCAACGCTTACCGACGGACCGGGCTTGCTCCGGCTCTTCGCCGTGTTCTATACCGTCACTTCGCTGCTTACCATCCTGCTGCAGGTGACCTTGCTCCGCGGAGTACTCAACCGGTTGGGGGTGGCGCGGAGCACGATGCTGCTACCTGGGGGAGTGGCGCTTGGGTCTCTCGGAGGCCTTGCACTACCGGGCTTCCCCTCCGTATCTGTCGCGCGTGGCGTCGAAATGGTGCTTCGCAATTCCGTTTTTCGATCCGCCCAGGAGCTGCTTTACTCTCCCGTCTCCGCCCTGGAGCGACGGGCCGCGAAGCCGGTAGTGGATGTCGGCGGTGCTCGATTGGGTGACATCGCCGGAGCGGGAGTGGCCCAACTCGCGATCCTCGCGGCGCCGGTCCATCCCACCCCGCTCCTGCTGATGGCGACGTTCCTCATTGCCATCCTGACTCTCGGGATCGCCCGCCGGATGCGGCGGGGATATCTCGGAGCCCTCGAACGGAGTCTCCGGGCCCGGGAAGACCAGTTGGGGGCGGAAGAAGTCGCGGCGGCAATGTTCCAGACCGTTGGCGCGATCGACCTGACGTCGTTGAGGATGGATCCTACCCGGATTCCGGCTTCGCCGGTCGTTGCCTCGAAGACCCCGGGCCAGAGTGCCGACAAGCCACAGCCAACGCCTGCTCCCGACGTCGCCACGGTGCGGTCAAGGCTTCGCGGCCAGTCGATTGCCAGCGACCAGGTTGGCGGAGTGATTGATCTCCTCGCCTGGGATGCGGTGGCCTCCGACGCTGTGGCGGCGCTGCGAAGAGTCGCCTCCGAGAATCTCGATCTCATCACCCGTCGCCTGCTCGATCCCGATGAAGACTTCGCGGTGAGGCGCAGGCTGGTCGCAGTCCTGGCAGACTGTTTCACCAATCAGTCTTTTGAGGCGCTCCTGAACGCGCTGGGAGACCGGCGCTTCGAGGTCCGGTATCGCGCAGGTGGAGCGCTTGCCCGAATCATGGAACGGATGCCGGGCATCCAGGTCAAGGAAGATCAGGTCATGAACGCGATCCACCGTGAAGTCTCGGTGGAGCGGGGAGTTTGGGAAGGCCGGCGGCTCCTGGATGCCGACGACGAGCTATGGTCTCCCCTGGAAGCCGACATCGTCCGAGATCGGGCCAACCGAAGTCTCGAGCACGTCTTCACCTTGCTCTCGCTCGTCAGGCCCGCCGCTCCTCTTCGCCTCGCCTACCGGGCATTGCTCACCGACGATTCGTACTTGAGAGGAACGGCGCTGGAGTATCTGGAAAGCGTCTTGCCGGAGAGCATCAGGGTCCCGCTCTGGCCCTTTTTGGAGCAGACCGATCGGCCCAGACGGCCGCGGCGGCCGTCGGGCGACGTGGTGCAGGAACTGCTTGCCTCCAAGGAATCCATCGTGCTGGCCCTGGCCGCGGTGCGCCAGCGCGCGACACCGGCAGAGGGGAACCCCAAGAACTAAGGGGTCGGTCGAGAGCCTTCCCTGCGGCAGTACTTTCGAGTACGATCTGTTGTCGCCAATCCACGTCGATAAAATGGAGCTCTCGTCTCGATCCTCCACCCCTGATGGAGGCAGGCGAAGCGTCGCTCCCGGACCGTGCAATTCTTCGACGTCTGTTCCTGAAGTTTCGAAGCCTCGCATCTCGCTGAGCCACAACGGTCCCGACGCATCATGACAGGCGCGGCGAGAAGGCCGAACAATTTTTCGGCAGCCTACTGATCGATTTGTTGACGAGGGCTCGGCACACTGGTCAGGGCGGCACCAGCCTTGCTTTAAAAACCCCTACGGTGAGGTCTGTCTGTCAGGGGCTGATCTCGGATCTAATTATCTGACAACGAGTTATACTCTGCGGAGACGGCTTGTCTAAAGTCGACGGGAACGTCGGTGTGCTTAGCAATCTGACCCGAAAAGCCTCACGGCTTCCAGTCGGCACGCTTACTGGTTTGGCCGCCGTCTACATGCTGTTCTACCTGGTCTTCGAACGGGCTGGCTGGGGCACCACCGAACTGCGCGATCTGCTGGGCAACGTCGCGTTCATGCCGCTCAACCTGACGGTGCTGATTCTGAACGCGGCCGCTAGCCGCAATCAGGATCTCGACCCGGGCGTGCGCCAGGCCCTCAAGCTGCTCGCGCTTGGAGCGCTGGCCGTCCTGATCGGCAACAGCATCTCGGTCTACTACCTCACCGCGCTGGGCGAGAACCCTCCCGTCAGCTGGGCCGACGCGTTCTATCTCTCCGATTCCTTCCTGATGCTGGCGGCGCTGCTCTCCTTCCCTCTCGCGAGGCGTATTCGGGTGGAGCGTTGGAAGTTCGTGCTGGACGCCGCCATGGTCCTGGTTGGCGGAGCGGTGGTCATCTGGTACTACACCATCCGGCCCACCACCGCGGCGGGCGCCACGGCTGGAAACAGCGTTGTCCTCACCGTCCTCGCATTCGCTTACCCGCTGGCCAATCTGCTCCTGCTGCTTGGCATCGCGACCGTGATGCTACGGGGGCCGCTCGACGGAAATCGCCTCGCCTTCCATCTCCTGGTCATTGGCATCACGGTGGGCATCGTGGCCGACCTGACCTTCGACCTGGTGCTGCTGCAGACCGGGCAACGAAGCGCGGCCTGGACCGACGCGGTTTATTTGCTGCTCTACCTGATGCTCATCTCGAGCGGCGAGCTCTACTGGCGAAGTCCGGTCCCCCGCAGCTCGGCGATGGCGGCGCATCGGCCGCGGGTTCAGCCGGTCAGCCCGCTGCCATACCTCGCGGTCGCGTCCACCTATGGCCTGCTGCTCACCGCGGCACTCGAACCGTGGACCGATCCGATCAGCGGTATCGCCGCCGGTGCGGTGCTGATGACGGTACTGGTCGTCGCACGCCAGCTGGTCGCCGTGCGGCAGAACGTGCGGCTGCTCGCGGAGAACGCGGCACGGCAGAACGAGGCCCGCTTCCGCTCGCTGGTGCAGCACTCCTCCGACGTAATCATGGTCATCAAGCCGGACCTCACCATCCGGTTCGTGAGTCCCTCGGTAACGCGGGTACTGCGCTACGAAGCGGCGCCGCTCCTGGGCCGCACCGTCATCGACCTGCTGCACCAGGACGACCAGGAGCGGGCCCGCGTCTTCCTGAGCGCCGCGGTGAACAATCCGGGCGTTAGCCAGCCGGCCGAGTGGCGTTTTCGCCAGCTGGACGGGTCGATGCTGAACGCGGAGACCATCGCGACGAACTTGCTCGAGGATCCGACGGTTCGCGGGGTCGTGCTGAACACTCGTGACGTGAGCGAGCGGAAGCGCCTCGAGAAGGAGCTGATGCACCAGGCCTTCCACGATCCGCTGACCGGTCTGGCCAACCGCGCGCTCTTTCGCGACCGGGTGAGCCATGCCCTGCAGCTGCGCATGCGGCAGCGCAACGCGATCAGCGTGCTGTTCCTCGATCTGGACGATTTCAAGAAGGTCAATGACAGCCTCGGGCACGCGGAGGGCGACCGGCTTCTCGTCGCCGCCTCCGAGCGGCTCCAGGCTTGCGTTCGCGCGGCCGATACCGTGGCCCGCCTGGGTGGCGACGAGTTCGCGATCCTGCTCGAGGACGGCGGCGCGCCCGAAGGGCCGGCATTTCTGGTCGGCCGGCTGGTGGAGGCGATGGCCCGTCCCTTCAGCCTGAGCGGCAACGAAGTGAGTGTGAGCGCCAGCATCGGCATCGCGTCAGCCAGCGACGATGAAACCGCGGACGACCTTCTCCGCAATGCCGACATGGCGATGTACACCGCGAAGCGGAAGGGCAAGGGCCTCTGCGAGACTTACCAGTCGCAGATGTATCACGACCTCAAGCAGCGGCTCGAGATGGAAGCCGCGCTCCGTAGCGCGATCGAGCGGGAAGAGCTCACCCTGGTCTACCAGCCGATCTTCAGCCTCAGGAACGGAAAGATTCACGGCGTCGAAGCGCTGCTGCGCTGGGAACATCCTCAGTTCGGGCACCTCCTCCCCCAGCATTTCGTGCCGCTGGCCGAGGAAACCGGACTGATCGTGCGGCTGGGGCGCTGGGTCTTGCGTGAGGCCTGCCGCCAGGTCGAGTTGTGGCGCGCCATGTATCCCGAGCTCTCGCTGACCGTGGCGGTGAACGTCTCCGGCCGTCAGCTTCACGAGCTCGACATCGTCAATGAAACTCGCCAGGCGCTGGCCGATACCCGGGTTGAGCCCGATGCGGTCGTGCTGGAGATCACCGAGAGCGTCTTGATGCAGCAGACCGGCCAGGTGCTGGCGCGGTTGCGGGAGCTCAAAGGCCTTGGGGTCCAGCTGGCGATCGACGACTTCGGGACCGGCTATTCCTCGCTGGGTTACCTGCAGCGCTTCCCGATCGACATGATCAAGATCGCCCGGCCGTTCGTCGAGGACGTCGGGGCGGGGGTCGACAAGTCTGCCCTCGCGCGAGCCATCATCGGGCTTGGTGAGACGCTCAAGCTGAAGACCGTGGCGGAGGGCGTCGAAAGCGTCGAGCAGTGCGAGGCGCTCATCGAGTTGGGATGCGAGATGGGACAAGGATACTTCTTCGCGCCGCCCCTGCCGCCTGCCGGGATCGACCGGCTGCTCGCCGAACCGGGGCCCCGGATTTCCGGCCCTCACCGCTGGCACTCCGCTTCGAAAAAGGCTCGCGCCGCCGGTTGACAATCCGGTCGTCTTCGTCGTGCCTGCCGGGTCTCAAGTATGCTCCGGGAGGCGGCTAGCGGCACTGTCCAGCCATCGGTATCCTTCAAGCCCTGTCCTCTGAGAATCGGCGTGCCGGATTCCCGCTCCTTGTTCAATGGCTGACCTTCGCTCCAGACTTCAACCCGCGCTTGCCGACCGCTACGACATCGAGCGTGAGGTGGGCCGGGGCGGTATGGCCACGGTCTACCTTGCGCACGACGTCAAGCACGATCGCCAAGTGGCGTTGAAGGTGCTGCACCCCGAGCTCGCCGCAAGCCTTGGCCCCGAGCGGTTCCTCCGCGAGATCAAGGTCGCGGCCCGGCTCAACCATCCGCATATCGTCCCGCTCCACGATTCGGGGCAGGCCGGGGATCTGCTCTACTACGTCATGCCGTACGTGGATGGGGAATCGTTGCGCCAGCGGCTGATCCGGGACAAGCGATTGGCGCTGGACGACGCTCTGGATATCGCGCGGGATGTCGCCGCCGCGCTCGACTACGCCCACCGCCAGGGCGTCGTGCACCGGGACATCAAGCCCGAAAACGTGATGTTGCACGAGGGTGAGGCGCTGGTCACCGACTTCGGTATCGCAAAAGCAGTGACCGCTGCGGCCAACGACAATCTGACCCAGACCGGCAGTGCGGTGGGCACGCCG
>DATBGE010000145.1:0-8699 GCA_036558125.1 Gemmatimonadales bacterium | reverse complement strand
GGCGGAGCGGACCTTCGGTTCATTGCGAGGCCGCCGGGTAGCGCTGCTGGGTGCGGCGTATCGGGGGAACTCGGAGGATACTCGCAATTCTCCGACCCTATATTTCGCCCGCCTGCTCCGCGAGCGGGGAATTCCCTTCATCATTCACGATCCGTACGTTTACCCGGAAGACCAGAATCTCCGGCGCTTTGAGCTGGGAGGTCACTTCACCCGTGAATTGCCGGTGGCGCTGGAGGGAGCGGAGGTGGTGGCGCTGTGTACCCCACATCGGGTGTACGCCGAAGGATGGGAGGAAATCCGCCGTGAGAGCCGCCAATTGGTGGCGGTGCTGGATGCCTGCCATCTGCTTCCCCGCGCCACAAGCTTCGACGGCCTGAAACACTCAGGCATTGGGCGCGGACGCCACAAACCATCCCCTGCCCTCGTGGACGCAGTCTTCGCCGGTTTTCAGGCGGTCGAGATCGGCGTCGGCAATGAAGTCCAGGCCCTGGTGCAATTTCTGAACTCACGGTATGCCGATACCGAGTTCAACCGAGTTCGCTTCGAGGACGTGCAGGAGATAGCCGGAACCTGCCCTACTGGCTGTGCGATTGCTGACCCTGCGGGAGTTCCATCTGTTCCGGTGGTGGAAGGCTTCGAATCCCGGCTGGTAGCGGTGGCGGGTCGAGATACTGTGGCAATCGGTTGAGCGCCGTTTAGGGAGCCGGTGATGTCGGACAGGATTGACGCAGGTCCCGGCGCACGTAGTACCGGGCAATCCACGACGGGCGCCGTTTCGCGTCGTAATAGATCGGGATCTGCCCACACGGGACCAACCCGTTGGTCCGGATCCCCTTCACGATAGGATACTGCAGAATGTCTTGCACCGGCCTCCCGATTCGCGACGTTATGACTGCGATCGCCGGATGGAAGCGAGTCCAGCCGTCGAGGTTCTCATGATCGCCCGTGTCTTGCCGATTCCGGATATTGAAAGCAAAGAGGTCGGTTCCCAGCGATAAGGTGTAGGCTGAATTTCCCACCACGACGCGATCGGCCGGGGTCCAGCCGCGGGTGAGTTCGGCGAGGAGCCGTGCAGCATCCCGCCCCCCGTAGGTCGGCCGCGACAGATGCACCAGGAAGCGGCCGGGGTCGGCAAGGAGGAACAGCGCCACGAAGACCCACGATGGCAGTCTGCGAGCCGAGGAGGGAAGGAATCGCCTGACGAACGGTCCGGCGAGCGCTCCTGCTACCAGACCGGCATTCAAGATCCAGCCACTGGCCCATGACCTGAGTGGCGGCTGGGTGCTGAGGTGGAGAAATATCAGGAGCCTGCGATTCACCAACGCCTGACCGTAGAACGCGAGCACCGCCCCCAAGAAGGCTCCCACCAACATCGCTGGCCATTCCGCGCCGGAAGGTCTGCTCCACTCATCCCGCGCGGGTATCCGTAGCGCTCCACCGGAGGCGGCTTGCCAGGCGAGAATAGCGACCGGAGGCATCAGGAACAGAAAGCGTCGGTCCGGCTGGTAGAGCTCGGTGGCGAGGAATAGCACGCCTCCCAGGACCCAAACCCAACAGAGCAATTCCACCAGGTCCGGTCGCCGTTGCAGGCCCTTGCCCAGCCGGGCGATCAGGAGCGCGGCGACGCCGAACAACAAGACCGCCGATTGCACCCAGAAGAGATTCAAGGTCATCCCGAGGCCTTCAAAACCGAAGAGGACAATCCTGGAAGCCGCCTCGGGCGACTCGGTACCGTAGACATTCCGGGCGCTGATGCTCAGCTGCTGACGAATGGCCTGCCAGTGAGGCAGCACGAGAAGCAGAACGACGGCGAGGGAGGCGATGCCGGCTCCGAGCGTGAACCACCCGACCGGCCGCAGGGAAAAGCGGGGCAGTGTCTCATCACGCCGGGCCAAGGCCCAGTGCAGAATCCAGAAGGCCAGAAAGACTGGCCCCAAGACAACCGCGGACGGTTTCGCCAGCAGCGCGGCCACGAAGCAAATCCCGCCGATGACGCCCCACCCTGCCCGCCGGGCGGCGTAGAGTACCGCAAGGCTGGTCGCGGTGATGAGCAGCAGCTGCAGCGATTCGGTGAAGCCCACCCGATTATTTGAGAGCATGAAGTAACTGAAACCCAGAAGCAGGGCGGGAGGCAGCGAATCCCCCGGAGACCGCTCCGCTCGCAGCAGCCCGTATAGCAAGAGGCAGGTCATCGCGCCGGCAACGGCGCTCAGCAGCCGGGTCTGTATCAGGCCCACTCCGAACAGTTGATAGACTCCCACGAGTGTGGCCGTATAGAGCGGAGCAGCGAATAATCCCGGGTTGTGTTCCTCCATGACCCAGCGGCCGAAGAGAACATGCTGGCGCGCGTTATGGGCCCAAGCGCCTTCATCAGGGAGGTAGCCGGACTGGAAATCCACCGGAGGATCGGCGGAAAGCCGAACCAATCTTGGCACCAGCACAATGACCAGAAGCAGCAGTACCAAACCGATCTCGGTGCGTCGAGTTTTCATGGACCAGCTTCCGGAGACTCGGGTGCAGCAGGACTGCGCAGCAGATCGAAGGTATGCGCCAGGCGGGCCAGCAAGGCCTGGTCGTTAGATGCACGGTTGGTCGGCTCGAACGCTGCCGGGAGGTTCGGAAACCCGGCCGGAGCAACCGGCAGCCGCAGTATCTCCTCCGCGACAAGCTTCAGCGTGGCGCCCGGGTCACGGCAGAAATCTTCGTAGGAAATCAGGCGGAACCGGGCCGGCCCGATGCTCGCCTGCTGCTTCAGGCCCAGCTGTTCGAGGTAGATGACCTGGCGGCACACATTCTCGATTGGGTCTGCGGAGTCCCCGGTCGGTGGCATGAGTCCATAGGCAAGGTCCTCGCGCCCGTGAATGTCCAGGCGGCCTCGCAACAGCGACCTGGCGAGGAACACGGGCTCGCGCGTGAGGCACAGGAAGTAACAATTCGGAAGCGCGGCGGCCACCAGACCAGCGCTTGCGTTCAGGTTGTTGTTCTTGGCTACGAGCGGTAGCCCGCTCCAAGCTTCGTACGCATCGAAGAACTTGACCATCGCCTGCCGCTGCTCGGGGCTCAGTTCCGCCGGGGCCTGGGTCCGGTCGGGACCCAGCCAGCGGTCCCATAGCTGTAATCCGTCATTGGGACCCGACAGGTGGTCAGTCCTCCCGTAGTAGCTCCTGTAGCCTATGGGACGCCGAGAAATGAGCCTTCGAAACACGCGGTTGGCGGTAATAGGAGACCGTGGGAACAGCGCGGTGAGGTTGCCGAAATAGGCAACCGGCAGGTTTTCGATGAGCGCCTGGGCCACCAGGGTGGTTCCCGAGCGAGGTGGTCCGCAGACAAAGAGCACAGGCAGCCGGCGGGGTGGCGCAGCCAGGTATGCACGACGTTCAAACGGCTGCAGGAGCAGATCAAGGGGCGCGCAGAAGGGGCCGAAGCCCGCCAGCCTCATGGCGAAATACGCAGCGGGATCCCGGCTCCGGATGAGACGCTTGGTGAGCCCCACCGGATCGTGGAATTGTGCCGGAATGAATCGGTGCAGCGCCCGCCGAAGGATCGATGGCAAAGCAGGAATCACTCTGCTCCCCTTACTTGCGGTCCTCGGTACTCCTTGGCCAGGTAATCGATCAGCACCCGGCGCTGGTTCGGGTCGGGGAGCCCGATCGTCATCCTGGTGCCCGGCGCGTAACCGCCGGGGTTCTCCAGGAAGCGTTCAAGGCGGTCCGGGTTCCAATTGCCAGACAATTGACGCAGGGTTTCCGAATACTCGTAGGCCCGGTCGCCGGCCACCGCTCTCCCAACGACACCGCGCAGCGATGGCGCGGCGGCATTGGTTTCGCCGCGAGGCGGTTCGTGGCACCCGGCGCAGCGGGTTTCGAAGATGTATCTCCCGTCCATCGTCGTGGGCGCCGAGGACGCCGAGAGAACCTTGCCGTCATCGGTCCAGATCAGGATGCGGCCGTCGGCACCCTCGACCAAGTCCCGAATTCGCCGGCCGACGAAAATGGTTTCCACGTAGCTCAAGCGGTCGTCTCGCACCCGCAGCCGGTACAGGGATTGGCGCCGGAGCGATCCAACCAGGAGATCGCCGGCCCACATGGGAAAGCGCTTGCCTCCGATTACGATGAGCTGGGAAATGCCAAGCGAGGGAACGAAGGCGATGACCGGCTCGGAGAACCTGCCGTGATTCAACGAGGTCCTCGCCAGGGGCCAGTAGTCGATCCCGTACTCGGTCCCATAGGTAGCCCGAGGCCAGCCGTAGTTCTTGCCCGGCTCGATGAGGTTGACCTCGTCCCCGCCCTGGGGCCCATGCTCGGTCTCCCAAATGCGGCCATTCGGGGCTACGGTGAGCCCTTGAGCATTGCGGTGACCCATGCTGACGATCTTCGAGCCCCCGGCCAGGTCGAGGCGCAGGACTTTCCCGTAGCTGACGTCCTCGCGCTGGGCGAAGGGTTGTTCGCCGTCCAGGCCATCAAACCCGTTGTCGCCCAGAGAAAGGAGCAGTCCCAGCGTCGGGTGAATGGCGAGCGCCCCTCCCTCTTCCAAGGGGGCGACTTGAGGGATGGCGTTTCCGAGTGGAAGACAAGGCTGGGATTCGAAAATGGTCCGCCAGGCGGGCGGTTTGGTCGCTGAGGCCTCAGGGAGCGTGGTCGCAGACACCCGGGTCGTCACACAGCGCCTGCCCCGATCCCAGTAGCGATGCGCCACGTAGATCTGGGGCGTTCCACTTCGCTCGTCCACCGCGAGGTCGGTGATTCGAAACACCGAGGCGGTGGAAGGATTCGGCTGGTCGCGGACGAACTCATCGTGATTGAGCGGTGCCAGGAGCGGCAGGCGAGTCGCCTCCAGTGAATCCTGGTCCGGCACCCAGCGCAGCCGGTAAAATTCCGCCTGCCCGGTCAGCAACAGAAAGCCGTCGCCCAACCGCGCAATCCCCCCGCCGGATCGGGTCTGTTCGCTCGGTGGGATGGGCAGCGGGTGGGTCTTGAACCTGACGTTGTAGTACTCGGTATGGGCGATTGTGATGGGCGAGGGTGGAGGCTTGGGCCGATCGATGACAGCCAGCGATACCGCCGCAACCGTCAAGGCTCCAAGTGCAGGCCAGCGATATCCGGAAGTGACCAGCAGTTGAGGCAAAGCGGTCAGCAGGATGGCCAACGCCGCACCGGTGATGAGCACCGCCCTCGAGGCCGGTAATGCAGAGTGTGACAGCAGAAACCCCGGGACTCCGAAGCACAGTGCGATACCCAGCAGAGCTACGGCGATGCCCCGGGGAGTCGTTATCCCCCCGCCCTGGCGCATTAACAGAGCGAAAAGGAGAAAGCCCAGACCCAGTAACAGACTCTGAACCACCTGATCCGCAGGGAGGTTCCACAGGTGCTCTCTCAGCTTCAGGAAACTGGGCACGAGCATCACGGTGCTAAGCGACGCCAGATACCACAGAGTCCAGAACAGGATACCTGAGGACGGGGGATTCGCGTCAGGTCGTGGGGCGTTCATGTCGTGGCGTTGGAGAGGAGGCACGGAGTACCTGCAAAAGGCAAACCAAGATCGGTCACCCGGTTTGGGGAACTCCCTGATCTTGCCATGCTCAGAGGAGCTCCAACTGACCGAGACTACATCGCGCTGATAGGGGTGCAGAGAACTTTGTCAGGCCGTCTCACCTAGTAAGATAACTAATTTGACAACAATAGCTTACGCTGGTAACCAGCTCCATGCCGGGTTGCTCGCGATTAGAACTCTTGAACAAGGGGTCCAACGAAGTGCCAAACCGCCGGCAATCCAGAGTCAACACGATTTCAGATGGCGAACTGCTGATCAATCGACTCTTCGCGAGAACCGTCGAGCTTCCAACTGATCTCCTAAATTTTCAAGTTCCTGAGCCGTCCTACGCCAGCCGGAATACTCCCTCTTCTGGAAGTCCCCCCGACCCCTCCTCGTCCCGCATCAGCGCATCGGCGAAGTACTTGGTTGCCCAATTGAGGATCTCGTTCCGGCCGTAATCGCCGCTCATCGGTGCGGAACCCTTGATGCCTCCGCGAAGTCCGGCGTCGCGGGAGGTACGATTTTGGGTTCGTTTCAGGAACTGAAGCACCCGAGGCACAGGCTCCAGCCAGGTCGCGTCCCCGGTGATCTTGTGGAGTCGGAGCCAATTGTTCGCCATCTGGGCCTCTCCGGTGAGACAGCTCCATGAGACGGCACCAGACCAATCCTGCCGGTAACGCCCCGGCATCCAGCCGTCATCGCGCACTGCCGCCATCAGCTGACGGGCCGCTAACCTCGCGGCGGCAAGCATCTCCGGATCGTTGAGCACTCTCCCGCCTTCCAGCAGACCTCGGACGGTATAGGCGATGGTGTGTAGCAGCGGCTGCCTCGAATCGGTGAGGCAGCAGTGGGGGAACCAGCCGTTTTCGTACTGCAGCTTCACCACAGCCCGCAAGTTGCGGCGGGCTGCCTCGGTGAATTCGGGCTGTCGGAGGACCGCGCCGGCCTCGGCGAGGGCCCAGGCGACCCGGGCGTTGTACAGCGTCGCGTCGCCCCGGGCAAACTGGGAGTTCCCCTTCCGCCAGTGGCCGTCGCGGTCTTGCACCGAGACGAGATAGCGCCCGGCCCGGATGGTCGCGTCGGCGAACTGAGAAGCCCCGCTCGATTCGAAGGCCGCGAGCCAGCCGAACATCACCTGTCCGGTATTGAAAACCGCGGGCGACCGCCCTTCCCCGATCACGCCTCCCTGTACCGCGCCCGACTCGAGTTGGACCTCGATTTCCCAGCGCGCAGCCCGCAGCGCTCGGTCGGCGAGTTGGGGGCTCTCGAGGTGTTGCGACGCGTGCAGCAGGGTAGGGATGATGTAGCCGGTCGTCTCCGGATAGGAGGGCTGCCACCCCTGCCCCCGGAAATAACTGTTGTAGACTAGGCTGTACCCACGGGACAAACCACCGTCGGGGGTTGCGTCCTGTGCCCGGGTTAACCAACCGATAGCTTCGTCGAGGTGCGGCCGATGGTTAGGCTCCGCGGGGTGCCCGCCGGCCTGTTCTACCCGAGATTCGGCACGGCCCAGGGAGTTGAATAGCGGGTGTGCGCGCAACGAGCTCAGCCGGCCGACCAGCGACCTCGCTGCCCGGCTGACGAAAGAAGCGAGTTGTGGATCGCGACGTGTCATGGAGCTGGGGATTGGGGAGCCATCTCACGCACATTAAGGGTCGGTCTCACTCAGAGGAGGCACGACTCCTCCCTCTGAACAAGCCGGTCCCTGTTCTTCAAGCTGGTCGGGTTGAACCACGACTTCCAGTGTCCATCGTCTTCTGACCTTAAACCCGCGTCGGTGTCCCACCATCCTGGCTTCGACCGAGCCGTCCTCATTGCATCCGGAGCTACATTTGACGCCCATGGTCCGAATCGACGCGTCCGCGACTCCCTGCTCGACCCCAGTGCGGCCATGACCGCGAAATCCCCCGCTGTCGTCATCGGCCTAGGCCTCAATGCCCTGGGCACGCTGCGGGCACTCGACGCGGCCGGCGTATCCACATACGTGATCACGCCGGGGGTCGGGGATCCGTGCGAGGCCACGCGGCACGGCAAGAAGATCCCCTGCCCCGCGATGAACACCGATCCGGACGCGCTCATTCAGTGCCTGCTGAAGCTGCGCGAGCGCTTCGATCGCCCGGCGGTGCTGTTTCCAGCGGGCGACCTGTCGCTCGAACTAGTCTCCAACGCGCGAGAGTTGCTGGCCGGCGGGTATCTCTTCCCGTTTCCGGATAAGCGCCTCGTCGATCTCATCATCGACAAGAACCGGTTCTATCGTTTCGCCAACGAGCGGGACATCGCCATTCCCACCACGTTCTTCCCGGATAGTCTGGCCGATGTGGCCGCGCGTGCCGACGGCCTCCGCTACCCCTGCCTGATCAAGCCCGCGGTGGCCGGCATGCCCTGGCGGCAGAAGGGCTGGAAAATCATGCTGGCGAACGATCGCCGGGAACTGCTGGCCCGCTACCAAGTCGCGGCGGCGGTGCAACCGCTCCTGGTGGTGCAGGAGGTAATCGAAGGGCCGGATAGCGCGCTGCATTTTTCGCTCACCTACGCCGATCGGCAGAGCGAATGTCGCGCCATGTTCACTGGTCGCAAGTTACGCCAGTACGTCCCGCACTACGGCATCTCGAGCCTCGCCGAGAGCCGCTGGTATCCCGAAGTGGACCAGCTGACGCGCGACATCCTGCGCACCATGGGCTACTCGGGATATGCGTCGATCGAATTCAAGAAAGATGCGCGCAACGGGCGGTTCTACGTGATCGAAGTGACGGGCCGCACCTGGTATCCCCATGCGCTGAGCGAGATCTGCGGCGTGAACCTCCCGTGGCTGGCGTGGGCGTCACTGACTGGCGAGCCGTTGCCCTCCCTGCCGAAGCAGCGCGAAGGCGTGAAGTGGATGGATGAGTTCAACGATCTGCGGAGCGCGTGGCAGCATCACCGCGAAGGTAACCTGGGGTTTCGCGACTGGATCAGCTCCTATCGCGGCGAACTGCATTTGGGCCACTACCGGCGAGGCGACGCCGCGCCGTTCCGTGCCCTGCTGCGCCAGCAGCTGACCAAGAGCGTGAAGACCGCCCTGTACCCTGCCTATCGCGTGGTGAAGCGGATCACCGGCGCTTCGGACAACCGGAGCTGAGCATGGATACTCTCCGCCGCCAAGCGGGGATTCCTTCCTGGTTAATCCC
>DATBGE010000144.1:0-19281 GCA_036558125.1 Gemmatimonadales bacterium | reverse complement strand
TCTCGGGGAGTCCGGCTGCTGGATCAGCGCCTGGCGGGAGATGCCCTGGTGCTCACACTCGAAGGCCCGGCCGGCACCACCGACACGATTTCGGTGCGTCATGGGGAGGTCAATCGGGTTCCGATGAAATTCCCGGCGCCTGGTGATCCTCTCGATGGTTACTCGAGGCTCGTGCTTAATCTGCCTGTCGCGTCATTGCACTAGGGCGATTCTTGAAGGGCAGCGAGTCAACACGAAGTCACCAAGGCCACGAAGGTGTTTGGGTGACGAGTTCGGAATGGCAAGGTGCTTGGATGCTGTTTCGACTTACCTAGACGAATCTCGATGATAGATCGGAGCCCTCTGTGTTCTTTGTGTCTTCGTGTTTTGCTTTGTCATCTTTCAAGCGGCTCCGTTCCTTCAGTCTGCTCACCGCGGGTCTGCTGCCCGGGTTCGGGACGGGAAACCCCAATTCAGGCGCGCCAGACCCGGCGCCCTACGCCTACACGACGTCCCGAAGCTTCATGACCATGCCCGACGGGGTGAAGCTTGCCGTCACCTGGTGGAGACCAACGCCGAAGGACTCTGTAGAGACGTTCCCTGTCCTGCTCGAACTGCTGCCCTATCGCAAAGACGACTCGTTCTACGCCCGGGACTTCCCTCTCTATTCCTACTTCGTGAGCCACGGCTTCATCATGGCGAAGGTGGACATCCGGGGGACCGGCGGTTCCGAAGGACGACTGCCGGAACGGGAATATTCCGATCAGGAGCTGGCCGATGCGTTGGAGATCATCCGTCAGATCTCGCGGTCGCCGCGCTCCAACGGGAACGTGGGGATGTGGGGCATCTCATGGGGAGGGTTCAATGCGCTCCAAGTCGCGATGCTGCAGCCACCAGAGCTCAAAGCGATCGTCGCACTCCATGCGTCGGACGATCTCTACCACGACGATATCCATTACATCGACGGCGCGCTGCACGTGGACTGGTACGCGCTGCAGATCGATCACGAAAATGCACTGCCCCGCACGCCGGACTACCAGCTCGATTCCGCCTACTTTCGCGACCGGTTCGAAGCCGAGCCGTGGATCTTCACCTATCTCAGGAATTCGGTAGACGGGCCCTGGTGGCGGAAGCATGCGCTCCGCTGGAACTACGCCGCGATCCAGATCCCGGCCTACTTCATCGGCGGTTTGCTGGACGGCTATCGCGACACGCCGATCCGCGCCCTCGACCAGCTCAAGGCCCCGATCAAGGTCGAGATCGGCCCGTGGAACCATGCCTGGCCCGACGATGGCGAGCCAGGACCCAATTATGAATGGCGAGCCCGTGTCGTCGAGTGGTGGAATCACTGGCTCCGCGGGAAACCAACAGCGCTGCTCGATGAGCCGAGGCTCCTCGTCTATGTCCGGGACAGCGTGCGGCCGGATCCTGAGCTGGCCATGACACCGGGACACTGGCGCCTGGAGGATTGGCCCATCGCGCGCACCCGCTGGGACACGCTGGCCCTTCTTCCCAATAACCGGCTCGGCGCGCTGGGCCGCTCGGCGAATGCCTCGGGAGATTCGGTGACGATCGCGCTGCGCTACATGGCCGGCTACGGTGTCACGGCGGGTGACTGGTGGGGAGAACCCACGGGAGATATGCGACGGGACGATGCCGGCAGTCTCGTCTGGGACGGTCCGCTGTTGAACGAATCGGTCGAGATCATCGGCCTGCCGAATGTCCACGTTCGGATCACCGCCGGAGCGCCGCTGGCGACGTGGACCGCTCGCTTGGAAGACATCTTTCCCGATGGTTCCGTAGCCCTGGTAGCGGGAGGCCTGCTCAACGGAACCCAGGCAAAGTCCAGCGAGAACCCTGAACGCATGGGTGTCGGTGAGACTTACGATCTCACGATCCCGCTGCATTTCACGACGTGGACGTACCGGCCGGGGCACCGGATGCGTCTTTCGGTTTCGAACGCCCAATTCCCGATGATTTGGCCGACGCCGTATCCCATGACCTCGGCCGTTCAGCTGAGCGCGGCGAAATCGATCCTCGAACTGCCGGTCGTCCCGTCAGGGACCACCACGCAGGTGAGTCTCCCGGCTCCTGAGCCTCGGCAGGAGCGTCCCGACGTCAAGGACATCGATGTGGCAGGAGTTCCGTCCGAGGTGGTGACTTACGATCCGCTGCGAGGGATACACTCGGTTCAGTGGAAGTTTGGTTACGCGTGGACCATCGGCTCCACCCGGTACGACAATACCGAGCAGGAGTACTATGAAACCAACGAATCCAATCCAGCAGCCTCGCGTTTTCTCGGAGTGGAGGTGCATCGAATCCGGCGCAGCGGGCGCGACCTCCGATTAGAGACCACCATCGACATCAGGTCTGACTCGGCGGCCTTCAACGTTCGGGTCCATCGCCGGATTTCGGAAAAGGGGAACCTGGTCCGCCAGAAGGAGTGGAAGGAGAGCATCCCCCGAGAGTTCCATTAGCCAACTGGCTGCAGGTCCCGCCTTCCGTGCCGGATTTCGGCTCCCTGCCAGACTCGCGGCCATCCGATTAGGATTGATCCCCAACGAGGGCAATCACTTACGCGCCCGCTGCCCATGGTCTGGGCTTTGCGGATTATGATCGCGAGCGCGACAAAACCGAGTCATGAAAGCACTTCGCCAACTCCTGATTCCAGCCGTGATCCTGCTGGCCGGGCCCCAACCGGGCTGGGCACAGAGTGTCACCGAGCTTTACGTCAGCCCCGATACCCTGTCGCTCACCGTCGGGCAAAAGCAGGGGCTCGCGGTTCAAGCCTTCGATAGCAATGGCAATGCGATCCTGCGGATGACCTTTCACACCACCGACGACGCCGTCGTCGTGGTGGAAGGAACCGGTACCGTCACCGCGGTAGGCCCCGGCCAGGCCCAGGTCATAGTGAGTGCGGGGCGGAAGTCGAAGGCGGTCTTCGTTCAGGTGAGCGGTGAGCCCACTACCTCCTCGTCAGCTGCCACGATCAAGGTCCTGGCCCCGTTGCCTGAGTTTGCTTCGGTAGTCGTTCAGCCTGCCGCGATCTACGCCCTGCCTGGGGAGAAGGCTCGCGCTGTCGCCTTTGGCGTCAAGGCGGATGGGAGCATGGTGGGCCGGCTCAAGGCGGTGTGGAAGTCGATTCGTCCGGATATCGCCGCGGTGGGTGACACCTCCGGCGTCGTGACCGCGCTGGTGCCGGGCGAGGGCTCGGTCCAGGCCATGATGCCCAATGGACTCACCGCGATGGTGCCGGTATTCGTTTCCGCCGACGAATTCGTCATCCAGCTCAATGCGCTGGTGTTGCAGGTCAACGATTCGTTCACGCTGAGCACGGCGGTGCCGAAGCAGCGGAACCGTCATCTGGTGAACGGCGACCTTCAATGGGCCTCCACCAACCTCGCGATTGCCCAGGTTTCAACCGACGGCGTGGTGAAAGGTGTCGCTCCGGGACAGGCTGAGGTGGTCGTACGGGGATTCGGCCAGGAGCGCCGGCTCCCGGTCAACGTCTATCCCCCGATTGCTCGATTCCTCACCAGCCCGAAGGTCTCGGACACGGTCCGAGTTCCCCTTCTCGCCAGCCGCGAGTTCAAGGTTCGAGCGGAAGCGGCTGACTCCACCGTCATCCCCGATGTACCGATCGATTGGGTGCTCGCCGACACTTCGATTGCAGCTTTCAACCGGGCAAGCGGTCTGCTGACCTCCAGGCAGCTCGGAACCACGACGCTGTCGTTCGCGGCGCGGGGATTTGCCCCTCTTTCCTGGACGGTGCAGGTCGTCGCGGCGACACTCGGCCTCGATCGCTCCCGCGTCGCGCTCGCACCGGGCCAGAAGACGAAACTGTCGGTCTGGTATCTCAACGAGCAGAAGAAACCGGGTGGCTCCGCCGCCGGCGTGACCTGGAGTTCCAACAATCCCGGCGTGGCCCGCGTCGGAGCCGATGGAACAGTGCAGGCAATCGCTCCGGGCCGCGCCTTGATCTCCGCCGTGGCGGGTCCTGGAGACCCGGTTACCGCCGTGGTGATGGTATCCGGTGACCTGCTGCTTGTCTCCAGCAGGTTTGGGAAACTGGGAGTCTTCACCCTGGTCAGTGCCCCCGAACGGGTATTCATCCCGATCGTTGCCGACAGCACCTCCAACAACATCGACCCGGCTTACTCCCCCGACCGCACCAGACTGGCTTTCAGCTCCGACCGGTCTGGCGGCAACTACGACATCTACGTCGCCGATGCCGATGGTCAGAACGCGACCCGCCTGACCAACGATCCCGGACCCGACCTCCAGCCGGTCTGGACTCCCGATGGACAGGCCATCGTGTTCACCGGAACCCGCGCCGGGGTGAAGCGGATCATGATGATGCGTGTGAACGGCACCGAGCTGCATGAGCTGGCCGGCCTGCCGGGCGGCGCTCAGGATCCGGTCATTTCTCCCAACGGAAACACTCTGGCCTTCACCGGCTTTCCCGTCGCCAAGAATCTTCAAAGCGACATCTACACGCTCTCGATGACGGGCACTGGGGCACCCGTTGTAGCCATGGGAGCCAAGGATCGCCAGGAACATTCCCCGGCCTATCTCCCCACCGGAGAACTGGTCTACGTGGTGGATCGGAAGGACAAGAAGGAGATGAACCTGGTACTGCGCCGCTCGTCCGCAGCGCCGCTCGTCTCCAGCGATGCCCCGATCACCGCCATCGCCATTTCCCCGGACGGTTCCCGGATCGCCTGGGCCACCAGCCGCACCATCGACAAGAATCGAACCGAGACCGGGCTACTCTGGCACACGCTGCCCACTGGTCCCGACACGCCGGTGCAGCTCCTCCCGGGAGAGAGAGTGGCGAGTCCCTCCTTTTGAAAGCGCTGACCCTGACCGCCACCGGTGGTCTCGACAAGCTTGTCCTGCAAAATGTCCCTGATCCCGAGTTGGTCGCGCCGGACGACGTGCGCGTGAGGATTCAGGCCGGCGCGCTCAACCGTCTGGACCTCTTTGTCGTCGCCGGTTTGCCGGGCGTCAAATACAGCTTCCCCCACATCATGGGAACCGATGGGGCAGGTACCGTAGCTACCACGGGACCCGCAGCGACCAGGTTCGGTCCCGGGGACCGGGTCATGATCAATCCGGGGATCTCCTGCGGCCACTGCGAGTGGTGTGAAGCGGGAGAAGAGCCGCTCTGCCTGACCTACAGTGTTCTGGGAGAACACCGCGACGGCACGCTGGCCGAGTTTGTCGTTGTGCCCGAGCGTAACCTGGCGCCCGTTCCCGCCGAGATGTCGATCGCCCAGGCGGCGGCGTTCCCGCTGGCGACACTTACCGCGTGGCGCATGCTCGTCAACCGGGCGGCACTCCGCCCGGGGGAGACGGTGTTGATCTGGGGGATCGGTGGTGGCGTCGCAGTCGCGGCGCTCAGGATCGCCAAGCTCCTCGGAGCGACCGTCATCGTCACCAGCTCTTCCCAGGCGAAGCTCGCGCGCGCCCGCGCTCTCGGCGCAGACGTGGTGCTGAACCATGCCGAGACCGATGTGCCGAAAGAGATCAGGTCCCTGACTGCGAAGCGCGGGGTCGAGGTCGTAGTAGATAACGTAGGAGAACAGACCTGGGAAAAGTCGCTTCGCTGCCTGGTCCGGAAGGGACGCCTGGTTACCTGTGGTGCCACCACCGGTCCCATGTGCGTGACCGATGTGCGCAAGCTGTTCTGGTATCAGTGGAGCATTCTGGGGTCGACGATGGGGAGCCACGAGGAGTACCGCGCAGTAGCCGACCAGGCCGCGCGGGGACGCCTGTGGCCTGAGGTTGATAGCGTAGTTCCACTGGCGGAAGCCCGGCGCGCGTTCGAGCGGCTGGAGCGCGCCGAACAACTTGGCAAAATCGTCATCGAGGTGACGGGATGAGCGAACTCTGGGATCGGCTGCTGTTGGGCGCAGGTGAGTTGGCGGACGTTCTGCCGGGTCTGATCGGAGCCCTGGTGATTCTGCTGACCGGCTACCTGACGGCCAAGCAGCTGGAGCGCTGGACCGACAAAACCCTGCATCGACTCGAGTTCAAGCGCATGGTCGCGGCTGGTGGCTTTGCCGATGCGGTGAATCGCGGCCGCCTGGATCCGGTCAACGCGGTGGGACGGCTGGTGTTCTGGCTGATGATGCTGGTGGTGATTCTCTTCGCCAGCTCCGCCCTTGGCCTCGAGAACATCCGCGACATGTTCGGCCAGATGATCACGTTCATTCCTACGCTCATCTCCGGAATCATCATCATCATCCTCGGCATTATCATCGGGGAATTCGTTCAGGGAATCATCCTGGCGTCGGCCGGCGGGGTTTCCGGTGTTCCTACCCTCGCCAAACTGACGAAGAGCATCATGGTCCTGATCGCCCTCTTCATGGCCCTGCAGCAGGTGGGCGTAGCGGAGGAGATCGTCACCTCGGCCTTCACTCTCATCCTGGGCTCGGTGGCGCTGGCTGCGGGACTCGCTTTCGGTCTGGGCAACCGGGACCTGGCCGGCGAGATCACGCGGAAGTGGTATGAGGCGGGGGTGCGGCGGAATCGGCGGAAGACGGATCCGCCGGAAGGAGTTGACGCGGCGTAGTGCATTGCCCTGCTGCCATAAGCCATAAGCCGTAAGCAAGAAACGCTGCTTAAGGCTTACGGCTTACGGCACCTTACAATTTCACCCTGTACTTCTCAATCACCTGCCCAACCCCGCCATCGAGCCGTCGAACGAGATACACCGTACCGTCAGCTCCAAAACCGGCCAGTGCTGTTCCGAGCGGCAGTTGCACTGTCGTCCTCTGATTCCCGTCTCGTCCGACCACGTCCCACACCGATGTCGAGTCGCCAAGGGCGCGGGAACGCTGCAGCCAGACCGAGCCGTCGGCCCCGGTCGCCCCGGCGCTGAATGGCGGCTTGTAGTCGGCGAAGGGGTAGCTTAACTCCACGCCGGCAGGTGCCCCCACCTGACTCATCTGCCCGCGCACCTTCTCCAGAAAACTCTTCTTGTCCTCCTCGCTCACCGAGATGCGGGTGTAGGATCGGGACGGCCCCTTCCGCCATTTGCCCGATGGGTCACGCCAGTCCACCGCGTTGTTCGAGGCGCGGGCCACCCACATCGAACCATCGGGAAGCACGCCGAAGAGGTCTCTCCCTCCGAAGATGGTGGAGACGATCTTCTTCTGTTCGCCGAACTGGCCATCGCCCCAGGGCGGGAGTTTGAGCCGAGCCACGGTGTCGGCAATCGTGTCTCCCCGCGGGATGCGGAGCACGTTCAGACTGTCGAACTTGATTTCGTCTCCCGGCTCCAGCCCTCCCAGCACCGAGCGCACGTCCTCTTTGTATCCATTCAGCTCGGCGTCGTAGTTGAGCGGCTGGTTGTGACCACCGACCGGGACCCGGTTGATCACCCCAAGCGGTTGGCCCTGCACGGTCCAGAGCGTGGTCCGCTCCGCGCCGAAATCCACCAGAGCCAGGGTATCGGTGGAAATGCGCAGGACGAATCCGGGAATCTTGTGCCGGCTGGGAAAGGAATCGGGCGGCCAGATGGTATCGGCGTGCTCGCCGAGCTCCTGCACTTGTCCGCTTGAAGGATTCAGGAACAGAAAGCTCCGCGCCTTGACGTCGGCCATGGCGAGCCGTCCGTCGGGAAGCTCCACCACGTTGCTCACCTGCTGGAACGTGTGAGACAGCGTCGCCTCGGGCTTGTCCAGCACGACGGTGCTGGTGGGTTTCCGGCCACATGAGGCGACCAGGAACACTCCCAGAACGACGGCAATCGAACTCCAGCGGGTCATGAGGTGACTCCACAAGAACGGTTGAAGAAGGGTGACTACTGGCCCGGAGCTGCCTGAGGCAACGCGATTTGAAAAAGTCGAATCCCACCTTCGAACGGCTCGGCCAGCAGCACCGCACTCGGACTCACAGCGAGGACTCGGCCGTGGCCATAATGACGCACCTCGCGAACGAGGCGGCCGTCCCGTCCGACCACCTGGTTGCTGCGCAACGAATCGCCCACCGCCCGGCTTTTCACCAGCCAAATCTGGCCGGCTGGCGTCGTGAGAGCCGCTTCAAAGGGTGGCTTGATCGCCGCGAACGGTATCTGCTCTGCGGTCGCACGAAGCTCCTCGGGGAAGCGGCGCAGAAAAAGCTCACGGTCGGGCTCGCTCACCGGATACACCTTGTCCGGCAATTCAGGACCCCGGTGAACCGCCTGGTTATTTCCTACCCAATCCACCCGATTCTGTTGCACCCGAGCCACCCATAGCGACCCATCGGGTAACACTCCCCACCGATCCTGTCCGCTAAGCAGCCGGCGTTCAAAGCGCCGCCGCCCCTCCGAGATCACTTCTGCTACGTCCAGCGGCGCGAGACGGATAGCCGTGTCGGCCCCGGAAAAATCGGCTTGGGTGCGGACAACGAAGGCGGAGTCGCGGTTCCCCGCTCCATCGGGACCCGGCAACGGCCGTATCTCGAAGTACCAGCGCCCGGCGCCGTCCCGGGCCCGGGGCAGAGCACCCCGGAGAGCGTCCACCGCCGGAATGATGCCGAGCATCTTTCCATCGAGTGACCAAAGGGTGGTACGACGCATCTGCCAATCGGCGATCGCGACTGAATCTCCGGTTCGGAAGATGTGAAAGGGCTGCTGGTACTCTCGCGCTCCTCGGGCACCGCCGAAGGGTCCGATGGTGCGACTGGAGAAATCCACCTGGCTCACGGCCTTGTCCTGCGGCGCGATGACGGCCCAGCGCTCGCCGCCAAGCCAGACGGCGTCGGTCGCCTCTCCGACGGGAGAGACGATCGGGTCGGTGCCTCGTGCCAGGACCTCGATCGGCGCCTTGGCGCCGGAGGAGCCGCAGGCGGTGGCGATCAGCGCTATGGCGTGGAGGCGGGACGGCGAAAACATGGGGCGGAAATGTAACTGGGCGCCCCGGAACCTACCTCATGAGGTCTGTGGACGGGGCAAACGGGGTGTTTCGGTCGATTTAACTTCCTGAACGGGCTGCAAACTGCTTACCGCGGAACACGCGGAAAACCCGGATGGCCGCGGAGAGAATAATCATGAAACGTGTCCGCGTGCTCAGCGTGTTTCCGCGTCGTCCGCGGTAATCTGTTGGTCGCTCCCGGATGAAAACAGCTTACCGCGGAGCACGCAGAATACGCGAATGGCTGCGGAAGGGAAATCATGAAACACTTCCGCGTGCTTCAGCGAGTTTCCGCGTCGTCCGCGGTAATCTGTTTAAAACCGTCAGCGGCGGGTGAGTAACTCCTCGAACAGAGCGAGGGCCCGCGGGTCCTCTGACTGGCCCAGCCAGAACAATGCTCTGCGCCGGATCTCTGGGTCCTTGTTGGTCTTGGCGACGCGAATCAGGATCGGCACGCCCTCGTCCTTCGGACGCTGCGAGAGAGCGAACACCGCGTGCTCCCGAATATCCCGGTCTCCCTTCTCATCGGAGACCAGCGAGTCCAAGCCACGGGTTGCCGCATCGCCGGCAGCCTGACTGACCCAGAATACCGCGCTCTGTCTGGTATCTCTCGCCACTGATTCATCCCGGGCCATCTTGAGCAGCTCCGGCCAGACGACGACGCTGTCGGCCAGGGTCGTAGGGAAGATGGCATCGTGCCCGATATCTCCGCCTACCGTCCTGGCGATGCTCAGCAGGTAGTTCGTCGCCGTCTTCACATCGACCGTGCCGAGGTCGGTGACTCCGGTCCGGCTGGTCGAGGGACGCGCTCCGACGTAGGTGTTCAGGTCATCCACCTCATGGTCTCGCACCCGGAGCGAGACTCGGACCGGGCCACGTTCGCAGGGACAGTCACGGAAATAGTCATCATCATCTTCCTCATCGGTATCGGACATCGAGAAGTTGTTCCCATGCATCATGATGAAGTGTCGCCCGTCTCCGATCATCCCTCTGCCGTCGCCGCACACGCCCGGCCGCGAGGCGAAGCTGAACTCTACCTTCCCATCGGGAGCCGCGGCCACTCGCTGGGCTAGGCTCTGCGCCACGAGCGGCTCCCACGGGGCGAGCGCCAGGATGCAGATCGCGCGGATATCCAACGCCATACGCCACGCTCCTCTCATTGATCGATGATGGACTGGAGGAAATCCGCCGCGCGCGGGTCATCGGATTGAGAGAGCCAGAAAATGGCCTTCTTCTTCAGCTCTTTGTCCGGCTCGTTCTTCGCGATATCCAGCAGTTTGTCCATCGAGGCCTTGTCGCCCCGTTGGGAGTACACGAATATCAGCTGCTCCTTGATCTCCGCATTCCGCGTCCTGCCATAGAGCCCGATCAGGTCAGTGATCGAGGTCCCGGTCTGTCCCGCCCAGAAGAGCGCCTTCTTCCGCATTTCGATCGGCTCGGTCTCGTTGGTGGCCAGGTCCATCAGCCACTTCCCGCTGCCCTGTCCATCCATCTGGGAGAGGGAGAAAATCACCTTCTCCTTCAGCTCCTCGTTCGATAGGCGCTTGTAGAGCGACTTGAGGAACGCCGCGTTCTCGGGGGAGTCGTGCTGGCCGATCCAGAAGATGGCCTGCTCCTGTACCTCACTCGAGGCGTCGGTCCGCTCGGCGTAAGTGCGGATGATCGCGCTGGCGCGGGGATTGTCCATCTGCGAGAGAGCGAAGATCGCCTTCTTCTGCAGCTCCGGGTCCTTCGAGCTCCGGAGGATCGAATCGAGCGCGCTCACCGCCGTCTCGGTTCCGACCTGGGACAGCCAGAACACAGCCTGCTGGCGCACTTCCGCATCCGGGTCGTTCCGTGCCGCGTCGAGCAGAATGGATTCCGTCTCGGAACTCTGCTTCTGGGAGACCAGGAACACGGCCTTGCGACGCAATCCGACAGAGCACTCGTCACGACGGGCGAGCACCTTCTTCAGGATCGGAATCGCCCGGTCAGCATCCATCTGCAGGAGGCCGTTCAGGGCCGCGATTCGTACGTCGTCTTCATCGTCCGGATCCGGGCAACCCCGGGCTGCGGCCTTGGCAAGGCTGTCCACCTTTGGCACCGCGTCCGGATCGCCGCGCTTCCCGAGCTCGCTGAGAATCCGGGTCTTCAAGGAACGCGCGTCGCCCCTAGTAGCGGCCTTGGGATACTTCTTCTCCTGCTGCTCCAGCGAGCTCATGGCGGTCTTGAGATCGCTCGTCGCGCCGCGGCGGTAGAGCGCGAAGGCCTCCCAGTAGTAGGCATCCGGCGTGTATTGCGACTTGGGATAGGTATCCCGGATCTTGCGGAACAGGTCCGCCGCGCGCGTGTAATCGTTGCGGTTCAGCGCATCGCGAGCCGCGCGATAGAGGCTGTCCGCGGGATCCTCCACGGCCCAGGGAGCGGGCACCACCGAGGCCTGACCCTGCGAGACCACGGCAGTTGAGCTCGTTCCCCCAACCGCCCCGCCCAGAACCAACAGCAACGCCGCCGACAGATACACGTTCCGCATCAGATTTCTCCTTGTGCGCTGGGAACCGCGGAGCCGGCAGGAATCGCCGAGCGAAGCCGCGGCAACAACCCGCGCTGTTTCAAACCGTCGGTGATCAAGTCCACTTCCCCATGCCCGTCTTCGGCGCTCAGCTGGGTGATCTGGACCAGCACCAGCTCCAAATCCTCCAGGAGTCCGCGCATCTGCGGATCGGTGAGCTCAGGCGAGTCGAGCAACAGACGGGTGTTCGAAAGGAGGTCGCGCGCTGAGGCCGAGAAGTTCGCGTCGCTGCCCGCGGCCTTGCCCTCGGCGCGGAAGCCGGTAAGCAGCGCCTCCGCCCGGCTCAGGTGCTGAATGGCCGCGACCGCCATCGCCGCCGTCTGCCGAGTCGGCGGCCGGGTCACGATCTCGGGCGCAGGGTTCATTGGCTGAGACTTCACAGTGAGGCGACCAATGCCGATCCCGATGACCAGCAGGGCAGCGACCCCCGCAGCCCAGGCCAACACCTGAAATCGCGGAATGGCCGATTGGCGGAATGACAGAATGCCACGCCCCGCCTTCCCGCCTTTCCGCCTTCCCGCCTGAACTCGCGCCCAGATCTCTTCTCTCGGCGTCTCCGGCGGCTGGTGATAGCCTCGAGCCGCCTTCGATAGCCTCTGGTCCCACTCGTCGTCGATCATGGTTTCCATTCCCCGGCAAAATCGGCCAACGCTTCTCTCAGCTTCGCCCGGGCCCGGGAGAGCTGCGCCTTCGAGGTTCCCGTCTCGACGCCGAGGGCCGTTCCGATCTCCTCATGGGTGTAACCCTCGACATCATGCATCACGAACACCGTCCTGTAGCCGAGCGGCAGCCGGTCAATTTCCCGAGACAACCTTTCCTTGAGATCCGGTTCAGATGACCGCTTTGATGCCACCTTGTCGCCCTGCTCGAGGTCAGTTTCCCGCTCCCGGAATCGCTTGAGCTTCCGCAGCCCGTTCAGTGCGACCGACGTCGCCACCGCCGTAAGCCAGGTCGAAAACGCTGCATCCCCCCGGTATGAGGCCAGCCTGTCAAAGGCCCGGATGAACGTGTCCTGGGTGAAGTCCATGGCCAGATCAGGATCCCCCGCCAAGCGATAGGCCAGGCGGTATACGCGGTCCACATGCCGGTCATAGAGTGCCCGTTCCGCGCTGGCCTCTCCGGCCAGGACTCGGGCGATCAGTTCACGGTCGTCCACCAGGCTCCGGAGGCATCGGTCATCGGTCGCTGGACCCTAGACAACACACCCCTCGGAAGGGTTGCGCGGAGGGGCAGGCAACCCTTTGCGGGGCTCGAGCGTCTTACTCGCTGTGAACGCGGCTTGGCCGCTGCAGGCAGGTCAGCTTGGGGGGTGCAACAATGGTTATGCGAACAGCGAACGGACAGCCGGAAGTGTACGAGCTCTTCGATACTCAGGGCGAACCGATCGGGCGGGTCATTATGCCGCTGGACCCCCGGGTAATCGGCCGGACCCTGGGCACCGTCCTCCTCGTCCGGGCCTCTCACTAACCCGTTTTTCAGGCTCGGTTCGGCCCCAGTGCAGGCCGACCGAGCTCCTACCGCAGGCCTTCCGTAACTAGTTGGCATTTCGGCTGTTAGGCAGCCTCTTCCGGGTTGCCTTCGGGTCGGTATTCCGAGTATATTTGCTGGTCCCCGGGTATTGCTCGGCCCCGCCTTTCTCTCAGTACGGATACTCATGACCGCCCCGAATTCGCGCGAACGGATTCTGCCGCGCCTCATCGAAGAGGAGATGCAGCAGTCGTTCATCAACTACTCGATGAGTGTCATCGTGTCGCGCGCTCTACCCGACGTGCG
Source organism: Gemmatimonadales bacterium (assembly GCA_036558125.1). Lineage (GTDB taxonomy): Bacteria > Gemmatimonadota > Gemmatimonadetes > Gemmatimonadales > GWC2-71-9 > DATBGE01. Next base: position 6,075 of record DATBGE010000144.1, on the reverse strand, counting down.
CGACGGCCTGAAACCGGTACACCGCCGGATCCTCTACGCGATGAACGAGCTGGGCCTGGTGCCCGGCCGCCCCTATAAGAAATCGGCGACCGTGGTTGGCGATGTCCTGGGCAAGTATCACCCGCACGGCGATAGCTCAGTCTACGATGCGCTGGTCCGGATGGTTCAGGACTTCTCGCTCCGTTACCCGCTCATCGACGGTCAGGGCAACTTCGGCACGGTGGACGGAGATCCCGCCGCAGCCTATCGCTACACCGAAGCCAGACTGACTCAGGTCGCGGTTGCGATGCTCGAGGACATCGACAAGAACACCGTCGATTTCCAGCCCAATTTCGACGATCGGCTGCGCGAACCTACTGTCCTGCCGGCGAAGATCCCGAACCTGCTGGTCAATGGGTCGAGCGGCATCGCCGTCGGCATGGCCACGAATATCCCGCCGCACAACCTCCGGGAAGTGGCCAAGGCGGTCGAGGTCATGATCGATGATCCCGAGGCCACGATCGGCGAGCTCCGCAAGCACATCAAGGGCCCCGATTTCCCCACCGCCGGCTACATCTACGGCCGGGACGGAATCAAGGAGGCCTACGAGACAGGACGGGGCCGGATCATCATGCGGGCCCGGGCCCAGATCGAGGAGCGGGAGTCGAGCGGCAAGTCTCAGATCGTGGTGACCGAGATCCCGTACCAGGTCAACAAGGAGAACCTGGTGAAGGCGATCGCCGAGCTTGCCATGGAGAAGAAGGTCGAGGGGATCACGGCCGTGCGCGACGAGTCGTCGCAGCGGGAAGGGATGCGGATCGTGATCGAGCTGAAACGGGACTGCATTCCGAACGTGGTCCTCAACCAGCTCTACAAGCACACCGCCATGCAGTCCACCTTCGGTGTGATCATGCTGGCCCTCGATGGTGGGGCGCCGAAGGTGCTGAACCTCAAGGAGCTGCTGGAGCGATTCATTGCGCATCGGCACGAGCTGATCGTGCGACGCACCAAGTTCGATCTCGATGCGGCCGAAGCACGGGAGCACATCCTGCAGGGCTTGAAGATCGCGGTCGACAACATCGACGAAGTGGTCGAGATCATCAAGAAGTCGAAGGACGTGCCCGATGCCGACGCCCGGCTCCGCAAGCGGTTCAAGCTGTCGGAGAAGCAGACCGAGGCCATCCTCAACATGCGGCTGGCCAAGCTGACCGGGCTGGAAATCGAGAAGCTGGAGGCCGAGCTCAAGGAAGTGCTCGCCACGATCAAGGACCTGAAGGGGATTCTGGGCTCGAAGCCCCGCCGGATGAGCATTCTGAAGGAGGAGATGCAGGAGGTCGCCAAGACCTTCGGCGATGAGCGCCGCACCGAGATTCTCGCCGATCAGAACGACTTCTCCGTCGAGGACCTGATTGCCGAAGAGGACATGGTGATCACCATCTCCCACACCGGCTACATCAAGCGGATCTCGATCTCCACCTACAAGCGGCAGCGCCGCGGCGGGCGGGGTCTCCAGGGGGCCACGACCAAGGAAGAGGACTGGATCGAGCACCTCTTCATCGCCAGTACGCACGACTACCTGATGTTCTTCACCAACACCGGGCAGATCTACTGGCTCAAGGTGCACGAGATCCCGCAGGGCGGCCGAGCCAGCCGCGGGAAGCCGGTGGTGAACTGTATCGCGATCAAGCCCGATGAACGGATCGCCGCCACGGTCGCGGTGCGGGAATTCGCCGAAGACAAGTGGCTCATGTTTGCCACCCGGCTCGGCACGGTGAAGAAGACCGTGCTGTCGGCCTACGGCAACGTGCGCTCCACCGGCATCAACGCGATCAATATCGAAGAGGGCGACGAACTGATCGACGTCCAGCTCTGTGATGAGGCGAGCGACATCGTTCTCGCCACGGCCGACGGCATGAGCATCCGGTTCCATCAGGGCGATGTGCGCGAGATGGGCCGGGTCGCGGGCGGGGTGAAAGGCATCGAGCTCGAGAAGGGCGATGAGGTCATCGGCATGGTGGTGATCCGGCGTGATGCGACCCTGCTCGTCGTCAGCGAGAAAGGCTTCGGCAAGCGCTCCGAGCTCTCCGACTATCGGGTCCAGAAGCGAGGCGGGAAAGGCATCATCACTCTCAAGAAGACCGACAAGACCGGCGCCATCGTCGCCCTGAAGGAAGTGCAGCCGGACGATGAGCTGATGCTCATCACCCGGCACGGCGTGATCATCCGGATGCCGGTGGAAGGGATTCGGGTCATCGGCCGAAATACCCAGGGCGTCAAAGTAATGAACCTGGATTCAGGCGATGCAGTGGTGGACGTTGCCCGTGTCGTCAACGAAGACGAGGAAGGGGCGGAGGCAGAGACGGTGGTCGAGACGGAATAGCGATAAGTACCTAGTACCGAGTACCTAGTACCTAGTAGCTGGCGTTAGAGACTCTTGGAGATGGTCGCCCGCGAACTACTAGGTACTAGGCACTAGGTACCAGGTACTCAGTACCACTCAGTCCTCAGTCCTCAGTCTTCGTTACTTTTCTCTCCAACCGTCCCTTGCCCAGCCCCATGCCGCCTCCTACCTTCGCCCAGTGCCCCTGACGTCGACGTACCCCGCCCGAGTCACTCTCGCCTCCGTTCGGGAGGCCGCCGCCGCTCTCGTCGGTGTGGCGCTGCGAACTCCGCTGGTTGAATCTCCCGCGCTGAGCCGGCTGATCGGTGTCCCGGTGTGGCTCAAGTGCGAGCACCTGCAGCCGGTCGGCGCCTTCAAGCTCCGCGGGGCCTACACCGCGGTCTCCCGGCTTTCTGAAAAGGATCGCGCGCGCGGGGTGGTGACCCACTCCAGCGGCAATCACGGCCTGGCGCTGGCCTACGCCGCGAAGAAGCTCGGCGTTTCAGCCGTGGTCGTCATGCCGGAGGACGCGCCGCAGGTCAAGATCAAGGGCGTCCGCGAGCAGGGTGCCGAAATCGTGTTCGTGAGCGACCGTCGGCAGCGTGAGCCGGTGTTCGATTCTCTCGTGCGCGAGCGCGGCATGGTCCCGATTCCCCCTTTCGAGCATGCGGACGTGGTCGCGGGGCAGGGCACGTGCGGACTCGAGATCGCCGAGCAATGCCCTGACTTGCAGGCGGTACTGGTGCCTACCGGTGGAGGCGGTTTGCTGGCCGGCATCACGACCGTCATCGCCGAGCTGATTCCCAGCGCCAGCATCGTCGGGGTGGAACCGGCTAACGTCCGGAAGCTCTCCGCTGCATTGGCTGCGGGTCGCTCCGAGCGAATCGAGCCAGGCCCGAGCTTGGCCGATGGCCTGCTCACGCCATCGATCGGTGCCATTCCCTTTGCCGCCATTGATGGTCGGGTCAGGGAAGCGGTGCAAGTGGACGATGCCGAGCTGAAATTGGCGGTGCGGTTCCTGTTCGAGAAAGCCGGCCTCCGGGTTGAGCCGTCGGGGGCCGCCTCGGTTGCGGCATTGCTGGCCCGGCACTACGCCCCCTCGGGGCCGACGGTCGCCATTCTGAGCGGTGGCAACGTGGACCCCGAGCTGTTCCAGCGGTTGGTGGCCTGAAATGATCGCGCCGAAAATCATCGTCGCGGATGATGACCAGGCCCTGTCCCGCACCCTGGCCTGGATTCTCAAGGAGAACGGCTACGAGGTGGTGAGCGTCCCCAACGGGGATCATCTGCTGGAGCGGCTCGACGCGGATACCTACGATCTGCTGCTTCTCGATATCATGATGCCGCGGGTCGATGGGCTGCAACTGCTGGAGCGGGTCAAGAACGATCCCAACCACAAAGACCTTCCGGTCCTCATGATCTCCTCCATGCCACCGGAGGAGGCCACAGTCCGTGCGTTGGGTCTCGGGGCGGCCGATTTCATCTCCAAGCCCTTCCGGGTGCGGGAACTCCTCGCCCGCGTGAAGGCTCACCTCCGGGTGGGACGGGAGCTCAATCAGGCGCGGGCTGAAGCCCGCAGCCGCTCGGAGATGGTGGACATCCTCCAGGAAGTCACGGCATCCCTCAAACCGGAGGAGATCTACCACATCCTGGTCCGGCGGGTGGCACGGGGGCTGAGAATCTCCAAGTGCTCGCTCATCGTGTCGAACGCCGACTCCGACGAGTATGCGCTCGTGGTCGCGGCATATGAGAATCCGATGCTCCGCAACCTGCGGATCGATCTCAAGCGCTATCCCGAAGTTCGCCGGGCGCTCGACACCCGTCAGGTCGTCCTGGTGCACGACGTCCTTACCGATCCGCTCTACCACGAGGTCCGGGCGGAGTGGGAAGCCGAGGGACGTTCGGTGCCGACGCGATCCGCGATCGCGCTGCCATTTACCCTGCGGGACCAGCCCGCCGGGGTGTTCTTCCTTCGCACTACCGAAGAGGACCCGCCGCTCGACCACCGAGACGTGGATTTTGCCGATCAGGTCGTTCGCGCCGCCGTGGCGGCCCTCGAGAAGGCATACGACCTGGAGAACGCGGTGCTCGGCCGGGAGCAGATGAAGCAGCTGGCCGAGACCGATCCGCTCACCGAGACCTTCAATCGGCGCGCGCTGAACGAGAAGCTGACGCAGGAGATCGAGCGGGCCAACCGGTACAGCACCGTCCTGGCCTGCCTCATGGTGGACATCGACAATTTCAAGCAGATCAACGACGCGTATGGCCACCTGGTTGGGGATAACGTCCTGCGCCAGCTCGCCATGATCCTGCGACGGGAGCAGCGAGCGGTGGACATCGTGGCGCGATATGGCGGCGAGGAATTCGTCATCCTTCTGCCCGAGACCGGAGCCAGTGGGGCCCGCATCTTCGCCGAACGCATTCTCCGTCGCGTAGCCAATCATGATTTCGGTGAAGCCGGCAGGAGTGTGCGAGTGACGATCAGCGTGGGAATCGCGTGCTATCCGGATGAGCGGGCCGGTGAGGGCGAATCCCTGCTCCGCCTGGCCGACGCCAACCTGTACAAGGCCAAAGCCGACGGCCGCAACCGGTACCGCGATTGAGCAACCGTCGTTGTCCCCGGTGCCAGCGGGTCTATCCCGACCCCGCCCGGTTCTGTCCTCAGGACGGCTCCCCCCTGGTCGAGGTCGGTGGGGCCGCTCGGCCTGCCGGCGGGGGACCGCCAGCATCGCAGACCAGCGTCGGCATCCGGACCCAGGTCCGCGAGGCAGCTCGGGCCCGTACCCCGCGGCACGATCGTGCCAGTCTGCTGACCAATCACGTCCTCGACAACCGCTATGAGGTGGGGAAGAAGCTGGGCGAGGGCGGCATGTCCTACGTGTATCTCGCGGTGGATAACTCGTCGAAGGAAACCGTCGCGATCAAGGTGCTTTCGCCCAGACTGCAGGAAGACACCAGCTCCGTGGAACGGCTCCGCCGGGAAGCCGGCCTCGCGATGCGGCTCGACCACACCAATGTGTGCCGCATCATCCGGCTCGGCGAGACCGAGGACGGGCTGATTTACCTGGTGATGCCTTATCTGCCGGGTGAGCTGCTGAGCGATCGCGAGGTGCGTGACGGTCCCCTCCCCCTCGATCTGGGCATTCCCCTCATGCTCCAGATGTGCCGCGGGCTCCAGCATGCCCATGACATGCACATCATCCACCGGGATCTGAAGCCGGAAAACGTCATGCTGGTTCCCGATGCCCATTCTCCCGGGGGCATCCGAGCCGTCGTGATGGACTTCGGTCTGGCCAAGGAACGGCGAGCCGAGCCGGAGATCGCGAAACTGACCGCGACGGGGATCGTGCTAGGGACACCGGAGTTCATGAGCCCGGAGCAGATCCGCGGCAAGGCGCTCGATGCCCGGAGCGATGTCTACGCGCTCGGTATCCTCGGGTTCGAGCTGTTCACCGGACAGCTTCCCTTCCAGGGGCGGAATGCGCAGGAGATGATGATTGCCCGGCTCCGGGGCAAGCCCAAGACGCTCCGCGAAGTTCGGTCCGAGCTCCCCGCCAAATTAGATGTAGCCCTGGCAAAGGCGATGTCTCTCGAGCCGGCCGATCGTTTCCCGACCATGCAGGCCCTCGGCGAAGCGCTGGAGGGAGCCGAGGAGAGTGGAGTGTTCGCGAGACTGTTCAAGAAGTGAAACGCTATCCCGCCTTCGATCCACCCGA
>DATBGE010000143.1:0-73421 GCA_036558125.1 Gemmatimonadales bacterium | reverse complement strand
TCTGACATAAGGGGAAATGGTCTGCTTCGACGCGATGCGGTAGACCACCGAACCAGACAGCGCTACCGAGGTGGCCCGCCGGTCCATCGCTGCAATTGAGCTGCAGATCTCCTGCGTGTCGGGATCTCCGCTGGTGAACTCTACGGTACAACCGTCCTCGGTTCCGAGGCCGAGCAGGAGAACCTCACCGCCGAAACCCACGTGGGCGCCGGGAAAGTACGTGCCGGAGAACACCGCCCCCAATCCAGGGCGCAAGGTCCGACTGAGACCGAGGGTGTCGGTGAACCCTCCGGCCACGCGGATCGGCTGACCCGAGATCGACCAGAGATCGCCACCTCCGATGTATCCGGCACCCACCGTGAACACCAGCCGCGCCTCATCGGCAGTCTTCTGGGCCTCCAGGCCGGAGACAGATCCGAAGAGGGCAAGGGTGGCGAGGAGGCAGCGCCGCGGCATCAATCGCTCACCAGCGAGGGATGCTCCGTCATCAGGCAGCGGTCCATGACCACCGGAATGCCGGCGTGAATAAGTCGCTGAGCCGTTTCCGGATCCCATATCCCAACCTGGAGCCATACGAGGGAAGGGCGGATGGCAAGCAATGGCTCGGCGAGTGCGGCCACGAATTCGGAGCGACGGAAGACGTTGACGATGTCGATGCGTCCGACCGCTCGTGCCGCTGAGTCGAGGTCGGCATACGCTCGCGCCCCCAGAACCGACTCGACCGCGGGCCGGACGGGAACGATGCGATATCCCGCGTCCTGCAGATAGGATGCGACTTCATGGCTCGGACGTGCAGGGTTGGGACTCAAGCCGACCACTGCAATGGTACGCGCGTTCCGCAGCAGGCGACTCAGCGTGGCCCGATCGGGCGCGGCTCCATGGGTTGGCATGGTCGCCCAAACGGATCAATCGGCTGGATTGCTCGGTGGAGACGGCCCCGGCCCGGGTGGCACGCACACGCCGCGGGTTTCCCTCGAGGACGTCGCCGCATCACTCACGACTCGGTCCACTCCCCGGACAAGGTCTGGTCCTCCGCGATCCGGATGCAGATGAGCCTCACGCCGGCCGGTAGAAGGGGCGCAATTCGAGGATGGAGATAGTCGGCGATGGCTTCGCAGGTTGGCACCGTTTTGCCATAGGCGAATGCCGCCACGTCAAGGTTGAAATGCTTGCCATGGAACGGGCCCGTGACCTCGTCGGCAAGGATGCGATCGAGAAGGCCCAGATCCATCACCATTCCGGTGACCGGATCGATGTTCCCGCCGACCGTCACGGTGCAGCGATAGTCGTGGGCATGACCGGGCTCGGCGGCGCATTCGCCGAAAGTGGCGCGGTTCTTTTCGGGTGACCAGTCCGGCCTGAAGTACCGATGCCGGGCCGTGAACCCGACGACTCTGGTCAGCGCGGCGCCCATCGTGAGATCAGAAGTTGATCCCGAGCCCGAAGCGGAATTCGGCACCACCCGTCCACTCCTCCGCATGGTGCCCGGCGAGAACGGCGTGAGACCGGCCTCCCGGTGGCGCGGGATCGTCCGCCGGCTCATCGAAGTAGGAACTGGGATACTTGAGCTGCCAGAAGAGCCAACGACCATCTACCCGCATTTGCACTCGCTGGCCGAGGAGCAATCGAAATCCGAAGAGCGGAGCCAGCACCGCTCGGGTGCCGAAACGATAACCGCTGGTGTCTGCCGGTGTCTCTTCCGCCCAGGCGACGCCGGCTGTCCCGCCGACGAACGGCGCCAGGCCATGCCAGCTCTTCTTTCCGGTAATGTTCAACTGGACCGTTCCCTCAAACATGCTGAGTCGCTGGGAAACCGGGCCCGTCACCCGGTCATTCACCGGGTCGTCGGCGTCCACGATCAACCGGTCGAGCACGCCGGTCTCGAAGCTTGCGCCAAGGGAGACCGTGCCGCTCAAGCGGTAATCGATACGTCCGCCGTATACGACGCCATCGTGGGGCCCGATACCGATATCGCCGCCGTCGCCGCCGATCCAGCCCACATAGGGCGTGATTGACATACCGTAGAGGATGTCGCGGTAGGGCGAAGACGCGGGTGGATGGCCGACCTGACCGTCCAGCCGGGTGGCGAGGAAAAGCAGGGCGAGCGTGAGGCTGAGGCGAAATCGCATCGGCGAAATGTAGTGGGGGAATGCCGGCATCGAGGCTGGAGCGCGCCTACCTGCTGCTCGGGAAGCGCAAATCTCTTCCCGTCATTTCGGGTGGCTGTTCCAGGCCGAGGAGTCCAAGCACGGTGGGTCCGACATCGCACAGGGCGCCACCGGAGCGCAGCTGGTTGTTACCGGCCCGCACGGCAACGAAGGGCACCGGGTTGGTGGTGTGAGCGGTATGGGGGCCGCCGGTCTCGGGGTCGATCATCAGCTCGCAGTTCCCGTGATCGGCGGTTATCAGCAGCGTGGCTCCCGCCGTCTCGGCCGTCGCCATGATCCGGTTGAGGCAGTTGTCTACCGTTTCCACCGCCTTGATCACCGCGGGCAGCACCCCGGTGTGACCTACCATGTCCGCGTTGGCGAAATTGCAGAGGATGAAATCATGACTCTTTTTCTCGATCGCCCCGCACAACACCTCGGTGATGCCCGCTGCGCTCATTTCCGGAGCGAGATCGTAGGTCGCTACCTTCTGCGACGGGACCAGTGAGCGCTCCTCGCCTTTGTAGGGCGGCTCGTATCCCCCGTTGAAGAAGTAGGTGACGTGAGGATACTTCTCCGTCTCCGCAGTCCGCAGCTGGGTGCGCCCGCTATCGGCCAGCACCTCGGCGACGATCTTCGCCATGGTGAAAGGAGGAAAGGCCTGGGGAACCGCGAAGGTGCGATCGTACTGCGTCATGGTGACCATCGAGACACGAGGACGGTCGTGGACGTCGAAGCCGTCGAACTTGTCGCTGATCAGCGCTCGGACGATCTGCCGCATCCGGTCGCTGCGGTAATTGAAACAGAGCACCGCATCGTTGTCCCTGATCGTCGCGACCGGCTGCCCGTTTTTCTCGAGCACGATGGGCTTCACGAACTCGTCGGTCTCGCCCCGGGCGAGGGCGGCCTTCACCGCGGCCACCGGATCCTGGGCCCGAACTCCGCTGCCGCGCACCATGGCGTCGTAGGCCAACTTGGTGCGCTCCCATCTTCGGTCCCGGTCCATCGCGTAGTAGCGTCCGATCAGCGTCGCGATGACGGCCTGGCCGGGAGCGATGCGCTTCAGGTCCTCCTGCAGCCTGGCGACGACCTGCTCGCCGATCGTGGGAAGCGTGTCGCGGCCGTCGAGAAACCCGTGGATAGCGATGCGGGGAACCCGCTGGCGAACTCCCAGCTCCACGCAGGCAAGCAGATGCTGATCGATGGCGTGGACGCCGCCCGGACCCAGCAGACCCATGATATGCAGCGTCCCACCGTTCTGGCGCAGCGAAGCGCAGAGCTCGACCAGAGGCGGCAGCGAGAAGAACTCCCCGCGCTGAATGCTTTGAGAGATTCGGACCAGATCCTGCGGCACTACCCGGCCGGCCCCGAGGTTCAGGTGGCCCACTTCACTGTTCCCCATCTGACCTTCGGGAAGGCCGACGGCGAGGCCACTCGCTTCGAGCAGGGTACGGGGATAGGCCTCCCACAGGCGATGCCATACGGGAGTGCGGGCCAGCTCGATCGCGTTTCCGTCCCGGGCCTCGCGATACCCCCAGCCGTCCAATACCAGCAGGACCACCGGTGCCGCGGGCGCCGGTCGGTTTGACATGGCCCTCCATCGTTTCTACAATCGGAACGTGCTTGACGCGCCGCAATCTAGTCCTGCCCTCGGCCGGCTACCAGCCTCGCTCGTTGTCGCTTTCGTGCTCGCTGCAACACCGGTTTTCGCCCAGACGCAACGGGTTCCGGCGGAACTGCGATTCGCGAAAACGCCGGGCGGTCAGGTGCTTGGTACGCTGCTGCCCGGGGCCCAGGTCGCAACCGGACGAGTGGACGGAGAATCCATCGAAGTCACCATCGATGGATGGGTCATCTCCAGTTCACTCGATCCGAGCAAGCGGGATGGCTTCGATCTGATCGTCACGGAGAAGCCCAGCGAGAATCTCCGGCAGGCGCCGAACGGCACCGTGTTCGCAAGGCTGTCCTCCGGCGTGCTGCTCAACAAGGTCGGCACCCAGGGCGGCTGGACCCGGGTCAAGCGGACGGCATGGGTACGACGCAAGAGCCTCGCACCGAACACGACGGCCTCGACCTCGGATCCACCGAGTGGCCCTTCTCCTCCTGATCGAGTCGAGGTTACTCGAAACACTCCCCTCGCCGCCGTTGCAGGAGGTGCCGGACTCGGCTCGCTCGACTCGGGAATGCAGGCGAAGGTCCTGGGCAGGGCAGGGGAATGGACCCGCGTTCAAATCGAGGCCTGGGTCAAAGACAGCGCCCTGCGCCCCGCTACGGACGACGTGCTGATCGGTGTTTCGCAGGCGGAGGTGCGGGCCAATCCGTCGCGTTTCGTCGGCAAAGTGGTGGAGTGGAGAGTCCAGTTCGTCGCTATACAGAAGGCCGACGAGCTGAGGCCGGAAATTCCGGCGGGTCAGTCCTACCTGCTCACCCGGGGACCGCTTCCGGAGCCGGGCTTCGTCTACGTCATCGTTCCGCCGAACAAGCTCGACCAGTTCCGGGCCGTGGAATCGCTGCAGGAGCTGACCATCCGGGCGACGATCAAGTCGGCGACCAGCAAGTATCTCCCGACGCCGGTGGTTGAGCTGGTGGGAGTGGTGAAGGGGCTGGGGAGTTAAATTTCTGGCTGGGAAAAGGGGTGATCTTCGGCCCGTTCACCGTTCACCGTTCACCGTTCACCCTATGAACGATCTCCTCCGCCAGCGCATCATGCGACGCCTCGAGTCGCTGCCGGACGAGCGCGCGTATCAGATCCTCGACTTCATCGAATTCCTGGAGAGCAAGTACGCCGAGCGCGCGGCGCCGGGTGGCATCCTGGCCAAGATCACCGAAACGGTGGAAGACACGATGCGCGCCGCCAAGCTGCCGGTGCAGGCCATCAGTGGCACGGCCAGCGTGATGGATAGTGCCTCCCGGATCATGAAGGGGCTGGCGGCTGCCGGTCAGGCGGTGGTGGACGAAGCGGTGAAGGCGGCGGGATCGACCGAGCAGAAAATCGAAAAGCCCAAATAGGTTGTAGGGTGTAGGGAGTAGGAGTAGGGCCGACGGCGAGGTCCGTCGTCTTGCTTGGCTCTTACTCCCTAATCTCTCCCTACTCCCTACTCCCTACTCCCTACAACCTCTCGACTGATGACCACAACCGCCGAACCCACCACCGAGCGCGGTTCGAAGCAGTTCATCGAAGGCATCGGACCACTCGCGGCGGTCTCGCTCGTCGTGGGAACCATGATCGGCTCGGGCATCTTCATCGTCTCGGCCGACATCGGGCGGCAGGTTGACGCGTGGGGCCCGGGCGCGCTGATGATCGTGTGGATCGTCACCGGGCTCATGACGGTCACCGGAGCGCTGGCCTATGCCGAGCTGGCGGCGATGATCCCCAAGGCGGGAGGGCAATACATCTTCCTGCGCGACGGGCTGTCCCCGCTGATTGGGTTCCTGTTCGGTTGGACCCTCTTCGCGGTGATCCAGACCGGCACCATCGCCGCGGTCGCCGTCGCGTTCGGCAAGTTCCTGAGCGTGCTGATTCCCGGCGTGACCCCCGATGTCTTCCTCTCGCTCGGGCACGTGCAGATGCCGGGCGGGCCGATCGAGATCGGTGTGTCCAACCAGCGGCTGGTGGCGTTGGCAGTGGTTCTGGTGTTGACCGTGCTCAATGCTCGGGGAGTGACCCTGGGGGCCCAGGTCCAGACCGTCTTCGCTGTGGCCAAGGTGGGCGCCCTGAGCGTCCTGATCCTGCTCGGTCTCACGCTGCTCCGCCGTCCGGAAGTTGCGGCTCTCAACTTCAGCACCTTCTGGGGAACGGGCTCCTGGTCACTCGCGGTGCTCCCGGTGCTCGGGGCCGCCATGGTGGGCAGTCTCTTCTCGGCGGACGCCTGGAACAACGTCACTTTCGCGGCGGCGGAGGTACAGAATCCCCGGCGCAATCTCCCCCTCGCGCTCGGGGTCGGAACCGCTACGGTCTCCCTGCTTTATATCCTCGCCAATGTGGCATATCTCAATCTGCTTCCCTTCCACGGGGACCCGAGCGGGATCGACACCATGGCGCGCGGCATCCAGCACGCGGCACAGGATCGGGTAGGTGTCGCGGCAGCCGAGGTGATGTTCGGTCCGATCGGTGCGGTCCTGATGGCGATCGCGATCATGCTCTCCACCTTCGGCTGCGTGAACGGGCTGGTTCTCGCCGGGCCCCGGGTCTATTACGCCATGGCGAAAGACGGGCTCTTCTTCCGCAAGGCCGGCGAGCTTCACCCGACGTTCCGTACCCCGGTATTCGGGCTGGGCGCCCAGGCGGTGTGGGCGATGCTGCTCTGCTTGAGCGGCACCTACAGCGAGCTTCTCACCTATGTCATCTTCGCCTCGCTGCTCTTCTATTTCTTCACGACGCTGGCCCTGTTCCGACTGCGAGTGATCCAGCCTGATCTGCCACGACCGGTCAAGGCCTTTGGGTATCCAGTGCTGCCGGCCCTGTACATGGCCGCGGTGGCATTTCTTCTCGTTGTTTTGCTGGTCGACCCGGTGCAGCGGAAGTATTCGGCGTTCGGTCTGCTGATTGTGGCGCTGGGGATTCCGATTTATCTGGCATGGCGGAAGGGATTGAAGATTGAAAATTGAAACCGCCGGTTTCAGCTACCGCCATCCCGCCTTACCGCCTTACCTTGACCCACCCCGCAACCCGCCTCTAGACTTAAGGATGGAACCCCCGACCCATTTCGGAACGTGTAAGGCATGAGCACCATTCGTCCTAGTCTGGCGCTCACCTTCGACGACGTTTTGCTGGTCCCCCGGCACTCCACAGTTCACCCGCGGCAGGTTTCGGTCGCGAGTCGTCTCACCCGCAAGATCGCGCTCAATATTCCGCTGGTTTCGGCCGCGATGGACACCGTCACCGAGGCGGAGATGGCCATCGCGATGGCGCGGGCGGGCGGAATCGGCGTGCTTCACAAGAACATGTCGATCGACCGCCAGGCGGCGGAGGTGGATCGGGTGAAGCGCAGCGAGAGCGGGATGATCATGAACCCGATTACCCTGGGTCCCGATCGTCCCCTGCGGGAAGCCGCAACCATGATGAACCGGTTCCGGATTTCCGGCGTGCCGATCGTGGATCCCGCGGGGAAGCTGGTCGGCATCATCACCAATCGCGATCTCCAGTTCGAGCGCAATCTCGATCAGCCGGTCCGCGAGGTCATGACCAAGGACAAGCTGGTTACCGCACCGGTCGGGACCGGATTGGACGAGGCGGAGCGGATTCTGGCCAAGCACCGGATCGAGAAGCTTCCCGTGGTAGACCAGCAGGGCGTGCTGCGGGGATTGATCACGGTCAAGGACATTTTCAAGCGTCGGCAGTATCCCGACTCGAACAAGGATCAGCACGGCCGGCTGCGCGTAGCAGCGGCGGTAGGGGGTACTCCCGAGGCGATCGACCGCGCAAAGGAACTGCTCGCCGCCGGCGCCGATGTGCTGGTGATCGATTCGGCCCACGGGCACAGCGAAGGAGTGCTGAAGACGCTGGATCTCATGCGGCAAACCTTCCCCGACGCGCAGCTCATCGCCGGCAACGTGGCGAGCGAAGGCGGCGCCAAGGAGCTGGTCCGCCGCGGCGCCGATGCGGTGAAGGTCGGAGTCGGCCCGGGGAGCATCTGTACCACGCGGGTCGTTACTGGGGTCGGGGTTCCGCAGGTCACCGCCGTGATGGATGCGGTCCGGGCCGCCGGTGAGGTGCCGGTCATCGCCGACGGCGGGATCAAGTACTCGGGCGACGTGGTGAAGGCGCTCGCCGCCGGGGCGGCCTCGGTCATGATGGGCTCGATGCTGGCCGGGACGGAGGAGAGCCCCGGTGAGTCGGTGCTGGCCGAAGGCCGGCGCTTCAAGATGATCCGCGGGATGGGCAGCCTCTCTGCCATGCAGGACGGTTCCGCGGACCGCTATTTCCAGGAAGGAGAGCTGTCGTCTTCCAAGATGGTGCCGGAAGGCATCGAGGGCCGAGTGCCGTACAAGGGCCCGGCGGCCGACGTGCTGTTTCAGATGGTAGGAGGGCTCCGCAGCGGGATGGGTTACTGTGGTGCAGCGACTATCGAGCAGCTACAGCGCGACGTCGAGATGGTGCAGATCACCAGCGCCGGGTTGCGAGAGTCTCATCCCCACGACGTGACGATTACGCGGGAAGCACCGAACTACAACGTCTGACGGCAGGCAATAGTGGTGTGGGCAGTGCCTTATGCCATAAGCCGTAAGCCACAGGCACCAGGCTTTCGGAATGGAGCTTAAGGCTTAGGGCCTATGGCGCTTGTCGCGCCTCCTCCCAACTCGAGCCAAAAGACGCATGGACCTCTTCCGCCGCAAAAGCGTTACCGACCTGCAGGCCGAAGCCGCCCACGACCACAGCCTCAAGCGGGCGTTGGGTCCCTGGAACCTGACGGCGTTGGGCATCGGCGCCATCATCGGGACCGGGATCTTCGTCCTGACCGGCACCGTCGCCGCCCAGAATTCCGGGCCCGCCGTCGTGCTCTCGTTCGTGCTCGCGGGAGTCGCCTCGGTGTTCGCGGCCCTGTGCTATGCGGAATTCGCGTCGCTGGTCCCAATGGCGGGAAGCGCCTACACCTACGGCTACGCGACGCTGGGCGAGTTCATCGCCTGGATCATCGGGTGGGACCTGGTGCTGGAGTACGCCCTGGGTGCGGTGACCGTGGCGATCGGCTGGTCCGGTTACGTCGTCTCCTTTCTCCACGACATCGGCATCGATGTGCCGGCCCGCCTCAGCGCGGCACACGGCACTGTGGTGACCCTGGCCGACGGAAGCACAGTCACCGCGATCTTCAACCTTCCCGCCATCATCATCATCGCGATCATCACGGCGCTGCTCGTGGTCGGCATCAAGGAGTCGGCCAACGTGAACAACGTGATCGTCTTCGTGAAAGTCGCGGTCGTCATCGTTTTCATCGTGGGCGCAGTCCACGCGGTCAACCCGGCCAACTGGCACCCGTTCATTCCGCCGGCGCAGGTCGGTCCCGACGGGATTCCCATCAAGGGCGCCTTCGGCTGGAGCGGCGTCATGACCGGCGCCGCGGTCGTGTTCTTCGCCTATATCGGATTCGATGCGGTCAGCACGGCGGCACAGGAAGCGAAGAATCCCCAGCGCGACATGCCGATCGGCATCATCGGATCGCTGCTTATCTGCACGGTGCTCTATATCCTCGTCTCCGGCATTGCCACCGGCGTCATGCCGTACACCGAGCTGAACGTGCCCGATCCCATCGCCGTCGTCGCCGATCGGGCAGGGCTGGGCTGGATCTCGACCTTCATCAAGCTCGGCGCGATCGCGGGCCTCTCCTCCGTCATCCTGGTAATGTTGCTGGGACAGTCCCGGGTGTTCTACAGCATGGCACGCGATGGCCTGCTACCCGATTGGGTCAACAAGGTGCATCCCAAGTTCCAGACTCCCTGGATCACGTCGATCGTGACCGGGCTCGCCGTCGCGATTCCCGCGGGGTGGTTTACTGTTCGGGAAGCCGGCAGCCTGGTGTCTATCGGCACCCTTCTTGCCTTCGTAATCGTCTCGATCGGCATTCTGGTGCTCCGCATTCGGGAGCCCGAGCTGCCTCGTCCCTTCAAGGCTCCCGCCATCTGGTTCACCGCGCTGGCCGGCGCAGGCTCCGCGCTGTACCTGATGGTTTCCCTGCCGCCGCGGACCTGGGAACGATTGATCATCTGGTTTGTCATCGGGCTCGTGCTGTACGGAACGTTTGGTTACCGCCATTCCCGCCTCGGCCGCCGCCAGGCCTGACGTCCTTCACCCTCTCCTAACGGAGCGTCGATGAGCCTCTTCCGTCGCAAGACCGTGGCCTCGCTGCAGGAGGCTATCGCGGCCGATCACAGTCTCAAACGAGCCCTCGGTGCCGGGAATCTCGTGCTGCTGGGTATTGGCGCCATCATCGGCGCCGGCATCTTCGTGCTGACCGGTCAAGCCGCGGCCAACTACGCCGGTCCGGCCATCGTCTTCTCGTTCATCCTGGCCGGCGTCGCCTGCGGATTCGCCGGACTATGCTACGCCGAATTCGCGGCGATGATTCCGATCTCCGGGTCGGCCTATACCTACGGCTACGCCACCCTCGGGGAATTCGTGGCCTGGATCATCGGCTGGGACCTCATCCTCGAATACCTCTTCGCCGCGAGTACGGTCGCGGTGGGGTGGTCGGGCTACACGGTGTCGTTGCTCAAGGACATGGGGATCAACATTCCCGCTGAATACACCGGGGCGCCCTATACTCACACAGTGGCGGCGGACGTGCCGTGGTGGAACTTCTGGAGCCTCTTCGCGCATGGATGGAGCAAGACGGGCAATGTGATCAACGTCCCGGCGATGTTCATCGTGTTCTTCATAACGGTCCTGCTGGTGATCGGCATCAAGGAGTCGGCCAACTTCAACAACGTCATCGTCGGCATCAAGATGGCGGTGATCCTCGCCTTCATCGCCTTCGGCATGGCCTACATCAACCGGGAGAACTGGGTGCCCTTCGTCCCGGCCGCTACCGGACCAGGCCACTTCGGCATCGGCGGCATCGCCCGGGGCGCCGCAGTGATCTTTTTCGCCTACATCGGATTCGACGCGGTGAGTACCGCGGCCCAGGAGTCGAAGAATCCGCAGAGGGATATGCCGATCGGCATCCTTGGATCGCTCGCCATCTGCACCGTGCTGTATATCACGGTGGCACTCGTGCTCACCGGCATCGTCAAGTACGACCAGCTCAACGTCCCCGATCCCATCGCGGTCGGCATCAACGCAGCCGGCCCCGGTCTGGCCTGGCTCCGCCCGATCGTCAAGATCGGTGCAATCGCCGGCCTCTCGTCGGTGATCCTGGTGATGTTGCTGGGGCAGCCCCGGATTTTCTACACCATGTCCAAGGACGGGTTGCTCCCGCCGATGTTCGCAAGTGTGCATCCCAAGTTCCAGACCCCGTGGATCGCGAGCATCCTGACCGGCGTCGTCGCGATGCTGATCGCGGGCTTCTTCCCGATCGGACTGCTGGGAGAGCTGGTTTCGATCGGCACCCTTCTCGCCTTCGTGATCGTCTGCGGCGGCGTGCTGGTGCTGCGCTACACCGACCCGAATATTGCTCGGCCCTTCCGGACTCCCCTGGTGCCCTGGGTGCCTGTGCTCGGCATTCTGTTCTGCGGCTACCTCATGATTTCGCTTCCCAAGGACACCTGGGCGCGGCTGATCGTCTGGATGGCCATCGGGTTGTTGATCTATTTCACCTATGGACGCAAGCATTCGGTACTGAACCGGAAGGGGTGAGCAGTTAGATTTCGTAGCATGACTACGCTTTCTCCCGATCGTATAGACGCCGCACTGGAATTGGCCGGGGTTTTCTCACCCGGCCAGCGGGTCTGCCTCACGACACACGTCAATCCGGATGGAGACGGGCTGGGCAGTGAGGTTGGGCTCGCGCACCTGCTGCGCGCCAAGGGATGCGAAGTGACGGTCACCAATCCGTCGCCCACTCCCGAACGCTACAGCTTCCTGTTCCATGATCTGCCGGGCGTCGACCGCAGCGACGCCGCGGTAAAGGAACTCCGCAAGTCCGACCTCATCGTCGTCCTCGACATCTCCGATCTGGGTCGCCTCGGCATGCTCGGCGGACTGGTCAGGGACCGGGGCGTACCGGTCGCCTGCATCGATCACCACGTGAGTCCGGGACTGCTTCCGCCCGGCCCGCGCTACGTGAATCCCGAAGCCTCCGCCACCGGTGAGCTGGTCTACGAAATCGCGGCGGCCAACGGCTGGAAGCTGACACCGCTCGCGGCCCGGGCTCTCTACGTCGCGATTCTCACCGATACCGGGGCGTTCCGCTTCAGCAATACCCGCCCCCACGTCCTGCGCGTCGCGGCGGCCCTCCTCGAAGTCGGTCTCGACCCGGAACAGATCTATCTCGACGTCTACGCCAACGCGCCGGAGGGCCGGGCGCGTCTCCTCGCCGAGACACTCCAGACCATGGTCGTGGAACGGGAGCACGGACTCGCCTGGGTCACCGTGCCTCCGGGTGCGATGGAACGCTTCGGTGCCACCCCCGATGATCTCGATGGCATCGTCGAATTTCCCCGGAGCATCGCGGGTGTGCGGATGGCGCTCCTGTTCCGGGAAATCGCTGCCGGGAGGGTGAAGGTTTCGCTCCGTTCGGTGGGCGATGTTGATGTGGCGGCCTTTGCCAGGCCATTCGGCGGTGGCGGCCACACCAAGGCCTCAGGTCTCTCGGTTGAAGGGTCCATGGCCGAGGTACAATCCAGGGTTCTGGCCGAGGCCCGGACCTACCTGTCCGGAAACGGGAGCCGCTGAAACCCGACCAAATCGCAGGGGTTACCTTTAAAGGCAGGTGGCCATAAGCTGTAGCCAATGCCCTCGACCCCAGATTTGAGTCTCGGTAGCAATGCCCATGACCAGTAATTCCACCCAGCCTGACATCCTTACCCGCATCGAGCAGACGCTGGACTCCATGCGCCCATATATCGCCTCGCACCGGGGCAGCGTGGAGGTCGTGGACTTCGATGAAAGCCTGGGGATCCTGCTGTTGCGGATGGGTGGAACCTGTCATGGCTGCTCCGCCTCAACCGTCACCCTCAGGCAGGGGATCGAAGTCAGGCTGAAGGAACTGGTGCCTGAAGTCCTCAAGGTCGAAGCGATCTGACCGCGTCCTCTGACGAGTCAGCAGGATTGCCACGGCCCTTTCGCTCGCGCCGCTTGCTCAGCGGGCCTCGCAATGACATGAACCCCCGAGCCGCCTAGGATCAAGGAATGTCCGAATTGAGCGCGAGAGTCGCCGCGGCGCTTTCGCGGATCCAGAACCCCCGTCTCGAAAACGATCTGATCTCTTCCGGCATGGTCCGCGATCTGGTCGTCGAGGATAACGGCAAAGTCTCCTTCACCTTCTTGCTGGGCCGAGAGGATCCGGCGACACTGGTACGTGAGGCCCGTGCCGCAGTCCGCGCCGTGGAAGGCGTAAATCCCGCCGAGGTCCGGATCAGCGTGGTGGACCCGGCCGGTCCCGCCAAGTCCACCCATCCGCCACCTGGAGCGCCGCAGAGTGCCGGAATGCCGGCGCCGCCGCCGGCCAGCGACTTTCCCAACCTCGGCAAGATCATCGCGATCTCGTCGGGAAAGGGCGGGGTGGGTAAGTCCACGGTGTCGGCGAACCTTGCGGTGGCGCTGGCACAGGCCGGTCACCAGGTGGGGCTGATGGACGCGGACGTCTACGGTCCCAATATCCCCCGCATGTTCGGCGTCTTCGAGAAGCCGCCAGTCGTCGGCGGAAAGATCGAGCCGCATGTGGCCCATGGGGTCCGTCTCATGTCGCTCGGCTTCCTGGTGGACCGGGATGCGCCCGCTATCTGGCGCGGGCCGATCATCATGAAGATCGTGCAGCAGTTTCTGCGCGACGTGGACTGGGGCGAACTCGACTACTTCATCGTGGACTTGCCGCCCGGCACCGGCGATGCCCAACTCTCGCTGGTCCAGTCCTGCCACGTCGCGACGGCGGTGATCGTGACCACTCCGCAGGAAGTCGCGGTGGGAGACGCGTTGCGTGGCGCCAAGATGTTTGAGAAGGTCGGGGTTCCAGTAGCCGGCGTGGTCGAGAACATGGGAGCCTACGTCGATCCTGAAACCGGCAAGCGCGTGGCGTTCTTCTCCTCCGGCGGCGGTGAGCGTCTTGCCGAGGAGCTTGGCGTGCCGCTGCTGGGCTCGATCCCGTTGCAGCCGGGCCTGGCGGAGCAGGCGGATCGCGGTGTCCCGGTCATCGTGGGCTCTCCCTCCAGTCCCGCCGCAGTTGCTCTCATCGGTCTGTCCGACGCGCTGCACCGTCAGGTTGGAGGGAAGACGTTCGCCCTGCCCATCCTGCGGGGGTGATGCGCCCGCGGCGCGATCCCGGTGACCCTGATAACCCTCCTAACGGACTACGGCACCGCGGACCCCTACGTCGGTGAAATGAAGGGGGTGCTTCTCACCCTCGCCCCCGGTGCCACGCTGGTTGATATCACGCACTCCATCGCGCCGGGAGACCTCCCGGGAGCTTCATATGTCCTGGGACGAACCTGGTCCCGTTTCCCCTCGGGAACAGTGCATCTGGTGGTGGTGGATCCCGGCGTAGGCACGGCGAGAGGTGCGCTGGCATTCACTGCTAAAGGTCACGGCTTTGTCGGACCGGATAACGGCGTCTTCAGCGCGGTTCTGCACGGAACCGAAGTTGAGGCAGTGAGCCTGCCGCTGCCCGAAGCCGCCTCGGCAACCTTCCATGGTCGAGACGTCTTTGCTCCCGCAGCGGCGGCATTGGCTCGTGGTGATCCCGTTGGGTCGCTAGGCCAGCCGTACAGCAGGGTTCCGGTCCGGTTGTCGGGCGCCCACCCGCAATACCAGGGCAAGAGTGTGATGGGAGAGGTGATCTTCATCGACCGTTACGGCAACCTCATCACCAACCTTACGCCAGATCTGGTTCCCCCTTACGCGGTGCTTGAAGTCGAGGAACTTTCTATCGGGCCGCTGCGCCGCACCTTTGGCGATGTGCCAACTGGCGGCCTCGTCGCGTATCTGGGCTCGGGAGGAACGGTCGAAATCGCGGTGCGGGATGGGTCGGCTGCTCGCCGGCTGGGCCTTGGAGTGGGAGGGAGAGTGCGCGCCAGACTAGGATAGGCGCGCCGTCAGTGGCAAGGACGCCACGTAGGTTCACGTAATCTCCTGCGGGGGACCGTGGATTCTGACGCGCTGAGGGATCGGCTCGCGAAGCTCCTGGCTCCCGACTACAGCCTTGGCCGGCTGCTGGGGAGCGGTGGCATGGGAGCGGTCTACCTCGCATACGAACCGGCGCTCGACCGGCGAGTCGCGGTCAAGATTCTCCATCCCGAAATGGCCACAGCGGAGATGGAGCGGCGATTCGTCGCCGAAGCGCAAACCATCGCCAAGCTGGCCCCTCACCCTCACATCGTCTCGATCCATACCACGCGGCAGGGGGAAGGTCTCTCCTGCTACATCATGGATTACCTGCCTGGTGGAACCCTCGCCAACCAACTGCAGAACGGCACCTTCACCCCAAAGGAAACCAGTCGATTGGGTCAGGGCCTGCTCAACGGACTCGCCGCCGTCCATCGGATCGGTGTAGTCCATCGGGACATCAAGCCCTCGAACATCTTCGTCGTCGATGGGCGCGCGATGATCGGTGATTTCGGCATTGCGCACACGCCGCGGAATGAACCCGAGAGCGACCTGACCGCTCCTGGGCAGCAGATCGGGACCGTGATCTACATGAGTCCGGAGCAGTCCAGCGGGCAACCAGTAGAAGGCAGGTCGGACCTCTACTCCGCGGCGCTGGTCATGTACGAGGCGCTGACCGGGCGTCGCTGGCCGATGCATACCAGCCCCAAGCTGGGCAACTGGACGGGCGTTCCGCCGAGGCTCGCTGCCGTGCTGAAGCGCGCGCTGCAGCCCGCACCGGGCGACCGCTGGCCCAACGCGACCGACTTTGAAGCGGCGCTGGCCTCACTCGAAAAGGCCCGAACTCCCATTCTTCCGGTTTTCCTGGCATTGGTGCTGGGTGTCTTGGGCACGATCGTCTGGTCCCGACATCCGACGTCGATTTGCCGCCAGCCTGGCCGATCCGACCTGGCGCTGCTGCCCTTTACAGTGAGCGGCGGGTCTCCCGGCGTTGGCGGTGACGATTTCGCCCGGATGGTGCAGCTGGAGTTGGACTGGTTCGGTCGATTGCGAGTAACACCCGAGGCGTCGGTTGCCTGCTGGATAGACTCGGTTCCACCGTTGTTGCGCGACGTTAGGGCGCGGCAGGATCTTCGTGCTGGACAGGTGGTTTCTGGACTGTTGCTCAGGCAACCTGCAGGTTGGGTTTTGCGAATGACCGTCCGGGACCGGGAGCCGGAGCCGTCCCACGTGCTCACCGTTGCCGGGGACTCGACCGATCCCATCGGTTGGAGTCGAGCCGCCGCCGACTCGATTGTTCGCCAGGTCTTTCCCCAGCACTGGGCTTACTACTACGAGCTGAGAAAGCGAGCCAATCCCAACTCGAACCGGGAGGCGTACGCTCAATATTTCGCTGGAGAGAGAGACTTCCAGCGCGACGCGTACCACTCTGCCCGCCAGCATTATGAAGCGGCGCTCGCTGCCGACCCGACGTTCCTCTACGCTTCCTGGCGGCTGGGGATCGTGTATCGATTCTTGCGCCTGCCGTTCGCCGAGCATCTGCGGAATCTCTACGATGAACACGCGGAAGAGCTTCCAGACCAGTATCGCGCCCTGATCCAGGGCCTGCTCGATCCCGACCTTCTCCGAAGGTTCCAGCTATATCGGGCCACTGTCGCGGACTTCCCGCAGGACGGGTACGTCCGTTTCGTGTATGCCGACGAGCTGTTCCACCGGGGCCCGCTGGTCGGATATCCGATTGACTCGGCCCTCGCTCAGTTCCGCGCTGCGGTGGCGATCGAACCCGACTTGGAGCAGATGCCGGCCTTCGACCATCTCTTCTACGGCTATCTGCATCTGGGCCGCCGGCCCCAGGCGGATTCGGCTCTCAAGTACCGGGTCAGTATCCCCCCGTCCGGTGAGCAAGAGGATGCACAGCGGCGGAAGTTTTTCAGGTTTGCCTATGACGCGCGATTCCACTCCTGGAAAGAACCTTGGGAAGGCTGGTGGGTCAGTCTCGACGTGGACCCGGCAACACTGGACCGGATAAACCGCTATGCGCGGCTGGGGTTTTCTTTCGACGTGCCGAACGCCCAACGCACATTGGGAAGGATTCTGGTCGAGAAAGGATTGGACCGGGACACTCGCGCGAATGGCCACCGGGCGGAGGGACTGGCCCTGATGTTTCTCGGCCGTCCTCTTGAGGCCCTGCCTCACCTCGATACGGCAACTGTGATGTGGAATCGCCCCGATGCTTTGTTGGAGCGCGCCGAATGGAGAGTGATGCCCGGGACCTATGGTCTTCCGGGAATACCTCAGGTGCAGCGCGACAGTGCCCTCTTCTGGCTTCGAACAATCGCAGGCGACAGGAGTGCTACGGGTACTCGCGCGCTCTGGGCCCTCGCGGTGGACGCCCAGAGCCGGGGTGACACGGCGGCCGCGCTCACCTACTCGTCACGGATGACGGCTGCCGGGGCGGCACGGCTTCGTTCACTGGTCGATGCCATGCAACGGGCCGCTCGGGGACGTGCCGTAGATGCGCTGCGTCTCTCCGATGCTCTCATATCCTACGACACCGCGGGCGTGGTACAGGACCCGTTCGCCCGCTCGGTGCTCTATCTGCAACGCATCAAGTGGCAGCTCTCGCTGGGAGACAGCGCGGCCGCGGACGCCACCAGGCTCTGGTTCCATAACTCCGACTCCGGCATCGAAGGCTGGCCCCAGCGTGACCTCGAAGCGGGCGACATAGACGGCATGCTTGCGGTCTTCGGCCGGCTGCTTCAGGCCGAGTCCGATCGAGCGGCGGGGCGAACCAGCAGCGCGTGCGATCTCGCGCGCCGAGTGCGCGAGCTATGGAGCGACGCCGAACCCTCCTTCTCCGACCTCCAGCAGCGCGCAGGCCGGGCGGCGGAAATTTGCTCCCGGTGATCCGCTGCCGCCTGCTCGGCCCGGTCGAGGTCACCGCCGACGGCGGCCCCGCACCGCAGGAACTCCTCTGGCGCAAGAACCTGGCGCTTCTGGTCTACCTGGCCCGCTCGCCGCGGGGCCGCACCCGGGATCACCTCGTGGGACTGTTGTGGCCGGAGAAACAGGAGACTCAAGCGCGTCATTCGCTCAATGAGGCCCTCCGCGTGTTGCGGCGAGCGCTTGGTGAAGACGGAGTGCAGAGTGACGCCCGTCAAGTTCGCGTAGCGCCCCAGGCTCTGGATCTGGACACCGACCGCTTCAAGTCACTGACCGGGGCGGGGAAATGGCGAGATGCCGCGACGCTCTTCCTCGGGGATTTCCTCGAAGGATTCGGAATTCCCGGTGCGTCGGACTTCGAGGACTGGCTGCGGCAGGAGCGGGAGGCGTGGCGGCGCAATGGAGTCCAGGCTCTGGCTCGAGCGGCGGGAGAAAGCCTCACCTCTGGGGACTTGAAGGAAGCGGCAGAGTTCGCGACCAGGGCACTCGGATTCGACCCTCTCGCCGAAGGGGCATCCCGAGCATTGATGCGGATACTCTCGCTGAACGGAGACCGGGCAGCTGCACTCGTGGAGTTCGAACGGTTGAGCGCAGCGCTCTCCGAGTCTCGTGGTGTTGCTCCCGAGGCGGAAACTGGCGCGCTGGCCGAACGGATCCGCCGCGGCCGTGGGTGGAATCTGGCGCCCGATGCCCTCGAATCAGCGAGTGCCTATTCGCGGCGGGCGCCGCTCGTGGCGCGGGGTGAAGAACTCGGCCACCTGCTCGAAGCCTGGACGGCGTGCCGGGATCAGAAGCGGGGGACAATTGCCATCATCGAAGGAGACTCGGGTACCGGCAAGACCCGGCTGCTCGAGGAGCTGCTGGACCGCGCCCGGCTCGATCGTGCCGCGGTTGCCGCTGTCCGCGCTGTGGAGGCCGACTCGACGGAGCCCTTCGCTTCCCTGATTGGTCTCGCTCGGGGCGGCATGTTGGAGATGCCGGGACTCTCCTCCGCATCGGCGCAAAGCCTTGGCGTTCTGGCAGCCCGGATTCCCGAATGGGCGGATCGCTTCGCTCCATCCCGGGAGAATGGTCCTGCGGTTGGTCGGGCGTTCGTTGAGGTCCTCGGCGCCATCATCCAGGAGCAACCGGTCCTCCTCGCCATCGATGATCTGCAGTGGTCCGACCGGGAGTCGATTCTGACTCTGGCGGCAGCGCTCCGTGATGGCCGAGCCGCACCGCTCTTCATCGTGGCATCCACTACTCTCGTCGGCGCACGTCAGGAGATCGACGACCTCCGGGTTCGGATTCCGAGAGACGTTCCGGGTACAGTAGTAAGAGTCGAGGCCCTCAAAGTGGAAGCCATTCACGAACTGGCTCGCTGGGCTCTGCCTCGCTTTACCGAAACAGAGCTGGATCGGATCGCGCGGAGGGTGGTGATGGATTCCGCCGGCCTTCCGTTACTGGTCGTTGAACTGCTTCATGCCGTGTCCTTGGGGCTCGATCTGCGCCAGAGCGAGGGCGCCTGGCCCAGCCCGCTTCGGACACTCAGCGATACGCTCCCTGGGGATCTGCCGGACGCGGTGGTGGCGGCCATACGAATCGGATTTCGGAGGCTGACGCAGGGGGCACAGCGTGTCCTGGCCGCGGCATCGGTGCTGGCAGACCGGGTTACTGCGGCCGAACTGAGCCGGGGCAGCGGACTCGATGGGGAGGCGCTTCACAGCGCTCTCGATGAGCTGGAATGGCAACGGTGGCTGGTTGCCGAACCGAGGGGATACTCGTTTGTGGCTCGGGTGTCGAGGGATGTTGTGGGACGAGACATGGTCACGCCAGGCCAAAAGAAACGGATTATCGACACGGCGCGACACCCGCCCGCTTGATCTTCTCTTGATCCGGGGAGGCCAACCTGCGTGTGACAAAGAACGGTCCGCACCAGGTCCCCGGAGGCAATTCATGGCATCCCTTTCGAAGCGTGGCCGCCAGCCGGCCATCAGCCTGCTCTCCTCGGTCCTGCTGGCATGTACCTATTGGCAACCTGGCACTCCGAACCCCGCGGAATTCATCTCCGAGAAGCAGCCCGAGAAAGTTCGGGTTACCCGGGCTGATGGCTCAAGGCTCCAGCTTCGGTATCCGAGGGTGGTGGAAGATTCTCTGCTGGGAACGGCAGGAGGAGAGGCTCAAGGCGACACGCTGCGCCGGGTCGCGATCCCGCTGGGCGATCTTCAGAATGTCGAGGTCAAGAAGACGAATGTAGGGAACACCGTGGGGTTCGTGGTCGTGAGCGCGGCGGTCGTGACTTTCTCCGCGGTCATGATCGATTGCAACAACAAGGAAGGATTCGAGAAACTCGATTGCCCTTGACTACTTCCACTCCACCTTCACGACGCCGACCGTGCTGGTGAGAGAAAGGGAGAGCCTGCGCCCTGCGGTGGCATAGTTCAGCGAGCGGTAGACCCGACCCTCGTGAACGAATCCTTCGGGATTGAAGTTCGACAGGAAGCGATCCAGGGTCAGCTCGACGCCGACCTCCTTGGGCAGCACCAGCGAGATGTCTCCCAGCGCCACGGCCAGCGTTACCGTCGCATCTCGCTTCCAGGCGCCGGTCAGGTCAACCAGCACGCCGCCAACGCCACCATCTACGTTGATGGTCTTGCAATCGCCGTTGCCCAATTGGTACCCCGAGAATTCCGCGGCTCCCACGCTGATGCTCATTTGTTCGCACTCGACCCGATTGGGTGAGCTGAACCGCAGGGTGGTTTCGCTGGCACCGGTTCGGATCTCGGCCTGAGAGACACGGAGTCCACCCAGGTCCAGGTCAGCCTGAGCCGCGCCGAGGGTTACGTCCAGGGAAAGAATCGTGCGGGGGTTGAGCTCGATCAGCCCATCCTGGGGACGGTCGTTCTTGAGTCCCACGCTGATCCCCGCCTGTCCACTGCTCTTGATGCCGAGGCGCAGGTCCGTCCCGCTGCTGTCCACCTTGCTGAGGGGGGCGAAACGCTCAGGATCGTAGGAAAGCTCCATGCGGTAGAGCGATCCCGGAGATCCCGGCCGCACCCTCAATACCCCGGCAGCAAATTCGATCTCGGCCTGGAGGCTGTCCTGTCCCCGGTACTGTTTGGACAGGGTCACCGTACGATAGTCCTGCGCGGACAGCAGCGTGCTGGGCGCGATCAGCCAAAGGAATAGAAGCAGGGCGGACGTCCCGAATGCACGGCGCATTGGACTAGCGATGAGGCGGCGGTGGAGTACGAGTACTTGGTCTGCTCTGGGCAGGCACTCCAAACTGCGGGGTCGCCCACAGGAATTCGTCGGTGAGCGCCTCGGCCGGCAGCAGGCGTCCGGCGAACTCTTCGCGATACCCGGCCCGGCTCAACAACGCCGCGCCGAATCCCACTGTCGCCAGCAACCAGGTCACCAGCGCCGCCGCGGCGAGCAGCAGGGTCCCCGCAACTGGCACCCAGCCGAAGAAGACCCAGACGGCCCATAAAGTCAGAATGCCGACGAGGCCGACCGTCACGTAGCGGTAACTGTTCGCCGAGGTGATCGAGGCGCCCAAGGCCAACTGGCGCCGGGTATAGCGCTCTCCCATGGCGTGGGCCACGGCGAGGAAGCCGCCCAGAACCGCGACCACGACCAGCAGACCATAGACGATGACCGCAAACGGGAGCAGGAGGATCCCGGCGACGCTCAGGATCAATCCGACCACCAGCATGCCGAAGGTCGGGAGCAGCAGGATCTGGCCGAGCAGCCCGACCAGGAATGCCCGCCCGAAAGAGGCCGCTACCGTGTCGGAGACCACTTCGAGCGGCGGCCTGGCGAACATCACCATGCCGGTCCCGATGAGCAGCAGCGTGATGAAGACCCCGGCGAGCCCGGCGGCATTGCGCGCGGTGAGTGCGAGACGGCTTGGGGCGGCTTCTGCAGGCGGTTTTGGCTGGGAGGGAGTGGGTTGGGCTCGGAGGGTTCGGATTTCACCACGGATTTCGCCGCCACGATCTCGCACGTCACCGGCTACGGCGAGCACGTCTCCCGTTACCACCGCCCCGGGATATACCGTCACGTTGCCGTCTACTGTCGCGAGATTCCCCTCGAGAGTTCCAAACACATCCGCGTCGCCCCGGATCACGAGCAACGGCCCCTTCACGGTCTCGCCGGATCCGATGCTGTAGTGACCGGCGCGAGCCTGGCCTCCCGGCACAGTGACTCGCAACGCGGACCCCTCGAGTCCCGCCGCCCGACGGAAGAGCGGCTCGAGATGATCCGGATCGCTCAGGTCCGAGATATCGATGATCAGGCCGCCGGCGTCGGCCGGCGGCACCGCCTGGGGCAGCCCAGCCCCGCCTCCGGGCGCGCTGAGCGCGGCAAGCCGCTCCTGCACCAGGGAGACGAGTCCCTCCTCTTCGCGGCTCAGTCCATCGGGCTGCCAGTCTCGGGCGAGAGTGAGAACTTCGCCCGTCCCGATTCGGGCTGCCTCGAGAACGAACTGCCGCCAACTCGACTCCAGGGCACCACCCTGAGGGAACCGGCCTACTACCCGATCATCGATTTGCAGCTGGCCGTCGTGCAGGGATATGCGCAGGGTCCCCCCATCTTCGTACTCGAAGGTGAGCGAGCTGGCCTGCGAAGAAATCGAAACGATGTGATCCCGAACCACCCGAGGGGGTTCGTCGTGGAACAACTGACGGAGGTATGTGATTGACGCGGAGAATGTGTCGGTGAACTTGTCGCCGGGATCACAGGCGGCATGAACCGGGCGGACCAGTACCAGCGCCCACCCGAGTCCGAGAATCAACGTTTTCTTATGGAAGGGCACGAGCCACTCGCGGAGCGGGCAAGGCCAGGAGCCGGCGCATCGCGAAGAGACCGCCCGTATAGAGCGCGGTCGCTACTGCGGTGAGCGCGGCTATCCGGCCCGGGCTCGCGGCGGAGCGAAGCTCCAGAACCCAGGGCTGCGCGAGGATGCGGGAGCCAACGCCCTGTGCCGCAGCCAGGGTCCATTGGGTCGCAACCGTAGTGGCCCAGGTACCCAGCGCTGCCAGGGTGTCCTGGTGGGTGAGACTCCATGCCACGCTCGCACCCATCGATCCCACGACCAGACTGCCCAGGCCCGCGGCCAAGGCGACCGAACGCCGGCTGGCGAAGATCCGCGAGCGCCAACTCTGCGGAATCGCCACCTTGGCCATGACGCGCTCTTCGAAACGCGCTCCAGGCTGGAAAAGCGGGAGCTGTTCCAACCGATAAACCAGTGCGCGCTCAGCGTCAGCCAGTTGCCGGCATTCGGCGCAGGCCCAAAGGTGATTACGTCCCTCTTGATGCAACGCTCCCGCGAGCCACGCGTCGAGATCATCGGCGGTGAGATGCTGTCCGACCGGGAGCGGTGCGACTCGCACCGAGGCCATCACGAATTCGGAGAATCCAGCAGGCGGCTCCAGCGCCGGGAGGGCATTCAGTTGCGCCACGACGTCCCGCAATTCATCCAAAGCGGTGCGGCATTCCTCACATGTTTCGATATGGGACGTCCGACTGCTGGGGAGTCTGCCTTCCAGGAGCAGGTCCAGTTCGTCGGGGCGCAAGTGCAAGGTGTGATCCGTCATAGACGCGTGGCTTTACGGCGGGCTGGGGACATGGGTTTCACTGTTTCAGATGGGCGAGAAGGTCTCTGAGCTCGTGTCGAGCGCGATGGATATAGGTCTTCACAGTGCCCAGCGGCAGATCGAGTGATTGGGCGATTTCTTCATAGGCCAGCCCCTCGACATGACGGAGCAGAATACAGGCGCGATACTCCGGCCGGAGCTGCGCGATGGCACGCTCGATGGCGCTGCCCAGCTCCCGTGCCTCGAGTTCTTCGAGAGGAGTTTCCCCCTTGTCTCCCACTTGAAGCGCCGTCGCTTCGATCTCTCCGGGTGTCGCGGCGTGTGGTGCCCCGTCGAGCGACAGGGTGTCCAACTCGCGACGTCTCAGATGATCGATCGCGGCGTTATTCGCGATCTTGAAGATCCAGCTGGAGAATTTGTACTCGGGTCGGTACGATCCGATGGCGTTGAGCGCCTTGATGAAGGTTTCTTGAGAAAGGTCTTCCGCCAGTTGCCGATCTCGCACCATCCGGAGCACCAGCGAAAATACCGGCCGTTCGTACCTGCGGATCAACTCGCGGTAGGCGGCCTCGCGGCCGTCGCGGGCAAGAGCAACGACTTCTTGATCGGTGAGAGTGGCGAGTTCCCGCGGCTCAGCCATTGGCTTGCCGTCGGCTTGCGGAGCCGGTTCGCCGGGGACTACATTGCGCGCCTATGTTAGCCACAGATAGTAAGTTACCCCTCCAGCCCGGCGCTGAGAAGCGGTCGTACGTCCGCGCGATGTTTACCGCCATCGCGCCCCGCTACGACTTCCTCAATCACCTGCTCAGTCTCAATGTGGATACCAACTGGCGGCGGCAAGCCGTGGCGAGGCTGGACTGGCGGCGTGCACCCAAGGGACTCTTCCTCGACTTGTGCGCGGGGACTCTGGACCTGGCAGCGGCCCTGGCTGGTCAACGGGGATTTGATGGCCGGGTGATCGGGGCGGACTTCGTTCTGCCCATGCTGCAACTGGGTCGGGAGAAATCCGATCGGGTGCTGCCTCTCAATGCCGACGCACTGGACCTTCCCTTCAACGATGGGGTGTTCGACGGAGCGACTGTCGGATTCGGCGTGCGCAACCTGGCCGATCTGGACCAGGGACTGGCCGAGGCGGGCCGCGTGCTCAAGAAGGGGGCAAGGTTCGTGATTCTGGAATTCACGACTCCGCCGCGAGAGCCGATGCGTTCCCTGTACTTCTTTTATTTCCGGCGAGTCCTGCCGCTGATCGGCCGGCTCATCTCGCGACATCGTGATGCGTACACCTATCTGCCTGATTCGGTCCTCGCCTTCCCCGGACCGGATGAGCTGGCGACCCGGATCGCGAGCCAGGGATTCCGCGATGTGAGCTACCGACTCGTCTTCGGCGGCATCGCCGCGATTCACGTAGGTACCCGGAAATGAGCGGTCGATGGTCAACGATCAGTGGTCGATGGTCTTTCATCGCCGGTCTTGAGCTGCTCTCCTGTTTCCGGGCCGAGGAGACCGTCGACAGGTGACCATCGACCATCGACTACCGAGTGCGCGGGAAGGCCAGACGTACAGCGGCGAGTCTCTCCTGGTTCGCTATGCCAACCTGGTCAAACTGCCCCATACGCTCTTCGCCCTCCCCTTCGCCCTGCTCGGCGTTCTCGAGGCATCGTTCCAGCGTGGCGTGACTTGGCGGCAGGTGGGTCTGGTGGTGCTCGCGTTCTCCGCGGCCCGCTGGGTGGCGATGGCTTTCAATCGGATCGTGGACCGGGAGTTCGACGCGCGGAATCCGCGGACCCGGAACCGGGAGCTGCCTCGCGGGGCGCTGAGTGTGACCCAGGCCTGGATCTCCGTGGTCATTGCGGCGGCGCTGTTCCTGGCGTGTGCCGCCGGTCTCAACCGACTCTGCCTCTACCTGAGTCCCTTCGCACTTGGCTGGATCATGCTCTACAGTCTGAGCAAGCGATTCACCTGGTGGCCACACCTGTGGCTGGGGATGAGTCTCGCGATTGCGCCGGTCGGCGGATACCTGGCGATCACCGGAGCGTGGAGCAGTCCCTGGTGGACTCTGGTCGCGATCAGTCTCGCGGTCGCCACCTGGGTCGCCGGGTTCGACATCTTCTACGCCTTGCCCGATCAGGCCTTCGACAAAGGCGAGGGACTGCGAAGCGCGGTGGTGCGACTGGGCGAGAAGCGAAGCATTCTCGTCGCAAAGCTCCTGCACGGAATCACTATTCCGTCGTTGCTCTTGTTCGGGCTTGGCGCCGGATTTGGCGTCTGGTTCTACATCGGTGTAGGGGTCGCCGCTCTGATCCTTGCCTACGAACACCGGCTGGTACGACCCGGGGATCTCTCCCGGCTCGATGCCGCCTTCTTCACCATGAACGGCATCATGAGTCTCACTGTCTTCGCCTTCGCGCTGGTGGACCGGCTGGTATGACACCATGAGAGGTAAACGATGAGTCGAGGACGCGGGAAGAAGAGGGAACAGGAGTCGATGTTCTGGCGTAAGACTACTCCGAACCCGGCGAAGAAAGGCAAAGAAGGAGGCAAGGAGCTTCCCGCCGACCAGCTTCCTCCTCCACCACCCCCAAGTCATCCGGTGCGGAACCCCACCGCGAACCGCCGGGGCCGCTGATCTTGCTCCCGATCGTTCTGGCGATCACCGGTGCATCAGGCGCGCCCTATGCGGTGCGGTTGCTCGAACTTCTCGCCCGAAATCGAGTTCCGGTCTGGCTGATCGTGAGCAGTCACGGGTGGAGGCTGCTCAACGCCGAGTGCGGCATCAACGATGAGGGGGGACTCCGCGCCGCGACGGGAGGAGAGTGGTCCAATGTCACCGTCTACTCCGATGACGATCGCGGTGCCAAACCAGCTTCCGGCTCGGTCAAGACCGCGGGCATGGTCATCTGCCCTTGTTCGATGGGCACCGTCGCGGCGATTGCGGGCGGTACCAGCCGATCGCTGGTCGAGCGCGCCGCCGACGTGGTGCTCAAGGAACGGCGCAAACTGATCCTGGTACCCCGGGAGACTCCGCTCTCCCTGATTCATCTCCGCAACCTCGTCTCGGTGACCGAGGCAGGCGCGGTCGTGATTCCCGCAGCCCCCGGCTTTTATCACCGTCCAACCCAGATCGGCGAGCTGGTGGATTTCGTCGTTCAGCGAGTCCTGGACCAGTTGGGGGTAGAGGTGGACGTTGGGAAGAGGTGGAAGGGAGAAGGAGATTGAAAATTGCAGATTGAAAATTGCAAATTGTTCTCCTCTTCAGGCCGCTAGCCCAATTTTCAATTTTCACTCTTCAATTATCAATGCGCTTGGGCATCATCTCGGATACTCATGGGCTTCTGCGGCCCGAGGTCTTCGAGGTCTTTCGCGAAGTTGACCACATCATTCACGCCGGGGACATCGGACCGGCGGCGCTTCTCGACGAGCTCGAGGCGATTGCGCCCGTCACCGCGGTATACGGCAACACCGATGGCTATGATCTTCGGAACCGGCTGCCGGAGGTCGTCCAGACTCGGATAGAGGGGCTCGACTTCATAATTACTCACGGAGATCAGTTCGGCTCTCCCACGCCGGACCTGCTCTACGAAGCCTACCCCAACGCCGAAGTGATTGTCTTCGGCCACACCCACAAGCCGCTCCTGGTCACTCTCGACGTGGTCGTCACTGTGATGAACCCTGGTGGCGCCGGACGTCGCCGGTTCAATCTCCCGCCGACGGTTGGCATCATGGAGCTCGAGGCCGGCCTCCCGCCGCGCGCCCGCCTCGTGCCTCTGCTGGGCCTGGACGAAGACTGATTTCCAATGATCCCGATGCTGCTGGCACTTGGCTTCATCGCCGACACGCTCCGGGTAAGGACCGCTGCCAGGGCCCCGGTCTTCGACGGGCGGGCGACAGCCGAGGAGTGGGGAACCCCTTCGTCACTCATCCAGCGTCCCGGCGGCATCGTGCGACTCTGGCTCGTTCGGTGGCAGGAAAGCGTCTATCTGGCCGCGGAGGTGGAAGATTCGACCTACTACTGGGGAGATGACCTTGTCATCAGCCTCGACACCCGGGGCGATGCATCGCCAGCGCCGGACCACGACGACTTCCAGTGGTATTTCCGCCGCATGATCGACAGCAGCGTCGTCTTCCGCGGCCAGGGAGGAAAGTGGCAGCCGCCGAGGGGCGATCCGGATTGGCGACTGGGGAAGGATCGAGAAGGGGGCGGCTGGGAGGTTCGGACGGAGAATGGACCAGGCGGTTGGTCGCTCGAACTCAAGTTGGATCCGGCGTATTTCCACGAGGCGAAGGCGGGAAGCTTGCCTCGAATGGCATTCCGGGTCTTCGACGACTCGCCGCAGGGCTGGTTCATCTGGCCTCAGGCGACTGCCGCTGTTCAACCGACGATGCTGGAGCGGCGTCCCGACTGGTGGGCGCCGGTTCAACTCGAGGGCGGCTACTGAGAGTTGCGTTGGTTCCGTCCGGTTCGCCGCTTCACTTCGATTTCCCTCGCAGTCGAGGCCTCTTCTCCATCCTCAGTCACCACTCGCACCTCGAGCCGGTACTTGCCCGGCTTCACGTTCGCGATTTCGAGCGAGCGACGGACCCGGAGTGGAGCGCCTGAAACGGGCTGTTCATAGCTCAGTCGTAATGCATCCCGCTTGCCTTGAGTGATGCGGACCTCGGCCCGAACCGGCCGTGTGGTCTCCAAGCCGTATGCCTCGAAATACATCTCGACCTGATCGGCCGGATCGAACGTCGCACTGGGATTGAAGACCGCGGTATCGCCCGGGGCCGCAACCCATTCTACGCCCTTCGACCGGGTCCCCAGGGCGATGCCGCTCAACGAGAGCGGTGATCCGGTGACCGCCTCGACTCGCACCGAGTCCTCCGGCAGAATGCCCCCGGTCGAGTCGGTGGTCTCGACGCTGACTCGATACAACCACGCTCCGGGCGGGAGGACGAACTCCAGGCGGCCCTGCGCCTGCAGCCCATCTTCGGTTCTCCGCACCCTGAGCACCGTGTCGCGGTCGAGGGCAGGACCGGGAACGCCGGCGGCATTGTAGAAGCCCACCCGGATCCTTACCGGAAGATGGACCTGGTTCGGATCCACCTGTTCGTCTTGCAACGGAACCGCGAGGACGAGGTGCACCAGCGGCGACCGGTCGATCTCTCCAACAGCCACGGCATCCGCCGCGGCGGCGATGCTCCGCCGATAATGCCGGGCGTTGGCATCGGTGACTGTCGCCACCTCTATGCTGCCCTCCACGATATCCTGCTCCCGGTCAACGGCGCGGGCCCGGGCATACTGACCCCAGTTGAGGAACTTGGCGTAAACGTCGAGCAGGTCGGCGCGCGAGGCCAGCAGCATTTCGACCTGCGCATCTGAGCCTGCGCCCAACTCGAAGATGCTCCTCACCAGGCGATAGTCCTGGATGTCCCCGCCAACTGTGTACGCGCCACCGCCCTTGAAGTGGAGCAACAGGTCTCCTTCGCCACGGCGATAGACCCACGTCTCGTTGGGCCCCATGCCGGCGAGCACGGGGTGGATCACCTCATCGGGCTTCCCCTGACGGAGATAGACCATCCCGCGGTCGTCGAAGGGCAGATCCGGCGACCGGTAGATGTCATCGATGGAGCTCCACCGCCGGTTGGTTAGCAGCGCGAAATGGCGCTCGGCGTAGGTGAGACGACGAAAGTGCTCTATCAGGCGCTGGCCCTCGGTGCGAAGATCGCGGCGGTCACGCAGGGTCCAGAAGCGCTGGAGGAACTCGGTGCGCGCTTCGCCATGAGTCGAGTCGAAGGCCTGGAGTGTACTGTCGTCGGCCAGCAGTTCCAGATCCGACCGGTACGCAGCAACCGCGGCTGAGTCATCGAACGCCGCGCCTTCGTAATAGCTCCGCACCGCATCGCTGTCTCCTGCCAGGGCGGCGCTCCATGCCAGCTCGTGCAGTGCCACGCCGCTTCTTCTCTCCTTTTCCGCGTAGCCCCGGAGTGCGGCGAGCGATGAATCGGCGTCGCCCATCAGTCGCTCGTACCGGCCTCGGGCCAGCAGAATACTCGCGTCGCCGCCGGATTCGGTCGCTCCGGCGTGGCGGAATGCCGGGAGTACGGTCGAGCCAATGAGCGTCGTGTCCTGAAGGACTGAAGCGACCTCGCTCAGGGCGCGTAGGGCGGGGAGGTAGCCGGGGTCAATCTGGAGCGCACGGAGGTATTGCTGGGCCGCACCTTCAAGAGCGCTGAATCCCACTCTGGTTCCGAGATTGGATCCGGTCTCGGCGCGCCAGCGTCCCAGCTCCTGGGAGGCGAGACCGCTCAGGTACCAGGCGGCGGGCCAATCGGGCTGCGTTCGGGTGGCTTGCCGGGCGAGTCGCTGCGCAGAACCGAAATTCCACCCATCGCCCAGCTGGCCCATTCGGATTCGGATGAGGCTACGCCGGAGCAGGAGCCCGCCGCCTCGCGCAGTTCCCCCCGCTCCTGTTTCCAGCCAGCGATCGAGGCGACGGAGAGCCAGCGTATCATGAACCGAGACCAGCGAATCCTGGAGCCGCTGGAGAGCTGCCCGCTCCGGTGCTTCCTGGGCGCCGAGGATGAAGGGGATGCCGGCGAGAGCCACGACCAACAGCCGACCACGCATCAGGCCACCCAGGAATTGAGTGGTGTGGTCCGCCGGAATGCCTGGGGATGGCGACGGAACCACGACATCACGAGCAGGATTTCATCCAGGTGGCGAGAGGGGAGGGGACCTGAGGAAGGGGCGGGGGCCGACAGCATGTCCTTCACCACGGCCCGGAAGGCTTCCTGCTCGATTGGCGTCGAAGGAAATGGGTACGACGCGAGCACGACGCCCTGGCGAATCAGGTAGGCGCGATCGTCTCCCTTTAGTCCGGGATCGCGATAAACAAAACTCAGCGCGTCCACCGCGGTCCGTGCTCGTGCGATAGCGGCGAGGAGCCATTCCAGCCGCTCGAATCGTTCCCGCCAGAGCGAAGCGCGCTCGAACTCGCCGGCATCGGCCGCTTGCTGCATTTCGGTAATCACCCGGTCGAGCGGCTGGATCGTACGCCCCTCGAGGAAGGCGACGGCCGTGTCCACTCGGCTGAGATAGTCCCTTTCCGTCACAAAACCGGCGCACGGACCGGTGCAGAAGCCGAAATCGTGACGCATGCAGGCGGCCCGTCTTTCCACGTCGAACAGATCGGTCTGCCCGGCGAAGACCATCGGCATGTTCGGCGCGCAATCACGGAGACCCAGCAGGTCGTTGATGCCTCGAACCGCGTCCCGTACTCGCTCGGCGCTGATGAAGGGCCCGTAGCAGCGGACACTCTCGTCCAGCGGACCTCCCGCCGACACCTTGGGCGCCGGACCTCCCTGGACCCGGATGAACAAGGTCTTGCGGGTCCGGTTCATCCGCTGGTTGAACATCGGCCGGTGCCGAACGATCTGCCGCAACTCGCCCAGATAGGCCGCGAACTCGCTCGGCACGTAGTCCCAGGCTATGTCGGCGGCGGCGTGAAGAATGCGCGCAGCCTTCTCGTCGGGATGGTCGGCACGGAAATAGGAGAGCAGTCGGGTCCGGACCTGTCTGGCTTTGCCCACGTAGATCACCCGGCCCCGTGGGTCGAGCATGCGATAGACCCCGGGCCGATCTTCCGCCAGGCGACGCACCCGTTCCTTGAGGTGGACGAGGTCGGTGGTAGGTAGGGCGAGGGTCGGTGAACGGGGCACGGTGGTGGGTGGTAGGGAGTAGGGAGTAGGGTGTAGGGTGTAGGAGTAGGGTGTGGGAGACGAGCTAGGTTCGTACGCGCCCTACTCCCTACACCCTACTCCTTACCACCTATCAGCCCTGGCACCTATAACAAAAAACAGTAATCCGCGCGTCGATCGTATGCGTCCCGACCAACCGCGTCCCACAGCGGCGGCAGGGTTCACCTTCGCGGCCGTAGACCAGCAACTCGAGTTGGAAATTGCCTGGTTCGCCGGTGCCGGTGCGATAGTCGCGAAACGTGGTCCCCTCAGCCTCTATCGCGGCGCTCAGAATCCGCCGGATCTCTACGAAGAGCCGGCCGAACTCTTCCTTGCTGAGCGAAGCCGCCGAACGGGACGGATCGATGCCGGCCGCAAAGAGCGCCTCATTCGCGTAGATGTTCCCCACACCGGCGATGAGCTTCTGGTCCATCAACGCCTTCTTGATGGCCTGCCGGGTGCGTTTGAGCGAAGTCCGAAATACTTCGGGGGTAAAACCCGGCTCCAGCGGCTCGGGCCCAATCGAGGCGTCGTATGCAGCCCATTGCCGCTCGTTCAGCAACAAGAGGGTGCCGAGCCGCC
The DNA here is from genome assembly GCA_036558125.1 of Gemmatimonadales bacterium. Taxonomy (GTDB): domain Bacteria; phylum Gemmatimonadota; class Gemmatimonadetes; order Gemmatimonadales; family GWC2-71-9; genus DATBGE01. The sequence continues at coordinate 41,763 of DATBGE010000143.1, read as the reverse complement.
TGACATCCTGGTAGACCAGTTCACGGCCGGAATCGAGCGGTGCGCGGAGGACTGCGTATTTCGCCTCGTCACGGGTAAGGGGCTCTCGGCGCACGGTCAGGGAGCCGGTCATCCCCGGCTGGATCACGAGGCGCCGCTCTTCGAACGCGATGACGGCGTGTTTGGCCCGGCGGGTCACACTGCGTATGGCCGCGCCCTTCAGCGCCTTGAGCAATTTGGGGCGGGTTACTCCTCGCAGCACATCGATGTGAGACAGAGTGGCCCGCCGAATCGTGCGGCCGACCAGATCCGGGCGAATGTCCTGGACAATGGTTTCGACTTCGGGTAGTTCAGGCATTTCCACTAATCTATAGTCGGAAGGGTGGCCGACCCACGGTCGGGGTGACTTCGTTCCTCCGTGAACGGTGCCCGGAGACCCGCCGAAGTGCCGGAAGCCGTTCCCTCTGGACCAATAGCCGGGCCAGAGCCGGCGCGTCATATTGGGTCCCGCCAGCCGGTAGGAACCGACCCGGCTCGGCGCTCCGAGGGACAAACGCGCCAATCGCACCGGTTGATGACCGCACAGCATCCGCGCGAGGCCGCCGTGGCCGACGCAGGGCTTGTTCCCCTTGCGCCCGGGTTGCTGCTTTTTACCCCCGCCATTCTGCTCGGCAACTACCTTGGCGCCGTGCTGCGATATCCCGAGATCGGCGCCGCCGTTCTCTTCCCGCCCTATGCCATCCTGACCGCGGCGCTGATCGCCACTGCGCGGCGGGACTGGATCTGGTACATCCTGGTCGGCTCCATCGCCCATTTCATCGCCCATTGGCCTCAATGGAGTGTGAGCTGGGTGCTGCTGGCTGACGTGGCGAACATTTCGCGAGCGCTCACCGCGGCGGTCCTGCTGCAGTGGGCCTTCGGTGGCCCGCCGCGGCTGGACAGTGTCCGCGCCCTGGCCCTGTTCGTTCTCAGCGCGGTCCTCGTCGCGCCAGCAGTGGGAGCCAGCCTCGGCGCGGCCGATGTCGTGCTGCACGGTGGGGCCACGACGTACTGGGATCCCTGGAGGGGCTGGTTCATGTCGAACGCCCTCACCGGCCTGACCCTGCTGCCGGCGCTGGTACTCACCGTTGCTGGCATGCCGAGTCTGTGGTATCAGCGCATTGAACGGCGACGGATTCTCGAGGGGATCCTGCTGACTGTTGGGCTGGCGTTGACCTGTGCCATCGCCCTGCTCTGGCGCGGCCGCCACCCCTGGCACATCGCCCTTCCCCTCTACTCACCGCTGCCGGTGCTGATCTGGGCGGCGCTGCGCTTTGGCCCGGCGGGAGCCAGCCTTGCACTGACCTTCGTAGCCTTCGGTGCAATCGGGGCCGCCGATCGGGGCACCGGCCCGTTCGTTGCGACCGCGACCGACGCCAACGTTATTCTGCTGCAGGTCTTCCTGCTCCTGACGACGCTCCCTGTGCTCTGCATTGCCGCGGTCAACAGCGGGCGCCACAAGGTCGTCCAGCTCTATCACGCGCTACTTGCCTCGCTTCAGGATCACGTCGCGATCCTCGACGCTCGCGGGATTGTGCTCGAAGCCAACGATTCCTGGCGGCGCTTCGCCGAGACCGCCGAGGTGGAACTGTTCCACCGGGTGGGCGTGGGAGACGACTACCTCGAGGCTTGCCGCGCGGCAGCGGACCAGGGGGACGAGACGGCGGCGCGGGCGCTGGCCGGGGTCCAGCGGGTACTGCGTCGCGAGAGCCGCCGCTTCGAAATGGAATATGATCAGGGCCAGGATGGGAAGCGTGAGCGCTACGCGCTGAGCCTCGAGACACTGGCGCGGCCAGATGGTGGCGCGGTAGTGACCCGAGCGAACGTGACCGCGCGACGACAGGCCCTGATGCAGATCGAGGAACAACGGCGCGAACTCTCTCACCTGGCCCGAGTCGCGGTCCTGGGACAGCTTTCCGGCGCCCTGGCCCACGAGCTCAATCAGCCCCTGACCGCGATCTCCAGCAACGCGGAAGCCGCCCGGCGCCTGCTCCGGCGGGAACCCGCCAACCTGCAGGAGTTAGACGAGATTCTGGGTGACATCGCCTCCGAGGATCAGCGCGCTGCGCAGGTCATCCGCCGCCTCCGGGCGCTGCTCAAACGCGGTGACACTCACCTTCAGCCGATGGATATCCGGGAGCTCGTCTCGGAGGTGTTCGAGCTGGCCCATGCCGAGCTGATTACGCGGAGGGTGACTGCGACGGCGCTGGTGTCGCCTGATCTCCCTTCCGTACTCGGAGACCGGGTGCAGCTCCAGCAGGTGCTGCTCAACCTGATCATCAACGCCTGTGAAGCCATGACCTCCACGGCGGCAGCCGACCGGCGGTTGACGCTGATCGCGAACGTGGATGCGCGAAACAACGTGCATGTCTCGGTCCGGGATTCTGGAACCGGAATCCCGGCGGCGCTGCTGGAGCGTCTCTTCGAACCATTCGTCACGACCAAGTCCGAGGGGCTGGGGCTCGGACTCTCAATTTCACGGACGATCGTGGCGGCTCACGGCGGCAGGCTTTGGGCGGAAAACAACGCCGATCGTGGCGCTACGGTTCACTGCCTGCTCGTGTCGTCGCCTGAGGTCGCCCTGGAACCGCCAGGCCCCGGGTCCACGCATTTGCCTTCCTTCCAGCACTAATGAGCCGGCAGGCCCATCCGATCTCGGTCGCGATCGTCGAGGATGAAGCCTCGGTCCGGGTGGGCCTGCGGCGGCTGTGTGAAGCCCTCGGACTCAGGCCCTCAGTCTATGCCTCGGGCCCCGAGTTCATCGAGTCGCTGGCCCTCGGAGGGGGACTTCCCGATTGTCTGCTGCTCGACGCGCACATGCCGCAGATGACCGGACTCGAGCTGCACTTGCACCTTGTCGGCAGAGGAGTGCGGCTTCCCACCCTGATTTACACCGCGGATGATGGGCCCGAAGCCGAAGCCCGTTACCGGGCCTGCGGGGTCTGCGAGTACCTGCACAAACCCATCTGCGGCGATCGGCTCCTCGAGGCGATCACCCGAGCGGTTCCCTCCGCAACGGCGGGGGTTCCCGCCGAGGGACTCTAGCTAGTCGCTGGTGTGAGCCTTTTTCTTCCGGGCCTCCTGCGTCGCAATCCACACTACGGTATCCCAAGCGTTGTGAATCCCGATGAAGACGAGCAGTAGCGTCGCAGCCCCGATCAGGAAGAGTGCTGCGGTCGGGTGATGCTCCAGTTCGAGAGCGGCACCGCAGACCAGGGCATACGCGAGGAAGGGAAGCATGGTGTGCCAGATCCAGTCTTCCAAAACAGGCTTGTAGTTCCCTCGGCCGCGCGCCCGCCGGATCACGATCACCATATACACGACCCCGGCCGCGGCGGTGAGAAGCAGCGGGATGTGAACCGCTTCGAGATCCGGCCAGGGAGCACTCAGGATGCATGAGATGAGCAGTGCCGTGCAGAAATGCACGACGGAGGGGGTGCCGTAGGTCGCGATGTCGTGGACCGAGCCCACCCGGGGCAAATCAGCGACCAGCGCCATGACGACGAACTGAAGCCCGGTCAGCGCCGCCGCGGACGAGCCCAGAATGACGTAGAAGCTTTCCCATCCTGCGAGTGGGGTTTCCGGCACGAAGGTCCTCTCTGAAGGTCTGAAGAGGTTGAAGGTGGCCAAAAAAAGGGCGCCGGCAAGGGCGCCCTGCTCCGCACTTTCGAAGCCTGTGCTACGGGTTGACCTTGATCTGCCCGACCATGTTCGGGTGAATCGAGCAGTGGTAGTTGTACGTGCCGGCCGTTGTAAAGTTGTGGGTATACGTCGTCCCCTTGAGCAGGTTGCCGCTGTCAAAGGTCGGATTCGCCACGCTCTCGACGACATGATGGGTCTCATTATCATCGTTGCCGAACTCGACGCTGACCGAAGCCGCACCGTTCAGCGAAACCGTGAAGGGGTCCGGGCTGAACGCGGTGGTGGTCTTATTCCTGGCGCCATGAACCATGATGACCTGAGCGCCGGTGGGATTCGGATAGTTGCTTCCACCTCCACCACCGCTCCCGTAACTGGTCGTACTACCACATGCCAGGCCCGCCAGCCCCACGAGGGACAGTGAGAGGAGGGCCAAGGTCCTGCGACTGCGCGATGAAGACATACTTCCTCCCTGAGAATTTCCGCCCACAAGAGCAGGCGAACGCCGCAATAATGACACAGGAAGGTACGACTAGGGCAGGATCTGCGTCACACGCGGGAACCGCATGCTCTCGTAGGAATTTCGCCTACAAAGGAGGTGAAAACCGTACAATGACAGAGGAAGGACGACCAAGGCAGGACCTGCGTCACACGCGGGAAGTCAGTCGCGCCGCCTCCCTCCATCCGATGTCTCTGCGGAAGACCTTGCCGTCAAACTGAATCGCCTCGGCGGCCTCCCGGCTCTTCGCCTGCGCCTCCTCGAAGCTGGAGGCGACCGCTGTCACATTCAGCACCCGGCCTCCCGCTACTCGCAAGGTGCCCTCTTCGTCACGCGCGGTGCCGGCATGAAAGACGGTCACTTCCGGAGCCAGCGATTCGGGAATCGTGATCTCCGCTCCCTTGACCGGAACCTCCGGATAGCCGCGCGCCGCGAGCACAGTCGTCACGGCAAAGAGGCCGGGCTCGAGAGAGAGCGCCGTCGGCGTCTGTCCCCGCGCCACACTCGCCATGCACTCCGCGAGGCCGCCGGCGAGGAGAGGGAGAATGACCTGGGCCTCGGGGTCTCCGAACCGGCAGTTGAACTCGACGACACGAGGGCTCCCATCCGGCCCGATCATCAGGCCGGCGTAGAGGACTCCGGAGAAAGGAGCCCCCTCGCGGGCAAGCTGCTGAAGCGTGGGGAGCAGGACTTCCTTCTCCACTCGCTCCAGCAGAGCGGGAGTGGCGATGGACACCGGGCTGTACGCCCCCATCCCTCCGGTGTTGGGCCCGTGGTCTCCCTCGCCCAGCCGTTTGTGGTCCTGCGCGCCCGGGAGCAGCTCCACGCTCTGCCCGTCGGTGATCGCCAGCAACGAGAGTTCTTCGCCTTCCATGAATTCTTCGATGACGACGACCCGGCCGGCCAGGCCGAATCGTCCTTCGCCCAGCATGGTGCGAACCGCGCTGCGCGCATCCGCGCGCGTCATGCACACCACCGCGCCCTTGCCGCCGGCGAGGCCCGACGCCTTTACCACCAGCGGCTCGGCGTGACTGTCAACGTACTGGAGGGCCTCGTCCAGGCGATCGAACGACCGGCTCGCCGCGGTGGGCACGCCGGCCTTTTTCATCACTTCCTTCGCGAAGGCCTTCGATGCTTCGATGGCCGCGCCGGCGGCGCCGGGCCCGAACACCGAGCGGCCCTCCGCCCGAAGCCGGTCGGCCAGTCCCAGCGCGAGCGGCTGCTCGGGGCCAACGACGGTGAGGTCGATGCCGTAGGCGTCGGCCGCGTCGGCGAGGCGATCGATGTCGGTGGCGGAGATTTCGAGATTGGTGGCGATTTCAGCAGTGCCGGGATTACCCGGCGCGCAGTAGATGTCGGCGGAGGGAAGGTCGTGACGAAGCGCCCAGCAAAGCGCGTGTTCCCGTCCTCCCCCTCCGACGACCAGTACTCTCATTTCTCCTGCGCTTTCCGGAAGGCCTCTCCCACCCGGTTCGCGGCCTTCTTGGCGGCGTCGACCACGTGATCCAGCGTCTCCCGGGTCTCCCGGGCGTAATGACTCCCCGCCTCGGCGAAGTCATCGCGGAGCGGGCGCGAGGCCGACTCCGGCCCACGCCTGGTGTATTCGCCGCGAAGAATCCGGTCGTACTCGCCGGCCGCCATCCACTGCTGCAGCTCGCCGGCTCGCACGGTGTGCATCGGATGGGTGAGCGCCAGAGTGTTGAGGATCTTGTAGATCACATCGAGACCCTCGTTGCTCTGGGAATACTCCTGCGCCTGGGCCATGAACGCTTCCAGATTGAGCTGGCCCACCACGTTGGGCGGTCGCACGCCGCCCGACATTTTCATGAACAGCCGCTGGGACGCAAGGGGGTCCTGGCTCCCCAGCAGGCCGGCGCGATCGCTCGAGAGCTCCGACTTCCGCATCCATTCCAAGAGGGCGAGGCGGATCGGAAGAAGCGCGATGCCCGCGAGGATGGGCAACGCCGAGAAACTCACCAGCAACAGGATCTCGGCGATGGTGCGGTAGAGCGCATGGCCGCTCATCACGTGTCCCATCTCGTGCGAGATGAGCGCCCGCATCTCTTCGTCGTCGAGCATTTCCAACGCCGCGGAGTGCAGGACGATGAAGGGATCGTCCACCCCGTAGGCTCCGGCATTGAATATCGGAGTCTGGGTGACGAACAGCTCGGGAACCTTGGGCCAGTCGAAGGTGGTGCACACCTCGACATGCGTGCTGTAGAGCGTGGGAAGTTGGGAGGGACCGGCCTTCACTGCGTTGGCCTGGAACAGGAGGCGGATACCGCGCTCTCCGCCCAGGATCGCCACGATCTTGCGGACCGCTTCATCGAAGCCGGGAACCGCCCGCATCGCCTGAAGGGCTGCGCGATCGGCCGGATGTTCCCAGGAAACGGCGGCAATCTGGGGCAGGGTACGCCGCGGCCGCGTGCTTGGAACCGAGGTGCTCATAGACGGCTCGTCCGTGGTGAGGAGAGCGACCCTACGTCGTGAATTCTACTTCGTTTCATTCTGATACGGAACGGCATGCTACCCTAGCGCCTGCTCCAAGTCCGCCATCAGGTCCTCGGCGTCCTCAATGCCGCAGCTCAGGCGAATCAGGCTGTCGGTGAGGCCCATTGCCTGACGCATCGCGACCGGAACTGACGCGTGTGTCATTGACGCGGGATGGCCGATCAGGCTCTCGACACCGCCCAGAGACTCGGCCAAGGCGAAGATGTTCGTCCGTTCGGCCATTCGCCGGGCCTTCTCGGGGTCCCCCAGGTCGATCGAGATCATTCCACCAAAGCCGGTCATCTGCCGGCAGGCCAGGTCGTGCTGGGGATGAGACGGCAGGCCGGGATAGTAAATCTTCGTGATGGCACGATGTTGGCTGAGCCATTGAGCGATGCGACGCCCGTTTTCGTCGTGTCGGCGCATGCGCAGCGGCAATGTCTTGATGCCGCGCAGTGCCAGCCAGCAATCCATGGGGCCGGGAACCGCGCCGGCTCCGTTCTGCAGAAAGCCGATCCGCTCGGCGAGGTCGTCGCGTGACGTGACGACGACACCGCCCACCATGTCGCTGTGGCCGTTCAGGTACTTGGTCGTGGAATGAATGACGATGTCCGCTCCGGATGAGAGCGGCCGCTGGAAGAACGGTGTAGCGAAGGTGTTGTCGACGGCGAGGAGCAGCCCGCGCGCCTGCGTGAGATCACCCACCGCGGCGAGATCCGTGATGTGCATCATCGGATTGGTGGGCGTCTCGCAGTAGATCATCCGGGTCGCGGGTGTTACCGCCCGCTCGATATTCCGGATATCGCGCGCATCCACGAAGGTGAACGACAGTCCGAGCCGGGCGTAGACCCGTTCCATCAACCGGTGAGTTCCGCCGTAGACATTCTCACCGCAGACGACGTGGTCCCCGGCGGAGAGTAGCTTGAGCACCGTGTCGGTCGCCGCGAGACCTGAGCCGAACGCGAAGCCGTATTGTCCGCCCTCGAGGCTGGCGACGTTGCGCTCCAACGCCTCACGGGTCGGGTTCTGAGTGCGGGCGTACTCGTAGCCTTTGTGGCGCCCCAGACCCTCTTGGACATAGGTACTGGTCTGGTAGATTGGTGTCATCACGGCCCCGGCCAGCGGATCTTCCTGCTGGCCGGCGTGCACTGCGCGGGTGGAGAAGCCCCGATCCAGATCTTTCGAGCGAATCCTGGTCATTGCAGGGGAGAAAGGGTGGCGGGAACCTAATGGCCTTGAACAAAGCGCGGCAAGGTGACGGAGAAACCGGTGGATCGAACGCCCGCTAGAGGGTGGAGAAGCCATTTGCGCGGGGTCACGCCCCCGGAGCCCCGGGTGCTGGCGCCGCGCGCGCTCGTCGCCGACGACGACCTCAAGGTGCGCGGTGCTATGGTGCGCATGATTCAGAGTCTCGGCTTTACCTGCCTCGAAGCGGGAAGCGGTGAGGAGGCTCTGGCCCTGCTCGAGAGCGAAGGTGAGGTCCCGCTCATCATCTCCGATATCAACATGCCGGGGATGGACGGGCTGGGGCTGTTGGAGGGAGTACTCGCCCGCTATCCCGACACCGCGGTCATCATGCTCTCCGGTGTCGCCGAGGTGAAGACCGCGGTCTCCTGCCTGGAAAAGGGAGCGCTCGATTATCTCCAGAAGCCGGCGATGCTGGAGGAAGTCCGGGCCCGGGTGCTCAAGGCCCTCGAAAAGCGCGAGCTGCTGCTCCAGCGGCGGTTCTACCAGAAGAATCTCGAGCGGAGGGTACGCAGCCAGGCCACCCGGATCAGCGAGCTTTTTCTCGAAGCGGTGCAGACGCTGGCCCACGCTCTCGAAGCGAAAGATGCCTACACCCAGGGCCATTCCCGCCGGGTAAGCCGCTACGCCGTGAAGACGGCACTACGCTTGGGCTATACCGGAGAAATGCTGGAGCACATCCGGCTCGGTGCGGAGTTGCACGACATCGGAAAAATCGGCACCAGGGAAGCGGTCCTCAACAAACCCGGTCCGCTCACGCCGGACGAATTCCAGCACATCACCGAGCATACTCTGCTCGGTGAGAAGATCCTGGCGCCCCTCGCGCGGGAAAAGGGCGTGGTGCTCCGGATCGTGCGGTCGCACCACGAGCGGATGGATGGCAAAGGATTCCCCGACGGGCTCAAGGGAGACATCATCCCCATCGAGTCCCGGATCGTTGGGGTAGTGGACGCGTTCGACGCGATGACCACCAATCGGGCCTACCGCCCTTCCCGGGATCCCGCGGACGCTTACACCGAGCTCCGGACCTGCTCCGGCACTCAGTTCGACCCCGCGGTCGTTGAGGCGTTCATCAACGCGTTCCCGGATCCGACGGCGTTGCCAATAGACGTGTAGGTAGATGGGAGGGCGGAAAGCCGGGAAGGCGGTAGAGAGGGACTACAGCCCCGCCCGACTCGTCCGCCCTGTTCGTCCCGAACGCCGGTTCCGCCTTCCCGCCCGACCGCCCTGTCCGCCCTGTCCGCCCCGACCGCCTCGACCGCCCCGACCGCCATCCCGCCTTCCCGCCATACCGCCTACCTTTCCGCCCATGTCCGACACATTGATGATCAGCGTTTCCGGCATGCGTGGCATTGTCGGCAAGGACCTGACGCCCGAACTGGTGGCTCGTCATGCCGCGGCGCTCGGCGCCTGGGCTCGGCAAAACGGCAAGCCGGTCGTCGTGCTGGGACGCGATGCGCGCACCAGCGGGCCGATGTTCGCGCGAGCCGCCACCGCGGGCCTCATGTCGGTGGGCGTCGAGGTCATCGATGTCGGAGTCGTGCCCACGCCGACTGTGCAGCTGGCGGTCGAGCATCACCACGCCGGGGCCGGGCTCATTCTCACCGCGAGCCACAACCCGATCGAGTGGAATGCTCTCAAGTTCGTCGGTCCCGATGGGATATTTCTCGACGGCGCCGACGGCAACGCGGTCCGCGCCCTCGCCGAACAGGGACCGGCTCGAACCGGATGGGAGGGAGTAGGTCAATACCGGGAAGACCGTGATGCCATCAAGCGGCATCTCGACCAGGTCTTCTCGCTTCCCGGTCTCGACGTCGAGGCGATCCGGGCGAAGAAGTTCACCGTGGCCCTCGATTGTGTTCGCGGCGCCGGTGGAACCACGATTCCCCAGTTGCTGGAACGGCTGGGATGTCGAGTCTCCGGAATCAATCTGGAGACCGACGGCAAGTTCCCCCGGGCACCCGAGCCGCTCCCCGAAAACCTGGGCGAGCTTTCACGGCTGGTCCGCGAGAGTGGCGCGGTGATCGGTCTGGCAGTGGATCCCGACGTGGACCGGTTGGCGCTGGTGGACGAAACCGGGCGGCCGATCGGCGAAGACTATACGCTGGCGTTCGCCGTCCGCTCGGTTCTGAACGGGTCTGGCGACGCGCCGAGCCGCTCCCTCGCTCCGCTCGGGACAGGCTCCGCCGCCGAGCCGCCGGTCGTCGTCGCCAACCTCTCCACGAGTCTCGTGGTCGAGGATGCCGCCCGGATGTGTGGTGCCCGTTTCGTCCGCGCTCCAGTGGGTGAGGCGAACGTCGCTCGGGCCATTCGGGACGAGGGCGCTGTAATCGGGGGTGAAGGGAACGGAGGTGTGATCCTCCCCTCTCTTCATATTGGACGTGACGCACCAGTGGGTGTGGCGCTAATTTTGCACCTCCTCGCCCGCTCCGGCCAGGCTGTTTCCCGGTTGGTCGCCGGCCAGCCTCAATACCGGATAGTCAAGGCTAAGGGACAGCGGGGCAAGGACTTGGCTCCCGTGTACGCGAAGCTGACCGCGCGATTCAGCGATGCGGCGGCGGATACTCGCGATGGACTGAGGCTCGCGTGGAAGGACCGATGGGTACACATTCGGCCTTCGGGAACTGAGCCGATCGTGCGGTTCATCGCCGAAGCGCCAACTGCCGAAGCAGCCGAAGAACTAATATCGGCTTGCCGCGAACTCATGGCTTAGCGAGGCTCCTCAGCATGTGTGGCATAGTGGGATATGTGGGCCCCCGCCAGGCTGCGGGCCTGTTGCTGGAGGGGCTGAGACGGCTGGAGTACCGCGGGTACGACTCTTCAGGGATCGCGGTGGTGAACGGTGCCGGCCTGACGGTGATGAAGCAGGCCGGGAAACTTTCCGCACTCGAGAAGCAGCTTGAAGGGTCCATGCCGAAGGGTAGCCTCGGGATCGGGCACACCCGGTGGGCCACGCATGGCGCCCCGACCACGCCGAACGCGCATCCTCACACCGACCAGACCGGCCGCATCGCGCTGATCCATAACGGGATCATCGAGAACTCAGGCGCCATCCGCCGAGCGCTCGAGCAGCGTGGTCACACCTTCAAGTCCGAAACCGATACCGAGGTGCTCGCCCACCTCGTTGGTGAGTGCTACAACGGCAATATCGAGGAAGCCGTGGCCCAGGCGCTGCGCGAAGTGGACGGCGCCTACGGCATCGCGGTGATCTGCTCCGAGGAGCCCGACGTTCTGGTCGCCGCGCGGAAGGGATCGCCGCTGCTCGTCGGAGTGGGAGAGAACGAGTGGTTCGTTGCCTCCGACGCCTCCGCCATTCTGGCCCACACGCGCTCGGTCGTCTACCTCGATGACGGCGAGATGGTGGTGCTGAATCGGAAGGGTTACCACGTCCGGGACCTGGCCGCTACGCGAATCGAAAAGACGGTCAACCGCATCGAGTGGGACATCGCCACCATCGAACGCGGCGGGTTCAACCACTTCATGCTGAAGGAGATCTTTGAGCAGCCCGACACCGTGCGGAACACCATGCGGGGCCACCTGCTCGAGGAAGAGGGGACGTCGCGGGTCTCGGGACTCAACCTCACCGACGACGACATCAAGCGGATCAACCGGATCGTCATCACCGCCTGCGGGACTTCGTGGCACGCCGGTCTGATCGGCGAGTACATGCTGGAGGAGCTGGCCCGCATTCCGGTCGAAGTGGAGTACGCCTCCGAATTCCGCTACCGCAACCCGGTGGTGGACGATCACACCCTGGTCATCGGGATCTCCCAGTCGGGTGAGACTGCCGATACCCTCGCCGCCATTCGCGAAGCCAAGCGCCGGGGTGCGCGGACCATCGGCGTCGTCAACGTCGTGGGTTCGACCATTGCGCGCGAGGTAGACGGCGGGATCTACCTGCACGCCGGCCCCGAGGTCGGCGTCGCGAGCACCAAGGCATTCAGCAGCCAGGTGATCGCGCTCTCTTTGATCACCCTGCGCTTTGCCCGGCTCCGCAACCTGAGCATCCTGCAGGGCCGCCAGATCATCCAGGCCTTGCGGGCTCTCCCGGAGCAGGTGCAGACGATCCTGGATCGGGCGGACGAAGTCGAAGCGCTCGCCGAGCGGTTCTGGCGCTCCAACAACGCGCTCTATCTGGGACGGGGGGTCAATTTCCCGGTCGCCCTCGAGGGTGCCCTCAAGCTCAAGGAAATCTCCTACATTCATGCCGAGGGGTATCCGGCGGCGGAGATGAAACACGGGCCCATCGCGCTGATCGACGAGAACATGCCGGTCGTGTTCATCGCGCCGCGTGACGCGGTCCACGGCAAGATCATTTCCAATGTCGAGGAAGTCCGGGCCCGCGGCGGCCAGGTCATCGCCATCAAGAACGATGGGGACGATCAGATCAGCCGTCTCGCGACCGCAACTTTCACTATCCCCGAGACGATCGACCTGCTGACTCCGATCCTGGCGATCGTGCCGCTGCAGCTGTTCTCGTATTACGTGGCGGTGCGGCGCGGGTGCAACGTGGACCAGCCGCGCAATTTGGCGAAGAGCGTGACGGTCGAGTGAAGGTTGGCTGTAGCTATTAGCTGTTAGCACCAAAGCCCTAAGCTCAAGATGCGAGCTTGGGGCTTTTGCATGGCGTTGTCTGCCACCGCTAACAGCTAGCAGCTAATGGCTAACAGCTAACAGCCATCAGTCCTTCATCATCTTCAGCAACCCGCTCTTCAACGACTGCCACACCATTCCCCAGAAGCTGTCCTGCGGCTTGAGCTCGTACTTGATCGGGACCTGGGGCCGGTAGCTCTTCTCGCCCGGTTTGTTGGAATTGCGGACCAGGGCATTCGCCACCTTCCCCATCAGTTTTTCCTTGAGCCCCTTCTTCTGGCTCACCCGATTCATGATTTCGAGGCTTAGACTGTCGAAGGTCGAGGAGAAGTTCCCGGCGGACAGGCCATTCGCGACAGCGAAATCAAAGCTGACGGTATCCATCGTCCCGCGCTTGAGCTTCACTCCGGCTGCGAACTGCAGCATCGAGTTGAGTTCCTCGGGCTCGAACTTGCCGAGGCTTCCGGAGACTTTGGAGACATGGGTGCCGGGGCTCTGGGGTACCTCGATGTGGGCTTTGACTGCGCCCTTGCCCATCAACTTGGCGGTGGCGTTGATGACCGCGGTCGGGTACGCGTTGCCACCGAAGCCCTCCTTGTTCCCGACCTTGGTGACCAGGGCGTTGATGTCGGAGAAATAGAGCAACGCCACCTCGGGACGCCCCGAGTTGAGCTCGCCGTATCGTACGACGCCTTTCTTCAAGGCGATGGTGTCTACCCGCACCGCCCAGTCCAGAGCGGCGAGCCGCTGGGACCACATCGTGCGCGGTTTCGGCGGGCCCGGTGGGAATCGGCGATCTGCCAGCACATCGAGCGTCATGCTGCCGACTCCGATCCGACGAAGCTCAATCCGCTCGCCCAGCGCCCGCCGGAGGAGCGAACCCTCGACCTCGAGATGTCCCAGGTTGAGCCTGATGCGGCTGCGTCGCCTCCCGTTGCGCGCCAACCAGCCTTGATCGTTGGCTCTGGGGCCGTATGACAGCGTATCCAGGGTGAGTTTCTGGTCGCGGTTCGAGCGTTTGATGCCTTCCGCGAACAACGCCGAATTTTCCATCTTGGCCGGGACCGATCGAGCCCTCCGGACGGTCAGCACGGTATCCTTGGAATCGAGTCGGATAGCCACCGTGTCCACCACGACCGAATCCGCTCGCGGCGAAAGGTGAAGCGCCGTCTGGAGGTCGATCGATACGCCCTCGAATACCCGGCGGTTGAGACTGTCGAGGGCCAGCCCGCGAAGCTCCAGCGTGAAATTGCCGAGCGAATCTTTGTTGACGGAGTTTCCCAGCTTGGTGACGGACAGCACGCTGGCGTGCTTCACTGCGATGAGATCGATCCGCGCCTGGCGAATCTCCTCGGGAAGCCAGGCGGCCACCGCATTGTAGAGGAGGGTGTCAAACTCGACCGGTGCTACGGGAATGGAATCTTCCTCCGTCACCGCGACGACCTCCGGAGGGGCCTTCTTCCCACTCTTCTCCTGGAGTTCACTCAGGACCGGACTGTCAATGCGCACCTCGTCCAGGCGAAAGCTCTGATGCTTGATGATGTCCCGCAGGTCCAGTCCCAGCAGCGACACCCGCGGGGTCTGAGCGGTGAATCGCACATACCGGGTCGAGTCCCGGTGGTCGTACCGGATGCGGATGTCGTTGATGATCAGGTGGCGCTGGGCAAAGCTCAGGTCGAGAGAGCCGAAGTCGACCGACAGGCCCGTGACGTCCTTCTCGTTGAGCATCGCGAGCGTGCGCTCGCGGATGTACTCGTTGACCTCAGCGCGGAGCGCAGCCTCGAATCGGTTGGGCAAGAGCGACAATGCGACGGCGAGGACCACCACGACCACGCCGACCGCGAGGAGCCACCACTTCGCTCGCCGGCTCATAGGGGCCTCATTGCCGCTTGGCTGATTCGGCTGCGGGTGCGCTGCACGGAGATGACATGCTCGACTACCGAGTCGCGTGACATGGCCCTACCCCCCTGGCCGAAGAGCCTGGTTGTGGATTGAGTGACCCGCCGATCGGCACTCCGGCGAGCACTCAGCGGCTCACGGAATAAGTGTCGAAACGGGTGAAGGTAAAGTGAAGGTGATATGAGACGGGTTATTTCTTCACCGTCTTCACCAAACCACTCCGCAGCGCCCGCCAGATTCCGCCCCAGAACGTTTCTCCCAATCGATATCGGTAGTCGATCGGCTGCGGGTCGAGCCGGCCTTTGTCGTCCGGCATGTTGTCTCCCCTGATGACCAGCGCATTGGCGATGAACGTCTTGAGCTGCTGACTCAGCCCCTTTTTCCTGGTCGCCTTATCCACCATTTCGACGGAAAGGCTGTCGTAGACCAGCGTTATGTTACCCTTCGCCCTGCCGTTGGCTACGTGGAAACCGAACTCGGCCCGGTGAAACCGCCCACCAGTCACCTCCACTCCTTCGGCGGTGAGGAGGAACCGGTTCAGGGCCACGGCGGGAAGTTCCGTTGCCTTTCCCTCCACTTTCATTGCGAAACGTTCCGGGACGATGGGAACTTCCATCCGGGTCTCGAGCAGAGAGTGGCCCATGAACTTTCCCTGAGCGACCATTATTGCCGGATGGGCGACGACGGCTTTCTCTGGATGGTTGCCCAATCCAGTGATAGTCGCAGAGATGTTGGAAAACCATGCGACCGCCGGCTCCTTACGGTCGGGTTTCAGCTCTCCATACCGGACGAATCCGTTCTTGAGCACGACGGTGTCGATCGCAACCTGCCATTTCGTTTCGGCGAGCGCCTGGGGCCAGAGCCGCCGGCTTTTGGGATGAGACTCTGCGCGAGTATCGGCCAGCGCGTCGATCACCATCGAATCGATCTCCACCTTGCGCGCCACCGCCTTCATGGCGGGCAAGGCCCCGGTTTCGACGCCGCTGGCCTTGAGACCCTTCATCATCAACCGGACCCGGGTCTTCCGGGTCGCCCCCCGTCCGAAGAATACCGAATCGGGGCGCAGCGTCTGATAGGAGATGCTGTCTAGCGTGAACCTTCCTTCCCGGTGATCCCGCTTGAATCGGCTCAGGTAAAGCGAGTGACCGCTGTCCGCGGGGATGGTGCGCAGCGAGCGGAACTCGATGGTCGTGTCGGTGGGATCCAGCTGAACGAGCAGGCTGTCGATTCGGAGCGAGTCGCGGAGTCCCGTCGTGAGGTGGAACAGGGACGCGGCGGAGAGACGGGCGGATTCGAAGACCCGGCGTTCGGTCGTGTCGAGCTGGATCCCCCGGATTCGGAGCGACATACCCGCCGTGGAATCGCGGGAGATCTTACTGCCTTTGAGGCTGGTGAAGACGATCGTGGCATTCTCGGCGGCCACCAGATCGATTCGGGCCTGTCGGACATCGTCGGGCAGCCAGCTCGCGAAAAGGTTGTAGACCACCGTATCGAGTGCCGGAATCTCGGCCGCGAGGGAGTCCGGATTAACCCGCTCCTCATCCGTCGCCGGAGTCTTCTTCCGCGTGGTATCGGCCGTTTCCCTGAACCGGCTCAGTAGCGGACTCGAAAGACGCACCGCGTCGAGTCGGAGATGCCGGTGCCAGATGATGTCGGCCAGGTCCACTCCCTCGAGCGCGATCCGGGGAACCGTGGCCTGAAAACGCACGTAACGGGTGGAGTCTTTGTTGTCGTAGCGGATACTCAGGTCGTGAATCAACAGGTGCCGGCGGATCAGGCTCAGATCGACTCGGGGGAAGGTGATCGTCAGTCCTTCGACGCTTTTCTCCTGCAGAAAGGCGAGAGTGCGATCGCGGATGTAGGTGTTGACCGGAGCCATGAGCGCCCGCTCCAGCAACCAGGCCCCGCCGTTGATGGCGAGCACCGCGACCAGCACGATGACGACTCCAGACCAGGTAATCGCTTTCCTGTTTACCGCCAGCTTCATCCAGGCATGCTCCAGGTCGAGCCGATCTCGGTGGCAACGATCCTGTTGCGTTCGGGTCCCGCTGCTGTGAGAAAGCGGCGGATTGGCTCATCAGGGGGTTCGCGGCTCAGGCGAAACGTGGAGTGGTGCACCGGCATGACGTAACGCGCCCGCAGATCGCGGGTCATCGCCCAGGCCTGCTCCGGGCTCGCGTGATTGTCGATCCACGGGTCGTAGGCGCCGATCGGCACAATGGCGAGGTCCACCGGCGCCTCGGCGCCGATCTCGCGATAACGATCGGTGTACGCGGTGTCTCCCGCGAACACAACGCGGATCCCTTCGTACTCCAGCAGAAATCCGCCGTAGCCCCGATGGCGATCGGTCATCATCCTGGCACCCCAGTGCCGGGCGGGAGTCGCGCGGACTCCAATGCCAGAGACCTCCACCTCCTCGCCCCACGCCAGTTCCTCGACACGGGTAAACCGTCCCAGGAGGTCGGCGTTACCGCGGCTGGTGACGACCGGCGTTCGCCTCGGCAAATAACGCAGCGTGCCGTAGTCGAGGTGATCCATGTGGGCATGGGAAATCAACATCAGATCCAACGAAGGGATATCCTTCGGCCGGAGGGCGGCGGGGATGAGTCGGCGAGGCCCGACGGTGCCCAGACCGAAGTGCACGCCGACTCGTTGGCGCAGCGCGGGGTCTGTGAGGATCCAGCGTCCGTTGAGGTTCAGGAGTACAGTGGCGTGGCCGAGCCAGGCAGTGGTCAGCCGATCATTGGGCCAGGTGGACGGATCGGGTCGGTGGGGCAGACGACCAACGCGCCGGCGCTGGTAAATCCACCGAGTGCCGGGGAAGAGACGCAACGGCATACACCCTAAGTCTACTACCCTTGCCGCTCGATGGGGTAACTGAGCGACTAGTGACTTACCGTGTAGTCTCCCTGACGCGTTCCGGGAACGAGAATCCAGCCCTCGGCTAGATCGAGGGTCCAGCCTGGCCCGGAGATCTTGCCCTTGGAGATCCTGGGAGCGGGGACGATCGCTTCCTGCCAGTCACGGATCAGTCCGCCGCCTTCGGTCACATCCAGTACACCCCAGCTGTCAACTACGCGCAAAGTCGCATACACCGGTCCCACCGAGTCCAGTGGCTCAACCCGGTTGGGGTCGAATCCGACCTTCATGTCGCGAAGCGGAAGGCTCAGGACCGGTCCAGTGACGAAGCGTTGTCTCAGCTCGGCCTGGCGGGCGGTCCGTGCGACGGCTCGCGCTTCTTCCTGCTGCTTCACCAGTTCGTAACCGTAGGCTCCGGCCCGTTGGACTGCGTCAGTCAAACTCGGAATCGGATTGGGTAAGAGAGCGGTTGCCAGGAGAGCCGACAGATCCTGACTTGGCTTCAGCGACGGGCGCCAGGCCATCCCGAGGGCGTCGAGCAGCCGCCCGTAGGCCGGTCCGGTGTAATAGGCGAAGGAACGGCCGAGGCTCGAGGCGGTATCGAGCGTCGCTACCTGCCTCGCGATCGCGGAATCGCTGAAACCGGCCAGCGTCAAGCCGGTATACTCGGCGAGGCCCTCGTTCATCTCGAGTGCCCGCTCGCTGCTGTCGGCCCCGGAGATCAGTTGACGGCGATAGCGTCGAAAGAGCACCGCATCGCTGGCTGCAACGCGGCGCTTGTCGCCTCTGGTAACCAAGGCTCGCTGGAGCGCCCGGCCCTCGAGTCTGAGCCACAGGCGTCCGTCCCGGGCGTCGAGGTGGTCGTTGGTCGGGCTCGAGGCGGGGAAGCCAAGGCTGTCCTGGATGCGGTGCCAGCGCTCGTGCATCATCAGCGCTGCGCGGGAGACCGGATTGGAGGGCACCGGCAGCGCCACCATCGTCCAGCGCTTGCCGGCCCAATTGAATCCGGTGTTGCTGACGTTCTGGTCGGCGGGCAGGGTCCCCACGAACACCGATCCTGCCTGCTTCAGCCGCCCTTCGCCATCGGCGACGTTGGCCGTGATGGCGCGGGTAGTACGATCCACCAGCATCATCGGTCCAGCGAGGGAAAGGCCCCAGAGCAGTCCTCCGTCTCCGGCCGCGATGCTGTCGGCCTCGCGCAGGTACTGGCGGATGAGTGCCGTGTCGGTTGAATTCGCCTGAGCGCTGGCCATCGGCGCCTGGAGTGAAAGGCCGGCGATCGCGAGCCCGAGTCGAGTAAAGCTGGTACAGACCGTCATGGATTCCTGAAGCGCGAGGTTCTGGGAAGATGCCGGAGAGGCCTCCCGGGTCGCGGAGCCGGTGGGGCGTACCTCCTCCGCCAGGGCCCGGACGACGTTAAGATAGGCGTCTTAGCAGTCGAGCCCGTGCCCGATCCGAGTCCAGTCCCCACGGAGATCACAGGTGCGCGTAGTTCTGCAGCGGGTCACTCGTGCATCGGTCACTATCGAGGGCCGCGTTGCCGGTGCGATTGACTGCGGCTTCTGTCTCCTTGTGGGGTTCACTCATTCCGACACGACGGCCGAGGCGGACTGGATGGCCGAGAAGGTCGTGGGCCTCCGGCTCTTCAGCGACGCCCAGGACAAGATGAACCTCGGCCTGGACGAGGTGGGCGGGGCGATCCTGGTGATCTCCCAGTTCACCCTCTACGGCGATGCCGCGAAAGGCCGCCGTCCGTCATTCATCGACGCCGCCCGGCCTGAGGTCGCGATCCCGCTCTACGAGCGCTTCGTTGCCCAACTCCGTGCCAAGGGACTCAAAGTCGAGACCGGCGAGTTCGGGGCGATGATGGCGGTGGAGATTCATAATGATGGGCCGGTGACGCTGGTGCTGGAAAGAAGAGCAGGGATTGGGGAATAGGTTTCAGGTGTCAGGGATCAGGTTTCAGGGAACTGCGGGTCCAAGCTCCCTAACCCACTATTCTTGCGTTTGACCCTGACACCTGAAACCTGACCCCTTCCGTCCCTCACACCATGCCTCACCCCCTCACCCTCGCCTCCGCCTCCCCTCGCCGCCGTCAGCTCCTCGAGATGCTCGGCATTCGGGTCGAGGTCCGGCCGTCGCACATCGAAGAGCAGCGAGTGGCCGGAGAGACACCGGTCGAGTACGCCGAGCGGCTGGCCCGGGACAAGGCGCGGAGCGTGAAGGGAGATCTGGTCCTCGGCGCCGACACCATCGTGTTGCTGGGTGACGATCTGCTGGAAAAGCCGGCCGACGCAGACGAGGCCCTCGCCATGCTCCGTAAACTGCAGGGCCGGACCCACCAGGTGATCACCTCAGTGGCGCTGGTCTCGAACGGAACCCTGCGCCAGGCCACCGACATCACCTCGGTCACCTTCTCTCCCTGCGACGACGACTTTCTTCGAGCGTACATCGCCACCGGGGAGCCGATGGACAAAGCCGGCGCCTACGGCATCCAGGGCTATGGCGCTGCCCTGGTCGAGCGAATCGACGGCGATTTCTTCGGGGTGATGGGGCTGCCGGTGAGGTTGGTCTTGAGGCTGCTGGCTGAGGCGGGCGTGGCGTATCGTTTCAGTTCCGAGTTCCGAGTTCCGAGTTAACAACAACTTCAGGCTTGAGAAACTCGGAACTCAGAACTCGGAACTAACTCTTCACCTTCCACACCGGCACCGGCGCGGCCCGATTCTTGACGGCCAACGGCTCCAGCGGTTCCACCTCGGGTTTCTCTTTGAGCACCTGATATAACGGGTCGCTGATCAGGATTTCCCCTTTATTGCTCTTGGAGCAGAGTCTCGAGGCAACGTTGACCGCGTCCCCGATCACCGTGTACTCGAGGCGCAGATGGCTGCCGATGTTCCCGGCGAAGGTCTCGCCGTAGTTGATCCCGATACCAACGCCGATCTCCGGCTTTCCCTCCTCCTTCCACTTCTCGTTGAGCGCTACCAGCGCCCGCTGCATGCCGATCGCCGCGGCGACCGCGCGATCCGGATCATCGGCGTGGGGGATCGGGGCGCCCCAAAGGGCCATGATCGCATCGCCGATGAACTTGTCCAGCGTCCCGCCGTGGGAGAAAATCACCTCCACCATTTCGGTGAAGTAGTCGGTGAGGAGCCCGGCGATCGCATCCGGGCTCATGTGCTCCGACATGCTGGTGAAGCCGCGGATGTCACTGAACAGGATGGTGACCGGCCGCTTGTCGCCGCCCAGTTTCACGGCACCCTGCTGCTGCGCGATCTCGGCGGCAACGTTGGGCGCGAAATAGCGCTCGAAGTTGGAGCGGACCATTGCTTCACGCTGAATCTGTTCGGCGAAGCGGCTGGTCTTGATTGCGATCGCCGCGAGCCCGCCGAAGGCGATCAGGAATTGCAGGTCCTCGTCGCTGAACGAGTTCGTCGCAGTGAGGTTGTCCACGTACAGGATGCCCAGCACCTGCTCCGCCGAAGCCATGAGCGGAATGCACATGGCGCTGCGGACGCTCTGGATCATGATGGACTGGCCGCCCTTGAACCGGTCATCCGCCGCGGCGTTGTCCGACAGGATCGCGACTCGCTCCTCCACCGCCTTCCGCGCAATCGACCGCGGCACGTGCTGCGCCGAAGCGTCACCCAGGCGGCTCTTGGACATCCGGGGGATGAGCTCGCCGGTGCCGTCGTTCCGGAGCAACACCGACACCCGGTCCACGTTCATCACGTCGAACGTCGTGGTCACTACCCGGCTCAACACCTTGTCGAGGTCCAGCTCTCCCGAAAGCTTCTGAGCCACTTCCAGGAGCAGCGACAGCTTCTTGGCCTGCCGCTCCTGGGTCGAGACCCCCGCCACCTTCAGCTGTCCGACTCCGCTCGGGCTCCCCGACGCCGAGGGCGACATCGCTGCCGGCAGTCCACCACTCACAGAGACTTGGCGAACGATCGTCTGGTTGGGGGCCGGGGCCTGGTTTCCGGCGGGACGAAGTGGTGTCGCATCGAGGGACTTGAGCTGGAAGACGACCTTGCCGAAGGTCACCGAATCATTCGCGGCGAGAGTCCCCTCAGTGACGCGGGTGCCATTGATGAAGGTGCCATTCGAGCTGCCGAGGTCCTTCACGGTGATCCCGGTCGTATTGGGGACCAGTTCGGCGTGACGACGGGAGATGGTGGGATCGAAGATCGGAATGTCGCTCGTCACCGCCCGCCCGACGATGTACGCGTTTTTGGCGGAAAGGTCGAAATCCTGATCGCCGGTGAAGGAAACGAGCTTGAAGGGCATGGGGAATTTCTACTCCTCCCACCTCAGTCCCGCCAGCCCCATGGCGGCGAGGACGGCCCGCGCTTTGGCCTCGGTTTCCTTCCACTCTCCCTGCGGATCGGAATCGGCCACAATGCCGGCACCGGCCTGCACCCATGCCCGATTCCCCTTCATTATCACGGTGCGGATCGCGATCGCCGTGTCGAGACTTTTCCCGCCCCAGCCGATGTAGCCCACAGCACCGGCATAGGGTCCGCGCCGCACCGGCTCCAGCTCGTCGATGATTTCCATTGCGCGGACCTTGGGCGCACCGGAGACGGTTCCAGCCGGGAAACATGCGGCGAGCGCGTCGAGTGCGTCGAGCCCTTCCCGCAGGGCACCGCGCACTTCGCTCACCAGGTGCATCACGTGGGAGTAGCGCTCGATCACCATGAAGGCGGTGATCCGGACGCTTCCGTATTGCGCCACCCGGCCGACGTCGTTACGTCCCAGGTCCACCAGCATGAGGTGCTCTGCCCGCTCCTTGGGGTCAGCCTCGAGTTCGGTGGCGAGCATCGCGTCGGCTTGAGGCGTGGCTCCTCGCGGTCGGGTGCCGGCGATGGGACGCAGGGTGACCTGCTCGTTCTCTACCCGAACCAGAACCTCCGGCGAGCTCCCCACGATGTGCAGGTCGTCGCAATGGAGGAAATAGAGATACGGCGCGGGATTGAGCGCGCGAAGGTACCGGTAGGTCAACATCGGGTCCGGTGCTGTCAGATCCAACCGGCGGGAGAGAACGGTCTGGAAGGTGTCGCCCGCCGTGATGTATTCCTGAATCCGCCGGACCCCGTCCTGGAATTTCCCGTCTTCGTAGGGTGAAGTCGCTTCGGGAACTGGCGCTGCGGGAGGCAGGCGAAGCGGTCCGATCGGTGACGCTTGGCCCAGTCGCTCCAGCCATTCCGCGATCTTGTCTTCCGCCCCGCGATACAGACTCTCCAGCTCGGCCCGCGACATGTTCTCCGCGACCTCGACGTTCGCAATGACCGTGGCACGGTTGTACAAGTTGTCGAGGACGAGCAGGGTGTCCGCTACCATCAGCACCGCATCGGGCAGCGAGCGGTCGTCGCGGGGCGCGTTGGGGAGGCGCTCCAGAGTGCGGACTATGTCGTATCCGATGAAGCCGACCGCGCCGCCGGTGAAGCGGGGGAGCCCCGGCACCTGGATCGAGGGATGCTGTCGCATCGTGGTGCTAAGGTGTTCCAGAGGGGCCACGTCTTCCTGGACCACCTGCCAACCGGTGGCTTCGCGCCAGCGTTCCGCGGTCCGGCCCCGGTAGCGGTAGACCTCGCGGGGATTGGTCGAAAGGAAGGTGTAACGGGCCCACTTCTCCCCGCCCTCCAGGGACTCGAGTAGAAAGCCGTAGGGTCCGCGGTGCAGCTTCGCGAAGGCGGAGACTGGCGTGTCGCCATCCAGCACCACCTCACGGGTGACGGGGACCATCCCCGGCTTGGCCCGGGAGAGGAAGACTTCGAGGGAGTCCATGGGGGGGTAAGGGTACTATCTGGGTGCGCCCACCACAAACCGGCCCGGCAGCAGCATGGGCGCCTCCAGATTGTCGGACGCGCGGCGGGTCGAACGGTAGAGTGCATAGCGCCCGTCGTCGGTTTGCCGCCCTATCTGCAGGACCTGCTCGTAACGAACCGCGCTCCCATACTTCGCCAGGGCGCCCTGCGGCGCCGAGAAATGGACCGGGTACTTGAAACGCACGATGCCGGTCTTGTCGGTTTCTGCGGTCGAGGAGATGTCGAGCCCGTAGAGGCCGGGCCGGACACTCGCTTTCACGGTCACCGAGTCCTCCGGGCCCTTGTTCCCGAACATGTCGGCCGGGAAGATCAGCTCCGCGAAGACCCCGTTGTCGGGAGACGGATGCCGCATGATCACGGTGCGCGCCTGGCCGGTCTTGAAGGTCACCGAGGTATCCGCGGGCGGTATCCCGCCCGCCTCGAGGAGGTAGAGCTGGTCGACCGGAAGCGTTTGGGTGATTACGCTCTCGGGTCGTGGCGAGTTCGCATGCTTGGCACCGCAGGCAGCGATGCTGGCCAGGCAGACGACGAGGGTTATTCTCACGAAGAGGGGGCTGGGGAATCGATGGGAATTATGCCTTCACATTTGTGCGCCGCATTGCTGCTGCTGCCTGGAGTCTCCGCGACCCTGGCGGCGCAGCAATGGAACTCGCCGGCAGCGCTGCAGCTGGCCGCTCGTGCCACGGAAGTGAGAGCCCAGGTCCAGCGGGACTCGTCCCTGCGCAGCTACCGCACCCGGGCTCACGGTTTCGTCCTGTTTCTCGCGCAAGTAGGCGACGAACTGCAGGGCGCGCCACGCCTGGTCAAGGCCGACGAGCTCGACGTCGAAGTCTATTGGCGCGCCCCGGACCTGAGCAAGCAGATCATCCTCGGGTGGCGGGACGGACGCTGGCTGCCGACCGACATCAACTACCATCGCGACCACCTCGGCATCGTCACCAACAACTTCGGCAACCGGATCCGGATCGGCGAGGGCGATGAGGTGAAAGACGTGGTCCACCCGCTCTCTCCCGACGGCCTGAATCGCTACGACTTCGCCCTGATCGATTCGCTTCGCATCGAGACCCGGGGCGGAGAGCTTCTGGTCTATCAGCTCCAGGTGCGTCCGAAGGATTGGAGCCAGCCGCTCGTCGTGGGAACCCTGTCTCTCGACGCGACGAGCGCCGAGCTGGTGCGGTTCCGCTTTGGGTTCAGCCCGGCGGCGTATCTGGAGAAGGGGTTGGAAGACATCTCCATCATGCTGGAGAATGCCCGGTTCGAAGACCGCTGGTGGCTTCCTTACCGGCAGGAAATCGAGATCCGGCGGCGCAGTCAGTGGCTCGATTTCCCGGCGCGGGGAATCATCCGGGGCCGTTGGGAAATCGGGGACTACGATTTTGACGTGGCGATACCTCCCGAGGTTTTGCGAGGCCCGGCGATTGGGGGGCTGCCTGCCGCCTCCGACACCGGCGGGCAATGGAGTGAACCGCTTGCGCAGTCGCTGGGCGACGTCGCGGCGCCCGTTCAACAACGGGACCTCGACTCACTCCGCTTGGAGTTCGGGCGCATCTCGGGAGGACGGGTTCTCTCGGGCCTCGGCGCAGGCGGCCTCGCCATCCCATCGGTCAGCGACATCATCCGGGTGAATCGGGTCCAGGGACTGACGCTCGGCGCCGCCGCGACTCTCGCCCTGGACCAGCGGAGGATTCAGGTCAAGCCGAAGCTTGCCTTCGGAACTTCGGACCAGCGATTCACCGGAGAGCTCGCCCTGAGCGTAGCGACTGGACCGGCCACCATGACATTGCAGGGTGGCAGGTCGATCCATGATCTCAGTGACGTTCCGGTCATCTCAGGCGTATTGAATTCGATCCTTTCCCAGGAAGCCGGCGAAGATTACGGCGACTACGTGATGGTCGATCGCATCGGGATCGGTGTGCGATACCCGCTCTCCGCCGTCACCGCCATTTCACTGACCGCGGGGTATGAAGACCCATCTTCCCTCGATGTCGAAGCCAGCCCGGCCCATGGCAGTTATCGCTCGAATCCTTCGTTGGGCTCCGACGGGAGCTTCGTGGGAGGAATCGCGCTGTCCAGGAATTCGGGCGAGCTGGACGCTTCGCGCGCGTTGGCGGTGACGAAAGGCTCGATTTCGGTCGAAGCCAGCACAGGCGGGAGCCAGTATTTCAGGGCGACCGCTGGCGCCACTATAGCTATGCCCCTCGGTCCGGGGACCCTGGGATTCACTGCTTATGGTGGCTGGGGCACGGCAGAACTGCCCGCGTATCGAAGCTTCGTGCTGGGAGGGCGAGGAACGCTTCCCGGAGAACCATTTCGAGCGTATGGCGGCAGGGCGATCGCTTTGGGGAGATTGGAGTGGGACTTTCCGGTACCCTTTGTCGCGATTCCGCTTGGTTCCTTTGCATCTACTGGCCAAACCATTAGCGTGGGTCCCTTCCTCGCAGCGGGATGGACCACCGACGAAGTCCCCAACACACCGTGGGAGAACACACCAGGAGTCCGTCCGGTGGCGGGTGTGGCGGCAGAGTTCCTGATGAGGCTTCTCCGAGTCGAGGCAGGAGTCGCTCTGAAGACCGGAGACATAGGTGTGATGGTCGATGTGAATCCGGATTGGTGGGGCATTTTGTAGCCCCTGTAATCTCCGGGTCATCTGCCTTACCTTTGGAGAGCCGAACCGGCTTCATTCGGCTCTCCCTAATTGGTTATCAGGCTTGAGGTTAAATGCAGTTTACGGATGAATGGCTCGTCCCCAGCCTGGAGAAGATTCTGCAGCCCGGGGTCCTCGATGGTTTGCGCGAGGAGCCGGGTAAGGAACCGGTTTCGCTCTGGACCACCCTGATCCAGCGCAAACAGGCTAATGACGACGACATCCTGAAGGCTGCGGCCGCACGGTTCCGGCTTCCCATCGCGGATCTGAATCAACTCGATCCAAAGGCGCGCGAAGCGGTCCCCGAGCCGCTGGTCCGGCGGTTCAACATCATCCCGCTGGGCATCAGCGACTCGTATCTCGAGATCGCGATCGCGAACCCCAACGACATCGACGCCGAAAAAGACCTCGCCTTCGCCACCGGCCGCGAGGTGCGGATGCATCTCTGTTCCCCGTCCCGCATCGCCGAAAAGATGGATGAGCTCTACCGCGGCAGCTCGGAGGTGATGAACCAGCTGCTGGGAAACATGGATGAGGGGCTCGAGGTCACCCAGCTGGCCGACGACGAAGGCTTGGCCGAGCTCAGTGCCTCGGCCGACGAGGCGAGCCAGCGGCCGGTGGTCCGACTGGTGGACCTGATGCTCTCCGACGGAATCCTGTCCCGGGCAAGCGACATTCACATCGAGCCCGGCGAAGCCGGAGTCGCGGTTCGCTACCGCATCGACGGAGTGTTGCGCCAGGTCATGAACATTCCGCGGACCGCGGGCGCGCCGCTCATCTCGCGCATCAAGATCATGTCCGGACTGGACATCGCGGACCGGTTACGGCCGCAGGACGGCCGCGCCCGCGTTGCGGTGAACGGCTCACCCGTTGACCTCCGGGTTTCGACCCTCCCCGCATCGCTGGGCGAGAAGGTCGTCATCCGAATTCTGAACGCCAAGGCCACCGTGCTCTCGCTCGATTCGCTCGGGATGAGCGAGGAGGAGCGTGAGGCGATCAAGAACCTGCTCAACAACAAGGAGGGCATCGTCCTGGTCACCGGCCCAACCGGCTCGGGCAAGACCACGACGCTCTACTCGGCCCTGCGCATGGTTCAGAGCGACGGCGTCAACATCGTCACCGTCGAAGACCCGGTTGAATACCGGTTGGGCAAAGGCATCGTTCAGGTTCAGGTGCACGAGAAGGCGGGACTCACATTCGCGGCGGCGCTCCGGTCGATCCTGCGGCAGGACCCCGACGTGGTGCTGGTCGGTGAGGTGCGCGACCGGGAGACCGCGCAGATCGCGCTGCAGGCCTCGCTGACCGGCCACCTGGTGCTCTCGACCCTGCACACCAACGACGCCCCCAACGCGATCACCCGTCTGGTGGACATGGGAATGGAGGCGTACAAGATCGGCCCCGCGCTCCGGGGTGTGATCGCGCAGCGGCTGATGCGCCGGATCTGCCCTCGGTGCCGAGAAGTCAACGGCGGGGATATCCCGACCCGGATCCGGCGCTACATCCCGCAGGGCACGACGCTCTATCGCGCCGTCGGCTGCCCCGATTGCGCCATGACCGGATACCGCGGGCGATTCTCGGTGGTCGAGATCCTCACGATGAACGCCGAGCTGGAGCGGAGGATTGGCGGCGGGGGCACGGCGGACAAGATCGCCGAAGCCGCCAAGGCCAACGGGATGAAGTCGCTCTTCGAGAGCGGACTGCAGCACGTGCTGAACGGGGAAACCAGCGTAGAGGAGCTGCTTCGGGTGGTGGATGTCCCGATGGACGAGCGTAGTGCGGGCCGCGGCGCGGGGCCGAGTACGAACACGCCGCTCCCATCCAAGCGGAGCACACCTTCTCACCAGCAGGGCCAGGCCGGAACGCCCTCAGGCCCGTTCCCGGCGATTCCGGTTGCCGACCTGTCAACTGCCTTCGACCTGATTGACGATGAGGCCGCGACCGTAGAGGTCGTGCGGCCGGTCCACGGAGCGTCGGTCCTCCTGGTGGACGACGAGGATTCGCTGCGCCGGGTCATGAGGGATCTGCTGGCCCGTGAGGGCTATGCCGTCATCGAGGCGAGAAACGGGGTCGAGGCTCTCGATCAGGTGGACCGTCACGCCCCCGATGTGATCGTGCTCGACTTGAACCTCCCGGACATGGACGGGTACTCGGTCCTCTCCCAGCTCCGTTCCCGTCCCGCCACCAGGAAGACCCCGGTGATCGTTCTCACCGCCAAGGGCGACGAGGACAACGAGGTCCGGGTCTTCGAGCTCGGCGCCGACGATTTCCTCACCAAACCCTTCCGAGCCAAGGCGCTCTCCAAACGGCTCGAGGTGGTGTTGGCGAGGAGGAAGGAGTGAGGAATGGCGGAATGGCGGAATTAGCGAATGGTGGAATGAGAGCCCAGTAGCGTGACCCCTCCCTCCATTCCGCCATTCGACCATTCCGCCATTGATCTGATCAAGCCATCCGTCCGATCCCTCTCCGCGTACACTCTGTCCCCACTCACCGCGGTCCGGAAGCTCAACCAGAACGAGTCGCCGTTCGATGTGCCCGAGCACCTCAAGCGGGAGGTCATCGAGCGCGCGCTGGCCACGCCGTGGAACCGCTATCCCGAGTTCGTCCCGCGTAAGCTGGTCGAGCAGATTGCGGCGAAGCACGACTGGGATCCAGAGGGTGTGCTGGTTGGGAACGGCTCCAACGAGGTCATCCAGGCTTCCATTTCGGTCGCGGTGAACACCGGCGATCCGGTCGTGGTCCCTCAGCCTTCCTTCGCGCTCTACCGCATCATGACCGGAGTGATGGGCGGGCAATATCTGCCGGTGCCACTTGGACCGGAATACGCCTACGACGTCGACGCTCTCGCCACAATCGCCCAGCGCGAGCGGGCTCGGGTCGTGGTGCTGAACTCACCGAACAATCCAACCGGATCCGTCCTGCCGGACAACGGCGTGGCGACGTTGCTGGAGCGTACCGACGCGCTCCTCCTCTGCGACGAAGCCTACCAGGACTTCGGTGGCCCCACCGCGCTTCCGTTGCTGCGCCAATCGCCCCGGATTGTCCTGCTGCGGACCCTTTCGAAAGCGATGGGCATGGCGGGCCTTCGATTCGGCTACGCACTGGCGCATCCCGAGATCGCCCGGGAGATCGCGAAGGCCAAGCTGCCTTACAACGTCAACGCGATTACTCTGGCTGCGGCAGAGGTGATGCTCAGGCACGGCGCGGAATTCGCCGCCCGGGCCAAGGCGATCGCCGAGGAACGAGACCGCTTCTCAGGCCTCCTCGGCTCCATCGCCGGGCTGCACCCGTTCCCCAGCAAGGCCAACTTCGTTCTGGTCCGTTGCGACCGGGTCCCCGCCCGCACGGTGTTTCGCCGGCTGGTCGAGGAGCATGGGGTTCTGGTCCGGGACGTATCGAGTGGAGCCGGGCTGGCTGAGTGCTTGAGAATTTCGGTGGGGACGGAGGAGGACACGGATGCTGTGGTGGCGGGGCTTTCGGCAATTCTCAAGGGCTGACAGGTTGTCCGAAGCCTGAGGTCTGAGGTCTAGGGTCTAAGGTCTCGGTTCTAGAATCTGATGTCTGAAGTCTGGAGTCTCGCTCCGGCCAAACTCTCGACTTCAGAGTCTCGACTCTAGACTCTAGACCCTCGACCCTAGACCTTTGACCTTAGACCCTCAGAGTCCTTCACACCGGTCCCTGGCCCCAATGGCACGCACTGCAGAAGTCTCCCGCACCACCAAAGAGACAACTCTCCGCGCCCGGGTGAACCTGGACGGGACCGGCGAGGCACGGGTGAAAACCGGGCTGGGATTCTTCGATCACATGCTCGAGGCCTTCGCCCGGCATGGACTGCTCGACATCGAGCTCGAGGGGCAGGGCGACCTGCACGTGGATGGGCATCACACGGTTGAGGACACCGGCATCGTGCTCGGCCAGGCCATCGGCAAGGCGCTGGGAGATCGTGCGGGCATCCGCCGTTACGCGGACGCGCTGGTGCCGCTGGATGAGGCGCTGGTTAGAGTGGTAATCGATGTCTCCGGTCGCCCGTATCTGGCGTACCACGTGGACATCCCCAAGTGGCAGATGCTGGGCGACTATGACGTCTTCCTCACTCCGGAGTTCTTCCGCGCCCTGGTGCAGCACGCCGGTCTCACCGCGCATATGGACCTGATCCGGGGCGACAACCCGCATCACATCGTCGAAGCCGCGTTCAAAGCGTTTGCTCGTGCCCTGGAGTCCGCGATCGCGCGCGATCCTCGCGTCAAGGGTGTTCCATCCACCAAAGGCATACTGTGATCGCTGTGGTGGACTACGGGGTCAACAATCTCAGCAGCGTGGTTCGGGCCCTGGCCGCTGCCGGCCACGAGGCCAGGCTCTCGTCCGATCCCGATGAGCTGCGCAAAGCCGATCGGCTCGTCGTACCCGGGGTAGGCCACTTCGGGCAAGGCTCCCGCAATCTCGCCGAGCGAGGCCTCCCCGAAGCGATCCGTGCTGTTGCCGCATCCGGCAGACCCGTGCTCGGCATCTGCCTCGGATTACAGCTTCTCTTTCCGGAGAGCGAGGAGGCCCCGGGCGCAACCGGTCTGGGAATCCTCGCGGGCCGGGTTATCCGGTTTCGCTCCGGGCTTTCGCTCCCTCATGTGGGATGGGCCGAGGTACGGCCGACGGAGCAGGGCAGGCGCCATCCGGTGCTCCTGTCACTCTTTCCGGATGGAGCCACGTTCTACTATCACGTCCACAGCTACCATCCCTCCGACCTCGCGGCCGATACCGCTCTGGCCATGGGCGATTATGGCGGCCCGTTCCCGGCCATCGTCGGCCGGGACAACGTCTTCGGCGTGCAATTCCATCCGGAAAAATCCCAGCAGGCGGGAGTCGCCTTGCTCGCGAGATTCGGCGACTGGAACCCGTGACGACATTCAGGGTCACCTTTGTGGATGTTTACCCGCTGCGCCGGGCTGGTTCGACGCTCGAGGTCCTGGCGCTCCGTCGTGCGCCAGCAGGCCGTTGTGCTGGTGCATGGGAGGTAGTGCACGGGAGCATCGAGGAGGGAGAGACCCCGCACCAGGCAGCGCTTCGCGAATTGCGGGAAGAAACCGGCTTGGCACCGGAACGTCTCTACAATCTCAGCCGGGTCGAGACCTTCTATCGGCATCGGGTTGACGAGGTCGCCTTCATCCCGGTCTTCGCCGCCTTTGTTCAGAATACTGGAGTGCGACTGAGCAACGAGCACGACGCCTCCGAATGGCTGCCATTCCCCGCGGCGAGGGAGCGCCTCGCCTGGCCCCGCGAACGACGAGCACTGAAGGACATCGAGGTCCTGTTGGGTCGGGGGAATGCGGGGGAGGTGGAGGAGGTCTTGAGAATGGAGAATGAGCGAATGGCGGAATGAACGAATGGCGGAATGAACGAATGGCAAAATGTCGAGACTTCCGCTAATCATTAGTCCATACCGCCATTCCTCATTCCTGATTCCGCCATTCCGCCATTCCTCATTCCGCCATTCCTGATTCCGCCATTTCCCATGCTCGCCCGCAGAATCATCCCCTGTCTCGACGTCGCTGGCGGACGGGTGGTCAAAGGGGTGCATTTCGAGTCGCTCCGGGATGCCGGCGATCCGGTCGAGCAGGCAGCGCGATATGATGCCGAAGGGGCGGATGAGCTGGTCTTTCTGGACATTTCCGCCAGCAACGAGTCCCGAGCGACCACGCTCGACATGGTGGCTCGGGTGGCAGAGAGGCTTCTCATCCCCTTCACGGTGGGAGGTGGGATCCGGTCTGTTGAGGAGGCGGGAGCGGTGTTGCGGGCTGGAGCCGACAAGATCGCGGTGAACACCGCGGCGGTGCGGAATCCGGATCTGGTGCGGCGACTTTCGGACAGCTTCGGCGCTCAGTGCGTGGTTGCCGCAGTGGACGTCCGCCGTGCCGAGCCGCCGAGCCGCCGAGCCGCCCAAATGGATCGTCCACATCAATGGCGGTCGCGAACCAACCAGGCTCGACGGCCTCGAATGGATGGCGCGGCTGGAGCGATTGGGGACGGGAGAGATCCTGCTGACTTCAATGGACCGGGACGGAACCCGTTCAGGTTATGATCTCGACCTGCTCCGGGAGACTGTAAGCCAGGTTAGCATTCCGGTTATCGCCTCGGGTGGCGCCGGGAACCTGGCCCATCTCGCCGAGGCGTTCGAGGCCGGGGCTCACGGGGTTCTGGCGGCATCGATTTTCCATGATCAGGGTTCCTCACTTCCCGAGGTGCGAGCCTACCTGCGGGAGCGGGGCTATGTTGTGAGACCATGATGATCCGACCGCTCGCGGTTCTCCTCCTCATCGCCGCAACCTGGCCTGGTGCATCAATCCGCTCCTCAGCCGATCAATGCACCCGGCTGCAGAAGCCGGGAACCAAGGTGAGTGGGGAGGTGAAGATCTGCCCCGGCCGTTATCGCATCGCCGATCCGGCCGAGAAGGGCATCATCGTCGCCTCGGCGCCGGGCACCAGGATCGATCTCACCGGGGTTACGCTGGAAAGCGGAGATTCGGTCCCCTCCGACTATCGCGGAATCGGGATTACCAGCACCGGCGTGGACAGTGTCTCGGTCCGGGGCGGCAGAATCCGCGGCTATCGCTACGGGATCAGGCTCGATGGAGGAAGCGGCCACCGGATCAGTGGGGTGGATGTCTCCTCATCCAGAAGCCAGGCGTTGCGCTCGACCCCGCAGCAGTACGACCAGGCCGACTGGCTCGACATCTTCCATCCCGACACCTTCGAGACTTACGGGCACGGGGTCTATCTCAAGCGGACCAGCGGTGCCTCGGTCACCGGGATCATCGCGCGCGGAGCGCAGAACGGCATCGGGTTGTTCGAGAGCCGGGGCGCGATCATCGCCGACAACGATGTCAGCGGCAACTCGGGTTGGGGGATCCATCTCTGGCGGTCATCGCGCAATACCATTCTGCGTAACACGGCCAATCACAACGTGCGTTGCGAGAGTCCCGCGTATCGTCACGGCTGCGATAGCGCGGCACTGCTGCTCCGGGAGCGCAGCGACTCGAATCTCATCGCCGACAACGATCTGACCTGGTCGGGAGACGGGTTTTTCCTGAGCGGCCAGCGGCCCGAAGTCTCGGGGTCGATCGGCAATCTGGTGATCCGGAACGACGCCTCGTTCGCCTATCACAATGCGTTCGAGTCCACCTTCAGCGAGTGGAATACCTTCCTCGAGAACCGGGCCGATAGTGCGGACTACGGGTTCTGGCTGGGATACTCGCGGGCCAATACGGTGGAGAAGAACTCCGTCGTGGGCTCCCGCACCGCCGGCATCGCCATCGAGCACGGCGGCGAGAACGAGTTGAACGGCAATATCATCATCGGCGGCAAGGTTGGGATCCGGCTCTTTACCTCCAAGGAAGGCGATGAGCCGAGCCGGGATTATCGGATCGGCGACAACACGATCGCCAAGGTGGGGCAGGGCATTCTGGTAGAGCGGAGCTCCCGGATCCGGATCCGGGGCAATCTGTTCGACGGGGTGGATGACGGGGTGGTGATTGATTCGGCGAGCAGCGACCTCCAGCTCACCGGCAACGTGTTCCTCTCGGCACGACGGTGGTTCATCGATGCGCCGGTGCTCGATGCAGGCGGGAATTTCTGGGCGGTGGCGAGTGCGGATCAGGTCTCCCGGAAACTGCACGGCAGGATCACGCTGCAGCCGTTCCGCCGGGCGGAGGAGGCGGGCTACTAACCGTCGAGCAGGGCCTGCGCCGCGTCGCTCAGCTGGCGCACGGTGATCGGCCGCTCCACGACTCTGAATCCCTCGCGTTGCAGCTGTGCCGAACTGGTATCGGCCGGGACGGTGAGAACCAGCCGGCTCTTCCATCCCGGGCGCGCGGCCAGCAGGTGGGCCACGAAGCCTTCCCCGTTCGTCGTCGCGCGAGAATCGGCCAGCACGAGGTCATATTCGCCCTCCTGGGCCAGCGGCAACGCCTCTTCGCCGGTGAGCACACTGACCACCCGATGACCAGCCATGCCGAACAGCGCCACCGCCGTGCGATGGACTGCCCGGTCCGAATCCACGACGAGAATGGAGCGCCCAGCCTTCCCCCGCGGAAGGCCTTCCAGACCGGGGGGCTGAACAGCCGGTTCTTCGCCTGCAGCCAGGAAGGGAAGCGAGACGGTGAATTCGGCTCCTCCACCCGGCCCGGGCGCGTAGCTCAGCTTGCCGCCGTGCGATTCGACTATCCCGTAACTGATCGAGAGCCCCAATCCGGTTCCCTCGCCGGGGTCCTTCGTGGTGAAAAACGGAGTGAAGAGCTGGGAGACGAGTTGCTGGGGCACGCCGGTGCCGGTATCTCGCACCCGCAGCACGGCCTGCGCGCCGTCCCGCAAGGTCTCGACGGTGATTCGGCGTGGCGCGTCGGCGTGCTGCCGGGAGATCGCGTGGGTCGCGTTGGTCAGCAGGTTCAACAGCACCTGCTGCAACTCGTAGCGGTTTCCCTTCACGCTGATCTCTTCGCGGCTCAGCTTCTGGTCCAGGTCGATACCGCGGAGCCTGAGGTCGTAGGCCACGAGAAGGGCGGTACGTTCCACCACCGTGTTCAGGTCTACGCCGGCCGCCTCGGGCGTGTCCTTCCGGGCGAAGGTCAGCAGATTCTGCACGATGAGGCCGGCACGCGCGGCCTGCTCGTGAACCACCCGCAGGTGCTCCCGATCGCTTGCCCGCAGGTCCTTTCGCTCCAGGAGGAACTCCGAAAGTCCCGCGATCGAGGTGAGCGGGTTGTTGAGCTCGTGGGCAACTCCGGAGACCAGCTGTCCCACCGCGGCCAGCTTTTCGTTCTGGATGAGTTGGGCCTCGAGTGCTCGCTGCTCCGTCACATCTTCGATGAGGATGACGGTCGCCGTACCGTCCAGCGGCTCAGAGAGGGGAGCCGCGGTGAGTCGGAGCATGCGGTGTAGAACTTCGCTCCGGACCATGACCGGCGAGGGACGTTCGCCCCGGCTTGCTGCGGCGAAGAGATCGCCGGGTCCTTCGCTGTCTCCCACCACCGTGGGCCAGAAGTTCCGGCCGATCAGCGTAGGCAAAGCCGAATCGAGCATCCGAGCGAAGGCGCGATTGGCGCGGCTGATCCTGCCTTTCTCGTCCACAACGGCGATGCCTTCGGCGAGGGAGTTGAACGCGGTTTCCCACTCTTCCTTCGCCTGACGCACCATTTCAAACAGCCGGCTGTTGGCCATCACTACCGCGACGTGGGTCGTGACGGTGGACAGGAGCCAGAGATCCTCGGGACTGAAGGTTCCCGTGCGATGGCCGGCTACCGCGAGCGCGCCCATCGCAAATCCGTGCGCCCGGAGCGGAGCCGCCGCGGCGATC
Organism: Gemmatimonadales bacterium; assembly: GCA_036558125.1. Classification (GTDB taxonomy): domain Bacteria; phylum Gemmatimonadota; class Gemmatimonadetes; order Gemmatimonadales; family GWC2-71-9; genus DATBGE01. The sequence goes on along the minus strand of DATBGE010000143.1, from coordinate 6,712 downwards.
CGGGCCCTGGCATCGCCGATCAGAAGGACACCGTCGCCCGAGACATCCTGCTCGACCTCGATCCGCTCGTTCTGCAGCGCCCGCATGACCAGCGTCGCGTCATCGGCAGCCAGCCGCTGGCCGTTCAGCGCGGAGAGCGAGCCCTCGGCGCCGGCCACCATCAGGCTGCTGCCATCTTCCGCCGCCAGGATGACGATGGCGCCATCGGCCTGAAGGAACCGCATGGTGTAGCGCACCACCTGCTCGACCACTCGCTCCAGCTGAAGCGACTCGGCCAGCACGTAGCTCAATTCCTGAAGCGAGAAAATCTCGTTGATGCGGCGGTCGAGCTGGAGGGCGAGTTGCCTCCGGTCCTGCTCCAGGGCGAGGGAACGACGGCGCGATCGCACCAGGGAAACGGCCAGTCCCAGTGCGACGACCAGGAGCAGAAGGACGAGAATGCCCGCGGTCAGCGAGACGGCTCCCCGGGGTGCCGACCGCCAACCCGCTCCGTCACGTAGGCCTCGGGCGGTGCATTCGGCTTGACCCGAACCGATTTGGCGGGAATCCCGACGTTGACGTGGTAGGACCGGACGTCCTTTGTGGCGAGTGCCATTGCACCTACCATGGCGTTGGCTCGCACCCGGACTCCGGCGAGCACCGTCGCGTGGTAGGTGATCCGCACGTCGTCCTCGATCACGGTGCGTGCGTTGGTCACCTCCCGCTGTTCCACGATGCTGTGGGTGTGGCTGTAGATGTTGGCGTAATCCGAGATGCTGACCCGGTTCCCCAGCGTAATGCCGCCCCGGTCGTCGAGGAGCACGTGGCGATGAACCACCACGTTGTCTCCCACCTCGAGGTTGTAGCCGTAGGAAAACTCGACGTTATGGAAGCATTTGAAGTTCTCCCCACAGCGGGCAAAGATCCGGGGCGCCAGCAGGCGGCGGAACCGGATGCCGAGGTACACGTGCTGTGCGCCCAGGGGAGAGCGATCGAAGGAGTACCAGAGCCAGAGGAGCGGCTTCACTCGCGCAAAGCGCGGCGCGTCCACGTCTCCGTAGTACTCGGGTTCCAGCGTGATGTTGTTCGGATCCAGCCCCAGAAGCGCGACGCGGCTGGCCGCAGGAAGCTTCGTATCGGCGACCATCCCATCGTAGTCGGCATGACCGGGATACCAGATATCGAACAGCACGTCGCGAGCGATCCGATACCAGTCGGCACCGGGCGCAGACAGCTCGGCGTCGAGTGCGGCGAGCCAATCGTCGTACAGCCGGGCCGCGGGAGCCGCTATTTCGACTCCGCGCAGGGGCAGGTAGGCCATAGATCCTCCGTGATCAACAGAGTCTAGCTGTTCGGCCCGTCCGAGGAAACGTGAACCGTGGTACCAGGGGGAAATCTGGTTGACGAACCGACAAAAGGGGACTAAACTAGTCAGAGTTCTATCTGATAATCGTTCTCAACTAATCTTTCCCATTGTCACTCATGAACTTGATTGTCCGCATCGGGGCTATAGCGCTCTGCCTGCTCCCCTGGGACCAGCTCTCCGCTCAGGACGAATCCGGCAAGCTCACCATCGGCGGGTATGGAGAAGTCCACTACACCAACTTCACCGGTCCCGACACTCCGGGCCTGGTAAACGTGAAGCGCTTCGTTATTTACGCGGGCTATGCATTCAACGAACGCATCACCTTGCATTCCGAGCTGGAGCTGGAGGACACCAAGATTGAAGGCGGAGAATCGGGCGGCGAGGTAGCGCTGGAGCAAGCGTATCTGGACTACCGGTTCTCCAATGCGTTCACGCTGCGGACCGGGCTCCTGCTCCCACCGATCGGCATCATCAACGAGACTCACGAGCCACCCAGCTTCAACGGGGTCGAGCGGCCCGACTTCGATAACGATGTCATTCCTACCACGTGGCGTGACATCGGCGTCGGAGCCGTGGGACAGATTCCCGGAGTCACCGGACTCAGTTACCGGGTCTTCCTGGTGAACGGACTCAAAGCCGAGGGATTCACGGCGGAAGAGGGCATCCGTGAGGGCCGGCAGGAGGGGAAGGAGGCCAGCTTTGCCAACCCCTCGTTCACCGGTCGGATGGAGTATGCCCAGGCGGGGCTCAAGGTCGGCGGTTCGTTCTGGTATGGTGGCACGGCCAACCAGGTCCCCGGCCTGGGCACCGGCGCATTCGACGCTCCGGTTCTGGTACTCACGGGCGACGCCCGCTTCGATCACGGACCGTTCGCCTTGCGCGCTGTCGGGGGCACAATCGAGGTCTACGACGCGGACAAGATCAACGCGGTCTATGGACAGGGCGTCGGCCGGCGGATCGCGGGAGGCTACGTCGAGGGCGCGTACAATCTGCTCTCGTTCGTTGCTCCCAGGTCGAGCCAGCGGCTCAACGCATTCGTGCGGTATGACCACTACGACACTCAGGCCAAGGCGGCTGCGGGGACGCCGGACGATCCCACCCTCGCTCGCCGGATTACAACCTTCGGCCTGACGTACAAGCCACTCTGGAATGTCGCCTTCAAGGCTGACTACCAGCTGCGCGACAACCAGGCGGGAGTCGGGGAGAACGAGGTCCTGGCGCTGGGCGTGGGATACCAATTCTGACGTGAGGCTATGAATCCTTCGCTCGCATGCCGCAGCCTGATCATGGGGCTGCTCATTCTTCTCACGTCCCACGTCTCACGTCTCACGTCCCAGGACGCCCCTCCCAAGAAGGTCCAGGCGAGTCTCGCCCGGGTGTTCGGTGATGGAGCCGTCGCCGACACGGTCCGGGTCGAGGATGCGCCGGTCCTTCGAGTGGAGCGGGCCGATTCGTTGTTGGGTTACGCTGTCGTCCGGAACGTGAAGGGAAAGGATCAGCCCATCACGTTCCTCGTCGCGGTGGATCCGGGTGATCATCTGAAGGACGTGGACATCCTGGTCTACCGCGAGCCCTACGGCGGCGAAGTGGCGTACGACTCCTGGCGCAAGCAATTCCGCGGCAAGACGGCAGAGGATCCCATGGAAGTCGGGAACGACATCCGGTCCATCTCGGGGGCCACGATCAGCGTGAATTCCGTCACGTTGGCCGTACGCAGAGCGGTCGCCGATCTCACTCAGTGGCACGCGGCGGGAAAACTCCAATGAATTCCAGGAACAGTGAGCTCCTCTGGCGGCACGTCCCCCCGCCATTCCGCAGTCTGGCCCGGTGGCTCACCATCGTTCAGGTCGTGGGCTACACCACGGCGTTGCTTTTCGTCCTGCACACGACCCAGATGGCGCCTTCGGGCATCGCCGAGCGCTACCGCGGCTCCGACAGCACCGCGGTCGAAGGGGAAATGCAGTTTCCCAAGTCGTACGCCGAGATGCTCACGCTGACCCACACGCACATCCTGAGCATGGCGGTGATCTTTGCGTTCTCGGGCCTGGGAGTCTCACTCTGCTCCCGGCTCTCGCCCCGCTTGAGGCGCTTTCTGATCGTGGAGCCGTTTGTGGCATTGCTGGTGTCGTTCGGCTGCCTCTGGCTGGTGCGCTACGTGGATCCGAGGTTCAGTTGGCTGCTGGAGCTCTCGAGTACCATCATGGCGATCACGTTCTATGTCCAGAGCTTTCTGATCCTCACCGAACTTCATCTGGTGGAGCAGACGTGAACCGGCGGGACTTCGTGTCGATGCTGGGATCGGTGATGGCGGTAGGGCGGTTGGGCGGTACGGCGGTTAAGCCGTTGAATGGCCCCTTCCGCCTTCCCGCCTATCCGCCCTCCCGCCTCCTGGAACGCTGGTCCTGGGCGATGGGGCAGCCGGTTCACCTGATGCTGTTCCATGAGTCGGAGACTGCCGGCCTTGAAGCTGCGGCCAAGGCACTGGAGGAGTTGCGCCGAGTCGAGGGGCGTCTCTCCCGGTTCGATGACGCGAGCGACCTCTCCGAGCTGAATCGGCACGCCGGCAAGGCGCCGATGAAGGTGGATCGTGACCTGCTCGAGGTACTCATCGCAGCGGCTCGCGCGCGGACGACGACGGGCGGGGCGTTCGATGTCGCGGTCGAGCCGTTGATGCGGGTCTGGGGTTTCCGGGACCCCAGGAAGGCCCCGCCCGGTGCTATGGAGCTTCGGGAAGCAGAGAAGGCGGTCCGAGCCAGCGTGGTGCGGATCGAGGGAGCCCGGGTCACCCTCCCCTCCGTCGTCACTCAGCTCGACCTCGGCGGAATCGGGGTGGGCTATGGTCTGGATCGGGCGGCGAGGGTGCTGCGGACCTGCGGAGTCGAGCGAGCCTTCCTCGATGTGAGCGGCGACTGCATCGCGCTGGGGGCCCCGCCGGGAGAGGAGGGCTGGCGGGTGGATCTCGCCGATCCGAGCAGCTCAGGGCCCGCCCGGCCGGCCGGGTTGCTTCGGGACCGCGCGCTCGCGACGAGTGCCAACACGATGTCGGTCGTGCGCTACGGCTCCACGGTTCGCGGTCACGTGATGGATCCTGCGACCGGGTATCCCGCCGACCGCAGGGTGCAGGTCAGTGTCCAGGCGAGGAGCGGAATCGATGCGGACGTGCTGTCTACCGCGATGTTGGTGGCGGGGAGGGAGTTTAAGGGCGTCGAGAAGTGGTGGGGAGATCGACCAACTGCGGGAACCGGGAACGGGGAACAGGGAACGGGTAGAGCGGCCCCAAGGTAACTAGGGGTTCAGCTCGAAGAATTGAAGGGGCGATCCATAGCAATTCCCAAGTGCCGCGCGTAGGTCGCCCCGCGGCCAAACGTCGCTCCCTCTGCGATATTCAGCTGCACAGATAGTGAAGCCCTTTGGAGCTGCGAGAACAACGCGGCAGCCCACGGTTCCCAATGGTCTTTGGAAATGGTGAGTACGCCGAGACAGACCTGCCGAGCCTCCTGCCATGCTTTCAGGGACCGATGATCTCGCATTAAACCAGACTAGCGAAACCCATGGGGCTTTGGCCACCCGATTAACGCATCACCAACCAAATTTCTTCGAATTCCCCGTTCCCTGTTCCCCGTTTTCGTCTCACGGCGCCTTCGCGCTGTCCACCTGCCCCTGCCTCACCTTTGTCATGACACGGGTCCGCTCCCGTTGCACCCGGGAGAGTTGGTTTTGCCAGGCGTTCGGCACCACGATGACGCCGTAGGCGACGCCGAAGCTCTCGTAGACGGGTATCGGCGTGTTGTAGACCATGATCGCCGTGGCCTGCTGCCGAGTGTCGAGTTGCCGGTTGGTGATCGAGGCGGTGAAGGGGACCATGCCGATCGGCTGGACGACCTGGTTGCGGATCACCACGAAGACGTTGAGCGGCTCGAAACGCACGCCATCTCTCAGCCCGAAGAAGCTCACCAGCATCAGCCCGGGATCCGAAGTCCCTCCCAGTGCCGCCACCGAATCGATCGACGCTTTGCGGTCCATCGTTAGCTTGTTGAGCGAGGCGTAAACGTCCGGTCCCAGCAGGCGCATTACCCGCTGGTCGAGCGGCACCATGCGGATATCGAGGTCGCCGGCGTTGAAGCGGATCGAGATGTCGTCCTGGCTCAGGGTGCCGTAGCCCGGCGGAGGAAGATCACCACCGGCAACACTCACCTCCCCGCTCTGGGCGTGAGCGTGAGAAGCGCCGGCGCAGGCCATCGTCAGGGACGCGGTAATCACCAACCAAGCTTTGTTCATCGTGCCTCCGTGGCTGTCGCGGCGAGAACGCTCTCGCCCAGCTCCGCAATGCCCAGTCCGGTGCTGCTGCTGGTAAGCTCGAACTGGGCCTCCGGGACCTCCAGCGCCTTCGCCAGCTCCCGGAGCCGCTCTCCCCGCGCTCCCCGATTGAGCTTGTCCGACTTGGTGAGGGCCACCAGCAGCGGGATGCCTCGTTCCGCGAGCAACCCGCCGTACTCCCTGTCTTCCTTCGACGGAAGGTGCCGGATGTCGAGCAGCCAGACGACGCCGGTCAGGGTGGTCCGGCGGGTCAGCACGCCCTTGATCAAGCTGGCGAATCCCGCGCGGTCGCTGTGCGAAGCCCGGGCATAGCCGTAGCCCGGCAGATCGATCAAGTACAGCGTGGGCAGCCGGAACACGTTCAGCAACGTGGTCTTCCCGGGCGATGCGCTCACCCGCGCCAGTTTGCGCCGGCCGACGAGCGCGTTCAGCAGGCTCGACTTGCCGACGTTGGAACGGCCAAGGAATGCTATTTCAGGAAGCGGCGTCTCCAGCCGGACCAGGGGGTCCGGGAAGCTGCCGATGAACTCGATGGGAAGTTGAGCCAGCGGGGAGGATCGGTGCATGGCGGTCGGGGCGGGCGGGTCGGTCATGGCGGTCATGAAGTCCAAGGCTCGTCCGCCGTGTCCGCCCTGTTCGCCCTGTCCGCCCTAAGCCTCCCGTTTCGTCCGCGCCCGCTCGGTGACTACCAGCGGCGGCTGATCCTCGAGGACCGATTCGCGGGTGATCACGATTTCCCGCACATCGTCCCGGCTGGGGAGGTCGAACATGATGTCGGTCATGGTGTGTTCGAGGATGGCGCGGAGGCCGCGGGCGCCGGTGCCGCGCTTCAGGGCCTTCTGGGCCACCGCCCGAAGTGCATCAGGATCGAACGTGAGGCCCACGTTCTCCATCTCGAACAACTTCCGATATTGCTTGGTGAGGGCGTTCTTGGGCTCGATCAGGATGCGGACCAGCGCCTCTTCGTCCAGGGCCTCCAGAGCCACCGCAACCGGGAGCCGGCCAACCAGCTCGGGGATCAGTCCGAAGCGCAGCAGGTCATCCGGCTCC
>DATBGE010000142.1:0-7037 GCA_036558125.1 Gemmatimonadales bacterium | reverse complement strand
TACCGTGCCGCATTCGGTTATGGGGATCGGCGACTCTTGGGAGAGGACGGATTCGCCGGGTCCTGTGGGAGAACGTGCGGAGTCGTTGCAGGCTACGAGGGTGAGACTTGCCATGGCGAGCAGGACCGGGATCGGTCGAAGACATGTGGAACGCATGATACACCTGCCATTGAGGGATGTGGCGGCAGAATACCAGTGAGTGCATTAAGAGCGCATGAAGCCGCCGTGAGGGTAGTTGCGGAGGAAACGAAGAAGGACTGAGGACCAGCTTCCAACGCAGTCCTCAGTCCTTTTCCCTTCACCTTCCTCTGCCTCAGTCCTCAGCCCTCAGCCCTCATGACTCCTACTGATCCGCCCGTCAACCGACGCCTTGCCGCCTCCCTTCACGACCAAGTAGCCCGCCACCCCAATCGCCAGCAGCGCATACTCGAACCCTTCCGTCCCGGCCGGATACTGACCATACCAGTTCATGAAGAATCCGACGTGGCCATGCACCAATACCAGCGCCACGAGCATGTTCACCAGGATGCCGAAGGCGGCGACACGGGTCAGGAGCCCGGTGATCAGGCCAAGCGATCCAGCGAACTCCGCCATGATAGCCAGAAAAGCGAAGAGGGCGGGGATGTGCATCTGCTGGGTGAAGAAATCCATCGTGCCGCGATACCCGTAGCCGCCGAACCAGCCGAGCAGCTTCTGAGCGCCGTGGGGGAACATCACGATGCCCAGCGTGAGACGGAGCAGGGTCGTGCCCCAATCGGCCTTGGTCCGCAGTAATGCTCCCAGGTTGATCGGCTGCCGAGCTACATCGATCGTCGGGGTCGAGGGTGAAGCGATGGTGGTCATAGGTGCGTTGCCTTTCCTGCGAGAAGCGTGATTAGTTAATACATTATTAGTCAACTAATTTCCCAAAACAAAGCCGGCCTCATCATCTCGACTACGCCGGTACGTCTACGTCGGCTCGGACTCGGTCGAGCAGCTTGATCAGCTGCCGTTGCTCCGCGGTCGAAAGGGCTGCGAACAGGGCATCGTCCGCGTGGTCCAGCGACACATCCATCTTGGCCAGCAGATCCAAGCCCGACTCACTGATCCTGCAGGTGACCTGCCGCCGGTCTTCTGGGCAACGCTCCCGGGAAACCAACCGCTTGCGTTCCAGGCGGTCAATCAATCGGGTGATGCCAGGCGCCTGTTCGATCATCCGCTCCGGGATTTCCAACGTAGGGAGTCCCTCGGGCCCGGCCCCCCGGAGAATCCGCAGGACGTTGTACTGCTGCAGAGTGATCCCTTCCACCTCGATGTCGCTCGAGACCCGGCGGCGGAGCAGGTCGGCGGTGCGGAGGAGGGCGATGAAGGCCTCCTGGCTGGCCGAGCGGAACGGCTTCCGCTGCTTGATCTCCCGCTGAACCGACGTGACCGCTCTAGGCATGGCTTGAACATATAGAGTATTGCTTGATTAGTCAAGTATTATCCACCAATCCGCATGCAGATGATTGCCGATCCCCTGGCGATGGCGATTGCGAAGCAGTTCCCGGACAAGTACGCGAGCCGGTAATTGATAGTACCGAGTACCGAGTAGCGATGACCTGAGAACTGCCATTCCGAGTGAAACGAGGAATCCCGGTGCCTGGTGAAGGCTCAGGCATCGGGACTGTCACCCCTTCTCACTCGCACCTACCCGCAGGGCCCAAGCCGCGAAGCTGCCCGTGATGATGAACGCCACCGCCGATGCCCAGATCGGTACGCTGACGCTGTCGACCTGAACGGGCCAGCCAGAGATGGCCCGGGTCAACTGAACCAGGGCGATCAGCCCGAAAAAGGCTCCAGAAACTTGTACGTATCGCCGCATGTTGTTCTCCTTCCGTTTCAGTCGTTACTCGGTACTCGGTACTCGGTACTCGGTACTAGGTACCTTTCTTCTCCTCAGCCTTGAGTCTCCCGGCATCGATTGTCGCCCGCCGAAGGACGAACTCGATCTGGCCGTTCAGCGACCTCAGCTCATCGGCCGCCCAACGCTGCAACGCTTCATGCAGCGCGGGGTCGAGTCGCAACAGGAAGGGTTTCCGCTCCGCCACGGCGTCAGTAGATGGACCCGGCGTTGACCACTGGCTGGGTGGCTTGTTCAGAGCACAAGACCACCAGCAGGTTGCTCACCATCGCCGCCTTGCGCTCTTCGTCCAGATGCACGATCTGCTTGGCGGAAAGCTGGTCGAGCGCCGACTCGACCATTCCGACCGCGCCGTCCACAATCTTCTGTCGCGCAGCGATCACCGCATTGGCCTGTTGGCGCCGTAACATCACGCCGGCGATTTCCGGGGCATAGGCCAGGTGGCTGATTCGGGACTCGAGAACCTTTACGCCGGCTTTGGCGAGGCGTTCCTGGATCTCGCCCTTGAGCTTTTCGGCCACTTCGGTGGTGTTTACCGAGAGCGACATCTGCCCGGCCTCGTGCGCGTCATAGGGATATTGGTTCGCCAGGCCGCGCAGTGCCGATTCACTCTGGACTTTGACGTAGTCCTCGTAGTTGTCCACCTCGAAGAGAGCCTCCGCCGTATCGGTCACCTGCCAGACCACGACCGCTCCGATCTCGATCGGATTGGAGTTATGGTCGTTCACCTTGAGCTTGGTAGTCTCGAAGTTCCGGACCCGAAGCGAAATGGCTCGCGCGGTAAGGAAAGGATTGACCCACCACAGTCCCGAGGCCCGCACCGTTCCGCTATAGCGCCCAAAGAGGAGGAGCGCCTTGCCCTGGTTGGGCTGCACCACCAGCAGTCCCTTCCAGCACAGCACCAGGACTGGGAACGCCAGCATCAGTCCAATTAGTCGCGGCAATTGTTGGGTCCGTGCCGCATTGATGAAGGCGGCGACCATGAAGGCAGTCGCAGCCAGCAGGAGGAGCACGGCCACGGCTCCATTCACGGCCTTGCGCTCGATTTCCCGAATCACAGCTCTACCCTCATTTTGAGTTGGTATCGTTATGATATCACCATGATACTAATACGTCAAGCGGCGCCAGAGAGATGGCGCCGCAAGTATTTGTTGAAGAATGAGTTGTGGGTCTAGTCAGGCTAACCAGGCGTCCCGATGCTCGGCGACAAAGGCATCGTCGCTGAGTTCCGGATAGGAGTGAATCACCCGAGAGATCTGTTCGGCCTGCCCCGGCGAGAGCTGTTCCTCCGGATCGAGGCACCAGGTTCCGGCCAGCAGTCCCTGTCGTCTCAGCACTTCGAGGATTCCGGGAATGCACCCGGCAAACTGATGATCGGCGTCGAAGATCGCCGCATTCGCATCGGTCATGCGAGTCGCGAGCGACAGCCACTCGGGTCCGACCTGATTGGACGAGTCCTGACGGCGGAGATGACTCAGCAATTCAACGGCCCGTCGAGTCCACACTGCCCATTGGCCGAGTAGCCCGCCGACGATACGGCGGTCCCCGTCACCGAAGGGGAAGCGGGAGAGCAGATCAACCACGATGCTGTCGTCGTTTCCGGTGTAGAGCGCCACATCCCGCCGTCCCGAGTCGCCTACGGCGCGCATGACTTCGAGAGTCTGGTAGCGGCTGAACGGCGCGATCTTGATGGCAACGAGTGCGGGCAATTCGGCGAGCCCGCGCCAGAACTGGTAGCCCAGGTGCCGGCCACCGACCGCGGGCTGGAGATAGAACCCGAAGAGGGGAAGCACCTCGGAGACGGTGCGGCAGTGCGCCAGCAGTTGCTGATCGGTTGCGTCCTGCCAGGCGGCGAGCGAGAGAAGCGTGGCATCATACCCAAGCTTCGCAGCCATCTCCGCTTCTGCTACGGCCTGGGCAGTGCGGCCCACCGCTCCCGCCACCAGGGCCACTTTTCGCCCTGACCGGGCTTGTTCGCTTCTCGCCACTTCGGCGGCGAGAGCAAGAACGGGCTCGAACAGGCCATGCTTTGGATCGCGGATCGCGAATTGTGTCGTGTGAACCCCAACCGCGAGCCCGCCGGCGCCGGCCGCGATGTAGTAGCGCGACAACGCTCGCTGGCGGCGCTCGTCCAGCTTCCGATCGGCGGTGAGAGCGAGCGGATGAGCGGGGATGACCTGGCCGGCGAGCAGGTGAGATCGCAGGTCAGTCATGGATGCGTCCTCGACTAGAACTGCCCATGTCGCTCCTCGAAATGGGTGGGTTTGCCGAGCACTCGACCTCCTTGCTTGAGCCAGGCTACCGTCCACTCGATCATGGTGTCGAGCGACACGACTGGTGGGCCAAAGAGCTGGATCGACCTGGTCGCGTCGCTGAGCAGTGCGTCTGCGGCTTCGACCCCGGTGAACACAGGCTCCCGTCCCGCATACTCGCCGATCTGTTTCGCCAGGGCCCGCACACTCAGTACATCCGGACCGGTAACATTCAGGATGCTGGCGGGACTCGAGGCGAGGGCCAGACACTGGAGGGCCCGCGCGTTGGCATCGCCCTGCCAGATCAGGTTCACCTGTCCCATGCCTAGATCGATCGTCTCTCCGGTGAGGACCCGTCGTGCCAAGTCTACCAGCACGCCGTAGCGGAGATCGTTGGCGTAATTCAGCCGGAAGATGGTGACCCGCGTCCCGTCGCGACTCGCCGCGTCTTCGAAGAGCCGCTCCCGGGCGACACAGCTCATGGCATACTCGCCGACCGGTCCCAGCGGATGGTTCTCGCGCGCGCCTTTGGAGCCGGCGGGAACCAGTGGATAAACATTGCCGGTCGAGAAGACGACGAATCGGCGACCAGGGAACCTGGCCGCAACCAGCGCGGGCACCAAGGCATTCATCGCCCAGGTTTCGGCAGGGGCAGCGTTGGTGCCGAACTTCTGGCCCGCCATGAAAATCAGGTCGGGTATATCGGGCAGGGCGGCAACCGCGCCGGGGTCACGCAGGTCGGCCGAGATGGTCGTGATCCCTGCCGCTTCTAGCGCCTGGCGGCTTGCGGGATCTCTGAAGCGTGAAACGGCGACGACTCGGTGGCGTTCCGCCAGGCCCCTCCGCGCCATGCGTGCCAGACTCGGCCCCATCTTGCCACCGGCACCCAGGACGAGGAGGTCGCCCGGGAGCTCGGCGAGAACTTCCATCACGCCCGGCGTAGGTCGGGAGAGTACCTCCTCCAAATCCTCTTCGGTGAGCGGTGCGCAGGGGATTTTCAATTGTCAATTGTCAATTGTCAATTTTCAATCTTCAATCCCCTCAATCTCCCGCCCCCCTCATCGCCGTCGGCACAAAGTCCCGCTGGGGATACCCGGCGTAGATCTGCCGGGGCCGGGCGATTTTGGTGTCTTTGTCGAGCAGCATCTCCTCCCACTGGGAAATCCATCCGGGGAGCCGGCCCAGCGCGAAGAGCACCGTGAAGTAGTCGGTGGGGTAGCCCATCGCCTGGTAGATGATGCCGGAGTAGAAGTCCACGTTGGGGTAGAGCTTCCGCTTGATGAAATACTCGTCTTCCAGCGCGATCTTCTCCAGTTCGAGGGCGATCTCCAGCTTGGGATTGAGGCCGGTCTGCTCGAAGACGTCGTAGGCCACCTTCTTGATGAGCTTGGCGCGGGGGTCGTAGGACTTGTAGACCCGGTGGCCGAAGCCCATGAGCCGGCCGTGTCCCTGCTTCACCTTCTCGATGAAGGCGGGGATGTTTTTCCGGTCGCCGATCTCGTCGAGCATGACCAGCACGGCTTCGTTGGCTCCGCCGTGGAGCGGTCCGTAGAGTGCCGCGATACCGGCGGACACGGCCGAGAACGGGTCCACGTTGGACGAGCCGACCGCACGTACCGCGCTGGTCGAGCAGTTCTGCTCGTGGTCGGCATGCAGGATGAGCAGAATTTCCAGGGCCCGTTGAAGCACCGGGTTGGGCTCGTGTTTGCCCCCGATGCTGAAGGTCATGTTGACGAAGTTCGCGATGTAGCCCAGGTCGTTCCGGGGGAATTCGTAGGGCAACCCGCGGGAATGCCGGAACGCGAAGGCGGCAATCGTCGGCAGCTTGGCCATGAGCCGGACCCGCTGGAGGTAGCGGGAGGCCGGGTCTTCGATGTTCTTGGCGTCGGGATAGAAGGTCGAGAGCGCTCCCACGACGCCGAGCAGCATGCCCATCGGGTGCGCGTCGTAGCGGAAGCCTTCGAGGAACTTGATGATGTTGGTGTGGACGTAGGTGTGATAGCGGACCTCGTCCTCCCACTTGTCCAGTTGAGCCCGGGTAGGGAGCTCACCCTCGCAAAGCAGATAGGCGACCTCGAGGAAGCTCGCCTTCTCCGCGATCTGCTCGATGGGATAGCCGCGATATCTCAGGATTCCGCGGTCGCCGTCGATGAACGTGATGGCGCTGCGGCAGGCCGCCGTATTGAGGAAGGCCGGATCGTACGTCATCAGGCCGAAATCCTCATCATTCAGCTTGATGTTGCGAAGGTCGGGGGCCTTGATGGTGCCTTCGCTGATCGGCAGCTCGTACGTCTTACCGGTCCGGTTGTCGGTAATGGTCAGTGAGTCTTTGGCCACGGGCTAATCCTCGGCTGGGTCGCGTGCAGGAAGGAAGGAAAATAGCCATCCTCGCGCGATCTCCGAAATGGGGAGGCTCACAGTCACCCCGGCAGAGTATATTCGGCGGCCCATGTCACCCTGGTCTCAACCCCTGACACTCGCCGTCCGCGCCCGGGGCGCCCTCCTGGGCCATGCGACGGGCAACGCACTCGGCGTTCCCACCGAGTTTCTGGGGACGGCGGACCGCATCGCCGGGGAATTCCCCGGCGGCGTGCAGGAGGTCCTGCGGCAGGACTCCCCTGAGTCCCCCTACGACGACGACCTTGCCCTCACCCTGGTGCTGGCCGAGGAACTGCTTCAGCCCGAGATGGATTTTCGGCGCCTGGCGGAGCGCTGGATCGAGTGGATGCGACGGGATGGGCGGGGGATCGGGATCTGGACTCGAACGGCACTGGAGCACATCGCGCAGCATGACTCTCCCCCGGGGAGCACCGGCGGGCAGGCGGGGAACGGACCGTTGTCACGCTGTCTCCCGGTTGCCCTCGCGGCCCACCGCACGCCGGCCAACCTGGTGAGCGGGACCT
>DATBGE010000141.1:0-40973 GCA_036558125.1 Gemmatimonadales bacterium | reverse complement strand
GAGGCGCCAACGAACGAGCCGCCACAGAAAGGCGTCCTGCGCTTTCTCTGGCGGCTCTCTGCTGCAACCGGAATTCCGCGCCAGGCGTGGCTTCCTGACGAAGAAGACCAGAAAGCCAGGCCTGAGGGGACTTAGGCAACGGGCATCATCGCGTACTTGATGACGTAAAAGTTCACGCCCTGGGGCGAGGTGATGCCGGCCATCCGGCCGATCTCCGGGACATCCATCAGCGGCATGCAGATCTTCCCGCCCAGTTTGGTCGCCTGGTCCGCAGCCTGATCCGCGTCGTCCACCGTGAAGTACACGCCCCAGTGGGGGGGCGCTTTCATGTCATCCGGGATCTGCATCAGGCCCGCCACGGGCGTGTTACCCTGCTTGAACGTGGTATAGGTGAACCCGGGCATCGGCTTCTCTTCGATGGTCCACCCGAACAAGCCGGTGTAGAACTTCCGCGCTCGAGGCACATCACTGGTCAGCGTCTCGAACCAGCTGGGCGCTCCGTGGACCGTGCCGTCCACGTCAGTGCCGGGGCTCTGCTTCCCTTGCCAAAGGTCGAACTGGGCGCCGTTGGGATCGTGGCACACCGCCATGCGGCCGTTCTCGGCGATATCGAAGGGTGGCAATGCGTGCCCGCCGAGTGACTTGATCTTGTCGGCTGTGGCGTCGGCATTGTCAACTTTCACCATGACGCCGATCTGAGGCGGAGTCCCGGGCGGCGTCTGCTGTCCCTCCAGGTCAAACAGGCCTCCGATTCGGCTGTTGCCTACCTGGATCAGGTAGCCCATGCCGGGTATGTCGGCATAGGTCCAGCCCAGAAGTTTCTCGAAGAAACCCTTGGCCCGTTCAGGCTGGGCAGTCAGGATGTTGATCCAACAGAATTCGCCCGGGTTTCGAATGCGTGTCGTCATTAGAACACCCTCTGTTTCAATTCGTTGTTTGGCATTGGCCTCAACGGCCCTTGGCGGTACGGCGTCCTTTCGCCGCAAGTTTCCCGCGGACCAGTGGGCTGGTCAGCTCTCTCAGCGCCTCCTTGCCGATTGATCGCGCCGCCGGCTCATCAGATTCGGCCAGGCGACGGGAGACCTCAACCGCGGCGGCGTTGAGCGACGCGTTACGCCGGCCTAAGACCCGGAGGCCCCAGCTTACGCCCTTCTTCACAAAGTTTCGCTCGTCGGTCGCCCCACGTTGGATGAACTTCAGTGATCGCACGAAGGGCTCGTCTCCCGAGCGTTTGTCGTGCAGCGCAAGACTCGCGATGAGTGCGAAGGCCGCTCGCTTGACGAATTCCTCCCGGTGCTTGCTCCATTGCTCCACCTTACGCCAGGCATGCGGCGTCTTGTCGAACAGAACGAAGCAGACCGTGTCACAAATGCCCCAGTTGTCGAAGTCCCGGGCCCAGCGATCCATCTGTACCGAGGTGACCTGCGCCGGATCGTCCACATATGACGCCAACATGCGGGCCTCGTACCAGCCGGTCCGCCAGAGGGCCTCGGCCAGATCATGGTCCTTGCCGAGGCTCTTGGCCAGCCCCTGAATCATTCCCACCTTCACACCATACGACTTGGGTGCGGTGATTGCGTAGCGGGTCAGCATCGCGTCGCGATAGGCCTTGCTGTCATGGCGCTCCAGCCACAGGAGAGAATCCCGCACCCGCGCCGCGGTCTCGCTCACTTGAGCTTCCGAAGCAGCTCTTCGAGCCGGGCGAAGCTCGGATCCATGCCTTCCTTCATGCCGGTCTTGAGGGCCGCATCCCGCGCCTCTTTCGAGGGATAGGTTACGGTGAGTGTCGCGGTCGTCCGGCCACCCGATTCGGTGAGCCGCAGGGTGTTGATCGTCTCGGGCCACTCGGGGCCCCACCGCTCGGTGGTGACCAGGAGCTCAGGCGGCTTCACCTCGCGCACAGTGCCACCCATCGCCATCTCGGTTCCGTCAGCCTTGCGCCAGACATAGCGCCAGGAGCCACCGGGTCGAAGGTCAATCCTGCACTCCGGCATGGTCCAGCCTTCCGGTCCGAGCATCCACTGCTGGAGGTGCTCAGGCTGGGTCCACGCCTCGAAGACCAGGCGGCGTGGCGCGTCAAGAACTCTGGTGAACTCGACTTCACGGTCATTCGGCGTCCCGAAGACGGTGACGCCGGGCTTAGTTGCGGTCGTGCTCATCGGACTTCTCCTGTGCCTTGAGATGTTGGAGATAGGCGTCGAGGCGCGTGTAACTCGCGTCCCAGAAGCGGCGGAACTCTCCGGCCCATTCCGCGACCTCTTTGAGCGGGGCAGCGTCCAGGGTGCGAGGGCGCCACTGCGCCGCCCGTCCCCGCTGGATCAGCCCCGCCCGCTCGAGGACGCGAAGGTGCTTGGAGATGGCTGGCCCGCTCATGTCGAAGGGGGCCGAAAGGTCCTTGACCGTCGCCGCGCCGTCCGCCAGCCGCGTTAGAATGGCTCGGCGGGTCGGGTCGGCGAGAGCCGAAAAAGTGGCGCTAAGCTGGTCGGTGGCTGCTCGCATAACCTTATAAGTCAAGGTAGATAACTGAATAGATACGTAACCTAATGGTTATATACAACAGATTGTCAATCGCGTCAAGACCCGGGCGGACAAAGTTGTCGATCCATCGGTGGCGGACCACAGGGGAGTGCCTGACTCGGGCGAGCTCCGTCGGGAGAAAACACGAAGCGCACAAAGAACACGAAGTGGCCCTTAGTGTTCTTCGTGATGAAGAGGTGAGATCTTTCTGTATTCTGGACCTGAAATGAGGTCAACGTGCCGCTGTCAATCTTGAATCGGTCGGGCAACCTCGCCACTTGGCGCGTTCTCGCGGGGGGGCTCTCGTTATTGCTTGCCTGCCATCACGACCAGCAGACCACCGGCTGGACCGACACTTCACCTCATCGGGGACGATTCGTTGCGGTGGCACCAGGGGTGACGCTCGAGGTGCTCGACTGGGGTGGCTCGGGGACGCCGCTGGTCTTTCTCTCCGGACTGCAGGACGTCGCGCACGGCTTCGACGACTTTGCCCCTCGCTTTGCCGATCACTTCCACGTGCTCGCTATTACCCGTCGCGGGTATGGGGCCTCGAGCCAGACACCCTCCGGCTACGACCTGGCGACCCGGGTCACCGATCTTCGCGCGGTGCTGGATTCGCTGCATCTGACGCGCGTGGCGCTGGTGGGCCACTCGATAGCTGGAGACGAGCTCACGGCGTTTGCCGCCGCGTTCCCGGATCGAGTGAGTCATCTGGTGTATCTCGACGCGGCCTATGACCACTCGGCTGTCGGAATACTCATGCGCGAGTACCCTTCCCTTCCCCCGATGCTCGCTGCGGACTCTGCCTCACCCAAGGCGGTTCAGGCATATACGCTGCGCACCTATGGCACGCTCATCCCCGAGGCCCAGCTTCGGGCCATCGGCCACTACGACAGCTCGGATCGGTTGACGGCAAACGTGACCCCGGATTGGGTCGACTCTCAAATGCTGCAGGGCTGTGGTCAACCCGACTATAAGGCGGTCCACACACCGGCACTCGTGATTGATGCCGTGGTGGATTCGGCATCGCAGGTGTTCCCCAGCTTTGCCCACCTCGATTCAACAACCCAGCTGGTGGCGATTCGTTTTACCAGGACAGCGCAGCGGTGGCAGGCTGCCGAGCGAGAAAAGGTCAGG
Organism: Gemmatimonadales bacterium; assembly: GCA_036558125.1. GTDB lineage: Bacteria > Gemmatimonadota > Gemmatimonadetes > Gemmatimonadales > GWC2-71-9 > DATBGE01. The sequence goes on along the minus strand of DATBGE010000141.1, from coordinate 37,319 downwards.
CGGGAGCTGGCGGGAGCGCAGCTCGTGGAGCTGCACGGAGCGAATCACTACGTGTTCTATTCGAATCCCGAGGAAGTGACGGCGGCGATGCGGACATTCCTCGCCGGCGCCAGTGGGCAATGACTCACACCCCCGCTCCCCAATGCTCAAGACGCTCGTCATCGTCGGTGTAGTTGCGATCCTGATCGGCACACCCCTGGTTCGGATGACCCAGCGGTTCTGCCGCCGCTCGCCAGGGTCACGGTTCTCCCTCGCCGTGGGCGCGCTGCTCGCCTTGGTGGGAGTGGTCGTCGCGTTCGTGCAACTCCAGCACGTGCGGCTCCCCTGGGGAATGCAGGAATCTCCCGGTGGGCTGCTCTTCTACATCCCGGTGCTCATCGCACTCACCCTGGTAACCATTGGCGGGGTGGCGGTGCTGATCGGGATCGCCCTCTCGACTCGGCAATCCACGGAGAGTTGAGTCGCTTGCGCTTCATCATCGCCAATATTGTGCTGCTGAGTTTCGGGCTCTGGTGCTGGTTCTGGCCGGTGCGATCCCGGTGGTCCTCGGCGACGCTCTTTGCCTCGATCTGGATCGGCATCGAGATGATCAATGGAATCGGACATCCACTGTGGACGCTTCGGCAGGGAAGCTGCACGCCGGGAGCAGCAACAGCGCCCGTGTTGCTGGTTCTTGCGATTTTGCTGGCCCGGGAGGTTCATGCCATCAAGAGCCAATAGATCTGCGCTTGCGCGGGAGAAGGGTCGACAGGTTAGTTAGAGAGTGGACTGTGCACGTTGCGCAGCCCGGACTTTGAAATGGTGACGTCATGTCTGACCGGCCACGTGGCCCGCTCTCGCAGGTTGCCGTTGGGGTCGTCGTCGCCCTGCTCGTCGGCGGGTCGGTGCCGTGGTGGTGGGGTGACCTCAAGGCCAAGTTCGGCTCGCACCCCACCCAGGTCACCGAAAAGCCCGCTCCATCTCCCCAGCAGGCAGCCCCACCAGCTCCTCAATCGGCTCCGGCACCAGCACCGGACCAGTACAGCCAAACCGACTACGACGCGGTCCAGTCAATCTACGAGCGGCGTCAGAACGCCAAGACTTGTGTCGACGTGAAGCGCCTGGTGAGCCGGATCCAGCAGCACCTCGGCAACCAGCACCTCGTCCCGCCAAAGTACGTCGATACGATCCAGTATCCCACCCCGGTGCCCAAGCCGACGATAACGGATCTCGCGAAGGACCGGATTGCGCGAATAAAGGATGCTCGACCCAAGTGCTTCCCTTGAAACGGCGACAAGGTGCCGGGTTACACAGGCGACGGGTGCACCGAACAGGACGGTTTCCTTCATCAGGACCTGGAAATTCTTGCGAATCGCGATGCACGACGACTCGAGTGACAAGCTTTCCTCCCAAGGGGGCGCCTCGTGACAACGGAACGGAAGCCGTGGTTAGCCGCACTCCTGACTTTTCTGCTCGCCGGCTTAGGGCATTTGTATCTCGGGCTTCCACGCCAGGCCCTCATTGCCTTCGCAGTAAGGTGCGTCGCTGTAGCGGTCGTGGTTGCGGCAGTGTTCTGGGCCCCTCAGCCGCTCAATGAAATCATCATCTGGATCGGTTCGATTGGTATCCTGATCGCGCTTATTATCCACGCGTGGTGGCAGGCCTCCCGTGTTCCGCGACCGTACGTGCTCCAGCGGTACAACAAGTGGTACCTCTATTGCCTGCTTGTCCTGATCGCTGTGGGCGTGGTAAGCCCCGTAGCGAAATGGGTGCTCCAGGACAAGCTGCTTGAAGCATTCAGGATTCCGAGTGGTTCAATGCAACCGACGATTCTCTTGGGTGATTTCCTGTTCGTCGATAAGCGGAGATCGACCCACGAGCATATCCCTCGTGGGACAATCGTCGTGCACTTATCCACCGAGGATCAGGGACTGCGCGTGATGAAACGTGTGCTGGGCCTTCCGGGAGATACCATCCAGATGACGGCCGGCGCACTTTACATAGACGGCCGCCCTCTCGATGAGGACTACGTTCAGTTTTCACCAGGTGGGAGCGAGGACGATCCGGCAATGAAGGCCAAGATGCGAGAGTGGCAGGTTGCCAGCTACATCGGCTCGAACTCCGAGTCCTACGCTCCGAATCTCCAGGATTGGGGGCCACTCGTAGTACCACAGGACTCGTTCTTTGTCCTTGGGGACAATCGAGACCACGCATACGATTCCCGCTACTGGGGCTTCCTTCCAGCCGACCACGTGGTCGGTCAACCATTGGTGGTCTATTGGAGCTACGATCCCACGGTCGCACGTGCACTGCCTTTCTTCACCGCGGTGCGATGGTCACGGCTAGGATATCGGCTCTCGGGCGGGCAGAGCCCATGAAGGGATTCGGATGAAGAGTACGGGGATGGTGAGGGCACTTTTGTAGGGAGTTACCGATGCGCGACCTCGGACTCGCTTTCTTGTTCATATCTAGCGCGGGATTGCTCCGCGCTCAGGACTCCGCCTACGCTCCCAGCTTCGAGCCGCCGAAAGCCACTCAGCTGGTCGCCGTCTACATTGGCTCTTCGACCTGCGGCCCCTGCCAGAGTCCTGAGCTGAAAGCGGCGATCGAGCAGGTGAAGCAAGGACTCCGGACGAAGACCACCGCCGCGGGGCAGAGTTTCACCGCAATCGGCGTGGCGATGGACTGGAGTGTCGAGGAGGGCTACGACTTTCTGCGGAAGAGCGGTGAGTGGGACGAGGTGGTGACCGGAAGCAACTGGATCAATCTTGGGGCCCTGCGCTACATCTGGGCAGACTCGACGGCACTATCAGCGATGCCGCAATTGGTTGTGGTGCGACGGGACATCGACTGGGGGAAGACTCAGATCGACCTCACTAAGGAGCGCATCTTGCTCCGCCTCATGGGGGCTCCCGAGATCGAAAGCTGGATCCGAAGGGGATTCCCCCTACCGAGCGTCGAGTAGGAAGCTGGTGGTCCAACTCCTAACCACCCACCACCCACCACCAACTAAATTCCGACTGTTCATCTCATGCAGGTACCGTGGCACTGCTCAAGCAAGTCTTCTGGCAACGCTTGGACCTCCCCGGATCAGAGGTCGCTCAACTCAGGGAAGAGCCGGACGCGTGGGTGATCGAAGGCCTGGTACTGGTCGCCATCGATCGCACTCCCGCCAGGCTCGAGTACCGAGTCCAGTGCGACCGCTCGTGGCGAACCACGATAGCGACCGTTCAAGGCCAGGTCGGCGACCGTCCGGTTTCCTGCGACATCCACTCCGATAGCCAGGGGCACTGGTGGCTCAATGGGGTCCGAGTCCCTGCCGTAGACGGCGCCCTCGACGTTGATCTCGCCTTCACGCCTTCGACCAATCTTCTCCCGCTGCGCCGCTCGCCTCTAGGCGCAGGCGAGACGATGTCGGTGCGCGCAGCCTGGCTCACCTTTCCGGCCTTTCGGATGGGGCCGCTCGATCAGTCGTACCAACGTCTGGGCGACCGGCAGTACCACTACAAGAGCAGCAGCTTCGAGGCCGAGCTGGTCGTGGACGACTTGGGTCTCATGGAGCGGTATGGCGATGTCTGGATCGTCAAGGCTGAGACATGATCCCAGTCCGATCCGCCACAGCAGACGATGCCGAAGCCTGGCTCCGGATGCGCGAGGCGCTCTGGCCGCATCACGATGGCGGTTCGCACGCCGCTGAGGTGCAGCAGTATTTTCAGGGGAAGCTCCACATGCCGCTCGAGGTGCTGCTCGATATGGACCAGAGCGGTGCTCCCGTCGGTTTTGCCGAGTTGTCGATTCGGAGCTATGCCGATCACAGCCTGTCCTTCTGGCCACTGGCGCTCGATCTTCCCGGAGCCTTGCATTGAATCACGACGGATCCACCCTGCGACGGCTATCCGTCACGGCCTTCCTGGCACTTAGCGTCTGGCCCATCACTCACCTCGATGCCCAGGCGAAAGCTCTCCGCCTGCCCCCTTGGCAGGCGGAGTTACCGGCAAAGCAAGATCCAACGTCGTTCTCGGATAAGCTCGAATACCTGGTTCCGGAAGACTCGATTTCGAAAACTCATTCGCACACATTCACTGGCCTACTGATCGGGAGCGCCGTGGGCCTGGCCGCAACCGGTCTCTTTCTGGCGGCGTTCTGCGGAGATGCCGACACCGAGTGCGGCGCAGATGAGTACGGCCGTGCCTTCGTGATCATCGCGGTCCCCGCCGCAGCGGCGGGGGCGCTTATCGGTTCGCTGATTCACACCAGGGAATGAATCCGACGCTGAAGGGACAAGGCCAACACCTGGTGGCGCGCTGGTGAGGTCGAGAGAATCGATGGTTGCAGGTCGGCAGCGGGCCGGCTCCCCCTACCGCCGTTCCCGCCAATCGATACCTTCACTCCCCTCACTCAACCAGGTAGCGGATCATGGCAACGTATCTCTGGCAAGCATCGTATTCCGTGGACGGCACCAAGGGCTTGCTCAAGGAGGGCGGGTCGAAGCGGCGGGCGACGGTGCAGCAGGCGGTCGAGAAGGCGGGCGGCAAATTGCTCGCTTTCTACTTCGCCTTCGGCGAGTCCGATGTCGTCGGCATCGCGGAATTCCCCGACAATGTAACGGCCGCGGCCGTCAGCCTTGCGGTGAATGCGGCCGGTGCCGCGAGTCTTCGTACGACGCCGCTGGTTACGCCCGAAGAAATGGACGCTGCGACGAAGAAGACGGTGAGCTATCGGCCGCCGGGCGCTTGACCGCAATGATCCTCTAAGGGGGCGAGCCCGACACCGGCCATATCGTGTCGGGCTCCTGGCTCCTGGTAACCGGCGGCACCGGCTAATGCGAATCTGGACCCTGCATCCCAAGTATCTCGATCCTCAGGGGCTGGTGGCGCTCTGGCGTGAAGCATTGCTCGCGCGTGCGGTGCTGCGCGGCGCAACCCGCGGCTATCGACATCACCCGCAGCTGCACCGCTTCCGCGCGAGTCCCTCACCGGTCGCGAGCCTCAACCGGTATCTTGCCGCCGTTCACCGGGAAGCGACTGCGAGAGGCTATCGGTTCGACGCATCCCGGTTCGGCCCCGCCAGAAGCGGAGTACTCATCCTCGAAACGAGCGGCCAGCTCAGCTTCGAGTGGGAACACCTCCTCAAAAAGTTGCGCCGCCGCTCACCGGCCCGATATCGTCTCTTGCGAAACGTGGAAGAGCCGGAACCTCATCCTCTGTTTCGCATCGTTCCCGGAGCCGTACGGGAGTGGGAAAGGACTCGATTGAATGCCGCGCCCCGGTACAGCTGATTCTGGATTCGTCACGCTGCTCGCGTCCTACTCAAAAGACGTCCAGGGTACGGCTCGCGCGGCCCGGCAGCTGATTCTGGAGCTGATCCCCGGAGCCGTCGAGGTAGTTGATACGAAGACCGCGGTTATCCCGCAAGCTGCTCGAAGGATCGGGTAAGGTGCATCGCTATGTCGCGCTGAGTAGACCCGCCGACCTGCGCCGACCCGGTGTGAGACCGCTGCTCCGCGCGACGCTGGCAGCTTGGCGGCGGAAGTCGGTGGCGGGGAGATAACAACAGCGGGAAAAGGGAACAGGGAACGGGAGCGAGCCTGGCTGCGGACTCGATGCCGCTGTTCCCATTCCCTGTTCCCTGTCCCCCTTTCCCGTTGTTACTGGGATTTCGGGGTCTTCGCCTCAATAGCAAGCGCCACGTCGAGGTGCATCCGTCGGCGAGCCACCTGAGCTGCGGTCTCTCCCATGTTGTTGGGCCACGTAGGGTCAGCGCCGGCGTCCAGCAAGACTTCGGCAGCCTCGAGGCTACCGTTCTCGGCAGCATGATGAAGGGGAGTGAACTCGGTATTGTTGCCCAGATTCACGGTGGCGCCCTTCGCGATCAGGAAGCGCACCGCGTCGGCGTGATTGAACCAGGCCGCCCAGTTGAGCGCCCGTCTGCCGTTCGGATTCACTCTGACATCGAGCGAGTCGATCCTGGCGCCAGCGGCGAGGGCTTTGCCGAGGGTCAGCGTATCTCCGGACCGGGCCGCGTCCCATAGCTGCTCCTGGACGCTCGGCGTGGCTTGGGCATGAAGAGGAGCTGTACTGGGTGCGGCAGCTAGAAGCGGGAGAATGATCAGGCACGTTCTGAAAATCCGCATGGACAATTCCGGTGGGGGACCCTCCTTGGACACCATAGCGCCATCCAGCGTTGTATCGCGGCTTGCGGTGAGGTCCGGCAAAGACCAGCTTACCCGCGTGCGCGCCTTTCAGATACTCGTTATCGCCTTCCTGGCGGCGTGTTCCCGGGACAGCGGGCCCTCCCGATCATTGAGTCAGGGAGAATCCCGTCTGGCGGTGCCCGGCGGCAGCATCTGGTACAAGGTCACCGGAACGGGAGCCGGCATACCGGTGGTGTTGCTTCACGGAGGACCCGGGTTCTCCAGTTTTTATCTCAAGCCACTCGAGGCCCTCGGCGACGACCGCAGCGTCATCCGCTACGATCAGCTCGGCGGGGGCAAGTCGGATCCGATTTCGGACCCGACGCTTTTCACCATTCCTCATTTCGTGGAGGAACTGGATTCTCTCCGCTCCCATCTTGGGATCGAGAGATGGCACGTGCTGGGCCACTCCTGGGGAACCATTCTGGCTTTCGAATACTATCGGGCTCACCCCGAGCGGGTCGTTTCATTGACTTTCGGGAGTCCGGTCTTCGACATACCGGCATATGAGCATCGCGCTCGAGAGTTGCTTGCCACCCTGCCCGATTCGCTGCGCCGCGCCGTCGTCCGATCGGAAGCCCTCGGCGCGTATGATTCCCCCGACTATCAGAACGCCATCAATGCCTTCTACGCGCTCTATGTCTTTCGGCATCCGGTCAAAGCCGATCTGGACAGCACCTTCGCCACCATGAATCAGGCGATCTACGGCTACATGCAAGGCCCAAGCGAGTTCACCATCACCGGCACTCTGAAGGATTATGTCGTCACCGATTCCCTGGTAACGGTGAAGGTGCCGACCCTGCTGACCGTAGGCGAGTTCGATGAGGTCGGCCCGGAGTTGGTCCGCGGGTTCGCGGCGCGGATTCCCGGGGCCCGTTTCGAGCAACTGGCGGGCGCGGCGCACATCACTTCCTGGGATGCGCCTGATGCGATGATCGCGGCGGTTCGCGGCTTTCTTCGCTCCGCCGATTCGGGCGCCGCAACAGCGTCACCGTGACCCCGAGGACACGGCGTCTCGACGACTTTCTCGCCGCCGCACAAATACGACTGCTTCGAGCCCTGGTAACCCCGACCCGATCTCCGACTTAATCATGGCCAATGCTGCTGATGCTCTTCGGCGTCTTCGAGAAGGCAATAATCGTTTCGTCTCGGGCACTGGCCGGGCCGACACCCTCACGGGAGCTGCCCGGCGTCGGGAGGTAGCGCCCAACCAGGAGCCCTTCGCCGTCATCCTCGGCTGTTCCGACTCACGGGTCCCCGCCGAACTGATCTTCGACCAGGGCCTCGGGGATCTCTTCGTGATCCGCATCGGCGGGAACATCGTTGCACCATCGCAGGTGGGGAGCGTCGAATTTGCGGTGGAGAAGTTCGGCATTCCGCTGGTTGTGGTCCTGGGTCACACGCAATGTGGCGTGGTACAGGCTACACTGGAGGAGCTGACGAAGGAGGCCACGACCCGATCCCACAATGTGAGGTCGATCGTAGATCGAGTGCGCCCATCCGTCGAGCCACTGCTGGGGACACCGCTGCGCCATGACCGGGACGCGCTGATGCGGGAGGCGGTTCGAGCCAACGTCCGGGCCTCGGCAAACCAGTTGCGACACGGCTCCGAAGTGGTGGAGGATTTTATTGAGCGGAACGGACTCCGCGTCGTTGGCGCCGAGTATTCCCTGGAGACCGGCGTCGTGGAGTTCTTTGAGGGGGTTTAACCGTGTTCCTTCGCTGGCTGCTCGCCTCTATTCATTTGCTGGCTCTCGGAATTGGCCTGGGCGCAATCTATGTCCGGGCCCGCTCACTCCAGGCAGCCGCCAATCCTGCGTCTGTTCGACGGGTCCTGCGGGCCGATACTTGGTGGGGCGTGGCCGCCCTCCTCTGGCTCGCCACCGGTATCCCCCGTCTCTTTCTCGGTCTTGAGAAGCCGACTGCATACTATCTCCCTAATCACGTATTCTGGCTGAAGATGGCCCTGTTTCTCCTGGTTTTTCTGCTGGAGATGGGCCCCATGATGACCTTTATCGGGTGGCGCAGGGCATTACGCCGCGGTGCCACTCCGGACACCAGCGCCGCCACTCGCTGGGCCATGGTGAGCCGGATCCAGCTTGTCGTCCTGGTGCTCATTCTGTTTACGGCGACGGCGGTGGCTCGGGGGTACGGGGCGAAATAGCGGTTAGCTGTTAGCCATTAGCCGTCAACCGTCAGCAATCATCGTAAGCCGCCCTACACACATCATCCCGAGCGAAAGCGAGGGATCTAGTCTCCTTGCCCACGCGTTGCCGTCAGGGCGGCAAGATCCTTCGTTGCGCTCAGGATGAGGTGCTTGCTTATGGCTAACAGCTAACAGCTAACAGCTATTAGCTAACCGCTAACTGTTACTCCGCCCTCAGCGTCGTCGCCGGATCCACCCTTGTCGCTCGCCAGGCCGGCACGGCGCACGCCACCAGTCCAACGCCGGCGAGAACCGCCATGGCCCCGAGGTAAGTCATCGGGTCGAGGTGGGAGACGCCGAATAACATCGCCACGAGGACCTGGCTGATCGCGGCCGCGCCGGCCAGGCCGACCAGGACACCGAAGCCCGTCAGCGTCATTCCCTGTCCCACAACGAGACTCAGAATATCTCTCCGGGTCGCGCCGAGAGCGGAGCGTACACCGATCTCCTGTCTGCGCTCGACCACGCTGCCCGACAGCACTCCGTAAATTCCGGCTGCCGCAAGAACCAGGGCTGCGACGGCGAAGGCCTCGAACAGGGTCAACGCGAAGCGGCGCTCGGCCGCGGAAGCGGCGACCACGTGATCCATCGTCGCGATGCGCACGATGGCCTGCCCCGGGTCAACTGACCAGACAGCCTCTTGTACCGCAGGGACTAGAGAAAGTGGATTCCCCCTGCTTTTCACCACCAGTGAGATTGCCCGGTCGGTGAAACGCCACTGGTCTTCCGTGGTGTAGACCGCATCAGCCTGATCCACCGCCAGCGAGACCTGCCTGACGTCGCCCACAACGCCGACCACGGTGTAGGGCGTCTCGTCGCCAATGGTGAGGTGCTGGCCGATAGGATCGACCCCGGGGAGCCGGTGCCTGGCCAGGGACTCACTGATCAGGGCGACTCGTGGCGAACCTGCGACATCGTGCTCGTCGAGCAGACGGCCCCGGCGAAGCGGAATACCCATGGTTTCGAGATAGCCGGGGGTCACCGAATAGCGGAACGGGCTCTGCTCCCCGCCCCCCTGTTCCGGGCTAGCCTCCAAGAACACACCGTACTGATCGGCCGCTCCGCTCAAAGGCAATTGACTGGTGAGTGCCGCGCTGGTGACGCCGGGGACCTGTCGAACCGCAGCGACGGACTGGTTGAGGAACAGCTTTGCCGCGCTATCGTCGTCGAACTGGTGCCCGGTGACCTGAATCTGCATCGTGAGAAGGCCAGAGGGATTGAATCCCGCCTCGACGGCAAAGAGCTGGCGAAGGCTTCGCAACAGCAGCCCGGAACAGACCAGCAGCACGACGGCGAGCGTGACCTCCGCCACCACCAGGATACTGCGCAGGCGTTTGTGCCCGCCGGTGGTCCGCCGGGAACCGAAGCGGAGATTCTCCTGGGGAGCGTTGCGAGACGCCTGCAACGCAGGACTTATTCCCACCAGAAGGCCGATCAGGGTGGTGACGATCGCGCCGAAGACGAAGACCGTTCCGTCGACACCGATCTCGCTCGCCCGCGGAAGCCCGGCGGGACTGAGCGCCACCAGGGCGCGCACGCCGAGTACGGCGACGGCCATTCCGGCCAGCCCGCCCATCGCGGCGAGGAGCAGGCTCTCGGTTAGCAGCTGCCGGACCAGCCGCTGCCGCCCGGCGCCCAAAGCCGCTCGCAGCGCGAACTCGCCGGTGCGCTGGACACCTCGGGCAAGCAGAAGATTGGTCACGTTCACACAGGCGATCGCCAGGACCAGGACGACGGCGCCCAGGATCAAGAACAGGGCGGGTTTCACGCCCCGGGTGATGTCATCCTGAAGCGAGGCGACAATGAACCCATCCCTCACCTCCGCCCATTCAGGCCGGGGGTATTCCGCCAGCCGGTTCTTCGCGATCTGGCCAACCTCGGCCTTTGCCTGCTCGATGCTTACCCCGGGGCGAAGTCTCCCGACTATCCGGAGGTGATGACCCCACGCCCTTCCCTGAGTCATGTCATACTGGAGGGTTGACCACAGCTCGGCGGAAGGCGCCAGTGAGCTGGAGAAGCCCTTCGGCATCACTCCCGCGACGAGATAGGGGTTGTCGCTCAGGGTGATGGTTCGGCCTACAATCGTTGGGTCCGCCCCGAAACGCCGTCTCCAGAGCCCGTCGCTCAAGATCACGACCCGGGGGCCATCGGCTCGATCTTCGACTGCCTCGAAGTCACGGCCGAGGATCGGCTTCACACCCAGCACGCTGAAGTAACTCGCAGTGACCCGCTGGCCGTCGATCATCTCCGGCTCGGCGCCGCCGTTGAGCGTAGGCTGCCATGGTTTGACCGTGGCCATCGTCTCGAACGAACGGCTCCGTTCCGCCAGTTCCCGGTAGGTACCGAAGGTGCCGTCGAGACGGGAGTTTCCCACCCCGATGTCCCAGACCATGAGAATCCGCTCGGGGTTGGGGTATGGCAGCGGGTGGAAAATGATTCGATTTACCGTGCTGAGAATCGCGGTCGTCGCTCCCACCCCGACAGCCAGAGTCAGGATGGTGACAGTGGTAAAGCCCGGTGAAGACCGGAGCCGTCTCGCAGCGTAGCGGAGATCGGCCAGAGTCGTCTCGATCCAGTTCTCCCAGCCGTAGGACCGGACTTCCTCCTTCACCTGGGCGACACTCCCCAGCTCCATGTTCGCCGCCCTGGCCGCCTCATGCGGCGAAAGCCCCTTGGCTCGATGTGAGGCAACGGAGCGCTCGTAGTAATCCTGGACCTCGTCGGCGATATCCTGATCGGCGGCGGAACGATTCAGCAGCGTCCGCACGCCACTGGTGAACTGGCGGAAGAACGACATGCGCTATCCCTCTGCGTTGAGCAGCCGGCTCATGGCTGCCACCCGGCGGGTCCAATCCGCTGTTTCCACTTCGAGTTGTTTCCGCCCGGACCGGGTCAGGTTGTAGAACTTGGCGCGGCGGGAGTTCTCGGTCTGGCGCCATTCGGAATCGAGCCACCCTGCCCGTTCGAGTCGCTGCAACGCCGTGAGGAGTGAGCCGGGATTCACCTTGAAGGATCCGCGGGAAACCTGCTCGATCCGCCGCGCGATGCCGAAACCGTGCATCGGCTGGAGGCTGAGGGTCTTGAGAATGAGCATGTCCAGGGTACCCTGGATGACATCGGTATTGGGCTGGTCCACGCGGTCTCCAGGGAGGGGTAGTACCGAGTACCGAGTACCGAGTACCGAGTACGTATGGCTAATATATTGAGTCTTCTCCTCTTGATTGTCAAGATGTGATGGGCAACAGGAGGGGCTACTTCAATTTTCAATTGTCAATTTTCAATTTGCAATTGCTGCACCGAACTCTTCCATGGTCCGGTAGCGATCGCCCGCGGCCTTGGCGAGCGCCTTGGTTACCGCCTGCTCGACTTGCGCCGGCACGTTCGGATTGAGGCGGCGAACGGAGGGAACCGGGGACAGGAGAATCTTGGTCACCACATCCTTGAGCGAGGTGCCAACGTAGGGCGGCCCGCCGGTGAGCATTTCGAACAGCAGACAGCCCAGGCCGTAGATGTCCGACCGTTGATCGATATCCTTGTCCTCCCGCAACTGCTCCGGGCTCATGTAGAACGTGGTTCCCACGATGACGCCGGTTGCCGTGAGCTTCCGGGAATCGGCCGCCCCGATGGCTCGGGCTAACCCGAAGTCCGCCACCATGGCATGCGCTCCGGTGAGGAGGATGTTCTCGGGTTTCACGTCGCGGTGCAGCACGCCGTGGGCATGGGCATACCCCAGGGCGGCGGCCACGTCTCGGGTGATTCTCAGCGCCTCATCCACCTGAAGCCGGCGCTCCCGCTGCAGCCGTTCGAAGAGCGACTCCCCGTCGATGTACGGCATGACGTAGTAGAGCAGACCCTTCGCGTTCCCGGAGTCCACCAGCGGGACGATGAGCGGGTGGTCCATGGACCTGGCCACCCTGATCTCGCGAAGGAAGCGTTCGGCCCCCAGGACGGTGGCCAGTTTGGGGTGCATCACCTTGATGGCGACGGCCTGCTGCTTCTGGTGGTCCTGGCCCAGATAAACGGTGGCCATGCCCCCACGTGCCAGCTCGCGTTCCAGTGAGTAGCGCTCGCTGATGGCCTCGGCCAGCACTACCGGGACCGGGACCGAGAAGCGCCCGCTCGAGGAGCGAACCGAGCGTGCTCCGGGATCCGGATCAGACATAGCCGTGACGGAGCATGGTCGCAGCCGAATCGTCGAGCCGGTCGGCCCAGCGCAATTGATCGAAGAGCTGTAACAGGTCGTCCTCGGTGAGACGTTGTCGCCGAACATCCGGGATATCGTACACCAGCTTCCCCCGGTGCATGACCAGCACGCGGTCTCCCAGTTGCACTGCCTGCGCCAGCGAGTGGGTGACCATCAGCGTCGTGAGGCCGCCCGCGGTGATAACCTCGCGGGTAAGCCCGACCACCAGCTCCGCGCTGCGAGGATCGAGTGCGGCAGTGTGTTCATCGAGCAGCAGCAAAGTCGGTTTGACCATCGTCGCCATGAGCACGGTCAGGGCCTGTCGCTGACCACCGGATAAGCTCCCGATCGGGGTATCGAGTCGCTGCTCGAGGCCCATGCCCAGCCTTGCGACCTGTTCCTGGATCGCGCGCTTCCGCTCGCTGCCCAGAGCCGGGCGCAGCAGCCGCCGGCCGCCACGCCGGGCGGCCACCGTCAGGTTCTCGGCCACTGTCAGATTGGCCGCCGTTCCGGTGAGAGGGTTCTGGAAGACCCGTCCGATCAGTCGAGCGCGCCGGTGCTCGGGCCACTGGGTCACCTCCTGTTCCCCAAGAAATATCCCGCCGCGGGCCGGCGAAAGGCTTCCGGCAATGGCGCCCAGAAGACTCGACTTTCCCGATCCATTGGCGCCCAGGACCACCGTGAAGCTCCCTTGTTCCAGCTCGAGGTCTACGCTGTCCAGCGCTCTCATCTCATTGGGAGTGCCGGGATTAAACAGGTGGGAAACCTGCTGCAGCCTGAGCGCGATCTCAGCCATGTTGGCCCGCCCTCTCCGCCTGCCTGGCGCGGGCTCGACTGATCATCCCCGGGACGATGAGGACGGCGAGAACGAAGATCGCGGTCACCAGCTTCAAGGCATCGGGATTGAGCCCGGCTCGCACTGCGCCGGCCACGACCAGCCGGAACACCACCGCACCACCGACGACGCCGGCGATCCATCGCCCGAGTGAGCGTTTGCCGAACAGTGTCTCTCCTACCAGCAGCATGGCGCCGCCAGTAACGATCGCCCCGATTCCCATCTGGATGTTGGCGAAGCCGGAATACTGGGCAAACAGCGCGCCGGAAAACGCGATAAGCCCGTTGGAAAGACCGAGCCCGACGACAACCATCCGGTCGACGTCTATGCCGAGCGCCTTGGCCATCTCCGGGTTGTTCCCGGCGGCGCGGAGCGCAAGGCCCAGATCGGTGGCGAGAAACAGGGTGAGCCCAGCGGCGAGTGCGGCAGCCAGGAGGGCCGTCATTACCAGCGCCGAAATGCTGCCGCCGCCGACGGTCGTCCCCATTATGGACAGGCTTTCAGGAATTCCGAAAAGCTGGCCGCCGATGCTTTCGGCCCGGGTGAACAGAGTGTTGGCCGACGCGAGATTGAGGTTGCCGCCTCCCATCACGAACAGATTCACTGAATAGAGTGCCGTGGTGGTCAGCACGCCGGCGAGCAGGGCGCTGACCCGGAACCGGGTGTGGAGGATACCGGTGACAGCCCCCGCCATGACTCCGGCGCCGAGTGCCAGCAGCGTCGCGCCGAGCGGATTCATGGGGCGCACGAGCAGCGCGGCGACGACCGAGGCGCCGAGCCCGTGAGATCCGTCGGTGGTAAGGTCGAGGGTCTGGAAGAGCCGATAACTGATGAAGACGCCGAGGGCGAGCGGCGCGAGAATGAGCCCTATCGTCGCCGCTCCGATCAGCAGGTTCACAGCCGGAACTCAGTTGAACTGCGTGATGGGTCCGATCCAGCCGACCCCGCGAAGCAGCGCGCTTTCCTGGACAGCGCCTTCGCTCCGGTCATCCCACATGAGGTGCAGGACATCACGGAGTTGGTGGTTGGCGAAGAGTCCCCGCAGGAGGGCCGTGAGCTCCACGGTGCGCTTGGGCATTGGATGATAGGAAAACACCGCGGCGTGGAGATGACCGAACAGGTCGCCCATCGGGGTCAGAGGACGGAGATGTTCGGCGAGCGGCCCCTCGCGCTTCCGGGCCGCGACCCCGACGATCAGCGACGTCGTCACCGCGTGGGTTCGTTCCGGTGCGAAGCTTAACCAGTCGCGGATCGAGGGCACCTCGAACTGGAGCCCCGTCTCTCCCTTTGCCGGAGAGTGCCGGAGCCGCGCTCCGCAAAGGCCGACCGTTTCACCCGCAACGACAAAGCCTGCCGGCGCTCCGCCAGTCGCCTCCAGGGCGATGGCTGCGACCTCGGAGATCGGAACCGCCTCCGCCTCCTGGCGCACGCTGAATCGCATCAGCTGGGAAAACCCGCCGTCGCACACCAGCCCTGATGCGAGCAGGGCGCGAGGAGCCCGGGGCCCGCCACTCACGAGGTAGTCCGCCATGCGCTCTCCGTCGCTGGGGAAATAGGCGACACAGCCGGCGACGCCGATGAGTTCCCCCAGTCGCGCCCTGCACTCGTCATAGCTTCCGCCGATCGCGCCGATCCCCAGCCCGAACGCAGCGTCGGGAAACGAGATCGTTTGGCAGCTATCGGGGCCGATGGGTCCGCGGGTGAGCCGGGCTGGGTCGCCGACCGGGCGGCACGTCAGGGTGCCGGGAGGGGAACAAGCCGATAATTCGAAGTCGCCGTTGGCGGCGATGTCCGCCCGGCTGTGCCAGTAAGAGCGGCGCATTTCACCGCTGCGGGGCCCGCTGCGGCTAGCCGAGCCGAAGGTCGAGTCCCACCCGGCAATTTCGAACACCTCACGGGCGACGGGCGGCAGTGAGGTGAGGTGGACTTCGCCCCGAAGGAGGGACAGCTCCTGCTGCCACCGGGCCAGGACCTTGGTGGCCGCCGAGCTGACGTAGGTCACGCCCGAAAAGTCGATGCTCAGGGACCTGACCCCGTCCTGGAGCAGGTCCTCCAACGTATCCGAAAGATGTTCCGCCCACTCCCGGTCGAGGCGTCCGTCGAGGTGCAGGACCGCGGAGCCCCCGTCCCGGGCGGCTTCGATCCTCATTGAGGCTGGGCACCTCCGCCCACGACGGTGTCGGCCTGCTTGACCACATCGGGCGGCAAGGTGACGCCCATCTTGCCGGCCTCGGCCGGATTGACTGCAGTCTTCGTGGTAACCAACCGGTAGAAGGGAATGGTTCCCGGGCTTTCACCCTTCAAGACCCGGGCGATCATCTTGCCCGCGACCACCCCGCCTTCCTGGAAGTCGGGATAGAACGAGGCGATGGCCCCTTGCATGACCTCAAATGGCGAGGGCGAGAAAACCGGGACCTTGCACTCCTTCGCCACCTTGATGAGGGCGCCGAAGCCGGCATGGGCGGCGTTTCCGAAGAGCTCGATTGCGTCCACCTTCCCGCAGAGCGAGCGGGTGACGTCCCCCACTTCTCCCACGCTGCCTACCGGTGTGGCAGTCACCTTCATGCCAGCGGTTTCCGCGGCCTTTGTCATCCGATCCTTGAAGATGACCGAGAGCTGCTCTTCGGGGCTGAAGAGGACACCGAGCCGCTTGGCCTTGGGAAGAATCCGACGGATCAGCTCGACCCGTTTGGTCTGCTCCGGATCGCCGAAGCCGGGGGAGTAAACGCCGGTGATATTTGCGAGGTGGTTGGAGTCGCTGGTCCCGGCCCCGGCCGCGAAGGGGTCGGAGAGAAGGTTGAAGACGATCGGAACCGACTTGGCACGCTGGACCGCGGCCTGAAGAGTCGCGTCCTGCAGGGTCACGATGACCTTGGCCTTGGCGTCGATCGCCGCGTCAATCAGACTCGGTAGCGTTGTCAGATCTCCCTGCGCGCTCGAGATCTTGAGCTCGTAGTCCCGGCCCGCCTCGAGGTCGGCTTCGAGGAGTCCGACCCGGATCGCATCCTCGGCCCACTCGCTGCCCATCCAGTCGGCCGCCCGAATCAGCGCAATGAGCGGCTTGGATCCGGTGTCGGCGGCTGCCGCCCCCGCTTCCCCTCCGGCCGCCTTGGAGTCGGCCTTTCCACCGCAAGCGAGAACGAGCGCGACGACGGCCGCTACACTGGTGAGCCGATACACGTTTGAGCCTCCCTGGTCAAAGTACTCCCGAAACGGGATGATGATCGAGTGGATGCTGCTGCCCTGGGAACGGGCGGGAGTCACCGGGCCGGTCAGCCGAGTCCCAACTGCTCGACCAGCGCACCATAGCGCGGGTCGGACCGGAGGGGATCAAGCCACGGCGCCACCTTCAGGAAGAGTAATCCAGGTTCGCGAAGCTCGTAGGCCCGGTGCAGCTGCTGGAACGCCCGGTCCTTCATGTCCAAGGCGGTAAAGAGGAGTGCCGAGAGGAGGGCAAGCCGGTTCTCGCTTGCGATCTTGGGCTCCAGCTCCCAGAGCAGGCCATTGGCCTCTTCCTTGTTGCCGGCGGCGGCGCAGGCGTAGGCCAACATCAGTTTCTTTACCGTCTTCAAGCCGGGCTTCTCCAGCCCTTGCCGGATATCGGCGATCGCGACGTCGTAAGCCCCCTTGGCCACATATACCCACCAGAGGACCAAGCGTGCGCCGAGGAACTCGGGATCCATCGCGAGCGCCTTCTGCAGCTCCTCAATGGCTTGGTCGTACCGGCGGGCGAAATAGAGGACCCAGCCAACCGCCCGGGTAACGGGGACTGACAAGGGGTCGAGCTGCTGAGCACGCTTGATCTCTGACAAGGCTTCATCGTGCCGGCCCAGGGCCGCCAGGTATTCCGCGTACCATTCGTGGGCCATCACGTAGCTGGTCTTCAACTCGAGCGCGCGCTTGAATTCCCTTTCGGCGCCGGACCAATCCAGGTCGCCCAGCCACCGCGCATAAGCCAACGAGGTATGCGCCTCGGCGAGCGTGTCGTCCATTTCCAGCGCCTTCAGCGCCATGGCCTTGGCCTGGGCGAGATACTCGACCGGCGGTTTGGAGCCGAACCCGATACTCAACAACTCCAAGGCATCGGACATCCCGGCGTAGGCCACGGCGTAGTGGGGGTCCTTGCCGATTGCCTCCTGGTAGTACTCGATCCCCTTCTGCACGTTGGCTTCGGACCACTTGTTGGCGTGGAACCGTCCCAGCAGGTACAGGTTGTAGGCCTCGGCGTCGCCGGTTGCCTTCTTCTCGACTCGCTGCTTTTCCTCAGGAGACAGCGTCACCGCCAGGGCGCCGGTGATCTGCTGGGCAACCTCGCTCTGCACTTCGAAAACGTCGGTGAGCTGACGGTCGAAGGTTTCGCCCCAGAGGTGCTTCTCCGAGCGAGGATCCACCAGGTGTACCACGATGCGGACCCGGGGACCGGCCTTGCGGACGCTCCCCTCGAGAATTGCGCCGACGCCGAGCTCTTCGGCGACGAGGGCGATCTTCTTGGTCGTCTTCTTGTACTGCATCGAGGAGGTGCGGGAAATCACCTTGAGCGCGCTGATCTTGGAAAGCTGGGCGATGATGTCGTCGGTGATGCCATCGCTGAAGTATTCATTCTCCGGATCGGTGCTCATGTTTTCGAACGGCAACACCGCGACAGCTTTGGGACCACTGGCCACTTCCTGCGCGATGGCCTGAGCCGCGCCGACCGCGATGGCGGTAGTGGCGGCGGTCCCGATCGCCTCGGCAAACTGCGTGGCGGAGGTGAACCGGTCGGCAGGGAGATTGGCCATCGCCTTCTTCACCGCCGCGTCTACCGCTTCGGGTACGAGCTCCCGGAACTGACGGGGCGAAGGCGCCGGCGAAGTGAGGCGGTTGGCAATGATGGCGGTGACGGTGGAGCCGCGGAACGGCGGATCCCCGGTCAGCATTTCAAAGAGCACGCACCCCAGACTGTAGATGTCGCTGCGGCCGTCGAGGTACTCGCTGCCGTCAACCTGCTCCGGGCTCATGTAGGCCGGAGTGCCGATGACGTGGCCCGATGAGGTCTGGGCTCCCCCGACGGCGCGAGCGACGCCGAAATCCGCGACCAGCGCGTGACCCGAGTCGAGCAGGATGTTGGCCGGTTTGATGTCCCGGTGGACCACATTGCAGCTGTGGGCATAACTCAGCGCGTCGGCCACCTCGCGGGCGATCTGGAGCGCCTCGGGCACCGGGAGCTGGCGTTCACGCAGCAGGCGCTGGCGTAGCGACTCGCCCTCGATGTAGGGCATGACGTAATAGAGCAGTCCATCGGCCTGATCGGAATCGTAGAGCGGCAGGATGTGCGGGTGGTGCAGCCGGGCGGCGATCTGAATCTCGCGGAGGAAGCGCGCGGCCCCGACCTCTGCGGCAACGTCGGGTCGAAGCACCTTCACGGCAACGGCGCGTTCGTATTTCAGGTCATGGGCCAGGAAGACTTTCGCCATTCCTCCCTGGCCCACTTCCCGCTCGATCTTGTAGCGGGACGCCAACGCCTCGCTCAGGCGTTCAAAGAGGCCCGGCATTATCCCGCTACCCCACTGGACGTCGGTTCGACCAGCATCGCAGTAGCCATAGGCGCTTCCTGCCCGCACACTGTGCAGGCTATCCCACGGATAGGAGCGTGAATATAGGGGTAAATGTGGGGGTCGCCAGACGGTGAACCTCCTCGCGTTGACACGTCCCTGTCATCGGGAGATTCTGAGGGTAGGTGCACCAAGTTCCGAAGGAGGTGTGAAATGAGCAATGTTCGAGTACTGGTGGGTACGCGCAAGGGCGCCTTCCTGCTCACCGCTGACGGAAAACGGGCACGTTGGGAGGTCAGCGGACCCCACTTCGGCGGCTGGGAGATCTACCACCTCAAGGGCTCCCCCGCAGATCCAAACCGCTTGTACGCCTCGCAGAGCAGCGGCTGGTTCGGTCAGGTCATCCAGCGCTCGAGCGATGGGGGGAAGACCTGGGAGGCGGTCGGAAACAAGTTCGAGTACGACGGCGTGACTGGCACTCACCAGTGGTACGACGGGACCCCGCACCCCTGGGAGTTCAAGCGGGCCTGGCACCTGGAGCCGTCACTGGACGATCCGGACATGGTTTACGCCGGTGTCGAGGATGCCGCCCTGTTTCGGTCGAAAGACGGCGGGCAGACCTGGCAGGAGCTGCCGGGTCTTCGTCGCCATGGCTCGGGGGCCAAATGGCAGCCTGGTGCCGGCGGCATGTGCCTGCACACGATCCTCCTGGATCGCGCCAATCCAGGCCGGATGTTCATCGCCATCTCCGCGGCCGGAGCATTCCGCAGCGACGACGGAGGCGAGAGTTGGCGTCCTATCAACCGAGGCCTCAGGTCGGCGCAGATCCCCGACCAGGACGCCGAGGTGGGACATTGTGTCCATCGAATCGCGATGCATCCCTCCCGGCCTGAAGTTCTGTTCATGCAGAAGCACTGGGACGTGATGCGGAGCGACAACGGTGGAGAATCGTGGCGCGAGGTAAGCGGCAATCTCCCGACCGACTTCGGATTCCCGATCGACATCCACGCCCACGAGCCGGAGACGATCTACGTGGTCCCGATCAAGAGCGATTCGGAGCACTATCCGCCGGAGGGGAAGCTCCGGGTCTACCGGAGCCGGACCGGCGGAAACGAGTGGGAGGCGCTGACCAGAGGGCTGCCGCAAAGCGACTGCTATGTGAACGTGCTCCGCGACGCGATGGCGGTGGACTCCCTCGACTCCTGCGGCATCTACTTCGGCACCACCGGCGGACAGGTCTATGCCTCCCCCGACGCGGGTGATACCTGGGCGTCTATCGTGCGGGACCTTCCGCCGGTTCTTTCGGTCGAGGTACAGACCTTACCATGATCCGCGTGGTACTGCCCCAGCATCTGAGAACCCTGGCTCGGGTGGACGGCGAGGTGGCCGTGCGTGTGGCCGAACCCGCGACCCAGCGGGCGGTGCTGGACGCCCTGGAGGCCTCCTACCCGATGCTCCGCGGCACTATTCGAGACCAGGCTACGCAACGGCGCCGAGCCTTCGTTCGCTTCTTCGCGTGCGAGCAGGATCTGTCCCACGAGACGCCGGATACTCCCCTGCCCGATGCCGTGGTGAAAGGGGACGAGCCGTTTCTGGTCGTTGGAGCGATGGCAGGCGGCTAACTTTCGGATTCCGCCGTACTAGCCCGCACTCTTTCCAGCAGGAGTTCCCGTTCTCGAGCGTTCCTGGTCAGCGCCGCGGCCCGCTCGAATTCCGCCCCCGCCTCCTCATGGCGGCCCAGCTTCACGAGCAGGTCTCCCCGGACCGCGGGCAGGTGGTGGTAGTTCTTGAGAGATGGCTCATCCATCAGGCCGTCGACCAACTCGAGACCGGCCGCCGGTCCCTCCGCCATTCCAACCGCTACGGCCCGGTTCAATTCGATCACGGGAGACGGTATGAGCCGGTACAGCGAGGCATACAACGAAGCGATCTGGTCCCAATCGGTGGCCGCCGCCTCACGGGCGCGGGCGTGGCAGGCGGCGATCGCGGCCTGCAGGGTATAGGGTCCCATCGCTTCGCCCAACGACCGAGCGCGTTCAAGCGCAGCGAGGCCCCGCCGAATGAGGAGCTGGTCCCAGAGCGACCGGTTCTGATCGAGCAGCAGAATTGGCTCGCCTCCGGGGCCGATTCGAGCGCGCAGCCTCGAGGCCTGAATCTCCATCAGGGCGACCAGCCCGTGCACCTCCGGCTCGGCCGGAGCGAGTTCTGCCAGGATCCGGGCCAGTCTCAACGCGTCCTCGCAAAGCACTGGCCGAGTCCACTCCTCACCTGCCGTCGCGGTGTAGCCCTCGTTGAAGATCAGGTAGATCACTTCCAGAACCGAGGCCAGACGGGCCGCCCGTTCGGTTCCCCGAGGCACTTCAAAGGGGACCTTGGCCTCGGCGAGCGTGCGCTTGGCGCGCACGATTCGCTGGGCGATGGTCGGCTCGGGCACCAGGAAGGCCCGCGCGATCTCTGGAGTGGTCAGACCTCCCAGCAAGCGGAGGGTCAGGGCGACTCTAGCTTCGGTGGAGAGCAGCGGATGGCAGGCGGTGAACATGAGGCGCAGCATATCGTCGCCGATGTCGTCATCGAGCGCCGAGTCCGGATCGGGAGCTGCGCTTTCGAGCTGGGCTTCGACCTCGATGGCCAGCTTTGCTTCGGTCCGATCGAGCCGGGTCCGGCGGCGCAGCTGGTCGATCGCCCGCCTCTTGGCGACCGCCATGAGCCAGGCACCCGGGTTGTCCGGCACGCCTGACTCGGGCCACTGTTCCAGCGCTGCCACCAGGGCATCCTGCGCCAAGTCCTCGGCGAGACCAACGTCCCGCACCATCCGCGCGATCCCCGCGATGATGCGGGCGGATTCGATCCTCCAGACCGCGTTGATGGTGCGGTGGGTGTCGGTGGCCGTCATGGCCACCAATCAGATCGGGCTGGTTCTCCGGTGCAAGGCCGCCATTGCCGGGCTGTAGCTAGGATCCCCGGCGCTGCATCTCGGGAAATCCCGCCGCGGCCTTCTGCACCTCGGGCGGGAAATCCGACATCTCCTGCACCTGACGGACCTCGATCACCTCGTTGTCCGAGGCGGGGACGCGCGAGGCCCACTGAATCGCCTCCTCCCTCGAGGCGACCTGGATCATCCAGTACCCGCCCAGCACTTCTTTGGCTTCGGTGAAGGGGCCGTCGGTCACCTTGGGTTTCCCGCCCTGGAAGGAGACGCGAGCTCCCATTGAGGGCGGATGCAATCCGTCCAGCGCGAGCAGTACGCCAGCCTTCTGGAGACTCTCGTTGTACTTCATCATCCTCGCCACAGCCGCCGCGTCAGGAGAGGTGCCCGGCGCGGCCTGCTCGTAACCCCGGGGGATCATCAGCATCATGAATCGCACGGTGACGGCTCGCTTTCTCGTTAAATGAGGACGATTCGGCTCAGGACCGCTGGGCTTCGATCTGGGCCCGCAGGCGCTCTTCCCGCTCCCGCAACTCGGGAGTGAGGCCCTCGCCCAGTTCGTCGGCTTCGTAAATCGGCCGGATCTCAATCATGCCCTCGGCGCCTGTCGGGTTTGGACACCGCTTGGCCCAGTCGATCGCCTCCTGGAGCGAGTTCACCTTCCAGATCCAGTAGCCCGCGACCAGTTCCTTGGTCTCTGCGAAGGGGCCATCGATCACGGTACGCTTGGTACCGGAGAATCGAACCCGAGCACCCTTGGAACTCGGGTGCAGACCTTCGCCGGCCTGCATGATGCCGGCCTGGACCAGCTCTTCGTTGAACTTCCCCATTTCGGCAAACATTTTCTCATCAGGCAGGACACCGGCTTCGGTGCTCTTGTCCGCCTTGACGAAGACCATGACTCGCATTGTCGGTTCCCCTATGGTTCGTGGTTGAGAGCTGGTGGGCGGCCTCGGTCGGCTCATCCCCTGCCCTACCATCACGTCGAATGAGGGCCCTCCCGATCGACACGGTAGACAACTGGCTAGGGCCTCTCGCCTAAGTCATTGCAGTATCTGGCTGTTGGTGCTATCGGGCGGTGATCCAGACCCCCTGTCCAAGTACTCATGACCCCGGTGCCTGGCAGGGCTGGGTCCGAATCTCGGAACTCGGAAGACGGAACTCGGTAAGAGGTACTCGGTACTTGTTCATTGGTATTACTTTCTTGGCCAGGCGCGGTGGTACCGCCCTCACCGAAACTCTCGGTAGGTCCCTGCGTTATGTGGTCACGTCATACCTGGATCCCTTCCTGTGTCCTTCGCAACCACCGGCGAACCGGGCCAGTCTAATGGGAGACTCATAGCATGAAACATTCGCACTCAGGAACCGCTTTGGTCGTCATGGCACTGGCCGGCATGGCCTGTAGTCACGGGACCGGGTCCGCGGCTCCCGCCACCGCCCCGGCTCCCGCGCCTGCTGCGTCCTCCGGATCACAGGCCTCGGCACCACCGGTCAAACTGGTTTCCGACAGCATCCGCCAGCGCTATACCGCGGCGGATGTTCATTTCATGACCGGCATGATCGGCCACCATGCCCAGGCTGTTCTGATGGCTGGATGGGCACCGTCGCACGGCGCCAGTCCGTCGCTCCTGGCTCTGTGCGAACGCATCGTGGTGGGACAGCGGGACGAGATCGCAACCATGCAGCGGTGGCTTCGGGAGCGAGGCCAACCGGTGCCCGACGCGGACGCGTCGATGGATATGATGCCGGGCATGTCCCACACGATGATGATGCCGGGGATGCTGACGCCCGAACAGCTGACCCAGCTGAACCAGTCTCAGGGAGTTGATTTCGATCGGAACTTCCTGACCTTCATGATCAAGCACCACCAGGGTGCGCTCACCATGGTCCAGGATCTCTACAATTCTCCGGGAGCCGCCCAGGACGACATGGTGTTCAAGTTTACCTCGGACATGAGCGCCGATCAGACGATCGAGATTGAACGGATGAACGGCATGCTCGCGGCCCTGCCGCCCGGAGGTCCCAATCCATGATGGCCAGGTTTCTCCCGCTCCACCCGCAACTCCTCTCACTCTCACTGGAATCGCCCATGGTTTTTCTATCGAAGGCCCGGAGTCCGGTCGCACGCCGGACTTCGGCTCTGCTGTCCGCCGTTCTAGTCGGCCTCGTTTCTCTCTCGGCGTGTGGTTCCTCCACCTCGACGTCGGCGGCGGCCATGTCCACGACCGCTCCCAAGCCCGATCCGCGGGTGGGACTCAAGGCCGGTCAGACCGACGCCGGTACGGCGGCCTGGAACCTCAAGCTGGTTTCGAACACTCCCCCATCCGAGCACTTCGCGGGAGTGACGAACTCCGACATGACGTTCTACTCGAATTACGTCATTCAGGGCAACTACAACGGGTACCAGGTCTGGAATGTGAGCAATCCGGTCCAGCCCACCCTGACGGACGCGTTCCTCTGTCCGGCCTCGCAGAGCGACGTCTCGGTCTACAAGAACCTGCTCTTCGTCTCGGGCGAAGGGCTGGGCGGCCGAGTGGACTGCGGCACGCAAGGCGTGCAGGACACGGTGAGTACCGAGCGGTTGCGCGGACTCCGGATCTTCGACATCACCGACATCGCCAATCCGAAGAATGTCGCCAATGTCCAGACCTGCCGCGGCTCACACACCCACACAGTAGTGCCCGATCCGAAGGACGCGGAGAACGTCTACGTCTACATCTCCGGTTCGGCTCCGGTACGATCTCCCAATGAGCTGGCCGGGTGCATTTCCGCTCCGCCCGACTCGAATCCCAACAGCTCGCTGTTCCGCATCGAGGTCATCAAGATTCCGCTGGCCAACCCACAGGACGCTAAAGTCGTGAGCGCGCCGCGGATCTTCGATTCGCTGGTTGCCCCACCGCGCCATGGCGAGACCAAGGAAGACCAGGCGGCCCAGGCCAAGGCGGTCGCCGAGGCCAAGGCCAAAGGCGGCTTCACCGCGAACGTCAACGGGACGGAGATGGTCCTGCCCAATGGATTCGTCAACGGGATGCTGGACAGCGTGGTAAAGGCGCGGGGCGGCAGTGGTGCCCCGACCGCCGCGGATAGCGCCGCGCTTCGCGAAGCCATCCCCGGCATCGTGGCCAAGATCGTCGGTCCGCCTCCCGTTCCAGGTGTTCCTCGCCCGGGCCCGACTCAATGCCACGACATCACGGTCTATTCGGCGATCGGACTGGCCGGCGGTGCCTGCGGCGGCTACGGCCTCCTGCTCGACATCAGTGATGTCGTCAATCCGAAGCGGATCTACGCGGTGTCCGATTCCAACTTCTCCTTCTGGCACTCGGCCACCTTCAATAACGACGGCACCAAGCTGCTTTTCTCCGATGAATGGGGTGGCGGCGGCCAGCCTCGTTGCCGCGCGACCGACAAGTATGAGTGGGGAGCCGACGCAATCTTCACGATGAAGGACCGCAAGCTGACCTTCGGCAGCTACTACAAGATGCCGGCGGCCCAGACCCAGTTCGAGAACTGCGTCGCGCACAACGGGTCGCTGATCCCGATCCCCGGCCGCGACATCATGGTTCAGGCCTGGTATCAGGGCGGAATCTCGGTGTTCGACTGGACCGATCCGGCCCATCCCAAGGAGATCGCCTACTTCGATCGGGGCCCGATGGATTCGACCAAGATGGTCGGGGCTGGATCGTGGTCGGCCTATTGGTACAACGGCTACATCTACAGCTCCGAGATCGCCCGCGGTCTCGACGTCTTCGAGCTGACCCCGAGCGGCCTCATTTCCAAGAACGAGATCGAAGCCGCTAAATCGGTGAAGCTGGACTACCTGAATGTCCAGGATCAGCCCAAGCTGACCTGGCCGGCCAGCGTTTCGCTGACCGGGGCATATCTAGACCAGCTGGAGCGGTCGAAGGGCCTCTCGGACTCCAAGCTCTCTTCCATCAGAAAGCAGTTGGACGAGGCCGAGAAACTGACCGGCCAGGCGCGGCAAGATGCCCTGTCCAAACTCGCCACCCAGATCGACAACGATGTCGCGGGTGCCGCGGACCAGGCCAAGGTCCGCTCGGTGGCGTCATCGGTTCGGGACCTGGCTGCTTCGCAGTCCGCGTCGAGGTAACAGCGCACTGAGGTCCGGCAGGCGCTAGAGGGTCTGCCGGACATGAGGTTTCGGGTACGACTAGCCGCGGGCTTCGGCCCGCGGCATTTTTTCTGACCATGAGCTCTGAAATCTCCGACAAGTCGCGCCTGATCACGCTGCTCCTTGCCTCCATTCTCGGTCCCTTTGGAGCGCACCGGTTCTATACCGGCCGCACCAAGTCCGGCATCCTCATGGCGGCGACCCTCGGTGGCGTGGGCATCTGGTACTTGTACGACGTCATCGTGGTGGCAGCGGGCGGCTTCCAGGACGCCGAAGGTCGTATCGTGGCAGACTGGGAGGTCGAGCCCGAACGCCATGCTTCGTTATCAGAGGAGGTGCTCCAGGAGTTGGATGCACTTCGGGCCGAGGTGGCCGAGCTGCACGAGCGGGTGGAATTCACCGAGCGCCTGCTGTCGAACCCGGAACGGAGGGAGGCCCCGAAATGAGGGGGATAACACGCGTCGCCGCGCGACGCCTTGCCGAGCCGCGAGTTCAGTCGCCTTGCTGCCGGGCAGCGTCCGGTTGGGTGTTGGTCGCCGCTCTTGCCGCTGCGACCCTCATCGCATGTCAGAAGCCGCGTTCCGCCGAGAAGGCCGCAGTCGACACGACGGCCGGCGTGCGGCTCGCGAATCCCGCGTCCAAGAACTGCATCGACAAGGGCGGCACCCTCGCGATCGAGCAGGATCCAAACGGCGGACAGTTTGGAGTCTGCCATTTCCCCGAGAATCATCAGTGCGAGGAGTGGGCGATGCTTCGGGGTGAGTGTCCGGTGGGTGGGATCAAGGTGACTGGGTTCGTAACCCCGGCGGCCCGTTTCTGTGGGATCACCGGGGGGCAATACTCGACGACTGGCACGAGCAACACGGCGGCGGAGACCGGAACGTGTGTCCTTCCCAGCGGCGAGAAGTGCGACGCCGACGCCTACTTCCAGCGAACCTGCCCGCCCGTCAAGTCGTCCGCCGGTTCAGGCGGTCGTTGGGGGAAGCAGGGTGATCTGCGCCGAAATCACCTGCCACCTGCCATCCCGCCAGATGTAGGTATGGATGTAGCGTGAGACGCCCTGGTACCCATCGGTCAGTTCCCACACCGCATCGCCGTCCACCTGAACCGTCGTCCCGAATGCCCGCACCGTCACGTCGCGTGGGACGAGCGCGTTGAACCGGATCGGCTCATCGTTGAGGAGCGCCAGGAACTGCGGCTTCCGGTATCGGCGGGCATTCCCCAGCACGATCACTACATCGTCGGCCAGGAATTCCTGGAACCAGGCAGCGTCATTGGTGCGCGCGGCCTCGATGTATTCCTGGTTCAGCGCCCGAAGCTCGACAGGAATCTGCCCGATGGTTGGCTGAACCCGGGAATGAGGCTCGACCTGTCTGCCTCGGGGGAAGAGTGAATTGATTCGCATCCTGATGTCCTTGGTGATCGGGAACTGTCTCATCGTAGGGTTTTTCGAGCCAGATCGCTGGCCGGATTCGGACCTGCAATCCGGTGTGCTCCGCGGTACGTCTTTGGAGTAGAGCGAGGGAGATAACTGCCTACCGCGGATGACGCGGACCACGCGGACGAACGCGGAAAGGGGTTGAGGTGGGGGCCCAAGAACAGGATTTAAAGCCACAGGAGAATGCAGATAAACCCGCACTTTGTGTTGCTGCTGAATCACCGATACATAAACCCCATTTTCTCCATCCATCTGCGTTTATCTGCGGCTCCCGTTCATCCCAAGCCCCATTGTTACCAACCACAAGAACAACTTCCGCGTTCATCCGCGTCATCCGCGGTAGGCTTTTGGCGGTGTCGGCAGTGACTGACTTAACTTCGTACCCGGGTCCCTTCGATTGCAGGTCCGATTCCGGCGAGCCCGGAGCCTCTTCAGACAGCTAGATTGGCGGCATGAGCAGCCCGATCCGGGAAGTGAAGATGCCCATCAACGATGCGTGGGAGCGCGCCCTCGGCGCCCGAGACCCGCGCTTCGATGGCATCTTCTACGTCGGCATCATTACGACCAAGGTGTATTGCCGGCCGGTCTGTCCAGCTCGCGTGTCATACCACGATCACCGGCGCTTCTTCGAAACCGCCGCGTCGGCGGAGCGGGCGGGCTTTCGCCCTTGCCTCCGGTGCCGGCCGGAGCTGGCGCCGGGGCGGGCCCTGATGGATGCCGTACCGCGGCTGGCTCGAGTGGCGGCGTACCGCATCGAGGCCGGCGCCCTGAACGGCCACGATGTCGCCTCGCTGGCCCGCGAACTCGGCGTGAGCGAGCGGCACCTGCGTCGCGCGCTGGAGCGGGAGATCGGCGTCTCCCCGGTCGAACTGGCCCAGACTCACCGCTTGCTGCTGGCCAAGCGCCTCCTGGCCGACACCTCGCTTCCGGTGACCCGGATCGCCTTTGCGGCCGGCTTCCAGAGCCTGCGCCGATTCAACTCGGTCTTCCGAGAGCGATACCGGCTGAGTCCGAGCTCGCTACGGCGGCGGCCGAACGCGACCAAGCCACCCCGAGAAGCGGACGCCACTTCTCCCGTTAATGACCTCGTCAGACTGACACTGGCGTATCGCCCGCCGCTGGCGTGGGGTGTCTTGCTGGGCACAATCGGCCGTGAAGCAGTGCCGGGGATGGAAGTGCTGCGGGAGGGACGTTACGGCCGCACGGTGGACCTGGATGGGCGGCGTGGAGTGGTTTTTGTCGGGAACGGCGCAGAGAATGGAGATGCGCGACGCGACACGAGAAACCATCTCAATTTCGATATCTCACCGGCGCTGGTCCCCGTGCTCATGCCACTGCTGGCCCGGCTGCGCCACCTGTTCGACCTCGATTCCGAGCCCACGGTGATCGACGCGCACCTCACTCAGGGAGGTTTGGGTACTCTGGTAAGGCGGCACCCGGGAGTTCGTCTCCCCGGCGCGCTGGAAGGATTCGAGGTCGCGCTCCGCACCCTCCTCCGAGGTACGGCTCGGTCCGCCGCAGCATCCACCCTCATCAACCGTGTTTATGCCGCGCTCGGTGAATCCTTCGAGACAGGCGACCCGGATCTCACCCTCCTGTCGCCCAGTGCGGCTCGAGTTGCTGATGCAGGAGCGACCGGTCTCGTTGCTTTGGGAGTACCTCAACCCAAGGCCGAAGCTCTTTCTTCTGTTGCGAAATCGGTCGAGGACGGCTCGTTACATCTTTCACCCCACAGTCCCCTCGCAGGAACTCACGATGCCCTGGTCCAGGCCCACGGCGTCGGAGACCGGCTCGCCACGACTATCGTGATGCACGCGCTGGGCTGGCCCGACGCCTTTCCCGCCTCGGACCGCGGGCTGCAGCGAGCCGCCGGAGTAACCAGCGCACGCCTCCTCCTGGCCCGCGCCGAGCAATGGCGGCCCTGGCGGGCGTATGCGGCAAGCCACCTCTGGCTCAGTCAACAGGAAAGCTCGTCGGGAATTGCAGATTGACGATTGACGATTGAAAAATCCGCAATCAGCAATCTGCAATCGAATTGCAGGTCCGAATCCGGCAGACTCGATTGGAGGTCCGATTGCGGCGCGAACACCGCGCCACTGAGTCCTATGGTGTGAGCGCACCGAAGCACTCCGACAGAATCGGTGCGTCTGGTCATATCCACACACCGGAGGACTGCAATGCGACCCGCCTGCTACCTCGTACTGATCGCCGCGGCACTCGGCTGCGAGAGCCCACCGCAACTCACCCAACCCCGCGAGCCGTCGGCCAATCTGACCACCCCGCAATACACCGTTGTCAAGCTCACCTCCTCACTCGGCGGTACCGTGAATCGAGGCACCGCGATCAACAATCGGGGCCTGGTCGCGGGCTTCTCCAACCTGGCCGGTAATCTGACCCGCCATGCAGCGCTCTTTCGCGATGGCTCGATCGTCGACCTTGGCACTCTCGGCGGTGCGAACTGCCCCGAATGCAACAGCAGTGTGGTCTGGCCCGGGATCAACAATCACGGCCTTGTGGTCGGCATCGCGGAGACGACGGATCTCGATCCGCTGGGAGAAGCATGGAGCTGCACCGCGTTCTTCCCCAGCTTTACCGGGCACATCTGCCGCGGCTTCGTGTGGTCCGGGGGACAAATGGTTCCTCTTTCAACCTTCGGCGGCAACCAGGGCTTTGCGACCGGCATCAACGGCCGGGGACAGATCGTCGGCTGGGCGGAGACGCCGGTTCACGACCCCACCTGCAACACTCCCCAGGTCCTCCAATTCCGGGCCGGCCTTTGGGACGCGAACCTGGGCACTAGGAAGGAACTCCCGCCGCTTCATGGTGACTCGACTTCCGCGGCAACGGCCATCAACGAGGTGGGCCAGGCGGTCGGGATTTCCGGAGACTGCGACGTCGCGGTCGGACGCTTCAGCGCGCGTCACGCGGTGCTCTGGGATCACGGAACCCCGACCGAAATAGCGAACCTCGGCGGAACCAGCTGGCACACGCCGATGGCGATCAATGAGAAGGGCGATATCGTCGGGTTCTCCAACCCGCCGGGCGATGCCGGCGGAATCTTCATCGCCCATGCGTTCATCTGGACCAAGGCGCGGGGGATACGGGATCTCAAGACCCTTCCCGGAGATGCCACGAGCCAGGCGCTGGGCATCAACTCTCGAGGACAGGTCGTAGGTTTCTCCACCAGTGGCACGGGCGTCAACCGCGCCTTCTTCTGGCAGGAAGGGAAATTGCTGAAGCTGCAGGATCTGGTACCCGGTTTCGCCGACAGCCTGGTCTCCGCTCAGGACATCAATGAAGCGGGACAGATCACTGGCAGAGTCTTCGAGAAGAGCACTGGTAAGACGCTGGTCTTCGTCGCAACACCGGTGCGGTGAGGCCGTGGCCAGCGGAGGCGAGGGCGTCGGGGAAACCAACCCGGCACCCTCGCCGGTCCGGTTACTGTATCCCCACGTCGAAGACGCCATTGGTGATCACCAGCGGTAGCGATGCCGGCTTGCCAGGGTGAGGCTGAAGCGTTCCGCTGAATGTACCCTGCACTCGATCGGCCGTGATGCTGGTGACGGTAACACTGCCTACATCGCCTCCGGCGTTGAGTCCCCAACAACAGTTCGAAGCATTGCCCCCGTTCAGTCCCACGATGATGAACTGCTCGGGGGAGACGTTGCTCAGTGCATAGGTTCCGGGCGCAGTGACTCCCACCAGCGTAATGGAGACGGCGTTCTCCGAGCTGGTAGAGTTGAGGTCGACACCGGCTCCCCCGGTAAAGACCGTGAGCGCACCAAAGGCGTCCCAGGCGTTGTAGGGCACGCCGTTCAGGGTTGCGCTGATCGCGCTGCCCACGTTGGCGGGCACTGGAGCAATGGTGCCGGTAAAGGGAAGATCGAAGACTCCCTGGGTAATCGTTCGAGTTCCACCGACGCTGTTGTTGTTGTCGGCATCACCAGTGAATTCGAAGGTTCCGACGATCCGCCCGCCGCTCAGAGTAGTGATCGTGACCGTGCCGGAAACGCCGTCGAGCGGGGTGAGCCAGACGTTGGCATTGCCGCCACCCCCGGAACCCTCGCCCTCGGAGGCAATCCCACCATACACCGAAGGGCCTACTCCCAGCGCGTAGGTTCCCGTCCCTCGTATGTTCTGAAGGGTGATGTTGATGCTTCTGGTCACCCCACCGGTCGTCTGGCTACCGAGAATCAGCAGTCCCCCGGGAATTCCGGCCATCGCCCCGGCCGAGATCGAGATCGCGTCCGCTTCCCATGCGGCCCCGTCTATCTTGGCTGTCAGGCCGGAATTGCCGCCTCCGCCGCCTCCACCACCGGGGCCGGTACCGCTGCTGCAGTGAAGCGCCGCCAGGACCAACGCGGCTAGACACAGTCGTGACAGGCTGTTAGGCATGCGGGACCTCCAGCCGATGGTGGGAGGGAGTGCCATCGGCATTGCGTGGGTGGGCCGGAAAAACCGTCATGTCGTGGGAACCCGATGATCCGAACCGCCGAAACTACCGATGCCGCCGTCATCGCCGAGTTGCTCGACCAGCTCGGCTATCCCACCACGGCTGCGGAGGTGCCCGAACGTCTCCGCCGGCTTCGAGCTGAAGGTCGCAGTGAAGTCTTCGTCTCGGTCGTCGCCGGGAAGGTCGGTGGGCTGGTTTCGATCCAAGTGGGACCCAGCCTCACTCGCTCGCAGGACACGGCACTTGTCTCGACTCTGGTAGTTGCCGAGGGGATACGAGGCAAAGGCGTCGGCCGGGAGCTGCTGGAGATTGCCGAGGACTACGCCCGGAAGCACGGGTGTCCCCGGATCGTGGTCGCGACGGCGAATCATCGCAACGGAGCCCACGCCTTTTATGAGCATCTCGGTTGGGAGTGGACAGGGCGACGCTACGCGAAGGTGTTGGGTTAGCCTTCAGAGGGTGAGCCGTCAGCTATTAGCTTATAGCTATTAGTTACCATGCCTGAGTCCCCCTCCCTCTACCGCCGCATCTACGCCGTGATCCGCCGTATCCCCAAGGGTAGAGTTTCGACCTACGGAACAGTCGCCGAGATAATAGGGTGTGGCGCTCGGCAGGTTGGCTACGCGATGGCGGCACTTCCCGATGGCACCACAGTGCCGTGGCATCGGGTCCTGAACTTTCGGGGTGGAATAAGCATTCCCGGTGGGACCGGAATCACCCAGCGTCTCAGGCTCGAGGCCGAAGGTGTGCGGTTCTCGCAGCGAGGCACGGTGGATCTGTCCCGCCAAGGCTGGCCCCCGACACGGCCCCGCCGGTCTCCTGCGGCGAGTCGAGTGCGTTCACAGCGATCACGAGACTGATCCCCCCTGTAAAACACGTCAGCCGGCCCGACCGAAGTCGGACCGGCTGAAGGTGGGACAATCTTCGGTCTGGGTTAGCTCGCGGCGCCGAGGCGACTCACCTTTTCGGCGGCCGGACCCTTGGGGCCCTGAACCACGTCGAACTCCACCCGGTCACCCTCGGCGAGCGACTTGAAGCCCTCACCGCTGATGGCCGAATGATGCACGAAGCAATCCTTCTGACCGTCCTCCGGCGTGATGAAGCCGAAGCCCTTGGCATCGTTGAACCATTTGACCGTTCCCGTAGTACGCATGTACTGCTCCTTGGTATTCGAGTCGCGGCCTTTGCCAGTGGCATGCCTCGACTGCAATCACTCGTGACAACCCTCACGAGAGGGGGTGTTCCCGCAACGATGGGGGACTCCCCAGCCGCTGTGTGCGACCATCGCAAGCAAAAAGGGACCGCAGAAAGTCTGCGGCCCCTTACGTCTACTCGGAACTTGTCCGCGCAACTGGCGCATCGATCGCTGGTTAATGATAAGCTGCGGTACCCTGATTGGCAACCGAGGACCCCAAACGGAACCCCTGACTGCGGGCGTCAGGTTATCTTTCGTGGAGGCGCCCGATACCTCCCGGCGTTCCCCCTTCGCCGGGCCATTCATGCAGGAATCAGACATGACAGCCTCAATCCAGGAACAGAAGCGAAAGCGCGCCACCGCCTTTCCCCCGGCCACTGGCGCTGCCCCCTCGTGCGGGCTGCTCGACGTCCAATGGGAGAGTTCGTTCGACCGTCTCTGCTATGTAATCTCGGGACCCGACCTCGCGATCAAGAACAGCAACCGGTACGCGAAGTTGCTGGATGCGCTCATCGCCGGATCCGGTTGTACCGAGGAAGAGATCCTGGCCCACGGGAATAAAGTCAGGGCGATGCTGTTCTTTGCCCAGGATCGGCTGGCCAAGGAAGGGCGTCTGAGTGGACTGAAGCGCACGGACAAATACCTCTACCAGC
Source organism: Gemmatimonadales bacterium (assembly GCA_036558125.1). Taxonomy (GTDB): domain Bacteria; phylum Gemmatimonadota; class Gemmatimonadetes; order Gemmatimonadales; family GWC2-71-9; genus DATBGE01. The sequence continues at coordinate 3,598 of DATBGE010000141.1, read as the reverse complement.
TCGCTCCAGTGATACCGGCATTCTAGGGACCTGACTTTTGTGTCCGAGTGTTACAAGGGCTTCACCATTACGCCACGGACGTTTCAGATCCGCGGTTCGGGGCGATGGACTCTGGACCTGTCCATCCACGGCTCATACGGATTGAGGGTGTTCACGGGAGCCCTCACCTATGCGACGGAACGGGCCGCAATTACCGGGTGCTGTAATCATGGGCGCCGCATCATCGACGGCAGGATCAGGGATTGTTCGGTCGAGGGTCTGAGCTGATTGGCGCTGGTGTTTGCCGCGATCCGCGCCGACCCCTTGAGGCGGAAGGCATGGGTCGCAGCGCTCCTGGGCGCCTTCCGCTCCTCTTTCTGCTCTACTATCTACCGACCTTGATGCATGAGTTCTAGCGGCAGCCGAGTGGAAGCCCGGCTGAAGGAGCTGGGCCTGACGTTGCCTCCGCCCAAGCCGCCCGTCGCGAATTACCTCTCGACCAAACAATCGGGCGACCTGCTCTTCGTTTCCGGCAAGGTCAGTGCGCTACGAGGCGAGGTGGGCAGCGAGATCGATACCGCCCACGCAAAGCTCGCCGCCCGAGATACCATGCTGGATCTCCTCGCGATCATCAAGCACGACATCGGCGATCTCGACCGCATCGTTTCGGTGGAACGCCTGCATGGGTTCGTGCGCTCGGCGCCAACCTTCATCGCCCAGCCGGAGGTTCTCGACGGCGCATCGGACCTCGTGGTCGAGCTGCTGGGGCCGCCGGGACGACACGCGCGCACCGCGACCGGCGTCAACCAATTGCCGTTCGGCGCCGCGGTTCAGCTGGACATGCTCCTTCGAGTCATCGAGCCGAGCGAGTGAATCGGGAATGACACTCGAGCGCTTTTCTACCACACGGCTCCGGGCCGAACGGCTCGCGCGCGATCACTGGGCGGACCTGCGGCTGATGGATGGGGATCCGGTGATGATGGGCCATCTGGGTGGCCCGCGGGACGAGGCCGGAACCCAGGCCTACCTGGAGCGGAACCTGGCGCATTGGGCCAATTACGGATTTGGACTGTGGATACTGCGAGACGCTGTATCCGACGTGATCGCCGGGCGGGCCTGTGTCCGCCATCTCCTGGTCGAGGGGCGTGACGAGGTGGAAATCGGATACGGATTTCTCCCCGCCTTCTGGGGTCGGGGTCTCGCCACTGAGGTCGCACGGAAATGCGTCGCGATAGGCTTCGATGAACTTCAGGTCACGTCGCTGGTCGCGCTGACCACTCCGCAGAATCAGGGATCGCAGCACGTGCTGGAGAAAGTCGGGATGACCTCGGAAGGGATCGTGGATCATGACGGGATGAGGTTCCTCCTCTACCGGCTGTATCGGAACGTCGCCTCCCGATAGTCTGTCCCCCTCCGCACGCCATCCTTGGCTCGCTCCCGCACGGTCGCGGAGCCGAGCCCTAAGTCTCCGGGGTCGAAAGCCCCAACAGCCTGAGAGTTCTCGCTCCCCGTCCGGGCGGGGTTTCGTGTCGTCTTCTGCCGCTAAACCGGCTCACGAATCCTGGTCGAGCGAGGTCTTTCCATGTCGTCTCAGTCTCCTGACCGTCCCTTCACCTGCGGTCATTGTAACTTTTCGGTTCCCCGTACCGCTCCCGGTACGCGTCACCGGAATCATTGCCCAATTTGCCTGTGGAGTCGTCACCTCGATGGGGAACCGGGAGACCGGTCCGCGGACTGTGGCGGCATCATGGAACCACGGCGATCGCGCCTCGTCCCGACGGCGAATGGACCCTGGTCCACAAGTGTCTCCGGTGCGGCGAGTTGAATCGCAATCGTATCGCGGGGGACGACGACCCGATCGCGCTGATGTCTCTCGCAGTCCGGCCGTTGGCCCGGCCTTCCTTTCCGCTCACCGCGCTGGCCCCGATGCAACCGGGCTGGCCCGAGCCAGAGGAGGAGGTGCGTTGAGGGAGAAAGGGATATTTTCTGTATTCACCGCTCGCCAGTCTTTAACTGCCTACCGCGACAACGCGGAGCACCCGGAATGCGCGGAAATGTGATAGGTGTTCGTTGCTTGATCGGATCAACTCCGAAAATCACCTTGTCCGGGTGCTCAGCGTGTTCCGCGTCATCCGCGGTATGTAGTTTGTATACCGGATCCTGATTGCCGGTGACTTTCACCCGATCCTCATCCAATGAGCGACGCATGACCCAGGACGAACCGCTGGCCCAGCAATTGACCGCGCTCGGTGCCCTGCTCAACGAGGTCGAGGCCCGGTTGGCCCGTGCGCCCGCCGCTCCAGCCGGCCTCGAGGACCTGAAGAATTCGGTTGACTCGCTGCGGACCAGCATGTGGGCGATCCTCGCGGCCGGCTATGGCGCCGTCGCGCCGCTCCGGGTGGAACGCCTTAAGCTGCGGCGAGCAATCGAAAGTCTTCGAGGGGTGCAGGCCGGCCTGGCCAAACAGATTCGGCATCCGGAACACGCCGAGCTGCAGTCGCTGGCCCGTGCGATCGCGGATCAGATTGGGCCGGTGGGGGATGGGAAGTGAGGAGTGAGGAGTGAGGAGTAAGAGTGAGAGGTCAGGGGAGGAGAAGCGGCATGCCAAAGCGACTGCAGGTCTACGAGACCCCGGAAATCACCGTCACCTTCGATCCGAATCGTTGTCTCCACTCGGGGGTCTGCGTGCGCGGGCTGCCCGAGGTGTTTGATGTCCGCCGTAAGCGCTGGGTGAGGCCCGAGCTCGCCTCGGCCCAGGCTGTGGCTGATCAGGTCGCCCGCTGTCCGTCCGGCGCTTTACAGGTTCAATGGCCTCCGAAGCCGGGTGATCCCGTGGACTCAACGGCAGGTGGCGGGTAAGCCTCGCGCGCCGGGGAAGAAAGCGCCGGCGAAGCCCACTTTCTTCGCCGAGCCCGCCCAGTTCAGGGCCTGGCTCTCCAAGCATCACGCCAGCGCTCCCGAGCTGCTGGTCGGCTTCTATAAGCGGGACTCGGGCAAGCCGAGCATCACCTGGCCTGAATCGGTGGATCAGGCGCTGTGCTTTGGCTGGATCGACGGCATTCGGAGACGAGTAGACGACCTGAGTTATACCATTCGTTTTACCCCGCGGCAGAAGGGGAGCATCTGGAGCTCCATCAACATCAAGCGTGTCGCCGCGCTGGAGGCTTTGGGCCATATGCATGAGGCGGGCCTCGCGGCCTTCGCCAAGCGCTCGGATGAGAAGTCCCGGATCTACTCCTACGAGCAGCGATTCCATTCGAAACTCGAGCCGGGGCAGGAGAAGAAGTTTCGGGCCAACAAGAAGGCCTGGGCGTTCTTTCAGGCTCAGGCCCCCTGGTACCGGCGGGCCGTGACCCATTACATCGTGAGCGCCGCAAGAGAAGAGACCCGTGCCAAACGGCTCCAAAGGATTATTGACGAGTCGGCCAAAGGGCGCAGAATTGTCTGATGTGGTTCCGTTCCTCGCACCATGGGTGGGTTTCAGGAAGGAGACAGCAATGCCCAGCAGGCGCACGACACATCGCAGCTCGTCCGGGAAGAAGCTCTACGCGGTTCGCGACGCGAAGGGGCGCTTCAAGGACATTCAAACCTACGAGCGGGCCCATCGGGCCGATCTCCG
>DATBGE010000140.1:0-2856 GCA_036558125.1 Gemmatimonadales bacterium | reverse complement strand
ATTGCAATCTGCTCGGCCGAGTTCATTCGCTCTTCCGGGTGGAGGAGATCCCCGATGCTCATCAGAAGCGGGCCCCCGATGAGACTTGCTGCGGCAATAAGCGTTCGATAATCGCGCGGAGCGGCAGAGATTCCCATACCGACCTCCGGGTTTTGAGTACGCTGGGGCGGATGAGATTGCTTCCCCACTCTACGCTGGCTCGCAATGACAGAGGGGGCGTTTTTCAGGGTACGTCTCGCGCTACCCTGACGCCAGAGCTCGCCAGACTATCCGGTAACGTGGCGGATGCCGAGTTGCATCCGCCTGCTCCGGAGTCCCACATTATGGGTATGCCACAGGCCGCTCCGAACTGGACCGCCGCGCAGGTTCGTCTGCTCCCAGAAGACGGCAACCGCTACGAGGTTGTTGACGGTGAGCTGCTGGTGACCCCGGCCCCCGCCGCTCGCCACCAGCGCGCGCTCCGCAACCTCTTCATTCCTCTCAACGATTACTTGACCAGCACCGGGCTGGGAGAAATCCTCTGGTCTCCAGCCGATATCGAGTTCGACGACCGTACCCTCGTCCAACCCGATCTCTTTGTCCTTCCCCTGGTCGATGGCAGGGAGTTGCCCAACTGGCAGGATATCACCACGCTGCTCCTCGCGATCGAAGTGCTGTCGCCCAGCACGGCAAGGTACGATCGGCTCACCAAGCGCCGGCTCTACCAACACCAAGGTGTCGAATACTGGATCGTGGACCTGGACGCGCGAGTGATTGAGCGGTGGGTTCCCGGTGAGGACCGGCCCCAGATTCTGGCGGAGCGATTGGAATGGGCCCCTCCAGCAGCGAGCGAGCCGCTGGTGATCGACCTGGAGCGGTTCTTCGCGAAGCTGTCGAGGTAAAAGGCCGCGGCCCGCTTTTCGTCCCCCGTCCGCCGTCTCCCGTCTCCCAAAAAATATCCCCCCTTTCCAGCCAGCTTCACGGTTTCCTCATACCCCGCCCATTGATTAGTGGGAACCCCAATCCCACGAGACGCCCCATGACATCCACAACCAAACCAATCGAGGCGGTGCTGCCGAGCGCCGCGGCCGGTTTCAAGACCCGGCTCCCGATCCGGCCCCGGTACGACAACTGGATCGGCGGCGAGTACGTCGCCCCGACCCGCGGCCAGTACTTCGACAATCCAACCCCCATCACGGGACAGTTCCTTTGCGAGGTCGCCCGCTCCACCCACGAGGACGTAGACAAGGCCCTCGATGCCGCGCACGCCGCAGCGCTCAGCTGGAACACCACCTCTGCCGCCTATCGGGCCAACATCCTCAATCGGATCGCCGACCGGCTGGAGCAGAATCTGGAGGCTATCGCCCTGATCGAGACCATCGACAACGGCAAGCCGATCCGGGAGACCATCAACGCCGACCTGCCCCTGGCCGTCGACCACTTCCGCTACTTCGCGGGTGCGCTCCGGGCCCAGGAGGGAAGCATCTCCGAGATCGACAGCGAGACGGTGGCCTACCACTTCCACGAGCCGCTCGGGGTGGTGGGGCAGATCATCCCGTGGAACTTCCCGCTGCTCATGGCGGTCTGGAAGCTGGCCCCGGCGCTCGCCGCCGGTAACTGCGTCGTGCTCAAGCCAGCCGAGCAGACCCCGGTGTCGATCAGTGCGTTCATGGAGCTGGTGGCGGACATCCTGCCGAGCGGAGTGGTGAACGTGGTGCAGGGTTTCGGTGTCGAGGCCGGCAAGCCGCTCGCGTCGAGCCCCCGCATCGCCAAGGTCGCCTTCACCGGAGAGACCACGACCGGCCGGCTGATCATGCAGTACGCTGCCGAGAACCTGATCCCGGTCACCCTGGAGCTGGGCGGCAAGTCCCCCAACATCTTCTTCGCCGACGTCCTGGAGGCGGATGACGACTTCTTCGACAAGGCGCTCGAAGGCTTCGTCATGTTTGCCTTCAATCAGGGGGAGGTCTGCACCTGTCCGTCGCGCGCCCTGGTCCAGGAGTCGATCTACGACAAGTTCATGGAACGGGCGGTCGCCCGCACCAAGGCCATCGTGGAAGGCAACCCGCTCGACCTCAAGACGATGGTCGGCGCCCAGGCATCGAATGATCAGCTGGAAAAGATCCTGAGCTACATCGACATCGGAAAGAAGGAAGGGGCGAAGGTCCTGACCGGGGGCGCCCGTCGGGTGCACGCCGGCGAGTTGAAGGACGGCTTCTACGTCCAGCCCACCATCTTCGAAGGTCACAACCGGATGCGGATCTTCCAGGAGGAGATCTTCGGGCCGGTCGTGTCGGTGACCAAGTTCAAGACCGAAGCAGACGCCCTGGCCATCGCCAACGACACCCTCTACGGGCTGGGCGCAGGACTGTGGAGTCGTGACGCGAACACCTGTTACCGGATGGGCCGAGCCATCAAGGCCGGACGGGTGTGGACCAACTGCTACCATGCGTATCCGGCGCATGCGGCCTTCGGCGGGTATAAGCAGTCCGGCATCGGGCGGGAAACCCACAAGATGATGCTGGATCACTATCAGCAGACCAAGAATCTGCTGGTAAGCTACAGCCCGAAGAAACTCGGGTACTTCTAACCGATGGTCGCCCGGGTGGATATCACCCCGGAGGCCGAGACCGTGCTGCGTCAGCTGGAGGCGCAGCACGGCCCTCTGCTTTTTCATCAGTCGGGGGGCTGCTGTGACGGCAGCGCCCCGATGTGTTATCCTCGGGACGAGTTCCGGATCGGCTCCCGTGACGTGCGGCTCGGCGATATTGCGGGAACTCCGTTATACATGGGCGCGGACCAATTCGAGCTATGGCGCCACACCCAGCTGCTGATCGACGTGGTCCCGGGGCGCGGCGCCGGCTTCTCGTTGGAAGC
>DATBGE010000139.1:0-3190 GCA_036558125.1 Gemmatimonadales bacterium | reverse complement strand
GACAAGGTGGCCCAGAGCCTGTGGGCCCGGATCCAGCAGGCAGTCGGACGTAACGCCGAGGTTCCCGATGGGGGGTATCACGGTCTCTATCTCAAGGAGACGGCGGAGCAGGTTCTCGCCGAGGACAGAAAGTTCGCCGATCTGCCCGAAGCGGAAGGACTCCAGCGCAGCCGCGCGATCGCCCTCATTACTCAGCGCCAGGAGCAGGACGCTCTGCTGGCGGATTTCGGCGTGCGCTTCGAGGTGATGACCTCCGAGCAGTCGATCTACGACTCCGGCAAGGCGCGTCACGCGCTCGATGTCCTCGCCAAGCGGGGACTGACCTACGAGCAGGAGGGCGCCCTCTGGATCCGCACCTCCGACTTCGGCGACGACAAGGACCGGGTCCTGCGAAAGAGCGACGGTTCCTACACCTATCTCACCCCCGACATCGCGTATCACCTCGACAAGCTGGAGCGGGGATTCCAGCGCGCGATCGATGTCTGGGGTGCTGATCACCACGGCTATGTCCCGCGGCTCCGCTCGCTGCTCAAGGCGATGGGGGCACCCGATGATTTCTTCGAAGTGGCGCTGGTCCAGCTGGTGAAGGTGGTCCGGGGTGGGGAAGAGGTGAAGATGTCCAAACGCTCCGGCGAGTTCGTGACACTGCGGGACCTGCTGGACGAAGTCGGTGTGGATGCGGCGCGCTACTTTTTCCTGATGCGGCCGGGCAGCTCTCCGTTCACCTTCGACGTGGATTTGGCGACCAGGCACACCGACGAGAACCCGGTCTACTACGTCCAGATGGCGCATGCCCGGATGAGCGGCATCTTCCGGGTGGCGGAGCGGGAGCCGGAGTCGGTCTCGGGAGACGTGAGCCTGGACGCGCTGCCAGCACCCGAAGACCTGGAGCTGCTCAAGAAGCTCGCGGTCTACCCTGAAGTCGTGGCCAAAGCCGCGCGGATCAGGGAGCCTCATCGCGTCACTGATTACCTCGAAGAGCTGGCTCGGCTGGCTCACGGCTGGTATCACAAGTGTCGCGTCCTCGGCGAACCACCTGCGACCGAGGCGGCGCGTCTCGCTCTCGCCCGTGCCGCGCGCATCGTGCTCGGTAACGGCCTCTCGCTCCTCGGCATCACCGCACCGGATCGGATGTGATATGAGCCTGCTCGTGGTCGGCAGTGTCGCGCTGGACTCGATCTCCACTCCCTTCGGTGAAATGACCGACGCGCTCGGCGGCTCGGCCGTGTACTTCAGCGCCGCCGCTTCGCTCCTGGGACCGGTGCGGGTCGTCGGCGTCGTGGGGAGCGACTATCCGGTCGCGCAGCTTCAGCGGATCCGTCCCGGGGTCATCGACTGGTCGGGTGTCGAATCCCAGCAGGGAGAAAGCTTTCGCTGGAAGGGGAAATACTCTTTCGATTTAAGCAGCCGGGAAACTCTCGATACCCGGCTCGGGGTCTTCGCCAATTTCCGGCCGTCACTGCCCAAGTCCTTCGCCGCGACACCGTTTGTCTTCCTGGGCAACATCGACCCCGAGCTCCAGCTCTCGGTGTTGAAACAAATGGAGCGGCCGAAGTTGGTAGCTTGTGACTCAATGAACTACTGGATCGAGGGGAAGAAGGCGGCTCTGCTCGAGGTGCTGAAGCGGGTGGATACGCTGCTGCTCAACGACAGCGAGTTGCGGGAGCTCTCGGGAGACTGGAACGTGCACCGGGCCGGTCGCTGGGTCCTCGGTCGAGGCCCCCGTCGTGTGGTGGTAAAGCGGGGAGAATACGGCGCGCTGCTGATCGAGCCGGGGAAGACCTTCTTCGTCCCGGCGTTTCCTCTCGAGGAAGTCTTCGATCCCACCGGTGCGGGCGACTCGTTCGCTGGCGGATTCCTCGGCTATCTCGCACGAACCGGCGATCTCTCGAGCGATGGGCTGCGCCGGGCGATGGTCTGCGGCGCGGTCATGGGATCCTATGCCGTGGCGAAGTTCTCCATCGGCGGATTCGACGGCGTGACGCCGGCATCGCTGCAGAAGCGGATCAGCGAATTCCATGAGCTGACCCACGTCGATCTCGCGGGAACCATCGGATGAGCGAACGGCAATACGCGGCCGCGGGTGTCGATCTCGAAAGCGCCGAGGCGGCGAAGGAGCGGATCGGCCGACTGGTGGCGGGGACGCGGACGGCTCTGTCTCTCGGACATGTCGGCGCCTTCGGCGGCATGGTGCGGGTTCCACCCGGGATGCGGAAGCCGGCGCTCGTGCTTAGCACCGACGGCGTCGGCACCAAGGTCCTGGTCGCGCTCGAGGCAGGACGCTTCGATACCGTGGGAGAGGATCTGGTGAACCACAGCGTCAACGACATCCTGGTTCACGGAGCGCGTCCGATCGCGTTCATGGATTACATCGCCGGGTCGGCGCTCAGCGTGGAACAGATCGCGGGAATCGTGGAGGGCATCGCCAGGGCCTGTCGAGCGCATGGGATGGCGCTCGCGGGGGGAGAGACGGCGCAGATGCCGGGACTCTACCAGCCCGGGCATTACGATCTGGCTGGTACGATCATCGGCGTGGTCGAGGAAGACGAGGCGTTGCACGGAGACAAGATCCGCCCCGGCGATGCGCTGCTCGCGTATGCATCCACCGGGCTGCACACCAACGGCTACACCCTGGCCCGCCGAATCATTTTCGAGACTCTCAAGCTTTCAACTCGGGACACCCTGCCGGGAACCGGGCAGAGCGTCGCCGACGCGCTCCTCGCCGTTCACAAAAGCTACTTCAAGGCGGTGTTTCCGGTCCTGCAGCACATCCATGGGCTGGCCCATATCACAGGGGGCGGAATTCCGGGAAATCTGGTGCGGATCTTGCCCCCTGGCTGCGAAGCTGTTGTGCAGCAACGCAGTTGGACGCTGCCCCCCTTGTTCCGGCTCTTGCAGGACGCCGGAAAAGTGTCGTCCGCCGAGATGCAGGATGTTTTCAATCTCGGTGTGGGTATGATCGCCGTGCTTCCGCCGGGTGAGGTCAGTGCAGCGGAACGAGCAGCGGCGGACGACGGAATCAAGACGTGGCTTCTGGGCGAAATTCGCTCGGGCTCCGGGGGGGTGACCATCATCAATTGAAATTTCAGGGAGGTCACTCATGCATCGCCGTGCTACCGTTCTGTTCGCGGCCCTCAGTCTGCTTCCCGCCGCTTCCCTTCTGGCGCAGAATTCCGAGTGCAGCGCCTAC
>DATBGE010000138.1:0-17985 GCA_036558125.1 Gemmatimonadales bacterium | reverse complement strand
CGGGGTGTTGGTACCAAGCACCGGCACCTGTGCATTGAGCGTGTCCTGGGTGACCGGACCCTTCAACAGCAGCGTGGACGCCCCGTTGGGATCATCATCCTGGAAGGTCACGATCAGGTTGCCCGGCGCCCCCGCGCGGACCGCCTGGAGCTGAGTCAGGAACTGAGGGGTAGTCTGCGAATTGGGAATGCCGGTCCGGGCGTAGATCGGTGTCGCAGACGACAAGGTCGTCGTGTTGGCCGGCACGTTGATCAGATCGATCGCGCCCTGCACCAGGTCGTGGTTGACGGTCCCATCGGTGAAGCCGGGCGCCTGGGCCGTAACCGTGATCGGATTGGTCCCGGTTAAGCCCTCCTTGGCCTGGATGTAATAGGTGAAGCTGGTCTGGAAGACCGGCACCGTGACCGTGATGGAAGCTGAGCCCGGTGTCGTGGCGTTCCGGGAGAGAAGCAGGTTGCTGTTCCCGCTGGTCAGCGTCACCGTGGTGCCACCGTGATTCGAGGCGCCCAGATTCCCCGATACCGCCAACTGGAGTCCGCTGCCCAGCGTGGCCGCGTTCAGCGAGATGCCAGGCTGCGGCTGGACGGTGACGTTGATGCTGTCAGGCTGGATGTTGGCCGCGGTCACCTTGAGCTGCGTCGTGCACGGCAAGGTGGCCGTGCCGCCGTAGACCAGGGCCATCGGGGCCGACACGATTCCCGTCGGGATCGTGATCGGCGTGGTCACCGCCTTAAGGCAGGTCGGATCGGTGATCACCGCACTGACGGGAACGCCCGGCGCCGGTGCCGCGATCCCCTGGTTGTTGCTGGTGAAGTCGATATCCACCTGAACGCCGAAGCTCGAGTTGAGCTGGGCCGATGTTTGCACGAGGTCGAGTGCCGCCGCGGTGGTCACGGTCGAAGTCGCGGTGACATACGCGGGGTTGGCGACAGTGACCGTTGACGGGCCGGGCAACAGGCCATTCAACAGCGCGTTCGCGGTCTGGGCACCGGCGGGGATCGTCACCGTCGGCGTCGAAACCCCAACCAGAGTCGGGGCGCTCGACGTGACCGTGAAGGTGACACCGCCCGCGGGCGCCGGGGCCGGAATCTGGATCGGCAGCGAGACGCCGTTCTGCCCGTAGGGAACGTTCAGCGTCACCGGGATACTGATGTTCCGGTTCTGCACATCAACCGGGAGCGAACCGGCGATGTATCCGGTCGCGGTGCCGCTCAGCGTCGCGATACCGCTCGAGACGCCGGTGATCGTCGCCGTCCCGGCACTCGCACCCTGCGGGATGTTCAGCGTGGTCGGGGCGACGGTGAAGATGCTGGTCTGGGAGCTGGCCAGGGTGACGGCGACGCCTCCGGCGCCGGCCGGACCTGACAGTGCGACGTCAATCGTCGCCGTCAGGCCGATGCCAACGCCCGGAACGCCCGACTGGGAGATCAGGATCTGCGGATTGGCGAAGAGCGTCGTCGCCGTGAATACGACCGGAGTCAGGCCGGATACGGTCGCAGTCACGGTCGGATTGACCTGGGCGGAACCCAGCGTCCAGTTGATCGAGGCCTGTCCGCTGGCGTTGGTGTTGGACGTCGCCGCCGAGAGGTTCCCATCGCTCGCGGCCCACGCGACTGAGACAGCGGAAACCGGGTTGCCGAACTGGTCGCTCACCAGGACGACGAGCGGGTTGGTGAGAGGCTTGTTCAAGCTGTCGCTCTGGTTGTCGCCCGAGACCTTGGCGAGAGCGGCGGCAACGTCGGCGGTGCCGGTCGCCGTGAAGCTGGCGGGTGTGAGGCCGGTGACGGTCGCCGAAAGCGTGTTGGCACCGGCGGTCTGTCCCAGCTTCCAGCTGCCGACCGACGCCACCCCCGATCCGTTGGTGGTCGCATTGGCCCCGGTGATACTGCCTCCGCCGGCCGTAATCGCGAAGGCCACCGCCACGCCTGACACCGGGACTCCGCCGGCGTCGGTCACGAGGACGGAGGGATTGGTTCCCAGGACCGTGTTGACGGTAGCACTCTGGTTATTGCCGCCGGCCACGGCGATGGTAGTCGGTACCCCAGACCCACCGGTCGTGACCGTGCCGGTGAAGGTCAACGGCGAGCCCGTCAAACCAGTTGCAGTCGCGGTCACCGAGAGGGTCCCGACCGCGCTCCCTGCCGTCAGTACGGTCTGGGCTCGACCAGTCAGATCGGTGTTGATCGTGGTCGGTGCCACCGAAGTCCCGGTTGGCCCACTCGCGACGCCGAACGTAACCGGGTAGCCGCCGCGATACGGAGTGCCGCTCGCGTCCTGCACTTCGACGACGAGCGGCAAGGCGAAGGCGGTTCCGATCAGACCCGCTTGCGCGTCGCCCGAAACTGGAACGATGCGGGCCGCGACCGGCACATAGTGGAAGGTTGCCGTGTCGGAGACCGACGGCAGGACCGGCGTCACCGCGGTGATCACGACGCTGTCGTCCCCGGTAGGCGGAGCCAGAATTACCGCCTGGCTGAGTCCGTTGTTGACCGGCGTCGGAACCTTGGTGGGATCACTCGAGATGAAGCCGACGGGCACGCCGGGGACAACGGCGTTGTTGGCGTAGACCGACGCCGTCGCGACCGTGGTACCGCCGGCCGGAGTGTACGGATTGGAGATCGCGAGCACGACGCTGTCGACCCCGCCAGCACCGGGGCCGACGTACTGCGGCGTAAACGCCGGTGTCGTAGTGGGAGCCCCGGAAGTCGCGGTGACGGTGCTGCGTACTTCGTAGTAGGTGACCCCGCCGCCCCTCGCCTGGAGCACGAGATAGAAATCTTCGGGCGACTGACGCAGATCGACCCGGATTCGGACTTCGAGAGTACTCGCCGTCTGATCGATTTCGCTGCCGGTGAGGAGCCGGCTGAACGCCACGGTGGAGTCGCTGGTGCGGCGTAACTCGACAAAGACTTCGGTTACCGGAATCGGAACTTGCCCGCCGGCCCGAAGGAGGGCGGTCGCGTCGATGAACCCATCCACCTGGCGGCCCGGACCGGTTGCGGAGTCCTGGCCACAGGTGGTCAACACAAAAACCCCCAGGAGAACCCGGGAAATCCTTACAAGACTACCCCGACGGCTCGGCTTACCGACGCTCGCCACGAATGGTCCTGAAGACGGGAAACGATTGCCCAACAGGGAGTTACATGAACCTACCGGGGCGGAGTCCGGCTGTCAAACCAGCAACCGGCCGGCCGCGCCTCCCGATCCCGAGAACTATCAAGGCAGGATGTGTTCCAGCGGCGCCGAATCAGGTGGCCGGTAGCCAGACCCGGGCCCTGCAGCCCGCCCGGCCTCGCCGATTCTCTAAATGAAGGGCCCCACCATGGCCTTCGGCAATTTGCCGGCTCAAGACCAGCCCGATCCCGGAACCGCCGGGCTTCGTGGTATAGAAAGGAACGAAGAGATTGCCGGTTTCGCTCAGCCCCGGGCCATCATCTTCGACGAATAGCTCCAGCCCCTGGCCCGCCTTTTTCCAGCTGACTGTTACCTCCCCCGGGCCACCGCCCATCGCTTCGATCGCGTTGCGAACCAGGTTGATCAGCAATTGATCGAGCTGGTCGGCGTCGGCCGCGATGCTGGCCTCGGGGCCGCCCGCGATGCGGACTCGAGAATCCTGGACCAGTCCTACTACCCGTTGAACCCACGGCTCGACCGCCACCTTCGCCAGGACCGGCTTGGGCAACCGGGCGAGTCTGGCGTAGGCGCCCATGAAGCGAGCCAGCGCCTCCGCCCGTTGACCGATGATGTCGAGTCCGTGGCGAAGGTCGGCGCCGTCGGACTCGGTAGGAGTAGATCGCCGATCGAGGGCCGAGCGCAGGCTGCCGGCGAGCGAGCGGATTGGCGCCAGAGAATTGTTGATCTCGTGGCTCAGGACGCGTACCAGGCGCTGCCAGGCCTGCCTCTCCTCGACCTGGAGCGTGCGGCTCACATCCGCCAGAACCAGGAGCTGGTGCGGCTTCCCTCCCTCGCGAAAGCTCGTGCGACGCAGCTCCCAGCGGACGGCGGGCGTGCTGCCTCGCTCGATCACGCGAGGGTTATCTCCCTCGAAGCAGCCGGCGAGTCCCAGGGTCTCCGCATCGAGCCCGAGGGCACGTTCGGCGGGCTGTGCGAGAAACCGTTCCCCGGCCCGATTCACCAGCCGCAGCCGCCCATTCTCATCAAAGCTCAGGACCGCGACATCGATCTCCGCCATAACGGTGCGGAGCAGGGCCGTCGCTTCGAGGGCGCCGAGCCGCTGCGCCCGCAGGGTATCTCGGAGGGCGTTGGCCTCGAGGTACACCAGTCCGAGTGGATCATCCGGCGTGGCACCACGGGCGCGCAGGGAATAGTCGCCCTCGCGCAGGGCCGCGAGGAGATTGGAAACGGTCTGCAGCGGAAGTACCACTCGGTCATAGAGCGCGGTCGCGCCGATGAGCAGACCGAGCGCCACGACCATCGTGACCGTCCACTGCACCTTCGAGGAGTAGTCACCGACCCACACGAAGACCAGCGCGAACGCCGTGGCGGGCAGCGTCGCCATCAGCGCCAGCAGCAGGACTCGCTTTGGATGGGAGGTGGAGGGCATGGGCGGGAATATGTGTCGGTGAGCTATTAGCTGTTAGCTGTTAGCAGATCTCAACCGGCCAATGGCTAACAGCTAATAGCTAATAGCTTGCGTCTGCTGACGGCTGACGGCTCAACTACATCCCAAACCGTTCCAGACGGCGGTAGAGCGCGCTTCTGGAAAGCCCCAGCGCCTTGGCCGCATCCGACACGCTGCCTCCGGATCGGGCGAGAGCCTTCTGCACCAGCAGCCGCTCCACGTCCTCGAGAGTCATCGCTTCCAACTGCGCAGCTCCGTCGGACGGTGGTATGAGACTCAGGTCGGTGGGATCGATTTCGGCCTGGTCGGTGAGAAGGACTGCCCTTTCAATAGTATGGTCGAGCTCGCGGACGTTGCCGGGCCAGGTGTAGCTCAACAGCGCCTGCATGGCTTCCGGGTTGAATCCGGTGACCGGTTTCCGATAGCGGGTCGCGTGCCGGCGGAGGAAGGTGGTCGCGAGAAGGGGAATGTCTTCCCGCCGATCGCGCAGCGGGGGGAGGCGGATCTCGATGGTGTTGAGGCGGTAGAGCAGATCTTCCCGGAAACGCCCCGCGGCAACCTCGGCGCGGAGATCGGCGTTGGTCGCCGAGAGGACGCGAACATCGACCTTGCGGGTCTTCGAGGAGCCAACCCGTTCCAGCTCTCCGATTTGGAGGACGCGCAGCAACTTGGCCTGCTGACCCAGAGTGATGTTGGCGATCTCGTCCAGCAGTAGCGTCCCACCATCGGCCAGCTCGAAGCGCCCGATGCGGTCGGCCTTGGCGTCCGTGAATGACCCTTTCAGGTGACCGAAGAGCTCGCTCTCGAAAACGCCCTCCGAGAGTCCGCCCACATTCACCGTGATCATCGGTTTCTGGGCTCGTGCCGAAGCGGCATGGAGCCAGCGCGCTGCGACTTCCTTTCCGGTGCCGTGCTCGCCCAGGATGACGGCGTTGGCCTCCGATGGGCCCACCCGCTCCATCAAACGCATCACCGCGCGCATCGCGGGCGACTCGGCGACCATGTCGGGGACGCCTTCACGACGAAGGCTCTGGTTCTCACTCTCCAGCCGGAGACTCGTGCGGAGCGCCTTGCCCAGCTCGACCTGGGTCTTGAGCGTCGCGATGAGCCGCGCATTGTCCCACGGCTTCTCGATGTAATCCCGGGCGCCGCCCCGCATCGCCTCGACCGCGCCCTCGACGCTGCTGTAGGCGGTCATGACCACGACCGGCAGAGTCGCGTCGAGCAGTCGGATCCGGCTGAGCAGATCGAAGCCTTCACGACCAGACGTGGTGTCCCGGGTGTAGTTGAGATCCATCAGGACGACGTCGTAGTCCTTCCGCTCGATGGCCGACAGCACGCCGCCGGGCGAGCTGACCGTATCGACCGCGAAGCCTTCGGCCTTGAGTAGGAAGCGGAGGGCCTGGAGAATGTCGGGTTGGTCGTCGGCGATGAGGATCGTTGAGGACATGTCTTGGGCTTGAGTGCCTTAAGCCATAAGCCTTAGGCTGTAAGCACCCCGCGTCTCTCTGCGTGGAAAGGGTCGTTCTCGCATCAGAATGAATATCTGCCGGGCGACATGGTGAAGTAGGATGTCATGTGCAAGACTACCGCAACCTCAGGGTCTGGAAGCTGGCCATCGTTCTAGCGCGGGAAACCTATCGGGCCACATCCAGATTCCCGAGCGACGAGCGCTTCGAGTTACGAGCACAAATCCGAAACGCAGCCTCTTCGGTTCCGGCGAACATCGCGGAAGGTCGAGCCCGAGGTCGCGACCGGGAGTTCGCGTATTTCCTGCGAATAGCGCTCGGATCAGCGACTGAACTGGAGAGCCATCTCTTTCTGGCGAGGAACTTGGGCTTCATAGCCCCCCACGCCTACCGTCCTCTGACCAAGAGGCTCGCGGAGCTCAAACGAATGCTCTGGAAGCTCCTTAAGGCAATCAGAGTTCCCGACTCCCCATCCCGACGGTAGAGCTTAAGGCCTATGGCCTAAGGCACCAAAGGTCGCCGCACTCGCTACCCTCTCATCCCCCACCATCCATCCGTCCTTAAGCTCCACAATACGACTACCGTACTGCGCATTCTCCAAAGAGTGAGTCACCTGCACGATGGTGGTACCCGCCGCGTTCAGCCTACAGAACAGCTCCATGATCTCCCGACCCTGCGCCGAGTGGAGGTTACCGGTCGGCTCGTCGGCCAGCAACAAGGCCGGCTTGGCGATGATTGCCCGGGCCACCGCGATCAGCTGTTGCTGGCCGCCGGAGAGCTGGCGGGGATAGAGGTCTTTTTTCCCGACGATGTGAAATCGATCCAGCGCATCGGCCACCAGGGCGGCCCGCTCCGATCCCCGCAGGTCCCGGTACGAGAGCGGCATGTCGAGGTTTTCCGCGACGGTGAGGTCGTCCAGCAGATGGTACTGCTGGAAAACAAATCCCACCGACTGCTTGGCCAGCTCCGCCCGCTGTTTAGGCTTCAGGGGTTGGACCTGCTGTCCCTTGAACTCGTATTGGCCCCGGTACTCGCCATCCAGCATGCCGAGGATCGCGAGCAGGGTGGACTTCCCCGCTCCCGATGGCCCCATGATGGTGACGAACTCACCGGGCTGGATCGCCAGATTGATCCGGCGCAGGACGTACGTCGGCGACGGCTTGGTGTCGAAGGACTTTTCGACGTCGGTGAGTCGGATCACGAGAACCCCTACGGTGAGTGTCAGGGCCTTCAGCCATCAGCTGTCAGCAGTCAGCTGTTAGCTATTCGCTATTAGCACTCGGTACTCGGTACTCGGTACTAGGTACTCGGTACTCGGTACTGATTTTACTCACTCTTCAACGCCACCACCGGATCCACCCTCGCCGCACGCCGAGCCGGTACCCAGGTCGCCAGAACGGCTGCGGAGATCAGAAGCGCGGCCGTCCCGCCATACGTCGGCGCGTCGCTGGTCGTGACCTCGAACAGCATCGAGCCGATCGCCTTCGAGGCAGCGAATGCTATCGGCAAGCCGATCGCGGCGCCGATCAGCGCGAGGCGGAGACCTTCCCGAATCACCAGCCGCACGACATCGCCCTGCCTGGCGCCGAGGGCGATGCGGATCCCCAGCTCTCGAGTGCGCTGGCTGACGGTATATGAGGTCAATCCGTAGACCCCGATCACCGAGAGCGCCACAGCCAGCCCGGCAAAGAGCGAGATCAGCATCATGTTGAACCGCCGCGCTGCGGTGGATTGTCCGATCGCCTGATCCAGGCTGAACAGCTCAGCCACCGGTTGCTGGGGATCGGCCCGACGCACCGCTTCCCGGACCGAGCCCGCCAGGAGCAGCGGATTCCGCTCGGCGCGGACGGCGATCCACATCTGCTCGCCCCAATCGGGGGCCTGCGCCAGGGGAAGATACAGTTCCAGGCCAGTCTCTTCATCGAGACCGGCATAGTGTACGTCACCGATTACGCCGACTACCGTCGCCTCGCGTTCTGATTCCTGGCGCATCCCGATCGGGATCTGCTTCCCTACCGGATCCTGGTCCGGCCAGAGGCGCTTGGCCAGGCGAGTGTTGATCACCACGACCGGGGTGGCGCCATCCCTGTCGTTTGGGTCGAAGGGACGTCCCTTCAAAATCGGCACTCGCAAGGTGTTGAAATAGTCGGCCCCCACCAGGCGCATCGCGATCGGGAGGATCGGATCGGGATTGTCAGGCCGGATCCGCTGCGGATTGATGGCGAGCATCATCATGGATCCGGTGAGCGGCATGGTGCGGGAGATGGTGACGCCATCCACCCCCGGACGTGAAGCAAGATCTTCGCTCAGCGTACGAAAGAACGTCTCTCGCGACGCGCGATCGGGATACCGGGAGGGAGTGAGCCGGACCCTGGCCGCGAGCACGTCGTGGGTGTCGTATCCCGGATCCACTTCCATCAATCGGGTGAAGCTGCGCACCAGAAGGCCGGCCGACACCAGCAGCACCAGAGCCACCGCCAGCTCGGCGGCGACCATGACGCGCTGGGTCCGCTGCCTGCCGCGACCGCCACTCAGGCCGCCAGAGTCCTCACGCAGAGCCTCCTCAATAGCCGGCTGGAAGGCACGAAGAGCAGGGACCAGACCGAATCCAACCCCTGTCGCCAGTGAAACCAGGAAGGTGAAGGCCAGGACGGAGCGGTCAATCGTGACGTCCTGCACCCGGGGGAGTGAATCAGGCCAGGTCGCGAGGAGCAGATCGAGGCCCCAGTAGCTCAGCAGCACGCCTGCCACGCCGGCCGCAAGCGCGAGCAGCACGCTCTCGGTGAGAATCTGCCGCACGATGCGGCCGCGATCGGCGCCCAGCGCCTGCCGAATAACGATCTCCCGGCGTCGCGAATTGGCCCGTGCGACGAGCAGATTCGCTGCATTGGCGCAGGCGATGAGCAGCACGAGGGCCACTGTGCCGAAGAGGACGTACAGCGTCGGCCGGATGTCGCCCACGACTTCGTCGGTCAGCGGCACCGCGTCGAAAGCGATCTCGAGGCCGGCGCCGTCGCGTGCCCGCGCGACAGTGGGCCCGGTGCGCGGCGTGGTTCCACCTCCCGGTGGCGCCCCCCGGGCGGTGATCCGCATCTCGCGCCGTTGCGGCTGATTGGGTTCGGCCTCCACTTGCGCCTGGAGTCGCTGGGCCAATGTGGCGAGATCAGCTTGAACCCGGTCTCTGCTGACCCCCGGCTGAAGTCGGGCGACGGTGTTGAAGACGTGGAGATTCCGGTCGGTCCGGGCCTCGGGGCTGGCGGCGAACGCTCCGCCGAGGGGCGCCCAGAGGTCAATGTTCTCGCTCGGAAACCGGAAGGTGGCCGGCATTACGCCGATCACCGTGAACGGAGCGCCATCGAGTTGGATGCTCCGGCCGAGCACCGTCGGGTCGCGGCCGAATACCGAGACCCAGAGGCGATGGCTGAGGACCACGTAGGGAGCCTGCTCGTCCTCCGGACCGAAGGTGCGGCCCAGCTCCGGTGGGGTCCCCAGGACCGGGAACAGCTCGGACGACGCGTAGGCACCCTCGATTTCGCGAGGATCTCCGGAGCCGGTGAAATTGAATTCGTGGGTGTCATACCCGGCGACCCCGCCGAAGACCTGCGGCATGGCACGAAGCTGCTCGATGTCGGGATACGACATCGAGAACCGGCCTTCCGAGAATCCCGCCGAGTAGACCTGGACCAGCCTCTCAGGCTCGGCATAGGGCAGTGGGCGCAGCAACACCGCGTTGACCACGCTGAAGATCGCGGTGTTGGCGCCAATCCCCAGCGCCAGCGTCAGAATGGCGACAGCCGCGAACCCCGGATTGTTGCGAAGCCCGCGAACGGCGTATTTGAGGTCGCTCAGGAACGTCATCAGAGTCGGTTTCCTGGTTGGGGAGACAGGAGATGGAAGATGGGAGAAGGGAGTTCTACTCATCGTAGGATTCCCGGAACCTTCTTTTCGTCTCCTGCTCAAATCAGCCCTAAGCGCTAGTCGGTTATTCCATCACGCCACAGGTACTAGGTACTAGGTACTCGGTACTCGGTACTAGGTACTAGGTCTCGGTACTCGGTACTCGTTACTCTGCCCTGAGGGCAGTCATCGGGTTCACCCTCGCCGCGCGCCGGGCGGGGAGATAGCAGGCAAGAATAGCCGCACAACTCAGAACCAAAGTCACGGTCGCGTAAGTTCCCGGATCGGTCTGCGCCACGCCGAACAGAAACCCCTGCAGCACCCTCGCCAACGCCAGCGCGGCGAGCAGGCCCACCGCAAGTCCGAAGATCACGGGCCGCATACCCTGCCCCACGACCAGTCGCAGTACATCCGACGCGCTGGCACCGAGCGCCATGCGGATCCCAAGCTCCGCGGTCCGCTGCGCGACGATGAACGAGAGCACGCCGTAGATCCCGGTCGCAGCGAGGATCAGGGCGAGCCCGGCGAAGACGCTCAGCAGCGCGGTAGTGAATCTCGGTGCCGCGATGGAGCGCGACACCACATCGTCGAGCGAGCGCACGTCCGACACGGCGAGCCCCCGGTCGAGTTCAGCCAGGACCTCGCGGACTGGACCGGTCAGGGATTCCGGAGCCCCGCGCACTCGCAGGGTGAGTGTCATGGAACGAACAGGCACGACGGAGTCGGGTGCGGTGGCAAAGAACTGGGCGTGGGGAAGATACATCTCGGGTCGAGGCGTTTCAGTCAGTCCCCGGTGACGCACGTTGCCTACGACGCCAACGACAGTACGCCAAAGGGAATCCACGGACGAGTTCAAGTGCATGCGCTGCCCGACCGGATCGCGATCGGGCCAGTAGAGCCGGGCCATGGCTTCGTTCACCATGATGACAGGTGTCGCACCTGATCCGTCCGCGTCGGTGAGCGACCGTCCCTTCTTGAGGGGAATACCCATGGCTTCGAAGTAGTCGGGCCGCACCACCTGCCAGTCCGCGGGCGTCCCCCGAGTGGGATCCGGCGGGGTGTAGCCCTCGACCGTGACGCCCCAATCGCCGCGAGTGGATGCGAGCGGCAGGCCCGCGACGGCCCCGGCTGTTTCCACTCCCGGCAGCGCCCGAAGCCGATCAAAGAGTCGAGTGTAGAGCGCCGCGACAGTCGTTCGGTTGGGATAGGTCGCTTCGGGAAGGGAGAGCCGCATGGTCAGGACGCTATGAGGCTCGAAGCCGGGATCCATGCTGGACAGGTTGAGGAAGCTGCGCATCACCAGTCCGGCGCCGGTCACCAGAATCACCGCGATCATGACCTCGACGCCCACGAGAACTCGGCGGAAGCGTCGCCCGCCGCGACCGGTGGTGACGTTGCGGCTGTTCTCCCGCAGCTCGGGATGCACATCCCGAAGCATCTGCCAGGCCGGTACCATGCCAAAGACGATACCGGTAATCAGCGAGAGAACGAGCGTCGCCCCGAGGACGGGTAGATCAATATTGATCGCGTCCGCCCGAGGGAGGCTCGAAGGATTGATCGCCGGCAGCACCTCGACACCCCACCAGGCGAAGAGAACTCCTAACCCTCCTCCCAATATCGAAAGGAGAACACTCTCGGTCAGCAGCTGACGTACCAGGCGGCGCCGCCCGGCACCGAGCGCGGTGCGGATCGCAATCTCACGCTGGCGGGATTCCCCTCGTGCGAGGAGCAGGTTCGCGACGTTGCCACAGGCGATAAGGAGCACCAGCGCTACCGCGCCGAGTAACAGGAGCAACGCCGGGCGGATCTTGCCGAGGATCTGGTCCGCGACCGAAACCATGGTGACACCGAACTCGGCTCCGTAATTCCCCGGGTGATCCGCCTTCATCCGGGCCACGAAGCTGTCCAGCAATCTCTGGCCTTGAATCAGGTCCACACCCGATTGCAGCCGGCCGACCGCATAGAGCCCGTGGCTTCCCCGATCGTTCTCGTCAGGCATGCCCAGCTGAAGCGGGGTCCAAAGTTGAGTTCTCTCATCAACCGAATAATCGAGTGGGAGACGGAAATCCTGTGGCATCACTCCGACCACCGTGTACGGCACGGCATTCAGCTGGATCGCTCGGCCGATAATCGTCGGGTCGGCGTTGAACCGCCGGCGCCAGACACCCTCCCCCAGAATTACGACACGCGGTCCGTTGGGTACATCCTCTTCCGCAGTGAAGGTCCGGCCGAGGATGGGTGACACCTGCAGAACACTGAAGAGGTTCGCTCCGACGAGACCGCCCCGGACCCGCTCGGGATCTCCGTTGTCGGTGAGGGTGAACGAGCCGTCATCGAAGGGGGCCAGACCGGAGAAGACCTGGGATTGCCGGGAGTAATCCACGATCTCCGGCCCGGAGAGCCAGGTCTGATCCCAACCCTTCCAGTGGCTCCACAGCATGACCGCGCGCTCCGGCGCCGTGTACGGCAGCGGCTTGAGGAGAATGCCGCGCAGCACGCTGAAGATCGCGGTGTTGGCACCGATCCCCAGCGCGAGCGTAAGCATCGCAACGAGAGTGAAGCCCCGGTTGCGGGAGAGCATCCGGAGGGCAAAGCGCAGGTCTTGGAGAAAAGTGTCCATCATAGCTGTTGGCCGTTGGCTGTTAGCCATTGGCGTTTCCATGTCTCCAGTTTCTCACTACTAGATACTCGATACTCGGTACTCGGTACTCACTCCATCCGAAGTGCCACCATCGGATCCACCCTCGCCGCGCGGCGTGCCGGCAGATACCCGGCCAGTCCCACCGCCGAGATGATGAGCAGGGCAACCGACGCGTAGGTCAACAGATCACTGCCACCCACTCCCAGGAGGATTCCCTGAAGGACCCGGCCCAGAGCGAGCGCGGCGGCAAATCCCAAGGCGATGCCGACCGTCGCGGCGCGGATGCTGCGCCCCATCATCGAACGCACGACGGCGGAAGCTCGGGCTCCTAGTGCCAGGCGAATCCCGATTTCCCGGGTCCGCTGCGAGACGGCGTAGGCCACGACGCCGTAGATACCGACCAAGGCGAGCACCAGCGCCAGCATGCCAAAGGCGCCAGCGAAATCCGCGGTGGTGGTGGCGAGGTTCAGCGCGTTATCCAGATGCTCGTGCATCGTCATCACGCCGAAGAGGGCGAGTTGCGGGTCGAGACCTTCCACCGTCGAGCGCACCTGGGGAACGAGAGAAGCCGGATCGCCCTTGCTTCGAACCACCACGGTGAGCCAGGAGGAGACCCGCTGGCTCAGCGGCTGGTAGACATAGGACTGAGGGGTCTCCCCGATCTGGCCATACTTCCCATCCGCGGCAATGCCAATGATCGTGAGTGCCGGCCCATCGCTATCTCCCCGATGAACAACGCGTCCAATGGGATCCTGGCCGGGCCAGAAGCGCTGAGCCATCGTCTCGTTAATGATGATGACCCCAGGCGTGTCGCTCCGGTCATCCGGACTGAAGTCCCGACCGCGGAGCAGCGGCGTGCCCACGGTCGAGAAGTAGTCGCGCCCTACGACACTCATGGCGAACCCCTGCGGCTGGCTGGGATCACCTGCGGTCTCCGGACCCAGGGCGAGCCGGATTCCTCGGCCGTTGGTGTCGAGCGGCAGGGGGAAGGCGTAGGTGGTAGATACCACCCCTGGGAGAGCATCAACCGCCAGCCGCAGCCGTTCGAACAGCTGCTGAGCCCGGTCCCCTTCGTAGCCCTGAAGCCCCGCGTTGATGCTGAAGACCAGGCGTCCTTCCGGCCTCAAGCCGGTCTCAGTCCGCCGAGCGTTGGTGAAACTCCGAAGGAACAAGCCGCCGCAGACCAGCAGGACGACGGTGAGCGCGACCTGAGAAGCAAGCAACACACTTCTCAACTCGAACCGCCGCCGGCCGATCACCAGCGATTCCTGTTCGCGCTTGAGCGCGCCAACCAGCCCGACCCTTCCGGCCTGCAATGCGGGCAGGAGACCGAACAGCAAACCGGTCACTACCGTGATCAGCACGGCGAAGCCAAGTACCCGGTGATCGAGGGAGACGTCGAAGCCGACCCGAAACGGAAGCCTCGGCACCATCGCCTCCTGCAGAGGCTCGGTCCAGGCCAGGACCGCGAAGCTCGCAATGCCTCCCAGCGCCGCAATCACGAAGCTTTCAGTCAGGAACTGGCGAACCAAACGTCCGGGTGCAGCGCCGATAGACAATCGAATCGCGATTTCCTGGCGGCGACCCGCGGCTCGGGCGAGGAGGAGGTTCGCGAGGTTGGCGCAGGCGATGAGCAAGACCAGACCTACGCCGGCCAGCGACAGAATCGCCGAGAGTCGGAGGATTTCGGGCGGCACCGCGCTGGGATCGTCAAACGGCGTCTTGGCCGAGGCGAGATGAACGCCCACATCACGATTGGTGGCCGGATTGTCGTGCTCGATTCGGGCGGCCAGCGCGCTCATCGCCTGTTGGGCACCGGCCAGATTGATGCCCGGCTTGAGCCGCCCGAAGACGATCATCCAGCGGGAATTCCTCGCTTCGAGCAGACCCTCGGTCCCGGGCCACGCCACCGCGTGCATGCCCATGGGCACCCAGATCTCGGGCCAGTACCCGAAGAGCCTCGTGCCCTTGAACCCTCGTGGCGCGACACCGATGACCTGGAAGCTGTGCCCATTGATCAGCACGGTGCGGCCGACGATCGCCGGGTCGGCATGGAACCGTCGCTGCCAGCCGTCGTAGCTCAAGACCGCGACGGCACGGGCACCGGCCGGCCGGTCATCGTCGGAACTGATGAGGCTCCCCACGACCGGGCTGAGTCCGAGGACGGAGAAATAGTTGCCCGTCACCATCTCGCCCCAGACCATCTCCGGCCGGTCTCCTCCGCCCACACTGAGCGGGGTTCCTGCCTGGCCGGCCAATCCGGACAAGACTCGAGTCTGATCGCGATAATCCAGAAAGTCGGGATAGGAGACCGCGTCGGTCGACCCTTCCTTTTTATTCTGGCTCCAGAGCGCTACCAGCCGACCAGGATCCGCGGCGGGAAGCGGACGCAGCAGAAACCCATTCACGATGCTGAACACCATCGTGTTGATTCCGATCCCGAGCGCCAGCGTGAGGACTGCCACAGCCGTGAATCCCGGATTCCGCCGCAGCTGGCGGAAGGTGTAGCGCAGGTCTTGAATCAATGTCGGCATGGTCCCTCGGGTCCTGGTGTCCGCCAGCCGTCAGCCGTTAGCTATTAGCTGTCAACACTCGGTACTCGGTACTCGGTACTAGCTACTATCTCACTCCGCCTTCATTGCCTCGGATGGACTGATGCCCATCACCCGTCGAGCCGGGAGGTAACACGCGATCACAGCCACCAGGACGAGCAGCACCGACACCAGCCCGAAGCTGAACGGATCCGCTGGCGACACACCGAACAGCATTCCCGCCAGAAACCGGGTACCGGCCAGCGCCAACGGAATTCCCACCGCGACTCCCGCCAGCACAGGCCGAAGCCCCTGAAGCAACGCCACTCTCATCACCTGACCGGGTGAAGCGCCGAGCGCCATTCGGACCCCGATCTCCTTTCGCCGTTGACTCACCGTGAACGCGACGAGACCGGAGAGCCCGACCACAGCCAGCATCAGGGCAATCGCGGCGAATGCCGAGAGGAGATAGGTACGGAACCGTGGCTCGCCCAGAGATTCCGCCACCATTCCGTTGAGTGTGCGAATCGCGGCAACGGGTTGCTGGGGATCGACGGCAAGGACTATTTGGCGAAGCGGACTGGCCAGGAGGAGCGGGTCAGACGCGGTCGCGATCACCACGGTCATGTCTCGCCCGGGATGCTGAGCGAACGGAAGATAGATCTGCGGCGCTGATTCGGTCGCGAGGCCTGCACTCTTCACATCGCTGACGACACCCACGACTTCCCGCATCGCGGAAGAAAAATCGAGCCGAGGCGGCCCACTGGCACCGAAGATGAGCGACTCGACGCTGAGTGCGAGACGCTTCCCCACCGCACTCTCGCCTGGCCAGTAGCGACGGGCGGTCGCTTCGCTGATGATGGCAACCGGTGTAGCCGTTCGACCATCTTCGGCTTGAAAGCCGCGACCGGCAATCAGTCGAATCCCGAGAGCCTTGAAATAGTCGGGGGATACGGCACCGTACTGAGCCTGCGGTTCCTGGTTGGAAGCGGGCTCGGACCTGCCTTCGATCCGGAAGTCCGTGCTGCCCTGCTCGCCCGACAGCGGCATCTGTTCCACGACCGCAGCCGAACGCACACCAGGCAGAGAACGGGAACGCTCGAGTACGGCGTCATAGAAAGCCGTCATCCGATCGGCGTCCTGGTACCGCTGCCGCGGCAGGTTCAGGTCTACGGCCAGGACGTTGTCAGAGCGAAACCCCGGATCAACGGCTTCCAGACGCAGGAGGCTTCGGATCAGAAGCGCGGTACCGGTCAGAAGAATGAGCGAGAGGGCGACCTGTGAGAACACGAGCGCGCTGCGGCTCCGGTGCCCGCCGGGAGTGTCTTCTCCCTTCAGCCCCGCCTGAAGATCCACCTGTGAAGCCCGAAGGCCTGGGATCAAGCCAACCAGCACACCGGTCAGCAGGGAGACCACCATCGCGAAGCCCAGGATGGGAACGTCTACTCTCAGCGGCTCGGCGCCCAGGCTGTAAGGGAGGAAGAGATCTCCCCGTTGGAATTGGGCGAAGACCGGCAGGGCAAGAAGCCAGACCGCGAGAACGATCCCAAGCAGCCCACCGGCAGCACCAAGGATCAGACTCTCCGCGAGCTGTCCGGAGACGAGCCGACTGCGGGTTGCACCGAGCGCGGCACGCACGGCAAGCTCACGCCGCCGGGCCACACCCCGAGCGAGGACCAGACCCGCGACGTTCGCGCAGGCGACCAGCAGCATCACACCAACCGCCACGATCAGCAGCACGATGACGGGACGCAGTGGCGCGACCACACTGTCGCGGAACCCGACCACTGTGATGGCCCAACCGCTGTTCACGTCCGGAAAGCGGCTCGCCAGTCCCCCGGACAAACTGCTGACTTCAGCTCCCGCCTCCGCGAATGAGGTCCCGTTTTTCAGCAGACCGACGGTGCCGAGATAGGCAGCGCCTCGGGCGTAGCGCGCGGAACGGTTGCCGGTCCCGCTGGCCGGATCCTGTTGCAGCGGGAGCCACAGGTCTGGAGACTTTGGATAGGTGACAAATCGGAAGTCCGGCGGCAACACGCCGACGACGCGGTATGGCTCGCCATTGAGCGAGAGGTTGCTGCCAACCAACCCGGGGTCACTCCCGAATCGCGTCCGCCAGAGACCATCGCTGACCAGCACGACACGCTCGGATTCGGGGCGATCCTCGTCCTCGGAAAACACCCGACCCACGGACGGGCGTACACCCAAGGCGCGGAAGAGGCTGGCCGAACCGGCGGCATACTGGACCTGCTCCGGATCGCTGCTTCCGCTCAATACGAGGCGCCGATCTCGCGAGGCCGCCCAGGCCCCCAACTCCTCGAAGGAACTGGATTGCTCCCGCAGATCACGGTAGTTGGGGAACGAAAGCGGCAACCGATCCCAGCCGGAGTGCGGGTTGTCACCCCAGAGGAGGACCAATCGGTCGGAGTGGTCGAAGGGGAGTGGCCTCAGGAAGACCCGGCTGACCAGCGTGAAGATCGCCGCGTTCGCCCCGATCCCGACCGCGAGTGTAAGGATTGCCGCGATGGTGAATCCCGGCGAGCGTCGCAGCGTTCGCATCGCGTATCGCAGGTCAGGCAGCAGCGTCACGTCACTCACCTTTCATCGGTTGCTCGGTACGCGGTACGCGGTACGAGGTACTAGGTACTAGGTACTTCACTCCGCTCTCAACGCGACCATGGGATCGACTCGCGTGGCTCGCCGAGCCGGCAGATAGCACGCAATTGCAGCGATGGCCGTGAGCAGGAGCGCCACCGCTGCGAAAGTCACCGGGTCGGTTGGGGTTATTCCGTAGAGCAACTTCCCGAGTGCTCGTCCGGCGATCGCGGCACCCACCGCGCCCAACACCACGCCGATGAGCGTCAG
>DATBGE010000137.1:0-5840 GCA_036558125.1 Gemmatimonadales bacterium | reverse complement strand
GGCGTACTACTGGTTCTTCTTCGATCGGACTCCTCTGCGACTCAGCATCGCGAAGGCCGCCGCGGATTCGGCCCTGCGGCTCAATCCGGACCTGGCCGATGCTCATCGGGCCATGGGGTTCTACTACTACTGGGGATTTCTCGAATACGACCGGGCGCTCCAGGAGCTCAATCTCGCATTGACAAAACGGCCGAACGACCCTGACGTGATTTTCGCGATGGGGGCGGTCAATCGCCGGCAGGGTCGGTGGGATGATGCGATCGCGAACTTCAAGAAGGCGGTCGACCTCGATCCCCGTTCCGCCTTCAATAGTGAGAACCTCGGCGAAACGTATTTCCTCGTTCGGCGGTATGAGGACGCTAAATACTTCCTGGAACGTACCCGGGACCTGTCCCCGGATTGGAACCTACCTTACACCTTGCTGGCTCGAATCGCGTTGCGTTGGCACGGGGATACGGCCGAAGCGTACGGATATTTGCGCGAGGGGGCGGCGAGAGTGGGCCCGGAAGCGCTGCTCTCATTCTTCGGCGCCGTCCAGGGAGGATCTTTCGGCGATGCCTTCATGGTGGCACGTGACTCAATGTTGTCGCGCGCTTTGGCTGGCTCAACCCCAGCGATGTTCAACGACTCCGCGAGTTATTTCATCCTCAAGGCCGAAGTGGCACGACAGCAGAATCAGCCGCCCAAATCACGTACTTATCTCGATTCGGCTCGGGTCGTCAGAGAAGCGGGATTGCGGGGGCCTACCCAGGAGGCTTTTCATCATTCTGAACTGGGATTGATCTATGCCGGCCTCGACCGCCGCAACGATGCTATTCGCGAAGGGAAGCGGGCGGTCGAAATGCTTCCCCTGTCAACAGAGGCCTATCGAGGCGCCGGCCTGCTTTACCAGCTCGCGCGGATCTACGTTCTCACCGGAGACTTCGACTCAGCCATCGATGTCCTGAATCAGCTTCTGGCTGTGCCATCAATTGTGTCCGTTCCGGAACTCCGGGTAGACCCCTTCTGGAAGCCGCTGGCCGGCAATCCGAAATTCGAGAAGATGCTCGCCTCCCAGCCTAAGGTTCAGTAATGACCGGCGATCTCTTCGACCGTTTGCAGGCCGCCCTCAGTTCCACCTATCGCCTCGAGAAAGAACTGGGCGGTGGCGGAATGAGCCGGGTCTTTGTTGCCGAGGAGACTGCGCTGGGCCGCCAGGTCGTCATCAAGGTGCTTCCCCCCGAGTACGCCGCGATGCTCTCGGCGGACCGGTTCCGCCGCGAGATCCAGCTCGCGTCCCGGCTGCAGCATCCGCACATCGTTCCCTTGCTGACGGCGGGAGAAGCCGGCGGCACGCTCTACTACACCATGCCCTTCGTCGAGGGGGAATCGCTCCGGGCACCGCTCAACCGGAAGGAGCGGATGGCCACGGCGGACGTCGTGAGGTTGCTGGGGGAGATCGCCGACGCGCTCGCCTACGCGCACCAGCATGGTGTCGTGCATCGAGACATCAAGCCGGAGAACATCCTCCTCAGCGGCCAGCACGCGGTGGTCACCGACTTCGGGATCGCAAAGGCATTGGGGAGCGTCTCGGGTGGCGGGACGCTTACTTCGGCTGGACTCTCGATGGGAACTCCGGCTTACATGGCGCCGGAGCAGATCGCCGCCGATCCCAACATCGACCATCGCGCTGATCTCTATGCCTTCGGCGCGTTGGGCTACGAGATGTTGACCGGCAAGGCACCGTTCGCCGGCCGGACCCCGCAGGAGTTGCTGGCGGCGCACCTCACAGAAAAGCCGGCCGACGTCACCGTGGGCCGACCCGACTCTCCGCCGGCTCTGGCCGCCCTTCTCATGCAGTGCCTGGAGAAGGACCGTGACGTGCGGCCGGCCTCGGCCAACGAGGTGCGCCAACGGCTGAGCGCGCTTTCGAGCGGCGCCTTCAGACCGGTTCCCCGTCGGGGCAACCGAGGCGTGCTCCTGGGTGCCGGGGCGGTCGTTCTCGCCGTGCTCCTGGGGGGGTACTTCACCGGGTTCATACCCGGGAGGTCGCTGGTTGCCCAGGGCGTTCTCGACGCCCGGGACCCCGTGCTCCTCGCCGACATCACCAATCGCACCCGCGATTCGACGTTGGGCGTCGCCGCCGGGGAAGCGCTTCGGGTGGATCTCACCCAATCGCGCACGGTGACGGTGTTCTCGCCGGCCCAGACCGCGGCGGCGCTCGAGCGGATGCAGCGGCCCGACAGTTCGGCCATCGACCTGGCACTGGCGCGGGAAATCGCCCAGCGGGAAGGGGTGAAGGCGGTCATCACGGGCGACATCGCCTCGGTCGGTCCCGCCTTCACCTTTTCGGCCCAGATCATCTCCGCGGCAAGCGGTGAGCCCCTGGCCGCCTTCCGCGAGGTCGCGAAGGATTCAACCGAACTGATCGAGGCGATCGGAAAGGTCTCGCACGAGCTGCGGCGGAAGATCGGCGAGTCAATCAAGAACATCGGCGCCGGTCAGCCCCTCGAGCGAGTTACGACACCTTCATTGGAAGCCCTCAGGAAGTACTCGCAGGCCATGCGAATCGCCGCCACCGAAGGATCCTCCAGTCGGGCCGATCAACTGCTCGAGGAAGCCGTCGGGCTTGATACCGGTTTTGCCATGGCCTGGCGCAGGCTCGGCGTGAATTACGGCAACGTCGGCGAGCGGGCGAAGCAGCGTCACGCAATGCAGAATGCGCTGCGCCATCAGGACCGGCTCACCGAACGGGAGCGCTACCTGACACTTGGCACCTATTACACCCGGGTCGATATCCAACCGCAGAAGGCATTATCCGCGTACAATGCCTTGCTTGACATCGAGCCCGACAACTATCCGGCGCTCAACAATCTGGGGCTGGTCTATGCGCGCCTGAAGAATCCTCAGAAGGCAAACGAGTACTATCACCGCGCGATCGCAGCCGATTCCAGCTCCGCGACCGCCTGGTTCAACCTGGTGCAGGGTTTCATCGCTTCCGGACAGTCCGACAGCGCGGCGGCCATGTTGCGGGTGGCGGCGAATCGGTTCCCCGATTACAGCGGGACCCCGTGGATCGCCGCCGAACTCGCTGTTTCACAAGGGCGATACGACACCGCACGGGTCATCTACGCTGGTCTCAGGACCTCACCCGAGCTTGATCAGGCGGATAAGGGTGCGGCAACGGCAAGCTTGGCACAGGTGAAGCTCCTGGAGGGACGCCTGCGGGAAGCCAAAGAACTGATTTCGGAAAACAGCAGAGGGGCGGCCCAGGCCGGTGTGTTGAACTATGCCCTCGCTTCGGACCTTATGCTCGTGGGCATCGCCGGATGGTTCGAGGGGGATCGCCCAGGCGCGATCCGGATTCTGGATACGGCACTGCGCCGGTATCCCTACGCCCAGCTCGATTCGGTGGATCGTCCCTACCTCGACGTAGCATACTTTGAGGCAATGGTCGGCCGACCTGACCGGGCCCGCGCCACCGTCCGCGAGTACGAGCAGTTGCCGCTCGAGATCCGGGGACGAAGTGACACGTACTATCAGGGCGTCCTGGGAGTGATCGCACTCGCCGAGAACAATCCCCAGAGTGCCGTGCGTCAGCTGCAGACCACGATTACAGCCACTCCCTGCGAACGCTGCGCGCTGGCGGAGCTGGGACGCGCGTGGGAGGCGGCCGGCCAGCCCGATTCGGCCATCGCTTCCTATGAGAAATACCTGGTGTCACCGATGGAAGATCAGCTCGACATCGACGCCCAGTATCTGGCGTTCAGCCACAAGCGGCTCGGCGAGCTGTATGCCCAGCGCGGCGACGAGGAGAAAGCGGCGCTGCATCTCCAGAAGTTCATCGAGTTGTGGAAGAACGCCGACCCGGAGCTGCAACCCCAGGTGGCAGAGGCGAAGCGGAGGCTGGCGGAGGTGGTCGGGGAGCAATGATGAATGCAGAATGCCATTCACTCATTCATCATTGCTTACACGGCGCGTCCGGGTCCGGCTTCGGCTTATCCACCACGACCCGATGATCCAGATCTGCCACATGCATGGCAATGTCGTAGACCAGTGAGGCGACGTGGCTCATCTTGTCGTAATCGATGCGCTGCGCTTCGTCGGACAGCATGTGGTAGTCCGAGTGGCCGCCGGTGGTGAAGAACACGATCGGAATGCCGAACCGGGCGTACATGGCGTGATCGCTGCGGCAGTAGATGTTGTCGGGGTGCCCGTTCGCGTCGTAGGAGTAGTCGAAGGTGAAGCCGTGCTTCCCGCTCTTGTTGACCGCCTCCACGATATCTCCCAGCTCGGTCGAAAGCCGGCGTGAGCCGATGAGCTGCACGTAGCCTGGTCCGCCTCCCTTGATGTCGTTGGCACCGCCACGCCCCACCATGTCGATGTTGAGCTGGGCCACGATCGAGTCCCGCGGGACTGTGGAGTGGCGGGTGAACCAGTCGGAACCCCAGAGTCCCTCTTCCTCTCCAGTGTGCCAGACGAAGATGATTGAGCGTTTGGGCCTGGTCTTGCCCTGGGCAAACGCCTGGGCAATGGAAAGCACCGTCATGCTGCCGGATCCATCGTCATCCGCGCCGTTATAGACCGAATCCACCCGCCCGGCGGGATGGGTCTTCCGCACGCTGTCGATGAGAGTCTTGATCCGTGCGGCCTGCTCGGGAGACGGTGTCCCCGGCTCGTTCTCGGCACCCATGGGACGCATGACCTTGTTGAACGCCCAGATCGAGTCGGCATCTACCGGCTCGTCAGTGGTCCCGATGTGGTCATTGTGAGCGCCGATGGCCACAAACTCACCGGCCAGCGCCGGATCGCTGCCGCGCAGGATCGCAATCACGTTCCTCGCGGGCGCCTCGGGCTGCTTCTCGGTAAACGCCACCTTGCCACTGACGGACTTGCCGGCTGCGCCTGATTGGAGGCTCGAGAGGGAGCCGCCCAGCAACTTCTCCGCCGCCGCTTGCGTGATAAAGATGGCGAGGGGGCGAGCCACCGCCGGATCGTCGGAGCTCTCTTTCATTTCCGATCCCGACTGCCGGAGAAAGTCCGCCACGCCCGGCGGGGCCAGGTCCCAGTTTGCCATCGCGATGGCTGCGGCCCCCTGATACCGAACGACGGAACCCATGGAGAGATTGAAGACTTCTTTCCCGCTCGGATCCTTCGCGGGGCCAAGCACCACGATCTTGCCCTTCGCGTCATCGGGGCTGAGCACCGCGACCGAATCTCCCATGCGCCCGCCGTACACCACCGGCACCTGGTTCAGGTCGCCGCTTTGGGCTACCGGAATCCCCTCGATCGGAGGGAGCGGGGCGTAGTCCTTCCACAGCTCGAGCGGCGTACCATCAACCGTCACGTTGGTTGTCGAATCGAGCGCCCGACCGACCAGCGGCAGGGTCTGGAAGTAGCCTCCGTTATCCCCGCCCGGCTCGAGACCGAGTGCCTGTACTTGACCTGCGATATAAGTCGTCGCCTTCACGTTGCCCGGATGGCCCGTCTCCCGGCCGAGCATGGAGTCATCGGCGTAGGCGTAGAGGCGAGTGCGCATCAGACTGGGAGAGAACGCGTCGGTACCGGAGGGAGAGGCGGCGACACTGGCACCACTGTGACTGCATGCCGTGGTCGCGATCAGAAGGGCGACTGCTGCGCCGAACTGCCGTCCGATGGGAGACACGCGTTTCTCCATGAAAAAGGGACTACTCATAGGGACCAACCTGCGGGTCGGGAAGGCTTACGGGGCGGGCAAGGCGGGAGTTTCGTTCATTCAACTCGCACCACATCGGCTATCTGGCCCACCTGACAGGCGCTCATCAGGTCGGTCCTGAGCTTGAGCACCAGAGTTACTGTCTTTCCATTGGTCAGCAATCCGG
>DATBGE010000136.1:0-17582 GCA_036558125.1 Gemmatimonadales bacterium | reverse complement strand
CCATCATACTCCCTCGTGCAGACTCTCTCCTACGGCACGGCACCGGAACAAGTCGGTGACCTCTACCTGCCCGGACGGCAGGATCCCCCACTCGTCTGCCTCTTCCATGGCGGCTTCTGGCGCATGCCCTACGGCCGGGATCAGTTGGACGCCATCAGCGCCGATCTCTGCGCCGCCGGTATCGCCGTCTGGAATCTCGGCTATCGGCGAATCGGGACAGAGGGTCATCCCTGGCCAGCTACACTGGAGGACGTGACGGCCGCTCTGGCGTACCTCGCTCAGCTTCAGCAGACCCACCGCAAGCTCCATGGGGCCAGGCTCTCGCTCGTCGGCCATTCGGCCGGGGGCCATCTTGCCTTTTGGGGGGCGGCCCGAGCCCACCGGGTTGCCCCAGCTCTCACGGTCAGCGCAGCCATCGGTCTCGCGCCGCTGCTCGATCTGGAGGCCGCCTTCGCCGCCGGTTTGGGTAACGGTGCCGTGGCCCAGTTCCTCGGCGGTTCTCCAGAAACCGTACCGGACCGCTATCGGTTAGCCTCCCCAGCTGCCCAACTCCCTCTCGGGGTGCGTCAATACATCCTGCACGGGGACATGGACGATGTCGTGCCTCCACACTTCAGCCGAGCCTACGTCGCAGCGGCCCAGACGGCAGGTAGCGTCGTGACCTATGTCGAGCTGGGCGGCACCGGGCACATGGACTTCGTCGATCCAACGACCGCAGCCTACCAGCGCTTGCGAGGACTCCTCCTCTCGACCGCCTGACGAACGTCACACCATCATGGGCCCGCCCGAGAAGCCCTCGGCTCCTCGCTTGCGCGAGTGTGCGTCGGCGCCGCAGCTTATCAGAGCTGTCAGGTCGCTGGCGTTTCATTCGGTCGGCTGCGTGCCTCTCTGTTACCATTCTCCCTGCCGCGAGAGCCACATGAAAGAGACCTGAGGTCGGTCATGGACAAGAAACGATGCAGATGGGTCGGCGAAGGCAATCCCCTGATGCTCGACTACCATGACCGCGAATGGGGGGTGCCGGTCCACGACGACATCAAGCACTTCGAGTTCCTGATTCTGGAAGGGGCCCAGGCCGGGTTGAGCTGGTCGACCGTCCTGAACAAACGTGGAGCCTATCGTCGTGCGTTCAGCGAGTTCGATCCGGCCAAGGTCGCCCGGTATACCGTGAAACGGGTTCAGAAGCTGCTGCTCGACCCAGGCATCATTCGCAACCGGCTGAAGATCGAGTCGGCCATCCGCAATGCTCAGGCCTTCCTCAAGGTCCAGGATGAGTTCGGAACCTTTGATGCTTACGCCTGGCGCTTTGTCGGCGGCCAACCCAAGGTGAACCATTGGCGCGGGATGAAGCAAATCCCCGCCGTCTCTCCCGAATCCGACGCGTTCAGCAAAGACCTGAAGCAGCGGGGATTCAACTTCGTTGGGTCGACCATCATCTACGCTCACATGCAGGCGGTGGGGATGGTGAACGACCACCTGGTCGACTGTTTCCGATATCGGGAGGTCGCCAGTTAGGGAGAAGGGAGGCGGGAGAAGGACTTATGAGCGCAACCCTGTTCCTTCGCATCGCGGCGGTGATCGCCCTGCTGAATGGCGCCGGACACACTGCCGGTGCTCCGTGGACTCCGGCAACCGACACTGCACAACTCGCAACGATTGCGGCGATGAAAGGGCTCTGGCAACTCGGCGCCCTGGCCAAGACTGCCGCTGCACGCCTCCGCGGTGTTATGGCGGCCTTTCTAGCCGCGTCGCTGGCCAACGCATACCTGGGATGGAAGTATTTCTTTGCCATTCCAACGGCGATGTCCATCGCCATCGCCCTGTGTCTGGTCATCGCGCTCCTGCTGGCAGGCAAAGCTCCGCAACCAAGCGTTCCAGACCGTTAGGCGAACCGATTCTCGCGATGACACTCGGCTTCATCGGCACTGGAGTGCTCACCTCGGCGATCGTGTCTCGGCTGAGAGCCGCTGCGGCCGCCGGGCCTGAGACGGCATGCGCATAAGCGCGATCGGCCGAGAGCCACTCCCGCTGACGGCGTGGTCCTCGCTGCGGGTATTTCTCTGGTACTTCGGAACTCAGCTGGTTGTGGGTGGACTCCTTGGTGTCTTCCTCGGCATCTGGGATGCAGTCGGCGGCGAGGATGCCGCGGCCCACATCGGGGACGGGACGACCCGGTACCTGATCCCCTTTGCCGTAATCGGTATGGTCGTTGCCGCCTTAGTCATGTTCCGCAAGGCGAGGCAACGGTTTCCCAGTGGCTCCTGGCCAACCATCCTCGCCGCCCTTGGTTGGCGTCAGGCGCCGCCCCGGGATATCGTGATCGGCGCGGTGGCAGGGGCACTGCTCGCTGCCTTCTACTTGCTGGTATTAGCCCGGCTGTTTCCCCCCCATCCCGGACAGTCCTTTGGCCCGCTGAGCCAGGCGGCGGCTTCGGCTTCTACGTCGGTCCGGGTTCTCTTCGCGCTGCTCGCCGTGTTCTTCGCCCCTCCAGTCGAGGAGTTTCTCTTCCGGGGCGTGTTGCTTACCGGTTTCGGTAACTCCTGGGGAGTCGGCCCGGCGGCGGTGATCGTCACCCTTCTTTTCGCCGTCGGTCACATGGCCGAAGTGCGCACCTATTGGCCTGCCCTGCTCAGCATCTCGGTGCTGGCCAGCGTCACGATGGCGTTGCGTTTGCGCACCCGGTCGTTGTTACCCGGTATCGGAATGCACGCGAGCTACAATGCGGCACTGATGGCCACGATGTTCATCGGGGCCAACTGAGATGGGTTTGTGAAAGTGACATCTCCGCTTGCACGTCGTTCAGGCGCGGGCGCGCAGATGGGGTGGGATTGCGGGCGGAGGTGGGGCAGAACTTGATGCATCCACTCGATGCCCTGATCCCGCACCCCGACATTCGGGAACGGCACTCCATCTCTGTCCGTGCTCCCGCTTCGGTGGTATTTGCCACGGCAGAAGCCTTCGACTTGCAATCGATCTTTCTCATCCGCGCTATCATTCGGCTCCGCCAGTTGCTCCTTCGCTCCACCAAGGTCGAGCGCCAAGCCCAGCCTTTCCTGCAAGAGGCGCTGGGCATGGGCTGGGGGGTCCTCGCCAGAGACCCGGGCCGCCTTTTTGTTGCGGGGGCCCAGTGCCAACCCTGGCTCGCCGATGTGACGTTCACTCCGATTCCGGTCCCGGAATTCGCGGTGTATCAGGAACCGAATCGCGTCAAGATTGCCTGGACACTCGAGGTCGAGCCGATGAGCTCCACCTCAGCCAGACTGGCGACCGAAACCAGGGCGGTGGCGACGGACCCGGAGGCAAGACGGCGGTTTCGGCTCTATTGGCGGTGGGCTCGGTTTGGCATTGTTGCCATCCGCTGGCTTATGCTGCCCGCCCTGCGCCGACAGGCCGAACGAACCTGGCGCCTCCGATCGACCGCCTAGCTTTCCCTGACGGACATGCTCCCGGGGCAACTGAATGACGATTGTTGCGGGCGCCCGCGCTTCACAGTAGCTTCGCGCCATAGTCGACCGATTCTCACACGTTCGATAGGGAGGAGACCTACGATGCACCTGCGCTCCGGCATCTACATCGTCCCGACCGATCGCTGGTATGTTGAACGGACGGTCTGGCTCATTGCGGGTTGTGTCCTGCTTTGTGCGACCGCCTTGGCCGCGTTGGTCCACCCCCTCTGGGTCCTCGTGGTGGTGGTGACGGCGATGTTCTCGATCACAGTTGCCCTTACCGGGTACTGCGTCGTCGGGAATATCCTTACCCGTTTCGGATTCCTCCCGAGACTGGCGCGGGAGGGCTGGAAGCCCGGGCAGCCCTACTTCATGCAAACCGATAGCTGGTATCTGGAGCGGCGGATCTACCTGGCCGTCGGGATTAACCTCACCGTGGCGTCCGTGCTCTCTCTTGTACACAGTCCGTGGTGGTTGGTGTTCACCGGATTCGTCGGCACGGCCATGGTCTGGTTCGCCGGAACCGGCTTCTGCATCATGGCCAACGGCCTTTATTGGACCGGTGCCGAGCCGCGTCTGGCCCCGCTTTGTGATCCCGAGGCGAATCGTCGCGGGACAGCCGCTACTCAACGCTTCCGCCCGACTGGAGAAATCGCCAGCCACTAGTCTCTGGTAGTAGCAGCACCCTTCCTGAGGTCACGCCCCAACCGCGCCCTCCTGGTCTTCCCGTCTCGCTCATGAAGTTTCCTTCAGAGTTGCTTAACGGAGGCTTGCCCTCCGGCAGGGGACATTGCAGCAGCTTGAGGCAGGATCCGCGCTGGAATTGAGGGCACATGACTGAGAATGGCGGCCTCGACCTTTTGATGGAGACCGAAATCAAGCTCGCGGAACGGTGGGCAGAGGCCCAGCGGAAGGCGGAGGCTACCGTTGCTGCGGCACAACGAGCGCGGCAGGAAGCCGAGACTCGCTTTCAGGAGAATCTGGATCGGGCCGCTCAGGAGCTGGCCACCGCGCTCGCCGCGCAGTGCGAGAGCGAGGTTGGCCGACTCAAGGCCGAGGCCGAGGCTGGGACCCGTCGGTTGGAAGGGCTGAGCCAGGCGCGACTCGACGCATTGGCGCAAGAGGTGGCCCGGCGAGTGCTCGACACCTGGCGCGCGGAGAGGGCAGCGTGATCGTTCGCATGGCGAAGGTGCGCGTGCTCGGGCCCCGCGCCCGCCTGCCCGACACGATCCGGGTGGTGCAGGACGTGGGAGTACTGCACCTCGCTACCCCGCCGGAAGGGCCGCTCCTTCTTCATTTTCCGCTCCCACCCTCGGAAGCACGCCGGCGAGTTCAGCTCAATCGGATTCTGGAAGACATTGAGCGGACTCTGAGCAAACTGGAGTCCCCCGGCACGAGTGGCCCAACCGTCACGGTCTCAACCAAAGATCTGGCCAATTGGGCCCGCCTCGCGAACCGGATTCGGCGGAAGGTTGATGGCCTCGAGGAACGGACCACTGCCCTCGAGGAAGAGCGGGCCCTGCTTGCCCGCTACGGTGGATTCTTCCGGGCATTCGAGACGCTGCTTCGCACGCGCGGCGTGACCCCAGGCGCCAGTGCCTTTCACGTTGTGCTCCGGGCCGATCAAGCGGCGACTCTCCCGCGGCTTCAGGAAGCGTTGCGCCAGGTGCTGGGAGATGCCTCTGCTTCTTTCACCCAGAAGCTCCCCGGCGGTGAGGTCGCGCTGCTGCTACTGGTTCCGGGCGCCACCGCCCAGAAGGTCGATCAGCTCCTGGCCCAGACGGGAGTTCAGGAAATCCCGGTGCCGACCCGCTACGGCGCTTCCATGCTCGAAGCGATTCCGAAGATGCGTGAGCGCGAAACCGCCCTCCCCCGCGAGTTGGAGGCCCTGCAGCGTGAATACTCCGATCTGGCACGACGGTACGGCCCGGAACTAGTCCGGGCCCGAAGCGGCATTCGAGATCGGCTCCTTCAATTGGACGCACTGCCGCTCTCCGGAGTCACTCCGCATGCCTTTGTGATCGAAGGCTGGCTTCCCACTTCTGCGGAGACGCGGCTCGCGAACACTCTGGATCGGTCGTTCGGCGGCGAGGTAGTGGTCGAGACCATTGGCTCCGAGCACTGGAAAGCCGAGGAGGCACCCGTGGTACTACGGAACCCTCGACTCTTCCGCCCTTTCGAAATGCTGACCCGACTGGTCCCGCTCCCCCGCTACGGGACGCTGGATCCCACGCCGTTTGTGGCGGTGTTCTTTCCAATGTTCTTCGGATTGATGCTGGGAGATGCCGGCTACGGTGCGGTACTCGCAGCCCTTGCGGCGTTGCTGCACCGGCGTTCCCGTCCCGGGAGCAATCGTCGCTCAATCAGCGAAGTGGCCGGGGCCAGCGCGCTGTTCTCCATCATCTTCGGAATCCTCTTCGGCGAATATTTCGGCGATCTGGGCCGACGATGGCTCGGCATCCAGCCGCTCTGGTTGAATCGGGAAGAAGCGATCATCCCCTTCCTCGCACTCGCCCTGGCCCTCGGCCTGGTCCACATCACACTCGGTCTGGTGCTCGGCGCGCTCAGTGCCAGGGACAATCCCCGTCTCGCGCTTGGCCGCGGGATGTCGGCGGTAATGATCCTGCTCATTCTGTTCGCGATCCTCGCAGCGGTCGAGGTCCTGCCCCGCCGACTGCTCAGCCCCGCAGTGATCGCCCTGCTGGTTTCGTTTCCGGTGCTCATCGTGGTCGAAGGATTGCTGGCGCCGATCGAGCTTCTCTCCACCATCGGCCACATCCTCTCCTATGCCCGTATCATGGCGCTGGGGACCGCATCGGTG
This sequence comes from Gemmatimonadales bacterium, assembly GCA_036558125.1. Classification (GTDB taxonomy): domain Bacteria; phylum Gemmatimonadota; class Gemmatimonadetes; order Gemmatimonadales; family GWC2-71-9; genus DATBGE01. Next base: position 11,315 of record DATBGE010000136.1, on the reverse strand, counting down.
ATGCTTGCGATCGTCGCGAACCAGATGGCGGGCGCGATGGGGAGCGTAGTAGTGGGCGTACTGTTCGCTCTCCTGTTTCACCTGGTGAACTTCGGGCTGGCCATCTTCAGCCCGACCATACATGCACTCCGCCTCCACTTCGTCGAATTCTTCGGAACGTTCTACAGTCCTGGAGGAGTGCGATATCAACCACTGGGCCATTGGAGTCACGATGCCGGGCGCACTGCGTAACCGACAATGGAGCAGTGGGGCGGAGCACTAGCCCGTTCTCTTCCCAAAGGAGCTGGTATGACGATTCTCTGGATCTCTTTCGCAGCGGCAATCGCCGTCGCCATTCCGGCGCTCGCCACGGCCTGGGCCCAGTCGCGGATCGGGCCTGCGGCAGCAGCGAGTCTGGCCGAGAAGCCCGAGCTCAGTACGACGTTCATCGTCATGCTCGCCATCCCCGAGACCATGGTGATCCTGGGCTTCGTGGTCGCGGTGATCATCATCCTCCGGGGCGCGGGCGTCTGAGGAGGAAACGCCATGTCGCTCGGGGATCTGCTGCGCGCCCTGGACCAGGATCTTGAGAGCAGGATCGCGGCGTTGCGGACGGAGGCTGAGGCGGCGGCGGCACGGGTGTTGGCGGAGACTGGGCAGCGGCTGGACCGGCGGCGCAACGCCGAGTTGGCCTTACGGGAGTCCCAACTCCGGTCCGAGGCCGCACGGCGCATCGAGACGACTCGACGGGAAGCCACCCGCCGGTTGCTCGACGCGCGGGCGGGTGCCCTGGACCGGATCCGCGCCCGGGCCCGAGAACTTCTCCTGCACACTGAGCCTGAGCCACATCTTCGCGGTGCCATCGCCACAGAGGTCAGGTCTGCATTGGAGTACTTCGGTGACAAAGGCGTCGTAGTCCGCTGTGCACCGGCATGGGAAACCTCGCTACGACCGATCCTCGATGGACGCGTGGGCAGTCATCTCGAGCCGGCTGAAGGATTGGGGCCGGGTGCCACGATCACGGCCACCGACGGTTCTTTGCAGGTGGACGCGACATTGGAGCGCCGGTTTGACCGACTCTGGCCCCGCCTTGCGATTGACCTCGTGCGCGAGTTGGAGGGCACCTCATGAGCCCGCGCTGGGAGGACCTGAACGCCCGGGCCCGCGGTCTCGCGACCCATCTTGCCCCGCGGACCGCACTGCAGGAGCTCGCCGAGACGCCAGACTTGATGACGCTGGCTCACGGGTGCGCGGCGCTCGGTCTCATCGCCGCCGAACCGGAAGATGTGACCGCGGTATCGCTGGAGCTGGCCGTCCGACGGGGCGCGGCGCGAAACCTCGGCGTGATAGTCCGCTGGCTCGGGCCCCGCGCCCCGTGGCTTCGAATTGTGTTGGAGGAAGAAGATCGGCGGAGTCTGCACGCCTTGCTCCGCGGCGCGGCCGCCGGGGTCGCTGCGGAACTCCGGCTCGCCGGGCTGATTCCCACTCCAAGTCTGCCGGAGCGACTGCTCGAAGAGTTAGCCCGTCAAACCAGGGTCCGCGACCTTGCTGCACTGCTGGTCATCTGGAACCACCCTTACGGCTCGCCGCTCCTGGTCGAGGCCGGAGCGGAGACGCCTGATCTGTTCCGGCTCGAGTGCGCGCTCAACCAGACCTTTGCCCGCCGGGCCAGCGCCGGGAGCCGGCAAGGCGGACGAGAACTGCGGGACTGGGTCGAGGAGGCAATCGATCTGGAGAATCTGCGCGGCGCCCTGGTGCTCGCCTCGGGCGAACAGGAAGTGTCGATCGCTGCGGCCTTCCTCCCGGGCGGCCGCCGCATCTCCCTCGAGCAGTTCAGCGCCGCGGCCCACAGCGGGGATCCGCAGCGCGCGGTGCCTCTGCTCGCCCCCTGCTTCGAAGATTCAACGGCGCAGCTGATCCGGCGTCACGCGACCAGGCACTCCGCGCTCGACAACGCGATCCTCGCGCACCGGCTGGACCGGCTCCGTGACCGGGCCCGCCGAGACCCGCTTGGGCCCGCTCCGCTGCTCTGGTACCTCCTCCGTCTGCGGGCTCAGGCGGTTCGGCTCCGTTTCCTTATTTGGAGCAAGGCGATCAGTCTGCCCGCGCCGCTCCGGCGGGAACGCCTGGAGGAGGTCGCTTGAGTTACGGCGTGCGGGTTCTTTGTCGCCCGGCCGTAGCCGCGGGGTTCCGGCTCGCCGGGCTCCAGCCGGTCGAGGTGGTCAACCCTGCGGAGGGAGCCCGTCGTTTGCGGACCCTCCTGGAGGAGCCCGACGCCGGCGTGATTCTGGTTGAAGACCAGGTCCACAGCGCCCTTCCTGACGCCATCCGGCGCGAACTGTCCCGCCGGGCACTCCCCATGGTGGTCCCATTCCCCGGACCGACCTGGATCACACCGGCCGAAGGACCAGAGGCATTCATCGCCGAATTGCTCCGTCAGGCGATCGGGTACCACGTGAGGCTGGGATGAACACGACCCCGGTGACCAGCCCACGGCTCACCAGGATCTCCGGCGCACTGGCCGAAGCGAGGCCGATGGGCGATGCCGCCCTGTATGAGTTGGCGCGAGTAGGACGCCGCGGGCTTTGGGCAGAGGTGATCCGGGTCGAGGGCGACGCCGCGACGATGCAGGTCTATGAAGACACCACGGGGCTCGAGACAGGCGAGCCGGTCTTGCCCACCGGTAGCGCGCTGACGGTCGAGCTAGGGCCGGGTCTCCTCGGTGCAATTCTCGATGGGGTCGGCCGCCCCCTGCGACGGATCGCCGAGCAGACCGGAGACTTCATCCAACCGGGTGCCGGCGCCGAGACGCTCGATCCGGAGACTCGCTGGCGCTTCACCCCCGCGGCCAAAGTCGGCCAGAAGATGGAGCCGGGCGATCTCCTCGGCACGGTGCCCGAACGCCCTCGGTTCGAACATCGGGTCCTGGTGCCACCAGGAATGTCGGGCACGCTCGAGAGGATCGCCGCGGGTGAGTATACGGTCCGAGACGAAATCGCGCGGCTCGCCGGCGGGCAGGTACTCCGACTTGCGCAGGATTGGCCGGTGCGTCGGCCGCGCCCCATCGCCGGGCGGCTGCCTGACGATAGGCCCTTCGTGACCGGCCAACGGGTGCTGGATTTCTTCTTTCCCGCCGCGGAGGGCGGCACCGTTGCGGTGCCCGGCGGGTTCGGCACCGGCAAGACCGTGATCGAACAATCCCTCGCCAAATACGCCGAGGCGGACATCGTGGTCTACATCGGCTGTGGCGAGCGGGGCAACGAGATGGCCGAGGTACTTCACGAGTTCCCCGGCCTCAGCGATCCCCGCACCGGCGGGTCGATCATGGATCGCACCGTCATGGTGGTGAACACGTCGAACATGCCGGTTGCCGCTCGCGAGGCTTCGGTCTACCTCGGCATCACGATCGCGGAGTACTACCGGGACATGGGCTACCGGGTGGCGCTCCTGGCCGACAGCCTGTCCCGCTGGGCGGAGGCGCTCCGTGAAATCAGCGGGCGACTCGCGGAGATGCCGGGAGAGGAGAGTTATCCCACCTATCTCGCCGGGCGGCTCGGCCAGTTCTTCGAACGCGCGGGACGAGTGACCGCGATCGGGCGGCCCGAGCGCACCGGGGCCCTCACCGTAGTGGCCGCGATCTCGCCGCCGGGCGGAGATCTCTCGGAGCCGGTAACCCAGGCCACACTGCGTGTGGTGGGGACGCTCTGGGCGTTGGATGCGGGCCTCGCGCATCAACGCCAGTTCCCGGCGGTGGACTGGGCGACCAGCTACTCCCTCCAGGCTGACACGGTCGCGCCCTGGTTTGCGAGGGAGGGAGGCGCCGATTGGCCCGACCTGCGCCGAGTCATGATAGAACTGATGGAGCGCGGGCGGGAGCTGAAGGACATCGCCGGGCTGATTGGCCCCGAGGCGCTGCAGGACGAAGATCGCCTGTTGCTCGAGTCCACCCGACTGATGCAGGAGCTGGTGCTCGGTCAGAGCGCGTACGATCCCAACGACGCTTCATCTCCGGTCACCAAGACCTACCGCCTGGCCAGCCTGGCGCTGGCGCTCTACCGCGGTGGGCTCGGTGCATTGGCGGGCGGTACCCGGTTCGATCAGCTGGAACTCGGCCCGGCCCGGCGGGCGTTGGCCGCTGTTCGCAACGCCTCACCGAATGAGCTCGCCTCCCGGATCGCGGAAGCTGAAAAAGAAACCGAACGACTGGGCGGAGCTGCACCGTGACCGATACCGCCGTGTGGAGTCCGGCTCGCACTTACCACGGAGCCGCCGGTGCGGTGGGTCCCCTGCTCTTTCTCCGGAATACCCGCCGGGTGGCCTTCGGAGAGTGGGTCATCGTGGCGACCCCCGGACTCGCGCCCCGCCGCGGCCAGGTAATTGACGCGAGCGAGACGACCACGGTGGTCCAGGTCCTGGAAGAGACTCTGGGCCTGGCTCCGGCCGGCACGGCGGTCACCCTCACCGGCGAAGTCACCTCGGTCACCGTGGGCCGGGACCTGCTGGGTCGAGCGTTGAACGGGGCCGGAGTCCCGCTCGACGGGCTTCCAGCTCCCGTGGGTGAGGCCCTCGTACCGATCACCGGAGCGCCGATGAATCCCGCGCGACGGGTCCGGCCCGCCGACTTCATCGAAACCGGGATCAGCGCGATCGATGGCCTCAACACCCTGGTGCGGGGACAGAAGCTGCCGGTGTTCTCAGGCCCGGGACTTCCCGGCTTGGACCTCGCGGGCTTGATCGTTGAGCGGGCCCGGGCACCGCGGGGGGAACCCTTCGCCGTCATCTTCGTCGGCCTGGGAATTACCGCGCGGGAGGCTCGGAACTTTCTGGACCGATTCCAGGACAGCGGCGCCATGCAGCGCAGCGTCGTGTACTTGAACGAAATGCGCGACCCCGGCATCGAGCGACTTCTGGCACCGCGGGCTGCCCTGGCGCAGGCGGAATTTCTCGCCTTCGAGACTGGCCTCCACGTCCTGGTCGTCATGGCCGATCTCACCAACTACTGCGAGACGCTCCGTGAGGTATCGGCGGCGCGGGAGGAGATTCCTGGTCGGCGCGGTTATCCGGGATACATGTACACCGACCTCGCGACCCTGCTGGAACGAGCCGGCATTCTCGAGGGTAGGCAGGGATCGGTCACCCAGATTCCGATTCTCACGATGCCGGATGACGACATCACCCACCCGATACCCGACCTGACGGGCTACATCACCGAAGGCCAGGTCGTGCTGAGCCGTGAACTGCATCGCCGCGGAGTGAATCCGCCGATCGACGTCTTGCCGTCGCTCTCCCGGTTGATGAACGCCGGGATTGGCGCCGGCCGCACGGTGCCGGAGCACCGGGAATGGGCGAACCAGCTGTACGCCAGCTATACCCAAGGTCGGGAGGCCCGGCTGATGGCGGCCATCGTCGGGGAGTCGGGGTTGGGAGAGGCCGACCGCCGCGCGCTGGGATTCGCGGAGCGATTCGAGCGGGAATTCATCAGCCAGCCGGGGCGGCGGAGTCTGGCGGAGACCATTGGCGTGGGATGGCGACTCCTCGAGTCACTGCCCCGAGATGACCTGCTCAGGATCAAGGATGGCACCTGGGTCGCACACCAGAAGGCAACGAGCGAGAACACCTCATGACCGCTGGACCGAGGATTTCGCCGACCCGGCAGAATCTGCTGGGCCTGGACCGGCGCCTCGCGCGGGTGTCCAGGGGAACAGCACTTCTTCGGCGAAAACGGGAAGCCCTCGTGGCTGAGCTGTTCCGTTTGGCACGACCCGCCGCCAGCGCGCGGGTCTCGATCGCCGATCGGGCGCAGACCGCTTACCCGCTTCTGCTCGACGCCTTGGCCGAGGAGGGCTACGCCGGGTTACGGGCCCTGGGCTGGCCGGGCCGGGAGCTTTCGGTTGAGATCCGTCAGGCACAGGTGTGGGGGATCGCGGTAGCAGAGCTGCTGCAGCGCCCGCCGATTCGACGCACCCTGGCGGCCCGCGGAACTCCACCGCCCACCGCCAGCCCCGTCACCAGTGAAACCGCTACCGCGTTCGAGGAACTGTCCGAGCTGCTGCTCGATGCGGCGAATCGGGAGGCGCTTCTTCGCCGGCTGGGGGAGGCCTTGAACCGCACCTCGCGACAAGTGAACACGCTGGAGCGGCGCCTGGGGCCGGCGCTCCTGGCTCAACGCGCGGCGATCAGAAGGACGCTTGACGAACGCGAGCGGGAAGACCATTTGAGGCTGGAGCGGTTGGTGAAGAGGGATAGCCGTTAGCCGACATCTGTTAGGCGACGAGTACCGGATGGAATGTCAGAGGTCTTCTGGTGTCCCCGATCCAGAAGTCCTCTGGACTCACATCTCGAGTGCCACGTGCCGAGGCTGCTCCTAACGTTTCCTCCTGAACCTGCAGGTCCTTGGGAGGCTGGACGAGTTGACGGGTGCACTGGCTCCCGAAAACTCTATTTTCCAGCGATGGACCCGAATTCCCATGACGCCCTCGTTCAACGGAGGGACGCGGGGACGCTGACATGGCGCGGGCCTGCGCTGATGCTGTTCGCCCGCGCCGCGTGTGCGGTTGGAGCGCAGGCTGTTGTCGCGGCCATCTTCGCCCTGCGGTCATCGCCGACTCCGTGGCGTGACTCTGAGCCATGGCTGCCGGTGTACGGGACATTGATCGACGCAGGATGCCTGTGGCTTCTGTGGCGGCTCACGGCCACCGAGGGCATCCGCCTGTTCGATCTTCTCGGCTTCGAGCGGACTCGTCTCGGCCGTGATGTACTGCTCGGCCTGGCGCTCGTCCCAGTGAGCCTCGTCTTCATTTTCGGCGGCGTCTACGCGGCCGGCTGGCTCGTCTACGGGACGCTCACCCCGCCCTTCAACTTTGGACGCCTGCCATTGGCGGCCACCCTGTATGGTGTGCTTGTGTGGCCCTTCATCTGGGGGCTGACCGAGCAAATGACCTACAACGGCTACCTGGCATCCCGCTTCCAGGTCGTTTGCCGGAGTACGAGCCTGGCGGCTGTATTCGTGGCCTTTGCCTGGTCGGCGCAGCACGCCTTCATGCCGTTGACGTTTGACGCGAGGTTCATGGTCTTTCGGTTGTTGGGGTCGGTGCCAAATACGGTCTTCCAAACGGTTTTGTACTTACGGGTTCGTCGGTTGGTCCCATTCGCGCTGGCACACGCCCTGATGGATGGTGCGAGTGTGGTGATCGGCTCGCTGCTTCCGATCTTGAAGGGATGAGAAGATGCGCGTGGAGGGCTACATTAGTCCTGTGCCTTGGCGGACTGACAGCCACTACCCGTCGCTTGGATGCCCACTAAATGAGTACCGACCGTAAGGCGCTGATTCGCCAATACAAAGAGACGCCGCGTACCATGGGGGTTGGAGCCGTTCGGAATACCGCCAGCGGCAAGGCGCTCGTCCTCAGCAGCCATGACTTGCCGGCACTCCTGAATCGCCATCAGGCCCAGCTACGACTCAACGCCCACGCCAATCGTGCCCTTCAGGGTGACTGGAACACACTTGGTGCGGAGGCATTCGAGTTCGTGGTGCTGGACACGCTGGCGCCAAAGGACGATCCGGCCCACGACTCGACTGACGACTTGCGCACGCTCGAGGAGCTCTGGCTCGAGAAGCTCGACGCATACGAACCGAACGGCTATCATCGGCCCAAGGCATAAGACCGCGCCCTACGCCGTCAGGTTCAGCGAGTCGCTACCTGGCCCAATACTGGGCTACGAAGGCGCAAATACTCCCCGCGCTCAGGGCCTTCACCGGGGTCCGGGATCACATTTGATCCTGCCGCGGCTTGGGAGACGGCCCGAAGACAATGAACGTCGGCTCCGAGTTGCCGCCGCGCCCCGCGGCGACGAGCTCACGGACAAAGGCGCCGGTCGTGCCGTCGTACTCCAGCACCGAGTTGCCCAGCTCACTTGCGACGAACAGGTTGCCGTTCGAGCCGAACGTCATGCCCTCGGCCTCATCGAGGCCGCCAAGGCCCGCAGTGATGAGGCGCTTTGTGACAAGGATTCTTCGAATGAGGCTATATTTCGGCGTCCCCTATGGGAGTTTCCCTGTGGATCCTCAACTGAGCGGCTTCGCACTCGGCCTTCTCTTCGCGGCAGCCAAGATCGGGTTCATCGGGACCATCGGGTTCGGCGTCGCCTGGTGGCGGACCCGGCGCAAACTCCAACACCTCGAGGACGTCCTTCCCGACCCCGGCCGGCTCGATGAGCGGCTCGCGAGTCTGGAGCAGAACACCGATTACATCGGGGCCAAGCTCTCGGAATTGGCGGACACGCAGGCTCTCTTGATGCGCCAGCTCAACGCTTCTCCGGAGCGCCCTGCCCTGCCTAAGCCAGAGCTGGTTGGCGACCCTCAGACTCCGCGCACGCCTCATTGAGCGGTTGCGGCATCATCTCGCTTGCACTTCTCTGCCTGGCGGCCGCCCCATTGCGGCGCAGTTACCGCCCGGCACTAAACTCGGCGGCTCGGCAGACTTCGCTTGAACGCAATAGAAACACGGAGACACTAAGGGCACAGAGGGTTCGTCGAAACAATCCGATTCCGAATCGACTGGGAAAGATTCAGTCAGTGATTGTGAGTCAAATCAATGCCGGATCTATCCCGATGAAGCCGAATTCACTTTGTTACCCCAACCCTCAGTGCCCTTTGTGCCTCTGTGTTTCCTTGTTGATCGTACCCATCCCGAACAACTGACGACTTCCAGGTTTACCTGCGTTCTCTGCGGCTTCTGCTAACCACCCGTCTCTCGCGCTTCGCCGCCGACACTCCCAAGAGGCCAGGAGAGTCGCCGAGCGCTAGTTCCAATTGTCAATCTTCAGGTCCTCCGGCGCCGGCTTCCCCTGCCCCGTCTCCACCAGCTCCCTCAGGCTCATCAGGAACACCGCCCATTTCATGCTGCAGTGCGCCATGAATTCGACCGGTTCCTTCCAGTTGCGGTGACCGAAGATCAAAATCGTCATGTCACCGTCTTGAGTCAGCTCGAAGGTCGCATCGGTCCCGACCCATTCCGGCGGGCCGGAGAGGAAACGCCACTGCACCTCCCGATTGGGCTCCAGCTTGGTCATCTCGAAGTCCATCTGCCCGATTTCCTGCCCGTCCTTGTGATGGAAGCGAACATTGAGCTTCCCGCCAACCTTGGACGATGCGGTCGTGGCTCGGGTCCACCATCCGGCTACGCCCTGCGCGGTCGCAAGCGCTTCATAGACCTTGGTCGCGGGCGCCTTGATGCCAATGCGATGAACGATGTCTACCACGGTATCCTCAGCTTGTTCCTGGTTAATGTCTAGCCTTCGTCTTTCTCCACAAATGCCTTCAACCTCGCTGCCGCTGCATCCCACTGCGCCGAGACTTGATCGATGTATTCCCGGGCGACCTCGAGCCGCTTGAGATCCAGGGAGAACACATGCTCTCGGCCCTCCTTGTTGTCTCGCACCAGACCCACCTTCCCCAGCGAATGCAGATGCCGGGTGATCGCTTGACGGGTCATGCCGCTCCCCTCGCTCAACCGGGTGATAGAGAGCGGGCCTTCCGCCGACAGGCGGCGCACCAGGCTGAGCCGGGTGGTGTCGCCGAGCGCGGCAAACACCGGGGCGGCCTGACGTGCGGCCCCGCCGCGACTAGCCGACATAATTCGCCAGCTTCTTGCCCTGGCCGTTCCAGCCCGCCTCGTTCATCCGGAACGCTTCGGCACGGCGCGAGCTGGGAAGCTTGTCGAAGCCAGATTCGATGATTGTGATCACGGTGCCACCCGTGATCTCTTCCAGTCGGAACTCGACCAGAGTGGTCGGCTCCTTCGAGTAGTCGACCTTGGGATCGATCGCGCCGGGGTGCCAGCGATACGAGAAGTAGCCTTCGGGCTCGATCCGCTGGACCTCCATCTCCAGCGAGACGTGCTCATATCCCTTGATGGTGAGTTGTCCGTGAACGGTGGCGCCGGCGGTGAAGGGCCGGTCCAGTTTGATCCCGAACCAGGCGCCGAACTCATCCGCGTCGGAGATGGCCCGCCAGACCCGGGAGCGCTTGGCATTGACCTCGAAACGCTTCTCGATCCGGTCGGTGGTCAGGGTATTGTCGGTGGTGGCGGTCATAAGTCGTTGCTGCTCCAGTCAATCGGTGAAAGGGCGTCGACAACGTGCAACACCTACGTTGCATATAATAAGGCCGACCCCCTAAAAGCGCAACTGTTGTGTTGCGCTTCTTCGCCCGGCACTACCCGCGCTTGCCGCTCGTCTACAGGCGACCGGTCATCCCCGAGGATTTCCGCAGGAAATCCGCGCTTCGTTCATCGCCGGCTGGACCTTATCCAGGGTTGGGGTAGCGCGGAGCTTCCCCGGGAAGGCCTTGGCCACGCAGTCGGCATACTTATCCGCCTGCGCCTGGGTGATCAGCTTCGTCATGACCTGCTGGCTCATCTCACCTTCGACCGTCTTCCGGGCCCAGGTACTGAGCCGCTGGTCGTCGAGGCACTCAGTGCAGTCCAGCTTGTACTGGATGCCGATGGCGAGATCGTGCACCGGCGGGCGGCGCTTCTCGCCCATCTTCAGCACCTCCCATTCCTCGGGGTGCGCCAGCCGGTGGTGGAGTACCGCCTGCGCAAAGCAATCGCAGTCGAAGATGCCGGCATAGTTCTGCTCGCAGTAGGCCTTGGACTGCGGAACCTCGGCTTGGGCGGCTTGTTTATCGGCGGCGGTGATCACGGCCGGCGCAGCCGGTGCGGTGGCAGGCGGAGGCGAAGCCGGTGCTGCCGCAACCGTGATCGGAGCAGCACCGTTGTAGGTCCAGTTGAGCTGGACCACCTTCTGCTTCATCGTGTTCTCGATGTAGGTGATGAACTGCGTGCGCATGCTGTCGGCGGTGGTGTTGCGGGGATACGGCCCCTGGCACGACTGATAGGGAAGCGCGGTAATGCCGTACTGCGAGGTCATCACCTGGTTCCAGGCCGGGTTGACCTTCATCGCGTCGGCTGGCGCCACGTTGAAGATGGGGCTTACATAGGCGACTCGTTTCGAGAAGTCACGGGTCATGCAGACGTAGGGACCGGGCGACTGCGCCGCTACCCGGGAAACCCGCATGAAGGGGGAGAGTCCAATCAGGGAAGCCGAGAGGAGATGAGCAGACCGCATGAGTAACCTCCGGTGGTGTAGCAGTCCCGAGCCGTTAGACTTCAATCCAGTTTCCTAGTAATCAGGTGCTTGCACAAGCCTCACCTCTTCTGTCCCATCTCAGCCGTGACCGGAGTCAGTAGGCCAATGCTTCGACCGCCCCGCCTTACCGGAGCCGAGTCCCTTCAGTCTGCCGGCCGGGTCCACATTATTGGCGCAGGGCCGGT
>DATBGE010000135.1:0-22825 GCA_036558125.1 Gemmatimonadales bacterium | reverse complement strand
CGGGCTGATGGCCTGGAGCCGGTTAGTGGTCCCGCTGTTCTGCGGCGTGAGCGTCGGACTGGCATTGGTTCGCAGCGCCGGCAGATCAGACGGAGCGGGCGGAGCGGAGTTGTCGGAACAGGCGAAGAGGACCGCGCCGGCTAGAACACCGGCCGCGGCGGAGAGTGGCGAGCGAAACAGCATGGTTGCCTCCGGCTGGGGAGAAACCTCGTAGTGGGCAGGGTGAGGCTCTGCGTCACAGAGTTATCCCCCGCCGCTTACGGGGGCAAGTCCGGAGCCGGTGGTCCTGTGGACATTCCCAAGAGCTTACCGCGGAGCACGCGGAGTACGCTGATTCACGCGGAAGATGTTTTAGTGTCGTACCTCAAATCCGTTCCGCGATTGTCGCGGGTTCCGCGTCATCCGCGGTTAGCAGTTGGTTGATCCAAGCGGACAACCTCAAGAGCCTACCGCGGAGCACGCGGAGTCCGCCGATGAACGCGGAAGGTGTTCTTGGTGTCATACCTCAACACTTTTCCGCGCTTGTCCGTGCGATCCGCGTCATCCGCGGTATGCAGTTACCGACTCGGCGGATACTCCCAACGCCTACTTCGGAGCCCGCGGAGGGCGCTCATCCGCGGTCAGCAGTACCGTTGGGCCATGCGGAGAGATAGCGGAGCAGCATGTTCTCCTCAGCCCCCAATCCCTCTTCCTTCGCGGTTCCGGTACTCTGTTTCTGCCAGAGGCGAAAACTTTCTTCTTTGGTGAACGCTTCGAGCACGGCGGGATGGATGTAGCACTTGCGGCAGATCGCGACGGTGTTGCCCAGCTGCTCCGCCACGACCCCAATCGCCGCGAGCGCGGCCGCCTTTCCCCCGCCATCAGATTCAAATTGCTCGCTCGCCGCCAGGCACTGCGCCGCGATCAAGGTGCCGCCCCATGTGCGGAAATCCTTGGCGGTGAAATCCTGCTCCGCAATCTGCTTGATATAGGAGTTGACATCCTCCGCGCCGATCGGCTGTGCCTCGCCGGCCTCGTCGAGGTACTGGAAGAGATCCTGACCGGGCAGATCCCGGGAACGCTTCACCAGCCGGGCCAGGCGGCGATCGTTTACCTGCACCACATGGAATTTCCCGCTCTTGCCCCGGAACTTGAACTGAATCCGGGCACCTTTCACATCCACGTGGCGATTCTTGAGGGTGGTGAGCCCGAACGAGCTGTTGGTGCGGGCGTACCATTCGTTGCCCACCCGGATGAAGGTGGTCTCCAGTAGCCGGACGATGGTGGCTAGCAGCTTGGCCCGCGGCAGGCCTGGGAGCGCGAGATCTTCCTCCACTCGTTTCCGAATTCTCGGAAGCGCCCGCGCGAACGCGATCAGCCGCTCGTACTTGTTTTCGTCGCGGACCTGGCTCCAGCGCTTGTGGTAGCGGTATTGCTTGCGCTTGCGCGCGTCACGTCCGGTGGCCTGGAGATGTCCTTCGGAACTGGGCGAGATCCATACGTCGGTCCAGGCGGGAGGAATCGCGAGTGCCTGGATTCGGGCGAGGGTGTCCTTGTCGCGAATCGCGGTGCCGTCGGGTCTCCGATAAGAGAAGCCGGTACCGCTCCGATGCCGAGTGATACCGGGCTTCGCGTCGCTGACATACCGCAGCTGCGCGGCCTTGGCGGCGTCGGCCGGTTGCATGAATGCGTCGGCGACCGTCCGCTTGCGGCGAGGCATGTTGGAGGATGGAAAGGTGTGTGGAAGGGAAAGTGGTTGTTGGTAGTAGGTGGTAGGGAGTAGGGCGTGAGAGCAGACGTCGGTGCCGGACTCTCAACTCCCTACTCCCTATACCCTACACCCTACTCCCTACTTCGAACTCCCCTTTTGCCGGGGCACCTTCGCCCCCTTCTTCCTCGCCTCCGACAAACCGATCGCGATCGCCTGCTTCCGGCTGGTCACTTTGCCGCCGTGACCCTTGGGGCCGCTGCGGAGAGTTCCGTGCTTGCGCCGCCGCATCGCGGATTCGACGCTCTTGCTGGCGCCTTTGCCGTACCGGCGTCCCCCGCTGCTGCGGGACCTGGTGCGTGATGGCATTTGAAACCTCACAGTCTCTCAGCGGAAGTCCGCAACGCGAACCACCGCATCATTGATGAGTTCGGGAGGTGCACCCGCGCACCTCCAATCGCAATGTTGTCAATCGTGAATCGTGGTACAAGGGCTTGAGAGATTTCGCGGCACGACAACATGTCCTTTAAGTTGAACGGGCGGCCCTGGTGAGAGCCGCCCGCGACCCTGATCCCGAGCTTCGAAATCAGCGGAAAATCTGGAAATGGCCTAGAAGCCACCAGAGCAGGAGAAAAATCAAAATCGTGCTGATGCAGCCGCCTCCCAGTTTCTTGGCGCCCCAGCCCGCCGCGATGCCACGTAGAAGTTTACTCAATGCCGTTCCGCCTTTCGCTGCAATGTGATCACCCGCGCCCATCGCGGATCGCGGAATCTAGCTGTTTGCGCTTCCCTTCTCCCGTGTCCCGTCTCCCGTCTCCTGCTTTTCTCTCCCTTCTCCTTTCTCCTTTCCCCCTTCTTCTTTCCCTGTTCCCTGTTCCCCGTTCACCGTTCACCGTTCACCAGGCCGGCTCCATGCTCACCATCCACGTCGACTGGCACACCGCCTTCGTCCCGACGGTCCACCTTGGCGAGCTGTTCCTGCGGGGATCGATCGTCTACCTGTTTCTCTTCTTCGCCTTCCGGATTCTCCGGCGCCAGGCCGGCGCGCTTGGCGTTTCAGATCTCCTCGCCGTGGTGCTCATCGCGGACGCGGCGCAGAATGCGATGTCGGCCGAGTACCACTCGGTGCCGGAAGGCCTCGTCCTGGTCAGTACCATCCTCTTCTGGGACTGGGCGCTGGACTGGCTGGCGTTCAAGATTCCGGCCTTACGATCCGTGGTGCAGGCCGGTCCGCTGCCGCTGATCGTCAAAGGGCTGGTGCAGCACAGGAACCTGGATCGCCAGCTGATCACGGAGGATGACCTGGCATCCCAGCTCCGCCAGCATGGGATGGCAGGCCCTCAGGGTGTGGTATTGTGCAATCTTGAAGGGGACGGGCACATCAGCGTGTTGCAGGACTCGCAGGACGACCAGACCTCCGGCGGCGGCAGGTCACGCGGGGTGACGTAAGCCTCGAGGTCCGCGCTAGCGATCGAACCGAAACAGTTGAGCGTCGGGATGAGTTCGTCCGACGCACACGTCGCGCAGAATCCCGGCGGCGATCGCACCAAACGTGATACCATTGCCCCCGTATCCCAGGGCAAACAATGCCCCGGGAGATTCTTCAATTCCCCCGATGTAAGGCAAGCCATCCTCCGTCTCACCGAAGGTGCCGCCCCAGGAGAAAGCGGTTGCAGTCTCTATGGCGGGTACCATCTTCCTGAGCCGCCGCTCCAGTTTCCTGATCCGACCCGGCATCAGGCGGTCTCGCGTCGCCGCGTCTTTGAATCGAACATCCGCTCCACCAACCAGGATCCGGTTGTCCTCCGAAGTCCGGAGATAACTGTATGGGCGAGCCGATTCCCAGACCAGGCAGCGGTCGGTCCAGCCATCCCAATCGTCCACGATGTGCGTGGCAAGCACATAGGTGCTGGTGAGGGTTACCAGCTCGCGCCGTAGGTGGTTGGGGACTTCATAGCCAATCGCGAATACCACCCGGCGGGCTTGGATCTCGCCGCCTCGATCGGTGACCGCCCGAATGCCGGCTGGCTGATCCTGGTACGACCGTAGTGCGGTTCGCGCGTAGACCCGGCATCCTCGGCCACTGGCGCGAGTCAGTAAGGCGCGAGTCAAGCGCAGCGGATCCACCTCTGCCGCCACCTCCGAGTGTAGGGCCCCGTGTGCCCGGAACGGATAACGGGACGCGAGCTCCGACTTGCTCAGATAGGTCGAGGGGAGTCGATGGCGCTCTCGCAGTTTCGCCTCCTGCTGCAACCGACGCCGGTGCAGGCGACGGCTCGCCAGGTAGAGGCTCGGCCTCCGAACGAAAGCGCAATTACCGAGTTCCTGACACAGCCGCGCGATCGTACCGATGGCATCGATTCCCAGCTGGTACACCCGCGCCGCGTCGGACTCCCCGATCCTTTCCGCCAGCTCCGTCAGCTCCACATCGGTGTCGAAGAGAAGCAGTGCCGTGCTGGCCGCGGTACTGCCCAGACCCGGCTCACGGCGATCGAGCACGATCACATCGGACCCGTCAGCCGAAAGGGCGTCGGCCAGCAGCGCGCCGGTGATCCCCGCCCCGACGATGAGCACATCGCATGCATCCCGGCCGGAGAAGGGAGGCGGTGATTCGACCAGTCCGTTGGACAGCAGCCAGAAAGCGGCGCCGGAGTGGAGGTCCATCGGAGAGCTTCAGCCCGCCCCAGCCGTGGTGGCGAAGAAGTCGCGCACCGCGCGAGGGATCCAAAGCAGCCAGAGAGCGGCGATCCTGAGTGCCATGCTCGCCAGCTGCTCAATCGTGGCACCGGCGACTTCCGCCGGAATCAGCGCGGAAGAATCACGGAGAAATCCGTATCCCGCGATCCCACCGATCCCCAGCGCGGCCGTCGTCACCAGCCGTATCCAGCGCCTTCCACGAGGCAGCATCAACGCGAGCCCTGCGAAAAGGATGGCCACGGCGGCATGGAAGATCACGCTGCCCACGATCGTCTGGTTCGCGGCGTGTTCAACCTGGTCCGATGTCAGGTTGGGCTGGCGTCGGGCCCAGGAGGCGACCACCTCGGGACGGTGACTCACGAACATCAGGCAGACAACGAGTTGCAGCAGCGCGAGCACGACCAGCAGGATCTGGGTCCAGCGGAGCGGCGACGGTAGTGTGTCAGCCATGTAATGCATCATCGATCGTCATCGTGCGTCCTCCGCAATGAGCCAACGCCGCAGTATAACTCTGGCCGGCGCGCGATCGCGCCACCGTCGCCTTGCAATCCGATGACAGTGACCCGTCCCCTTGCGGTCAGCGGAATACTGACTAACCTGTTGGGGCATACATACGGATGCCTTTGCGCATCCCCCTTGTCGAGCGCGACATTGGCCGGCGCGCGAGACGAAGGCGTAATCGAGCTCCAACAGGAGACTTCGGTTGCGCTTTTTTTGTTGCACATGGTTTGAGAGGACCAGATGACCAAGACAATGACATTCATGACCGCGCTCCTCGCCATCGGGTTGAGCGCGTCGTGCAAGGGAGCGAGAACCGACCGGGCCGTCGCCACCAATGCGGGAGGCGACACGACTATTTCACCGTCGGGAAACTCGGCTGCCGGCGCTGGCCGCTCGATGGTGCGACTGGTCAATGCGCTCCCTGCCAGTCAGTCCATCGACGTGTCCGGAGACGACCGAACGCTTTTTAGCGCGGTGTCCTACAAGAAGGTCACGCCCTACGTCGAGGTGAAGGACAACCGCATCACCTTCCGGCTCTTCCCGGCGGCGAAAGACAGCGCGATCGCCGACAACAGCGAGATGATGACGGACGGGAACCGTTACACGATCGTAGCGCTCCCCGACGACAAGGGCGGTGCCACGATGCGTATTCTTCGGGATGAGGTCGTGCCAGATTCCGGCAAGGCGCGTATTAGAGTGATCAACGCCGCTCCGGGGGTGAAGGACGCCGACGTGGCGCTGCAGGGACAAAAAGACCCGCTCTTTTCCGATGTGGATTACAAGAGCGAAGCGGGGTACAAGGACATCACCCCCGTCACCGCCACGGTGGAGATTCGCGGTGATGACCCGAATTCAAAGCCGATCCTGGTCAAGAATGTTCACTTTGATGCGGGGAAGGCCTACACTATCGTGTTGACCGGCTGGAAGTCGAAGCCCGTGGAAGTCATCACTTTCGACGATAGCGAGACTGGCGGAGTGGCCGGTCTGTCGCTGCACTAAAGGAGTGTTCGATGATGAGCCCAGAATACGCCTGGTTGACCGGGCGTGAACTCCTGATCGGAGAACTCGAAGTCAGGATCGAGGCCATGAGGGCCAGGGCTGAAGCTGGGACTGTGCGGGGGTTTCGGGCCGGGCTGCTGGTCTTTCTTGATCGTCGTCTTAACCGGGTTCGAAGCGCACTCGCCACGTTGCGCCACCTGCCGGGGGCCTTCTCGGACGGCCGGCGCCAAACCGTGGACCGCATGGTCTCGGCCATCATCGGCACCCTGCGCCATGCTGAAATCACCCTCCGGGGCGAGTCCGGAACAGCACCGCCACCCGAACCCGATTCCCGGGACGAACGGCGCAGGGGAGAACGCCGGAAGTATCCCTCCCGGCGTGGAGCGAGACTTCCGGTACCGGCGGGGGAGGACGAAGAACCTGAGAGTCAACCGGAACCCGGGCGGGACAGGGATGTAGGTGACGGGAGCTGATAGCTAGGCTCTTGCGGCCGGGCAGTTCGGACCTTATTGTCGGGGCGCAGTGAAATAGCCGAACCTTGGCGCGCTGGCTTCCGGCCCGCGAGTCGAAGGCGCAGGAATCTTCGGATTCCTTGCGCCTTTTTGTTGTTCCGGGCCGGGCCAGCCCGTCGCCAAGGCAGGGAAGGCGGGGTATGGAGCCGATGGGAAAGAGTCATGTTGCAGGATCGTGGAACGGATGGATCGCCGTCTTCGTGGCCTTGCTGGGTGTCTTAGCCTGTAGCGGGGAGCGAGATAAGGGCCTCTTCCCCGACGTCGGCTCCGCCGCAGCGCAACCGGTTCCGCCGGCAGCCGACCGTATCGATCACACACCAGACACACCCGCGGTCGCTGGGGGTGACTGGGCACTTCCGGGCCGCGACTACGGCCAGACCCGCTACAGTCCCCTCGATCAAATCACCACCCAGAATGTCGGCGGCCTCAAGGTCGCCTGGACTTTTTCGACCGGCATACCGCGCGGCCATGAAGGAGGCCCGCTGGTGGTGAACCGCACCATGTACGTGGTGACGCCCTACCCGAATAACGTCTTCGCCATTGACCTGACCAACCCTCACGGACCCCTCAAGTGGGCCTACCATCCGCTCACCGATCCCGCCTCACAGGGTGAGGCCTGCTGCGATGTAGTGAATCGCGGCGCCTCCTACGGCGATGGCCTGGTGGTCTTCAATCGGCTGGACAACCACGTCGTCGCCCTCGACGCGGAGAAAGGCACCGTCCGCTGGGACACCCAGCTCGATTCGATCAGCCGCGGCTCCACCATGACGATGGCGCCGCTGATCGTGAAGAACAAAGTCATCGTGGGGAACAGCGGCGGCGAGATGGGCGTGCGCGGGTGGACCGCCGCACTCGATCTCAAGAGCGGCCGACTGGTCTGGCGTGCGTATCACACGGGGCCCGACCGGGATGTGCTGATCGGTCCCGACTTCAAGCCCTACTACACTCAGCTCCAGGGCCACGACCTCGGGGTTTCCACCTGGCCCGGTGACCAGTGGAAGCTGGGCGGCTCCACGGCGTGGGGCTGGGTTACCTACGACCCGAGCTTGAATCTCATCTTCTACGCCACCTCGAACCCCGGCGTCTGGAATCCCGATCTCCGCCCCGGCGACAATCTCTGGGGCGCGACACTCTTCGCCCGCGATCCCGACACCGGCGTAGCCCGCTGGGCCTATCAGTTCACCCCGCACGATGCTTGGGATTACGACGGGGTGAACGAGAGCATCGTCACCGATCTCCCCATCGGCGGGACCACGCGGAAAGTCGTGGTTCATTTCGATCGCAATGGTTTTGCCTACACCATCGATCGCGCCACCGGCGAAGTGCTGGTGGCCAAACCCTATCAGTATGTC
Organism: Gemmatimonadales bacterium; assembly: GCA_036558125.1. GTDB lineage: Bacteria > Gemmatimonadota > Gemmatimonadetes > Gemmatimonadales > GWC2-71-9 > DATBGE01. The sequence goes on along the minus strand of DATBGE010000135.1, from coordinate 15,077 downwards.
AACTGGTCCAGCGGAGTGGACCTTGCCAACGGTCGCCCGGTCCGGGTTCCTGCCAAAACCACGCATCAGGATGTAAACACCCGCAACATCTGTCCTTCCTCGACTGGAGCAAGGGATCAGCAGCCAGCCGCATTTTCGCCCCGGACCGGGCTGTTCTACACACCGACCACCAACCTCTGCATGGACTACAAGGGGTTGGACGCCAGTTATATCGCAGGGACCCCCTATCTCGGCGCCGACGTGCGGATGTACGCCGGACCGGGTGGCGATCGCGGAGAATTCATTGCCTGGGACGCGGTGCAGGGCCGCAAGATCTGGGGAATCAAGGAACGCTTCCCGGTCTGGAGCGGCGCCCTCGCGACCGCGGGCGACGTGGTCTTCTACGGCTCGATGGATGGATGGTTCAACGCGGTCGATGCGAAGAACGGCAAGCTGCTCTGGAAGTTCAAGACCGGATCCGGCATCATCGGCAATCCGATGACGTATCTCGGTCCCGATGGCAAACAGTATGTGGCGGTCTACTCCGGCATTGGGGGCTGGGCCGGAGCAGTGGCCCTCGCGGGCATGGACAACAGCGATCCGACCGCGGCCCTTGGCGCCGTCGGCGCGATGACCGACTTGCCGAAGTACACCGCCCCGGGAAACACGGTATATGTCTTCGCGTTATGAGGCCGAGCCTTCGGCCACCTGGAACGGCTGGGGAGTCGTGGTCTGCGTTGCGTCGTTCGGCCTGGGAATCGTGGCCGCGTCCGACAACGGACCCACGGTCATGCAGCCGTCCGAGCTGCGGGTCTGCGCCGATCCCAACAACCTTCCTTTCTCCAACCGGGCCGGACAGGGATTCGAGAACCAGATCGCGGAGCTGATCGCGCGCGACTTGGGCGTCACCCTGAGTTACACCTGGATGCCCGAACGGACCGGCTTTCTCCGCAATACCCTCGATGCTGGGCGGTGCGACGTGGTGACGGGGGTCCCATCCGGCGATTCACGGCTGCTCACGACGAGCCCCTATTACCGCTCGACCTACGTCTTCGTCCAGCGAGCGGACCGGGGGCCGCCGATCCGGAGCTTCTCCGATCCGCGTCTCACCCATTTTCGCATCGGCATCCATGTGATCGGGGACGATTACAACAGTCTTCCACCCGGGGTGGCCCTCGCGAAACGAGGACTCGAACGGCAGGTCTCGGGGTTCAGCCTCTACGGCGACTACAGCAGTCCTTCGCCGCCTCACGAGCTGATTCAGGCCGTGGCCGACAGTCAGATCGATCTGGCGATCGTCTGGGGACCGCTCGCCGGTTACTTCGGGCGGCTGAGCGGTAAGCCGCTCGCCATCACGCCGGTTCCGGCCAGTGAAGGCGGCGGCGCGGCCCGGTTTACTTACGACATCGCCATGGGGGTCCGCCGCGGCGACAGCGCGCTTCGCCACACGCTCGACGTGGCATTGGCACAGAGGCGGACCGAAATCGCGGCTATTCTCGCCCGGTATGGAGTCCCGGTCGTGGTTGCAGATCAGGAGTTGGCGACCCGGAGGTGAAGATGACGCGAGCGCGAATGCTGCTCCCGCTTCTCGGGGTCACAGTCGTATTCGCGGCCCACTGTGGCCGGCCGGCGCATGGAGCGCAGGAAGAGAAGCCCGTCGCCACTCTTGGCGACAGTACCAAGCCAGTCGCCTTCCAGGGCGACACCGCCAAGGCAGTCGCCTCGCTCGGCGACACCAAAGGCGTGAGGCCAGGCATTCATCCCGCAGTGATCTACGGCAACCGCACCAACCCCTACACCGGCAATGCTGCGGCAATCATGGAAGGACGCCGTCTGTTCGTCGCGTACAACTGCTCTGGTTGTCACGGCGGACGGGCAGGCGGGGGTATGGGGCCAAGCCTCCGGGATAGTGCCTGGACTCACGGCAACAGCGACACCCAGCTCCTGGCCGACATCGTCGAGGGCCGCTCGGCGGGCATGCCGGCCTGGGGCAAGGTGATCCCCGAAGAACAGATGTGGAGGATCATCGCCTATCTGAGAACCCTGGGGACCGATCGGGAACCAGATCGAGTGCTGCAATGACACTGCCTGGTCTCCAGCTGGCCTCCCCCGGACCCTTGCGCCCAGCGAGTGAGATGGCCACCCGCGAGGCTCAATTGGGCTGGGCCCTCATCGCCATTGGAGTCATCGTCGTCCTCATCATCACGGCACTGGTCCTCACCGGCACGTTCCGGCATCGCGGCGAAGCAGCGGAACAGATCCGGCGTGAAGGCGAAGGGATTCGCTGGATCACCATCGGCGGCATCGTCCTTCCAGCCATCGTGCTGCTGGCGGCCTTCGGACTCACCCTCAAGGTGCTCCGCTCCCAGCAGCTGCCCTCAAGATCCAGCGACGTGACCATCGAGATCGTCGGCCATCGCTGGTGGTGGGAACTCCGCTATCAGGGTGCCAACTCGCAGCAGCACGCCGTGACGGCGAACGAGATCCACATCCCCGTTGGCCGGCCGGTCCGCGTCGCTCTCAAAAGCGGAGATGTGATTCACAGCTTCTGGGTGCCCGAGTTGGGCGGCAAAACGGACCTGATTCCCGGCCAGGAGAACGTGATCTGGCTCCAGGCCGATCGGGCTGGAGTCTATCGAGGCCAGTGCGCCGAATTCTGCGGGGCCCAGCACGCCCAGATGGCGCTGATGGTCGTGGCAGAAGCACCGGATGATTTCGCCCGCTGGTTCGCTCTGCAGCAGGAAGGCGCGCCGGCTCCAACCGGCGCTGCCTTGCGAGGACGCGACGCGTTCGTGGGCGGACCTTGCGCTTTGTGCCACGAGATCCGGGGCACTGAGGCCGGTGGCAGGCAGGGACCCGATCTGACCCATTTGGCTGGACGCAAGACGATCGCCGCCGGCCTGCTGCCCAATGATCGCGGGAAGCTGACCGCCTGGATTCTGGACCCCCAGACCATCAAACCCGGTTCGCTCATGCCCCGAATGCGACTCAACGATCAGGACGTCGCGGCGATGGTCGAATATCTCGAGACCTTGCAATAGTCATGAGCGCCACCGTCTTGTCCCACCCTGAAGCGGTCGAGCGACTGACTCGCGAGTGGGAGACCCCGCCGGGTATCCTCGGTGCTCTCGGGACTGTGGATCACAAGCTCATCGGCAAGCGCTATCTGGTTACCGCGTTCGTTTTCCTCGTGCTGGGAGGGCTGGAGGCAGCGGCGATGCGGGCTCAGTTGGCTGGCCCCAATCGCCGCCTCCTCTCGCCTGAGCTGTACAATCAGATTTTCACCATGCACGGCGTGACGATGATCTTTCTCTACGCCGCGCCGGTCCTCTCCGGATTCGCCAATTACCTGTGGCCGCTCCTGATCGGGGCCCGGGACATGGCGCTTCCCCGGCTCAATGCCTTGAGCTACTGGGTCTTCCTCTTCGCCGGGCTCTTCATCTATGCCAGCGTCCTCGCCGGCCAAATGCCCGACGGTGGATGGTTTTCCTATGCGCCGCTCAGCGAACGGGTCGCCAGCCCGGGACTGGGACCGGATTTCTATGCTTTGGGCCTGCTCTTTCTGGGAATCTCGACCACCGCCGGTGCGGTCAATTTCGTGGTGACGTTTTTTACTCTGCGCGCGCCGGGGATGTCGCTCAATAGAGTGCCGATCCTGCTCTGGGGTTCGCTCAGCACCGCGGTGATGGTCATCTTCGCGATGCCGGCTCTGACCGTGGCCTGTGTCTTTCTCTACTTCGACCGGCGCCTGGGCATGCACTTCTTCGATGCCGTCGCCGGAGGGCATCCCCTGCTCTGGCAGCACCTCTTCTGGATGTTTGGGCACCCCTGGGTCTACATCGTGGTACTCCCCGCGATGGGCATCGTGTCGGATATCCTCCCGGTGTTCTGCCGTCGCCCGCTGGTGGGCTACACCTACGTGGTCATGGCCACGATCGCCACCGCCATTCTCGGCTTCGGCGTCTGGGTGCACCACATGTTTTCGACCGGCCTCCCTTCGGTCGCAATGAGCTTTTTCAGCGCGGCCAGTATGGTGATAGCGATCCCGAGTGGAGTGACGGTCCTGGCCTGGGTGGCGACCATCTGGTTCGGCCGGGTGGTGAGCTCCACCGCCTTTCTCTTCATGGCCGGTTTCGTCGTTCTGTTCGTGATGGGAGGCGTTTCGGGAGTCATGACGGCCGCCGTCCCCTTCGATTGGCAGCTGACCGACAGCTACTTCGTCGTGGCGCACCTGCATTACGTGCTGGTGGGGATCAACGTCTTTCCGGTAATCGGCGCCTCCTATTTCTGGGCGCCGAAAATGACCGGCCGGATGTTGAGCGAGCGCCTCGGCCGCTGGAACTTCTGGGTGATGTTCGTCGGCTTCAATCTTGGCTTCTTTCCGATGCACATCGCCGGGCTGCTCGGCATGCCGCGCCGGATCTACACCTATCCCGCGGGGCTCGGCTGGGACACCGTAAACCTGGTCACGACAATCGGGGCCTACCTGTTCGCCGTCGGGGTGCTGCTCTTTGTGATCAACCTGGTCTGGAGTCTCCGGCGCGGCGCCCAGGCGAGCCCCAATCCCTGGGATAGTCCTACCCTCGAGTGGAGCGTCTCTTCGCCTCCTCCGCCTTACAACTTCGCGGTCATCCCGGTCGTGCGAAGCCGGCATCCGCTCTGGGAGGATCGGCTCCATCCCGACGATCCGGCCCGGACCGACCTCAGCGCCGGTTCTCCGCTGGACGAAGGCCGTCTGACTCTCCAGACCTCGGCCCTGGACGCGGAGCCCGCGGAAGTCTTGCCGATGCCCGGAGATTCGTTGTGGCCGCTGGCCCTTGCCCTCTCGCTGTCCGGCTGCTTCACCGGACTGCTGGTCGGTAATCCGATCCTCACCGGGCTGAGCGCCACCCTGCTCGTCGTCTCGGTAACCGGTTGGCTCTGGCCTGAGACGCGGGAGCAACTCCCGTGACCACCTACCCCCTGCCCGAGACCGCGCGGAAACCTCCGGTCGTCGCCGAGGCTGCCGATGTCCGGCCGCCGGGCCGCTGGGCGATGATCCTCGTTGTTGCGACTGAGGCGGCCTTCTTCGCCTACCTGTTGTTCAGCTACTACTACCTCGCCTCGATGGCCCGTGAACCCTGGCCGCCGGACGGGCCACTGAGGCTGCACCTCAGCCTCCCCAACACCATTGTGCTCTTGGCCAGCAGCGCCACAGCCCAGTGGGCCGAATGGTCGGCTCGCCGTGGCAATCGAAGCGCCGTCCTGTCGGGCCTCCTCGTGACGCTGCTGCTCGGCATCGCCTTCCTGGTGGTCCAGGGCTTGGAATACTCCGAGCAGAGGTTTGGTCCCACGACCGACGCCTACGGTTCGCTCTTTTTTACCATCACCGGATTTCACGGTGCGCACGTTCTCGTGGGTTTGATCATGCTGGCCGTCGTGTCAACTCGAGCTGCCATGGGTCACTTTCAGCCCGGTCGGCACCTCGCGGTCTCCAATGCTGTTCTTTACTGGCACTTCGTAGACGCGGTATGGCTCGCGGTGTTCATCACGCTGTACCTCTCACCGAGGCTGATCTGAATCGGAGACCGCCCGGTGACCCATCCCGCTCCAGCACGACACCTGGTTGCCAACGCCGCACTCTGGCTGGGCCTCTTCGCTGGGCCAGCTCTGTGGGCCTTGCAGCTGATGGTGGGATACGGGCTCGTCGCACACGGTTGCTTCCCGGGAACCTCGCCGCGTAACGGGCCCATCGGCGCATTTTGGAGCGGTTCAGTCGCGGCGACTCTGCTGGCCGTAGTCGGCACCTGCGCGGCTGGCCTTCTGGCGCTCAAGGGCTGGCGCAGCGCCAGTCACGAGCGGGCCGAGGAAGACAGCGCACATCATACCTCGCTGCTTGATATCGGAGAAGGCCGAACCCGCTTCATGGCCTTCGCTGGAATCCTGTCGAGTGGAATCTTCCTCATCGCAGAATTGTTCAGCGGCGTGGGTCTGGCCTTGTTGCGGGGGTGTTACCCATGATCACGGCTCATCCCGGACCTCCCTCTCTCCACAGCGGATGGAGCTTCCCTCCGTCCATCGTCCTGCCCTTGCTCGCGTTGGGTATGTGGTATGGCGCAGGCATCATGAAGATGAACCGTGTGTCTCCGGCCCGGTGGCGCAGAGCCGCGGCCTTTGCGGCGGGGTGGCTGACCCTTGTCGCAGCGCTGCTCTCACCGCTGCACGCCGCGGGAGAAGCGCTCCTATCCGCCCACATGGTCCAGCACATGCTGCTCATCCTGGTTGCGGCGCCGCTGCTGGTCGCGTCGCGACCGCTGGTCCCCTCTCTCTGGGCCGTCCCGCCCGGCGTGCGGCGGCGGAGCGCCGCGTGGGCAGAAATAGCACAGCCGGTCTGGCGCGCGCTCACCGTACCGGCGGTCGCCTTCGCGTTGCACAACGCCGCGCTTCTCTTCTGGCACCTTCCCGGACCCTACAACCGGGCCGCCTCCAGCGAGACGGTACACGCCATCCAGCATCTTTGTTTCTTCGGCACGGCGGTCCTTTTCTGGTGGGGTGTGGCCTATCGTTTCGGTTCGCGGCAAGCCGGTTCGGCCCTGGTCTACGTGGCCCTGACCTCCGTCATTACCGGTGCAATTGGAATGGTGCTCACCTTCGCGCCACGTCCCTTGTACTCTCCCTATTCGGTGTCGGATGTCCCGGGATTCTCGCCCCTGGAAGATCAACAGTTGGCCGGACTCATCATGTGGATTCCGGGCGGACTGGGCTACCTGTTTGCGGCACTGGCACTCGCCGCACGTTGGCTGATCGAGTCGGACCGACGGGCAAGCCGGCGCGAATCGGCTGCGGCATCCTGGCTTCGGTCAGGCCTTTCCCGGACCTTGAAGTCGTAATCCTTCAACGCTGCCATGGGCACCAAGCTCTTGCGGTTCCCTGTGACGGGGCGTATTGTCCCGTCATAGGCAGGTGGCAGGAATCCTTGGCGCGTCGGGCTGGCTGGCCGATGAGTCGAAGGCGCGAAGGGGATCCCCTGATCCTCCGCGCCTTTTTTTGTTTTCAGGAGGTGCGCCGCGACATGGACACTCGAGTCGCCTCTCAAGAAAGCCCCGCTCGAGATCTTCCAGGGCGCCCGAATGACCAGTGGCTCCAGGCCATCTTCGGCCAGGCCGCTGTGGGGATCGCTGTAATAGACGGCGAGGGGCATTTTCTGCATTGCAACCAGAAACTGGCCCAGATCACCGGCCGGACCGTGGCGGAGCTCATTGGCATCAAGTGCTCCGAGGTCACCCACCCCGACGATTGGCCCGCCAGCCAGGCGATGATGCAGGACTTGCGCAGCGGCCTGCGCACCGAATTCTCTGCCGAGAAGCGCTACCTGCGTCCTGACGACGCGGTGGTCTGGGTCAACGTGGCCGTCTCGCCCTTGCGCGATACGACCGGGCGGTTTGATCGCCTGATTGCCGTGGTCGAAGACATCACGGCCCGCAAGCGGGCGGAGCAGGCGGTTCAGGAACGGGAGCACCGGGTGCGTCGGGTACTGGAGCGAATGCCGGCCGGTACCTACCTCTGCGATCGCCACGGTCTCATCACCTACTTCAACCATCATGCCGAGGCGTTGTGGGGACGGGCGCCGAAGCTCAATGATCCGATCGACCGCTACTGTGGATCCTTCAAGCTGTTCGCAGCGGACGGAACACCGATCGATCACTCGGAATGCTGGATGGCGCTCGCGCTGCGGAACGAGACCGCCTACGATGGGAAGGAGCTCATCATCGAGCGCCCCGACGGGAAGCGGGTGACCGTCCTCGCTCATGCCAATCCGATCTGGGGAGACAACGACGAGCTCATCGGGGCCGTCAATGTCCTCGTGGATATTTCGGATCGGAAGCACGCCGAGCAGTCGCTGCGCGAGAGCGAAGATCGCTTCCGTCATCTGGCCGACAATGTTCCCGTGCTGATCTGGCTCTCCGGGCCCGAGGGATACGAGTTCGTGAACCGCGAGTACCTCAAGTTTGCCGGCTGTGATTTCAGCCGGCTCCGGGGAACCGGTTGGCAGGACCTGCTGCATCCCGCCGACGCACCAGGATTCTTCACCGCCTACGACCGCGCCTGCCGGGAGAGCCAACCCTTCGCGATGCAACTCAGGTTCCGGCGCGCCGACGGAGAATATCGCTGGCTCCGGCTTACCGCGGTCCCCCGGCTCGACGATGATGGGCAGTTGCTCGGTTTCGTCGGCTGTTCGGCGGACATCACCGACATCAAGCGCTCGGAGGAATCCCTGCGGGAAGCGGATCAGCGCAAGGACGAGTTCCTCGCAACCCTCGCCCACGAGCTGAGGAACCCGCTCGCCCCGATCCGCAATTCACTCCGGATCCTGCGAGTTGGCACCGATGAGGAGTCGGTGGGCAAGGTGCACGATATGCTCGAGCGCCAGGTGGATCAGATGGTTCGCCTGGTAGACGACCTGCTGGAGGTCTCCCGAATTACCCGCGGAAAGATCGAGCTGCGCCGGGAGCGGGTCGAGCTGGGAGCCGTGATTCGGGACGCACTCGAGACCAGCAAACCACTGATCGACGCCGGCCGGCATGAGCTGACCGTCGGGCTCACTCCCGAGCCGCTGTGGCTCGATGCCGATCCGATCCGGCTGGCGCAGGTCTTTTCCAATCTTCTGAACAACGCCGCCAAGTACACCGAACCGGGGGGACGAATCTGGGTCAACATCACCCGGCAGGGCGATCACGTCGTCGTCTCGGTCTGCGATACCGGCATCGGCATCGCCCCGGAGAAGATTCCCAAAGTCTTCAACCTGTTCGCCCAGATCGACACCACGACTGGTCGGGCGCTGGGTGGGCTCGGAATCGGCCTTGCCCTCGCTCGGCGCCTGGTCGAAATGCACGGGGGACGTATTGACGCTCGAAGCGGCGGTCCTGGAGAAGGAAGTGAATTCCGAGTCCACTTGCCGCTGGCCTCCGAGCAGGACTCCGGGAGCAGGAAGGATCGGCGGCACTCCGATCCCAAGGTCGGCTCCCCGTCCCAGCACCGGGTGATGGTAGTGGATGACAATCGCGATGCGGCGGAAAGCCTCGGCATGCTCCTACGCCTCAGGGCCATGCAGGTACATGTTGCACATGACGGTCCCTCGGCGCTGAGGGCGATGCCGACCTTCCACCCCACCGTGATCCTGCTCGACCTGGGAATGCCGGGGATGGATGGCTATGAAGTAGCCGAGCAGATCCGGAAGGAACCCGAGTTCGCCGATGTAATCCTCATCGCCCTGACCGGCTGGGGCCATGCGGAGTTCCGCGAGCGCAGCCGGGATACGGGATTCGCCTTTCACCTGGTCAAGCCGGTAGAGCTGGAGGCCCTGCTCAGTCTGCTCGGGTCGCTCCGGCCTGCCGCCGAGCGGCCCAGCACCGAGAGAGGAACATGACCGACCTGGCGATGAGGGCTTCGATTCCGTCGAGTTCGAACGGAGCTGGCCAGGAACTGCCGAAGGCTGCAAGTGGAATTCAGGGCCTCGATGAGATCACCGGTGGCGGCCTTCCGGCTGGGCGACCCACCCTGATCTGCGGCAGCACCGGCTGCGGCAAGACGCTGTTATCGATCGAGTTTCTGGTTCGCGGCGCGATGGAATACGGGGAACCCGGCGTCTTCATGGCCTTCGAGGAAACCGCCGAAGAGCTGGCCCAGAACGTCCGCTCGCTCGGTTTCGACCTGGACCAGTTGATCGAGGACGGCAAGCTGATCGTGGACTACGTCCACATCGATCGCAGTGAAATTGACGAGACCGGTGAGTATGACCTGGAGGGCCTGTTCGTTCGCCTGGGTCACGCGATAGACACCATCGGGGCTAAACGGGTGGTGCTTGATACCATCGAGACCTTGTTCGGGGGTTTGTCCCACGACACGACCCTGCGCTCCGAGTTGCGCCGGTTGTTTCGCTGGCTCAAGGATCGCGGCGTGACCGCCATCATCACCGGAGAGCGGGGTGAGAAGTCGCTGACCCGTCAGGGCCTGGAGGAGTATGTCTCCGATTGCGTGATCCTCCTGGATCACCGCGTCACCGACCAGCTTTCGACCCGCCGCCTCCGAATCGTCAAGTACCGCGGCTCAACTCACGGAACCAACGAGTACCCGTTCCTCATCGACCGGTTCGGCGTCAGTGTCCTCCCCATCACCTCGCTCGGCCTCAACCACCCGGCGAGTACCGAGCGTGTCTCCACCGGAGTAGCAGGGCTCGACGCCATGCTGGGGGGAGAGGGTGTCTATCGGGCCAGCAGCATTCTGATCTCCGGATCGGCGGGTACCGGGAAGAGCACGCTGGCAGCGCACTTTGCCGAAGCCGCCTGTCGCCGCGGTGAGCGCTGCCTCCTGTTCGCCTTCGAAGAGTCCCCCGATCAGATTGTCCGAAACATGCGCTCGGTGGGAATCGATCTTAAGCCATGCCTGGATGAGGGGCTGTTGCTGATTCAGGCCAATCGCCCGAGCGTGTATGGCCTGGAGACCCACCTTACGACCATGTACCGGGATGTCCGAGAATTCCGACCCCACCTGGTGATTCTGGATCCGATCACGAGCTTCCTCAGAGCTGGAGGCTCGAATGACTCCGAAGCATTGCTGGTCCGCGTGATCGACTTTCTCAAAGGCGCCCAGATCACCAGTGTGTTCACCAGCCTGACCCACGCAGGTAGCGCACTGGAGCAGTCCGAAATGGGCGTGTCTTCGTTGATCGATACCTGGATTGTTCTCAAGGAGATCGAACTGCACGGCGAGCGGAACCGCGGCGTCTATGTCATCAAGTCCCGGGGAATGAGTCACTCCGATCAGATTCGGGAGTTCCACCTGACCACTGACGGGATTCACCTGAAGGAGGTGTACATCGGACCGGAGGGGGTGCTGACCGGTTCCGCCCGACTGGCCCAGGAAGCCAGAGAAAGAAGAGCCGGGGTCAAGAGAGGGGAGGAGATTGCGCGAAAGAAGCGGGACCTGGAACGCAAGCGCACTGCGTTGGAAGCGCAGATCACCTCGCTGCGCATGGAGTTCGAGGGGATCGAGATGGAGACCCAGCAACTCATTACGGACGATCAACGTCGCGAGGATTGCCTCGAAGAAGACCGGAAAGCGATGGCACGAAGTCGCAAAGACCCTCAACCCGAGAAGGCAACGAAACCCAATGTCTGAAGCCTTGGACAGGGAAGAGAAGACCCGGCTCGCTGACCTCCCAGCCGAGCAGGATGAAGAGCGGTGGGAACTGCGACTCTACGTCGCGGGACAATCGGCCAAGTCGATTGCCGCCTTTGCCAACCTGCGGTCCCTGTGCGAGCGATACCTGCCGGGTAAGTACGACATCGAAGTCGTAGACCTGCTCGAGAAACCCCAACTGGCCCGGGGCGATCAGATCGTGGCCATTCCAACCCTGGTGCGGAAGCTGCCCGAGCCGATCCGCAAGATCGTCGGCGATTTGTCCAACACCGAGAAGACTCTGGTGGGCCTGCAGCTGCGCCCTCGACCCTGGTGATTTGCTGTGAAAGATTCCAAGCGAGATCCGACTACTCAGGCGTTCGAGGCCCTGGCCAATACCCGGCACGAGGCCCACTACAGCCTGCGTTTGTATATCACCGGTATGACGCCCCGGTCAACCGACGCGATCGCGGCAATCAAGGCCATCTGCGAAGAGTATCTCTTCGGCCGCTATGACCTGGAGGTGATCGACATTTACCAGCACCCGGAGCAGGCCAAGGCGGCGGAGATCATTGTGTCGCCGACTCTGCTCAAGCGCCTGCCACTGCCCCTGCGCCGCCTGATCGGCGACCTCTCGAACCGCGAGCGAGTCCTGATCGGCCTCGACTTGGCGGTCGGAGCCTGAGGGGCACCCCGTGGCCTCGTCGTCTCGGTCGGAACCTGGTCGAGAAACCGTCGTGACCGGTTCGGAGGTCCCCAGGGAGCAGCTCGAAGCCGAGATCGCCGAGTTGCGGCGACGCCTGGAGGAGAGCGAGGAGACCATCGACGCCATCCGCTCTGGCATCGTGGATGCCTTCCTGGTCGAGGCACCCCAGGGGGAGACAGTCTATACCCTCGAATCCGCCGATCGCCCCTACCGGCTCCTGGTCGAATGCATGAACGAGGGGGCACTTACCCTGAGCGTCGATAGCGTCATCCTGTATTCCAACCCTCGCTTCGCCGCGATGCTGGGTGTCCAGGACAAAGGCCTCGTTGGTCGTGGCTTCTGCGACCTCGTCCTGCCGGCCGACCGGGATGAGTGCACCAGGCTCATCGAGCTTGCGAGGTCGGTGCCCGCTGAAGGCGAGCTGTTGCTGGAACGCGAGGATGGGACCTCGATTCCCATCCACCTCACGCTGAGCCCATTGCCGCTCGAGGGTGCCGCAGTGGTCTGCGGGGTGGTGACCGACTTGACCGAGCACAAACACAACGTGCAGCTCAGGATCGCTCAGGCCGCCCTGCGCGAGAGCGAAGCGCGGTACCGGCAGGCCGACAAGCAGAAGGACGAGTTTCTCGCCATCCTGGCCCATGAGTTGAGGAACCCGCTGGCCCCCGCCACCAACGCGCTGCACATCCTGCAGATGAAGGCGCCTCCGATCCCGGAGGTGGAGTGGGCCCGCGAGCTCATCGCAACCCAGATCCAACGCATGACCCGGCTCATCGACGACCTCATGGATGTGAGCCGCATAACCAGCAACAAGCTGACACTGAGACTGGAGCGGGTGGAGCTGGCGAAGATCGTCGACGAGGCGGTGAGCGCGATCCGCCCCTTCGTCGAAGAATCGGGCCACCAATTGAGCGTCACCTTGCCCAGGGAGCCTGTCTTCCTCAAGGCGGATCTGGTTCGTATGGCCCAGGTGCTCTCCAACCTGCTTAACAACGCGGCGAAATACACCAATCCCGGCGGCATCATCTCGCTCAAGGCGGAACGTCAAGGTGGAGAAGTGGTCATCTCGGTCCGAGATACCGGGATCGGTATCCCGGCCGACATGCTCCCCCGGATCTTCGACATGTTCATGCAAGTGGACCGGACCCTGACCCGGACCCACGGCGGGCTCGGCATCGGCCTCACCCTGGTGAAGCGGTTGGTGGACATGCACGGCGGAAGCGTCGAGGCCCGGAGCGCCGGGAAAGACCAGGGAAGCGAGTTTGTCATCCGAGTCCCCGTCCCGGTCGATTCGGTCGATCGGGAGCGGAGGACTACGCAGGCTGACAACTCCATGCCGAGGAGCCACCGACGCATCCTGATCGTGGATGACAACGAGCTCTCGGCCAACAGCTTGAGCATCCTGCTCGGGATGGCGGGAAATGAAACCCGGACGGCGTACGACGGCTCCGAGGCGCTTGGTGCCGCGGAGGCCTTCCGACCCCATGTGGTGCTGCTCGATCTCGGCCTTCCCATGATGGATGGTTATGAGACCTGCGCCCGGATCAGGCAGCAGCCGTGGGGCAAGGACATCCTGGTGGTCGCCTTGACTGGATGGGGCCAGGCGGAGGACCGACGGCGCAGCACCGAGGCGGGCTTCGACCGCCACATCGTAAAGCCGGCGGATCCGGTCGAACTGATGAAGATGGTGGCCGCGCTGGAAGCGTCGAAAGAGCAGGCGCGCCCGATACCTTGACATCCGACAACAGCATTCGTATTGTCGGATGTCGAGGTATCACTCCTTCGGAGACCACCGATGGATCAACGCGCCGACCTGCTCCAGGGCACCCTGGATCTCCTGATTCTCAAGACCCTCCTCCTGGGCCCCCTCCACGGCTGGGGAATCTCCAAGCGATTGCGCCAGTTGTCGGACGAGGTATTTGAAGTCGGGCAGGGCAGCCTCTACCCCGCCCTCTACCGGCTCGAAGATCAGGATTGGATCAGCTCCGAGTGGGGCACCAGCCCCGACGGACGACGCGCCAAATTCTACAAGTTGACGGCCGCGGGAAAAAAGCAGTTTGCCGCTGAGCGCTCTCAGTGGCGGCTCTTCGCCGGAGCAGTGGAGCAGGTGCTCAAGGCCACCTGACACCATGGCACTCTCCTGGTGGTCCCGGCTGTCGCGCCGCCTTACCGCACTCCGCAAAGGCGAACGGCTCGACCACGAGCTGGATGCGGAGATCCGCTTTCACCTCGATATGGAGGCGGATGAGCTGGCCCGCACCCGGGGTCTCGACTCCGTCGAGGCCCGGCGCCAAGCGCTGGTCGCCTTTGGGGGAGTAGACAGATATAAGGAAGCGCATCGGGACGTTCGCGGCGTCCGCTGGGCCAGCGACCTGGGGCAGGATCTCCACTACGCCGCCCGCAGCCTCCGCCGCAGTCCCGGCTTCTCACTCTCCGCGATTCTCGTCCTCGCCCTGGGCATCGGCGCCTGCACCGCGGTATTCAGTGCGGTCAATACCGTGCTCCTGGATCCGAACTACGACAACCTGGTGCGGGTCTACCAGCAGAACTCCCCCACCAACCTCTGGACTCTCTCTACCGTCGATTACCGCGCCATTGAAGCGCAGCAAAAGAGTTTCACTGCGGTCGGCGCCCTGCAGTCCCGGAGTGTGGCAATCTCGACCGGAGCTGAACCGAGCCGGGCCCAGTCGGGATGGATCACCGCGGGCTTTCTCCGCGCCCTGGACATCAAGCCGATCCGCGGGCGCGCCATCGAACCGGCAGACGAAGACCTCAAAGCACCTCCTGTTGCGGTCATCGGATACCGGTTCGCACTGCGGAACTTCGGAGATGACAAGGCCGCGATCGGTCGCACGATCACGATCGATGGCGTCGCCGTCACCGTGGTCGGCGTCCTGCCGCCGTCGGTCAACGATCTGGCCGGAAGGCGAGCGGAGATCTGGCCCGCACTCAGGCTGCGGCCACCCGAGCGGCGGGGGCCGTTCGGCCTCCTGGTGATCGGGCGACTCTCGCCGAACGCGACCCTCGAATCGGCGCGTCAGGATCTGGCGGGCATCAGCGAACGCATCTTTCCCGACTGGGCCTCGAGTTTCCAGGATCAGTCGGCCAGACTCACGCCTTATCCTCTCCGCACCGCGGTCCTGGGCAATTCCGGCCAGATGCTCAGCATCTTCTCCGCCGCCGTGGGACTGGTGCTCCTCATCGCCATCGCCAATGTCGCGAGCCTCATGCTGGT
>DATBGE010000134.1:0-22060 GCA_036558125.1 Gemmatimonadales bacterium | reverse complement strand
GCGGGGCCAGGTCCCCGGGCTCAACCCGCAGCGGGCGGACATCATCCTCGCCGGACTCGCGGTGACCGCCGAATTACTGCTCCGGATCGAGGCCCGTGAGGTCAAAGTGAGCGCGTTCGGTCTTCGGGAAGGCTTGCTGCTCGAGATGGTCGGCGCCGAAGCGGCACCCGCGGCGGACGACCCGCTGCGCCTGATTCGGGAATTCGTGGAACGCTGCCACGGGGATCGCCGCCACGTTGAGCATGTCCGGCTCCTGGCGCTGTCTCTCTACGATCAGCTGGGTGAGCGGATTGGGGCCACGGAAGAGGAGCGGTTCCTGCTCGAGGCAGCTGCACTGCTGCACGACGTCGGCCAGTTGGTGAGCTACCGGAAGCACCACAAGCACAGCTTCCAGCTGATCATGCACGCCGAACGGTTGCCGCTGTCTCCTCGGGAACGGATGCTGGTGGCGCTCATCAGCCGCTACCACCGCCGGCGGGGCCCGCGCAAGAAGCACGAATACCTCGCGGCGCTCGAGCCGGCCGATCGGGATATCGTCCGGCGGATGAGCGGGCTGCTTCGAGTGGCCGACGGTCTGGACCGTGGTCATACCGCGATCGTGGAGACGGTGAGTGCCGAGATCTGTCCGACGCTGATCACCATCAAGGCGGCCCCGCGTTACGCGGAGGCGGACTTGTCGCTCGAGTGCTGGGGAGGCAACCAGAAGGCCGACGTGCTGGCCAAGGTGATGGGACGGGAGGTGGTCGTCGAGCCGGCCACGACGATGCCGATGGGGCCTCGGGCGGTCGCGTAACGACTAAACAGAGATGGCCCCTGCCCTGGCCAGGAGCTCCCCGAGTGGTGCTGAGCCAGGTCCCACAAAGCCAGTCCAACTTGCCGCGGCCGAGCTGCCGATCCGATCGGCGCCGGCCGCCAGCATTTGCAGGGCATCCTCCGGTTTCCGAATTCCGCCCGACGCCTTTACACCCATCGCCATCCCCACCACGCGTCGCATCGCCGCGACGGCCGGGACCGTTGCACCGCCGGCAGGATGGAATCCCGTCGAGGTCTTCACGAAACGGGCGCCGCTTCGGAGGGCCACGCGAGAGGCTTGTTCAAGCTGGGCGGGTGAGAGAAGGGCGCTCTCCAGAATCGCCTTGACCGGCAGACCACCTGCAGCCTCGACGACACGGCCCAGATCCTCCTCGACCGCCATCCAATTGCCGGAGCACGCCTCGCCCAGCGCGATGACGACGTCCAGTTCAGACGAGCCGTCTGCTACGGCGAGCTCCGCCTCGGCTGATTTGGCAGTCGTGGACATGGCTCCGAGAGGAAATCCCACCACGGAAGCGACCTTCACCGGCGCGCCAGCAAGACGGAGCACGCATTCACGCACCCAGGCGCCGTTGACGCAAACGGCGCCGAAGCGAGCCTGGAGTGCTTCGTCACAGAGGCGAGCGACATCGCCGGCCGTGGCTTCGGGACGTAGCAGCGTGTGATCCACCAGGAGGCCCAAGCCTTCCGCCTCGGCGAGGCCGGCAAGCCAGGGGAATCGGGCGGCGAAGAGGGATGGTTCGGAGTGCCTCACACGAAGCGCGCGACGCGGCGATGCTCCGCCAGGAGCTCTGGATTGCGGAAGATTGGAGTGAGGAGGAGTCCCGCGGCGAACCCGCCTACATGGGCCCAGAAGGCGACACCACCACCCTCCTGTGGCATGCTGCCACCCAGGAGCTGCAGCACAAACCAGTAGCCCAGCATGAAGAAGGCGGGGACGTCCAGGAAGAACACGAAGACGAAGGTCCTGATCCGCGCGTGGGGATACAGCATGACGTAGGACCCCATAACACCGCCGATGGCTCCGGACGCACCGACCATCGGGACGGCTGACGAGGGGCCTGCCGCCATCTGAGTTGCGACCGCCGCGAGGCCGCACAGCAAATAGAAAATCACGAAACGAATCCGGCCCATCGCATCCTCGACGTTGTTCCCGAAGACCCAGAGGAACCACATGTTGCCGATGAGATGGAGCCAGCTGCCGTGCATGAACATCGAGGTGAATACGGCATACCAGGAGAAGCCTGGCGTCACCACACAGCTCATCCCCTGCCCCATGGGGATCTCGAAGCCGACGGGGAGCCGGTGAAGAAACTCCCCGGGGATCAATCCCAACTCACACACTGATTGACTCAGCCGCGGCTCCGCCCCCATCCCCTGCACCAGGACCCAGGTGAGGACATTGAGTGCGATGATGCCGTAGGTGGCATACGGAGTTCGCAGGGTGGGATTTTCGTCGCGGATCGGGAACATGCCTCAATATAGGGCTCATTCCCCGCGCTGCTTCCGCGTGACAAATGGGGCGCCGACCCGGCATATTCCCCACTCTTCCTTTTACAGCCTGTGTAGGGCGCCGACTGTCAGGAGGTCTTCCCTGTCCGGCCACGATCGCAACCGGTCCACCATGGTAGTACTCCGCATTGGAGCTGTGGCCTTTACGGGCCTGGCCGGAGCCTTATGCGTCGGACTGATCGCCGCAGCGGGTCCGATCTCCCCGGTTGCCCCGCGCGCCCTGGACATAGTCCAGGCCAATGACAACCGAACCCCGGCCGGTGAGCTTCGGGGAGACACCCTCGACGTCGAGCTCGAAGTCCGGATGGGAAGCTGGCGACCGGAGGCGGACAGCGGCCCGGCCATCGAGGTCGCGGCGTTCGCCGAGGCTGGTAAGGCGCCCCAGATACCTGGTCCACTGATCCGGGTGAAGGAAGGAACCGCGATTTCGGCGACCATCCGGAACGCCCTGACGGACTCGACCATCGCAATTTTCGGCCTTCTATCTCAGGCAGCCGGAGTGAAGGGCACTTTGACCCTGCGCCCCGGAGAAGCCCGGCAGGTTCGCTTCACGGCAACCACTGCCGGCACCTACTTCTACCGGGCCGTCCTCGGCAAGCATACGCCTGACCGGCAAATCAACGATGAGCGCGAGCAGGTGGCAGGGGCGTTGATCGTGGATTCCCCGGGAGCCCCCACCCCGGATCGGATCTTCGTGATCAACGTCTGGGGAACCCGGGTCGATTCCGTCAACTATCGGCCGAACGATTACCGCAACGCGATCACGATCAACGGGCGCTCCTGGCCCTATACCGACCGGATCGAGGCGAGTACCGGTGACACGCTGCATTGGAGGGTGATCAACCTGAGTGGGCGCACCCATCCGATGCATCTGCACGGATTCTACTACCAGGTTCAGTCACGAGGCGACGGCGTTTCGGACACGGTCTACTCGGCCGAGGACCGCCGCATGGTTGTTACCGAGGAGATGCGGCCCTTCACGACGATGGCGATGAGCTTCGTGCCCAATCGTCCGGGCAATTGGCTCTTTCATTGCCATGTCGGTTTTCACGTCGTCCCCCAGTCTCGCCTCAACAAAGACACGCCTGGGGGGCATGATGCCATGTCTCACGACCCCATGGTTCACATGGCGGGGCTCGCGATAGGGATCACCGTCCATCCCAGTCCGGGCTGGACGCCTCCGAACCAGGGGAAGGCGCGCCGTCTGCATCTCTACATAGACGAGGGCAACCAGCGGTTTCGCGCAAAGAGAGCGCTCGGATTCGTCTTGCAGCGAGGCGCCAAGCCCCCGCGTCCCGATTCGGTGGAGATCCCGGGATCGGTGCTGGTGCTCGCTCGAGGGCAACCGACCGACATTGTCGTCATCAACCGGCTCCGCGAAGCTGCCGCAATCCACTGGCACGGAGTGGAGCTGTTGAGTTACTCCGACGGGGTTGCGGGATGGAGTGGTGACGGCCAGCAGCTGGCCCCGGCAATAGCACCGGGCGATTCGTTCACGGCGCATCTCCTCCTGCCCCGCGCCGGCACGTTCATCTATCACACCCATCTCAACGACCTGGAGCAACTTTCTTCCGGATTGTACGGGCCCATCGTGGTGCTGGAGCCCGGCCAGCGCTTCGATCCCCGTCGGGATCATGTATTCGTGGCGGGATGGGATTCACCGAACCCTGAGCCGCCTCGCGTTCTCATCAACGGCGATTCCCTGCCGGGCCCGCTCCAGCTCAAGTCAGACGTGTCGCATCGCTTCCGCTTCATCAACATCGGACTGGCGCTGCCGGTTGGCTTTGGGATCTACCAGGACAGCACGCTGGTCCGCTGGCGGCGCGTCGCCAAGGATGGAGCCGACCTGCCGGTGCATCAGGCAGTGGAGGCCCCGGCCACGCAGGCGGTTCAGGTCGGGGAAACCTATGACTTCGTATGGACTCCAGCGCGAGGAGAGTATCAGATGAGGGCGGGGCCGCCGGGGAAGCCGTTCTGGACACAGCAACTGATTGTGGGGAGTCGGTGATGGGTCTGAGGTCTTGAGTCTTGGGTCGATGATTAAACCAGGCCTTCCTCCAACCCGAGACAATTGATCGACCCATGACTCACGACTGACGATTCAAGACCTCAGACCCTAGACCTTAGACCCTAGACCCTACACCCACGACGAACGAGCACCGACCATTGACCATCGACAGCAAGCTGTCGGCTGCGCTCTCCGACCGGTACCGCATCGAGCGGGAGCTGGGACAGGGAGGCATGGCCACGGTGTTCCAGGCTCAGGACCTCAAACACGACCGTCAGGTCGCGATCAAGGTGCTGCGGCCGGAGCTCGCTGCCATGATCGGGAGCGATCGGTTCCTGCAGGAAATCCGGGTCACCGCACGGCTCCGTCATCCCCACATCCTGCCGCTATACGACTCGGGCGCGGTGGATGGCGTCCTGTACTACGTCTCGCCCCTCGTGGAAGGGGGGTCTCTCAAGGCGCGGCTCGAGCGCGACGGCAGGGTGCCTCCGGCTGAGGCGATCCGCTTCGCGCGCGAGGTGGCCGACGCTCTGGAGTTCGCCCACCAGCACGGGGTGATCCATCGCGACATCAAGCCCGACAACATCCTGCTCGAAGCGGGACACGCGGTCATCGCGGATTTCGGGATTGCGCGAGCAGTCACGGCGGCCGGCTCCGATCGAATGACTCAGGCCGGAGTGAGTGTGGGCACCCCGACCTACATGAGCCCCGAGCAGGCCAACGGAGAATTGGAGGTGGACGGGCGGGCGGACATCTACGGGCTGGGCGTTGTGCTCTATGAAATGCTGTCGGGGAAACCGCCCTTCACCGGCCCGACTCTGCAGGCCTTGATGGCGGCGGTTCTGACCCGGGAGGCGACACCGCTCCCCGCGTCACCCGATGTTCCGCCCGAACTCAGCAAAGCAGTTTCCAAGGCGATGGCGAAGAAGCCTGCGGACCGGTTTGCCTCGGCGCGCGAGTTCAGCGAGGCGCTCCGGATCCATGAAGCGCCTTTGGCTCCCGCCGGCACATCGGGGCTCCGGACTCGAACGCTGGCATTCGCAGGCCTCGGAGCCCTCGCGATCATCTTCTGGTTGGCCACTCACCGGACCCAGCCAGCTCAACGAGCGCCCGCCACTCGCCTCGCCCAGCTCACATCGGATGAGGCGGTGGAGGAGTGGCCCTCATGGTCGCCCGACGGCGCTCGACTGGTGTTTTCGCGGACGGTGGGTGGCTACCGCAACCTGTTCCTCCGGACCTACCCCGGCGGCGAGGAGACCCAGCTCACCAGAGGATCGCGGGACGATATCCAGGCCTCGTGGTCGCCCGATGGCAGCCTGATCGCGCTGGTCCGCTCCAGCCTCTCCGACGGCAAGCTCGAGCCCGGCGACGTGCTGGGGTTGTACGCGGAGGGTGGCGATGTCTGGACCGTCGATCCCAAATCGGGCGCCGAGGAGCATCTGTTATCGGGAGCCTTCAGCCCGAGCTGGTCGCCCGATGGGAATCACATCGCAGTAGATGCCGGTTGGGGAGGAGCGCACCGGATCTGGGTGACCGACAAGAACGGACACAATCCGCGCCAGGTTACCAGCGACAGCTCGAACGAAGTAGCGCACATGAGCCCCCGCTGGTCGCCGGATGGGAAGCGGCTGGTCTTCCGGAGATTGCAGCAGCCCAAGTCCGACATCGTCGTGGTGGACCTCGCGACCGGGAAAACCGCCTGGGTCACGCACGACGATGTCGTGGACGTGAATCCGGCGTGGTCGCCCTCGGGGCGGTTCATCTACTTCTCTTCACTGCGGGGCGGAGGACTCAACCTCTGGCGCGTGGCGGTTTCCCAGAGCGGCGACCCGCAGTCGCCACCGGAACAGCTGACGACGGGCGCGGGAGATGATCTCGAGCCGTCCATCGCACCCGATGGGAAACGGCTGGCCTTCTCCATCTTCCGCATCGAGGCCGACCTCTGGCGGCTGCCGCTCGATCCGGCAACCGGAAAGGCAATCGGTCAGCCCGAGACCGTCATCGCCACGACGCGGGTGGAGAGTCGGGGCGCCTGGTCCCCGGATGGACGCAGCATTGCGTTCAACTCCGATCGCAATGGAGACATGAACCTGTGGCTCCATTCGGAAGGAGAGCCGGACCGGCAACTCACGACCGGTCCGGGAGGCGACTACCAGCCGAACTGGTCGGCCGACGGCAAAGTCATCGCCTTCTTTTCCTCCCGGTCAGGCCAGAACGACATCTGGACGGTTCAGGTCGCCGATGGCGCCCTCAAGCGGATGACCTCGGATACCGGCATTCATATCAATCCCTTCTTCTCCCCCGATGGGAAGTACATCGCGTACCATGAAGATCGCGACGGCCGCTTCCAGCTCTGGGTGATGAATGCCGATGGCTCGAATCAGCGGCAGCTCTCGAGCGATGGCGCGGCCGGCCATTTCATGCGGTGGTCCGCCGACGGCAAGAGCGTGATCATTAGAGCCGAGCCTCCCGGTGGAACTCAGATCCTTTCGGTGAACGTCGAGACCGGTGCCACGACGCGGTTGCCGGACGTGGCGGGCGGCAGTCACATGTCATTTTCACCCGACCACAGCCACGTCGTGGACGTGAAGGGCCACAAGACCATCTGGATCACTCCAATGGATGGTGGCAAGCCATACCAGATATTCGAATTCCCCGATCCCGCGATCCGCATCGATTATCCGGTCTGGTCTCCCGACGGACATTACGTGCTGTTCGATCACGACGCACCGCGAGGAGGTGACATCTGGCTGCTCGATGGAGTCGAGTGACCCTGCAGTCGGTTCTATTGGTGATCCTCGCCGCCGGGTGGTCATCGACGACACCGCGCAGTGCGGGTCTCCCCACGATTGCAGCGAACGACAACCGCACCGCGGCCGGCCACGAGAAGAACGACACGCTCCGGATCAGGCTCGAGGTCAGGATGGGAGTGTGGCGGCCGGAATCAGATAGCGGACCCTCGGTCGAGGTAGCGGCCTTCGCCGAGGAGACCAGGGCTCCGCAGATCCCGGGTCCGCTCATTCGAGTGAAGACGGGGACGGTCATCAGTGCAACAGTACGGAACTCGCTCCCCGACAGCACCATCTCGGTGCACGGCCTGCTCACCCGGCCCGCCGCGGCGGACGACAGTCTCATTCTCCGCCCCGGTGAAGTACGCACCGTACGCTTCGCCGCCGGTCAGCCCGGCACTTACTTCTACTGGGCCATCCTCGGCAAGCACGATCCGGACAAGGACGCTGAGCGGGAGCAGCTGTCCGGCGCATTGGTGGTGGACCCGCCCCAGGGCTCCCCTCCCGATCGGATTCTGATGCTCAACATCTGGGGGGAGATCATCGATTCGGCGAACTACCGGAATGCGCTCGCCATCAACGGCCGATCGTGGCCCTACACCGAGCGAATGCACGCGACCGTCGGCGATACCATTCGCTGGCGGGTGATCAATCCGACCGTGAGACCGCACCCGATGCACCTCCACGGCTTCTACTACAGCGTGGATGCCTCGGGAGACGGGCTGCGAGATACGCTCTATCGCCCGGAGGACCGCAGGCTCGTGGTGACCGAAGACATCAGACCGTTCGAGACCCGGTCAATGTCCTGGAGCCCGGATCGCCCCGGCAATTGGCTGTACCATTGCCACATCGGATTTCATGTGGTCCCCGACACCCGGCTCGATCCGCCCGCCGGCGACAGTCACGATCGGATGGCTCATGATCCGACCGTGCACATGGCCGGCCTCGTCCTGGGCATCACGGTGGATCCCCGTGAGGCGACCGGCGCACAGCCGGCAGTGGCCGGGAGGCTCGAACACCTGTACATCCAGGAAGGTCCCCGCCATCGGTTAGCGCCGCGCACGATGGCCTACGTGCTGCAGCATGGGAGTGCCCCGGCGTCCGATTCGACCGTGGTTCCCAGCTCCCTGTTGCTGCTGACCCGCGGCCAACTGACCGACATAGTGATCATCAACCGGCTCAAGGAGCCGAGCGCGATCCACTGGCACGGAATCGAGCTGGGGAGCTACTCCGACGGGGTAGCCGGCTGGAGTGGCGCCGGCACAACCCTGGCGCCCTCGATCCAGCCGGGGGACTCTTTCGTAGCGCACCTGATTCTGCCTCGCGCCGGTACCTTCATTTATCACACTCACATGAACGATCTCGAACAGCTTACTTCAGGGCTGTTCGGCGTCCTCCTGGTGCTCGACCCGGGAAAGCCATTCAATCCGACAGCCGACCACGTCTACCTGGCTGGCTGGGATGGACCCGCCGATCCGCCGGACATTGTGATCAATGGGGACTCGACGGCGAAGCCCTTATCAATTCGTGCCGGTGTGGACCAGCGGTTCCGGTTTGTAAACATCGGACCTGCAGC
Organism: Gemmatimonadales bacterium; assembly: GCA_036558125.1. Classification (GTDB taxonomy): domain Bacteria; phylum Gemmatimonadota; class Gemmatimonadetes; order Gemmatimonadales; family GWC2-71-9; genus DATBGE01. The sequence goes on along the minus strand of DATBGE010000134.1, from coordinate 13,362 downwards.
CGGGATCTACTTTGCGATCTATCGGGATACATCCGTGGTGACGTGGCAGGCGCTGGCCAAGGATGGAGCGGACCTGCCACCTTCCCAAGCAGTCACCCGCCCGGCTCGGCAATTCGTCCAGGTTGGAGAGACCTACGATTTCATCTTCCGGCCGGGACCCGGAGAGTACCGGCTGACAGCAGACCTGAAAGGAACCGGCAAACGAGTCTTCCAGCAGGTTCTGCTCGTCCACTGACGATCAGCCGCACCACAATCGGCGAAGCCACAGTCTTTCTGACGGAGGAGTGGAAGTGAAAAGTCTTCCCCGCTTGCTTCACGTCGCAATTGCCACTCTTTGCGCTGCGTGCGCCTCGGCTTTTCCCTCTTCCTCGGATGATGCGAAGCTCGTTGATCAGGGACAGCGGGTCACCATCATCCGCGACGACTGGGGGATCGCGCACGTATTTGGCCAGACTGATGCCGACGCAGTGTTCGGCATGATCTACGCCCAGGCCGAGGATGACTTCAACCGGGTGGAGACGAACTACATCAACGCCATGGGACGTTTGGCGGAGGCCGAAGGAGAGCAGGCCGTCTATCAGGACCTGCGCATGAAGCTGTTCATCAACCCGGATTCGATGAAGGCGATCTACAGGTCGAGCCCTCGCTGGCTCAAGGACCTGATGGTCGCGTGGGCCAACGGGCTCAACTTGTACCTGCTCAAGCACCCTGAGGTGCATCCCCGGGTCCTCAAGTACTTCGAACCATGGATGGCGCTGACCTTCACTGAAGGAAGCATCGGCAGCGACATCGAAGGCATTTCGCTGGAGGCACTCGCGGCATTCTACGGGAAGACTGCCGGCGCTGAGGGAGACCGCGACCCTGCCTTGCCGCCCGAGACGACCGGATCCAACGGGATCGCCATTGCGCCGGGCAATACGGTTTCCCACCACGCCTTGCTGCTGATCAACCCCCACACTTCCTTCTTCTTCCGTTCCGAGCTGCAGATGTCGAGCGAAGAAGGATTGAACGCCTACGGCGCCGCGACGTGGGGGCAGTTCTTCATCTATCAGGGCTTCAATGATCGCCTGGGCTGGATGCACACCTCCAGCGGGGTGGATGCGATTGACGAGTATGCCGAGACGATCAGTCGGAAAGGTGATGCTCTGTTCTATCGTGACGGCAGCGTCGACCGGCCTCTCACGGTCGAGAAGATTACGGTGCCGTTCAAGCAGGATGGCGGCATGGGCCAACGGGTTTTCACCGTGTACCGCACTCGGCACGGCCCCATCGTGCGGGAAGCCGATGGCAAGTGGGTGAGTGTGCGCCTGATGCAGGATCCCGTCCGGGCGCTCACCGAGTCTTTCACCCGGACCAAGGCCAGAACCTACAAGGCCTTTCGCGAGACCGTGGACCTGCGCACCAACTCGTCCAACAATACGGTCTACGCCGACGCCGACGGCAACATCGCCTATTTCCAGGCCAGCTTCATTCCCAAGCGAGACCCGAAATTCGACTGGAGCCGCCCGGTGGACGGCAGTGACTCTGCGACCGACTGGAAGGGCCTGCTCACCCTTGACGAGATGCCAAACCTTCTGAACCCGCCCAACGGCTGGATCCAGAACACCAACAACTGGCCCTACTCGGCGGCGGGGGAGAACAGCCCGAAGCAGAAAGACTTTCCCAGGTACGTAGACACCTATGGCGAGAATCCTCGCGGTATTCACGCGATGCGATTGCTCGAGGGGAAGAAGGACTTCTCCCTCCAGGGGCTGATCGACGCGGCCTACGACAGCTACCAGCCGACGTTCACGGTTCTCGTCCCTCCGCTCATCAAGGATTACGACGCGCTTCCAGCTTCGAACCCGCTCAAATCGAAACTGGCCGAGCAGGTCGAACTGTTGCGGGGCTGGGACTATCGCTGGTCCGCCGAGTCGGTGCCGACCGCTCTGGCGGTGTATTGGGGTGAAGAGCTGTGGCGACGGGTACCGCAGCAAGCGACCGACGAGGATCTCCCCGGGTGGGAGTACATCGCCAGGAAGGCGACGGCCGATGAGCGATTGCAGTCGCTGGTGGCAGCAGCGGACAAACTGACCCAGGACTTCGGGACCTGGAAAATGCCGTGGGGTGATATCAACCGTTTCCAGCGGCTGACCGACGACATCGTTCACCGCTTTAACGACTCCGCCGCCAGCATCCCGGTTCCCTTCACCACCGCCCAGTGGGGCTCGCTGGCGGCGTTCGTGGCTCAGAAAAACAGCGGAACCAGGAAGCGGTACGGCAGATATGGAAACAGCTTCGTTGCCGCGATCGAGTTTGGCGATTCGGTCCACGCGAGAGCCGTGACGGCGGGTGGAGAGAGCGGCGACCCCAAGTCCAAGCACTTCAACGATCAGGCGGAGCGATACAGCAAAGGGGACCTGCGAGAGGTGTATTTCTACCGGTCACAGCTCGAGGGACATACGGAGCGGACGTATCATCCGGGAGAGGAGTCAAGAGTCGATAGTCAATAGTCGATAGTCGATAGTCGATAGTCGACGGGCGGTGCGAGTCTGAGAGACCATAGACCACCGACCATCGACGCTCTAGCTTTAGCGCTTCCCGACCCCTAAGGGATCCCCCATCAGCCTCGAGCCCAGGCTGCAAGCCGCTCTCGGTGACACTTACCGCGTCCTGAAGGAACTGGGCGGCGGGGGGATGAGCCGTGTCTTCCTGGCCGAGGAGACTCGACTGGGCCGGCAGGTCGTCATCAAGCTGCTCCCGCCCGACATGGGCGCCTCGGTCAACGTCGAGCGATTCGAGCGGGAGATCCAACTCGCCGCCCGGCTGCAGCACCCCCACATCGTTCCCCTCCTCGCCGCCGCCGCTTCGGGAGACCTGCTCTACTACATCATGCCGTACATCGCGGGCGAATCGCTCCGCGCCAAATTGGCCCGCGAGGGTGAGCTGCCGGTCGGCGAGGCTACCAAGATTCTCCGCGAGGTGGTGGACGCGCTCTCCTACGCGCACCGGAACGGCGTCGTGCACCGTGACATCAAGCCGGACAACGTGCTGCTTTCGGATGGGCATGCCGTGGTCACCGACTTCGGCGTCGCCAAGGCGGTCACCGCGTCCAGCGGCAAGTCTTCGCTGACCTCACTCGGCGTTGCTCTGGGGACTCCGGCGTACATGGCTCCGGAGCAGGCCGCCGCCGATCCGCACGTCGATCATCGAGCCGACATTTACGCTGTGGGCGCCCTCGCTTACGAGATGCTCACCGGCCGCACCCCCTTCGTCGCACCAACGCCGCAGGCGCTGCTCGCAGCGCATATCACGCAGGCTCCGGAACCGGTTACGAGACACCGCCCGGCGGTTGCCCCGAACTTGAACGGCGTTCTGATGCGCTGTCTCGAGAAGCGCCCTGCCGATCGGTGGCAGACTGCGGGTGAGTTACTGGTCCAGCTCGAGGCCGCGACAACGCCCAGCACGGGCGGGATGACCCCCACCGGGACCACCCCGGTGGTCTCGAGTGGCACGGAGGAAGCGATCCGGAAGAGTCAGCCGGTGCGCGTCGCGTTGTTGTTCGGGGCAGCGTCGGTGGGAGTGTTGGGTCTCGTGTACTTGCTGGTCCATCAGCTCGGCCTTCCCGACTGGGTGTTCTACGGTGCGATCGCGCTGCTCCTCATCGGGCTCCCGATCATGCTGGTGACCAGCCGGTTCGAGCGACGGCGAGCGCTCGCACGAGCTAGTGGCCGAGTCGCAGTTACGCCGAGCGACGGACTACATGGGCTGTTTACCTGGAAGAAAGCGATCCAGGGCGGCATCATCGCGTTCGCGGCGCTGGGGGTCATCGCCGTCATCTACACCGCGATGCGTCTCCTTGGAATCGGGCCGGTGGGAACTCTCGTCGCCTCGGGTCGCTTGAGTGAAAAGGACCGCCTGGTCGTCGCCGAGTTCGAGAACCGGACGGCCGACCCCAATCTGGCGGGATCGATCACCGAGGCGTTCCGCATCGACCTGGGGCAGTCGGCCGTCGTTCGGGTCATGACCTCCGCCCAGATCAGTGATGCCTTGCAGCGGATGCAGAAAGATCCGAGCACGTCAATTACGAGCGGGGTCGCACGCGAAATCGCCGCACGGGAAGGCGCAAAAGCGGTGGTGGCGGGAGAGATCAGCTCGGTGGGCAAAGGTTACGTGCTCTCGGCACGTATTCTGAACGCCTCGGATGGCGCCGAGTTGGTCGCGCTGAGGGAGACATCCCCCGATGATGCGGGGATCGTCGCCGCAATCGACCGCCTCTCCAGTCACATTCGGGAGCGGATCGGTGAATCGCTCAAGACGATCCGGAGTGGCGAGCCGCTGGAGCAGGTTACGACGTCCTCGCTGGAGGCCCTCCGTCTCTACTCGGAGGGCGCGAGCCTCAATGACCAAGGCTCCCCCGACAAAGCAATACCCCTGCTGCGCCAGGCGATTGCGCTCGACAGTGGATTCGCCATGGCGTGGCGGAAGCTCGCGGTCGCACTCACCAACACGCGCGCGAGCCAGGAACAGGTGATCGCTGCGACTACGAAGGCCTACGAGTATCGGGACCGGCTTCCGGAGGTGGAAAAGCAATTCACCATCGCCTACTACTACGGAAACGTCGAAATCGATCCGGCTAAGGAGGAGGCCGCGTATCGTCGCCTGCTGGCGGTTAACCCCGAGAACTACGGGGCGAACAACAATCTGGCCTTGCTCCTGACGCAAATGGGGCGGCCGGTCGACGCGGAATCGATAGCAGCGCCATTCGTTCGCGCCGCGAAGAGCGTCGGCAACATGCACATGCAGATGCTCAATGCTCAGCTGGCCCAGGGGCATGAGGACGAGGTGCGCCGGACCCTTCAGCAGATGGCGGCACTCAACCCCAACGCGCCAATCTACCTGCGCGGTAAGGCGATGGCGTACGGTGGAATTGGCGAATATGACAGCGCCCAGCGCGCCTGGGTCGACCTCGGTGTCAAGGTCCGGGATCCCGGATATCAAAGCATGACCTCTGTGGCGCTCGCGGCACTGGCCCAGACTCAGGGACATCTGGCCGAGGCGGAGCGTCAGACCCGACTGAACATCGGCCAGAGCGAGCAGCGCGGGCTCCCGGGGATCGCACTCGACGATGAAGCACAGATTGCCCTGCAGTACGTCCTGTTCCGGGGCGATACTGTCACCGCCCTCAAGATGCTCCGCACGGCACTAGAGCAGCGCCCCCTTACTTCGATTCCCGCGCTCGATCGTCCTGCCGGTACGGTCGCACTGGTTTATGCCGTCGCCGGTCAGCCCGCGGAAGCGCACCGCCTACTCAGCGCATACGAAGGGAGCGTGCCGGAAGGCTTTCGCCGGGGAGAGTGGGACTGGTACGATGCAACTGGATGGCTTGCCCTGGCGGAAGGCCGCCCGAAGGACGCGGTCGCCGCATTCGTTCGCGGGAGATCGGCCTCCTCATGCTGGGACTGTTCAGCCTGGGCAGAAGGCGTGGCCTACGAACGCGCCAATCAACCCGACTCGGCCATCGCTGCCTACGAAAGAGCCGTTGGCCCAGGCACCGGCTTCAAGCAACTGGCGGACGCCTGGGGTTTGGCGCCGAGTCTCAAACGGCTGGGCGAGCTTTACGAGGAGCGAGGCAACAAGCAGAAGGCACTCGATTACTACACCCGGTTCGTGACACTCTGGAAGGATGCCGACCCGGTGCTCCAGCCTTCGGTGCGCGAGGTGCGCGGGCGGATGGCCAAGTTGGCGGGGGAGAATGTGAAGGGACAGTAAGGCGGACAGGCGGACGGGGCGGACGAAAAGCGGCGGACCGGCGGACCGGCGGACCGGCGGACTGACGGACCGGCGGACCGGCGGACCGGCGGACCGGCGGACCTCGAAGATAGAAGGCTGATGCAGTAGTCTCACGACTTAAGACCGACGACCACCTTTGACCATCGACGAACGCCTCTCGACCGCACTCGCCGACCGCTACCGCCTCGAGCGGGAGGTGGGCCAGGGGGGCATGGCCACGGTCTACCTCGCCGAGGACTTGAAGCACCTGCGCAAGGTGGCGGTGAAAGTGCTGCGGCCCGAGCTGGCCGCAACGCTGGGTCCCGATCGCTTCCTGCGGGAGATCCAGATCGCGGCCGGCCTGCAGCATCCCCACATCCTGCCGCTGCTCGACTCGGGCGAGGCCGCGGGCTTCCTCTATTACGTCATGCCGTATATCGAGGGCGAGTCGCTCAGGGACCGGCTCACCCGGAAAGGCGAATTACCAGTTCCCGAAGCCACCCGTCTGCTGCGCGACGTGGCGGATGCGCTCTCCTACGCCCACGAGCGCGGCGTGGTTCATCGCGACATCAAGCCGGACAATGTGATGCTCTCGGGGCGCCACGCGCTGGTGGTGGACTTCGGCGTGGCGAAAGCAGTCAGCGAGGCAACCGGTCGCCAGAGCCTGACCACAGTGGGAGTGGCCCTTGGCACGCCGGCGTACATGTCACCCGAGCAGGCATCGGCCGATCCTCATGTCGATCACCGGGCGGACATCTATGCCCTCGGCGCGATGGGCTACGAGCTGCTGACCGGGCAACCGCCTTTCACCGGGCTCACGCCACAACAGGTGCTCGCCGCCCACGTGACGGAGGCGGCCAAGCCGGTTACCGAGAAGCGCGCGGCCTGCCCGCCGGCCCTGGCCGAAACGATCATGGTCTGCCTGGCCAAGCGACCGGCGGACCGGTGGCAGAGCGCCGAAGAGATCGTCGAGCGCCTGGAGTCGCTGGGCACACCGAGTGGTGGGACCACCCCCACCCAGACTCAGCCGACGCAGGCCGTCCGGCTGCAAGACGCCTGGTACGGCCATCCGGTCCGCGTCGCCGGGCTCTTCACCCTGATTTCGATCGCGGTGCTGGGCACGGTCTACTTCCTCACGATTCAGCTTGGCCTGCCCGACTGGGTGCTATGGGCCGCAGTGGCCCTGCTCGCCGCCGGACTACCGATCATGGTCGTTACGGGGCTGGTGGAGCGCCGCCGCAACCAGGCTCGCGCCACCGGCATGTACTCCCGGAGTGGCGAAACCGGCGTCCAGCGTTTTATCACCTGGAAGAAGTCGCTCCGGGGTGGCTACCTCGCGTTTGGAACGCTGGCCCTGTGCGCCGTGGTCTATACCGCCATGCGCCTCCTGGGCATCGGCCCGGTGGGCACCCTCGTGGCCTCGGGCAAACTCGCCGCGCGAGACAAGCTGATCGTTGCCGATTTTGCCAATCACACCTCCGACTCGACGCTCAGCCAGTCGGTGACCGAGGCCTTCCGGATCGATATCGCCCAGTCGCCAATGGTCAACGTGCTCGGAACGACGACCGTGAACGACGCGCTCAGCCGGATGGTGCACGACCCCAACCGGCCGCTCGACGCAGCGACCGCGCGCGAGGTGGCAGTGCGAGAAGGCGCCAAGGCGGTAGTGGTCGGCGAGATCAGCCCCGTCGGCAAGGGTCTGGTGCTTTCCGCCAAGGTACTCTCCGCGGTGGACGGCGCCGAGCTGGTGGCGGTGCGGGAGACCGCGGACGACGAGAGCCAGATCCTCAAGGCCATCGACCGGTTGTCCAAGCGGGTGCGGGAGCGAATCGGCGAATCGCTCCGGAGTATCCGCAGCAACGAGCCGCTCGAGGAAGTGACCACCGGTTCACTCGAAGCCCTGCGGCTCTACACCGAAGGAGCTCGCGCCAGCGATCAGGGAGAGTCGAGTCGCGCCGTTTCGCTGCTGCAGCAGGCGATCGGCCTCGACAGCGGATTCGCGATGGCGTGGCGCAAGCTTGCGGTCGCGTTGTCCAACTCCCAGGGGAGTGCGGCGGAGTTCGTCGCAGCGGCGACCAAGGCCTATGAGCACCGCGACCGGTTGACCGAGGTTGAGCGCTACCAGACGACGGCCTACTACTACTTCACTGTGGACTGGGACCCCGAGAAGATCATCAGCGCCTACCGCGCGATTCTCGAGCTCAAACCGGACGACCCCATTGCGCCCAACAATCTCGCGCTGATCCTCGACCTGCGACGACGCTGGGCCGAAGCGGAGCCGGTCGCCCAGGCGGACATCGACCGGGGAGGCACGGGTACCATCGTGGCCCAGCTGGTGGTGGCGCAGATGGCCCAGGGGAAGACAAAGGAGGCCCGCGCTTCACTCGCGGAGTACCTCCGGCGGGATTCGTCGGCGGTGCTCGCTCATCGCATGCTCGTCCTCTTCTTTGCCGCGAATCAGCAGTGGGACAGCGCCGCAACCGAGCTGCGAAAGGTGGCCAGCCTCTCTACCGACCTCTCCGACCAGTCCCCCGGAGCAGCCATCCCCAGTGCGATTGCGCTGACCCGGGGGCAACTGGGTGAAGCGGAGCGCAGGATGGGCGACTACATGGCCATCAGCGAGCGGCGCGAGCTGCCGACCCTCTATCTCAAGGGCGCCGTGAACCTGGCCCAGATCCAGGCGGTTTATCACCGAAACCCGGTCGCCGCGGCGAAGGTGCTGGACGACGCACTGGCTCGGCATCCGCTCGCCGGAATGTCACCGCTCGATCGACCTTACCCCCAGCTGGCCGCAGCCTACGCCATCGCCAATCAGCCGGCCCGCGCTCGCACGTTACTCAAGGAGTACGAGACACTCGTCCCGATCGGTATACGCCGGGGCGATGCGTCGGATCCTCAGGATCAATTTGCCGGCGGCGACCGAGCTAAGGGCTTCCTGGCCTTGGCCGAGGGGCGGGCGAATGATGCCGCAGCGGCCTTCCGGGCTTGGTGGGACGCTTCTGGCTGTGCGAATTGTGCCCAGGCCGAGCTGGGCCGAGCGTACGACCTGAGTAACGAGCCCGATTCTTCCCTCGCGGCTTATACCCGAGTGGCCGAGGCCCACAGCGGGCTCGGCCGAATCGCGAGCGACCAGTGGAACCTGGCCTTCTCTTACCGGCGCCTGGGCGAGTTGTACGAGGAAAAAGGCAACAAGGAGAAGGCGCTGGATTACTATGGCCGCTTCACGCAGCTGTGGAAGGACGCCGACCCCGAGCTGCAGCCGCAGGTGAAGGAAGTGAAAGACCGGATGGCGAAGCTGGCAGGAGAATCAGTCAAGAGTCAGTAGTCGATCGTCGGTAGTCAATAGCCGATGGTCGATGGTGATGAGTCTTGGGTCATGGGTCACGTGCCTCATGATCGTGAAGCGTGCGGAACCGAGACCATTGACCATTACCCATCGACTGATGACCCACGACCCACGACCCCCGACCACCATTGACCATCGACACTCGCCTCTCGACCTCACTCTCTGACCGCTACCTCATCGAGCGGGAGGTTGGGCACGGCGGGATGGCCACCGTGTATCTGGCGGAGGACATCAAACACAGCCGGAAAGTCGCGCTCAAGGTACTCCGCCCGGAGCTCGCCGCGGTACTCGGCGCCGAGCGATTCCTCACCGAGATAAAGGTCACGGCGAACCTGCACCATCCGCACATCCTGCCGCTGCACGATTCCGGCGAGGCCGGAGGATTCCTGTTCTACGTCATGCCTTACGTCGATGGCGAGTCTCTCCGAGAGCGCCTCAATAGGGAGAAACAACTTCCGCTGAGCGACGCGCTGCGGATCGGCCGGGAGTGCGCGAGTGCGCTGGACTACGCGCATCGGCACGGAGTGATCCACCGCGACATCAAGCCCGAGAACATCCTGCTCCACGAGGGACAGGCATTCATCGCCGACTTCGGCATCGCGCTGGCGGTGCGCGCCGCCGGCGGGCACCGGATGACCGAAACCGGCCTTTCCCTCGGCACGCCGCACTACATGAGTCCCGAACAGGCGATGGGCGAGCGGGACTTGGGGCCTCGGAGCGACATCTACGCGCTGGGCTCGGTGATTTACGAGATGCTGGTGGGAGAGCCGCCCTTCACCGGGGCCACGGCTCAAGCCATCGTGGCGAAGGTGCTCACCGACCGAGTCCATCCGATCAGACCGCTGCGCTCGACGGTGCCGCCACACGTTGAAGAAGCGGTGTTGCGATCACTGGAGAAACTGCCGGCGGATCGCTGGGGAACGGGAGCCGAGTTTGCCCAGGCGCTCGAGATGGGGTCGATCGAGAGCAGAGCGACTGCGGCGAGCGCTTCGCTGACCGATAGCGGATCTCGTGTCGCGCCGCTTCTCTCAGGACGCCCACGCTTTTTTGCGTCAGCAGGAGTCGCCTGGATTGTTGCCGGAGTCCTCGGGATAGTTGCTTCCGTACTCGGCCTTCGGCTGATCACCGCTCGAGCTGAGCGTCCTCCGGTTGTTCGGTTCGGCGTCGACCTCGATAAGACCGAGGTGTTACCCGACGAACCGTCATTAGCACTGTCGCCCGATGGGAGCGAACTCGTTGTATCGGTGCAGCGGGCCGGTCGAGCCTCCCTCTTTCGCCGGGGGATGAACGAGGATCGGTTCACTGAGATGCCGGGCACCGACGGCGGATATCGACCCTTCTTCTCACCCGACGGGAAGTGGGTCGGTTTCATCGCCGCAGGGAAGCTGAAAAAGGTCCCTGCTGGTGGCGGGACAGCGGTCGAGCTCATCGAATCGAGCTGGGGAGGAGGAGCGTGGGGCACCGACGGCACCATCATCTACACGCCGGACTACAAAGGCGGGCTCTGGCGGCTCCCGCCCGGCGGCGGGAAAGCCGAGATGATCACGACTCCTGATAGTGCCAAGGGCGAACTAGCTCATTGGTGGCCCCAGTTCCTCCCCGATCAGCGGCATGTGATCTTCACCAACTTCTCGACTCCCATCGAGCGCGCCAAGATCGAGGTGGTGGACCTCAAGACGGGGGCGAGGGAAGTCCTTGTTGAAGGTGGCATCTACGGGCGCTATGTCGAGACCGGCCACCTGCTCTATGGCCGGGGTGATGCCGTTCTCGCAATTCCATTTGACGTAAAACACCTCGCCACGAGCGGCTCCGCAGTACCAGTGGTCTCCGATGTTGACATGGTGTCCTCCAACGGGCTTGCCGCGTACGCCGTCGCCCCGAGCGGGGATCTCGCCTACGTACCGGGATCCACGATGTTGTCTCCTACGCAGCCCGAGTGGATCGACCGGGACGGTCGCGAGAGTCTCCTGAAATTGCAGCCCGCCGTGTATTACCAACCGAGATTGTCCCCTGATAACCGGAGACTGGCAATCACGATAGGAACGGCAGTGAAGGAAGACGTTTGGATCTATGACTTCGACCGCGATATCCTCAGCCGCTTGACCTCGGGCACGGCCAATGATTTCGGCGCCAACTGGACGGCCGACAGTCGCCGGGTGATCTACTCGTCCGAACGACCCGTATTCGACCTCTACTGGCGTACGGTGGATGCCAGCAGCCCCGAGGAGTCCCTGCTGGTCAGTCAGTACGACAAGTATGCGGGCTCCCTCTCGCCGGACGGAAAGCTGCTCGCCTTTTCCGCGACCCCACCATCCGGTTCCGAGATTTGGGTGCTTCCCCTGGACGGTTCGGGCCAGCCTCGCGCATTTCTGCAGAAGAATGGTGGCCGTCGGCCAGCCTTTTCACCGGACGGAAAATGGATTGCCTTCGACTCCGACGAGTCGGGACGTCGCGAGGTTTATCTCCAGTCCTTCCCGGATCCGGCCCGGGCCCGTCATCAGGTATCGATCGGTGGTGGATCGGAAGCGTATTGGACCAAGGGCGGCAGTGAACTGGTCTACCGCAATGCCGACAGCGTCATGGCCGTCGCGTTGGATCTCGCGTCTGGCCGAATCGGGCGTCCAACAGTTCTCTTCACTGGATCATTCACGTCTGGCAGCTTTTCCTCAGCCAGTTACCAGGTAACCCGGGATGGGAACCGTTTCCTCATGATCAGGCGCATTCCCGAGCTGGCGCCACGGCAGGTGAATGTCGTGTTGAATTGGTTTGAAGAGTTGAAGGAGAAGGCGGGAGGGCGGTAAGGCGGAAGGGCGGGAAGGCAGTCGAAGCGGTCGGGACGAGCGAAGCGGACCGCCGGACAGTTGCTTCTGGTCAGCGACGAGCTTCCGGGTCAGATTCCGTTAACCCTCATCGAGCATTGGCCGGCCCTGCTCGAGCAGGCGCACCAGCCATGGGCCGCCTTTTGATTGAGCAGCACGGAGTAGAATCGTGGGATACCGTCGCTTTACCGATACTGAAGGAAACGAGTGGGAAGTCCGCGACTTCTCGAAGACCGCCTGGGAATTCCACCCGGTGCCGGGAAATCCGGGCAAGATTACCCGGGTCGATCCTCCAGGCTATGAATCCGATCCCTTCGAGATGAGCGAAGAGGAACTCCAGCGATTGCTGGGGCGTGCTGGGGGCAGCGGCCGATCCCGACCCAGCAAATCGCCCTTCAAAGACTGATGCCACGCGATTTTCGCATTCAAGCGCAGGAGTAGTCTCATGTGCCGTAATATCAGAACGCTTTACCATTTCGATCCCCCGGTCACGAGCGAGGAAATCCACGCGGCGTCGCTTCAGTTCGTCCGCAAGGTGAGCGGCTTTACCAAGCCCTCCGCGGCTAATCAGAAAGCCTTCGACCATGCAGTGCACGAGGTGGCCCACACGGTACATCATCTCATGGAGGCACTGGTCACGACGGCACCTCCCAAGAACCGGGAAGTCGAGGCGGCGAAGCACAAGGCGAGAGTCGCGAAGCGGTTTCCGGAGAAGCAGCGGGCGTCATAAGGGTGAACGGTGAACGGTCAACGGTAAACGGGGGTTGCTGAGGCGCACCGTCGCGCACATCCTGCTGCCCGCCCCGTTCACTGTTCACCGTTCACCGTTCACCGTTCACCGATCACCGTTCACGATCTTTCAGATCACCCACAACCTACGGTCCTACCATGCTCCGACCCGTCTCCCTCGGCCTCCTGATCCTCGCCGCGGTTTCGGCCGCAAACGCCCAGGTCGGTGGCATCGTGAAGAAGGCCACCGGCCAGGTCACGAAGAAGACGGACTCGACCCAAACCGCCGCTCCAGCCGCGAAACCCAAGTGTGATCCCTCCTCGATGGTGATCTCCAACGACGTGGTGGACCGCTACCTGCAGGCGCTCAACGCACAAAGTGCCGCGGTACAGACGCTCGCCAAACAACCGGGAGCGACCGGCGCGTACTATTCTGCCGTGCTGCAGCGCCAAGCCATCCAGAAACGCAAAGACGAATTCGACCAGCAGCAGGGGCCGGACTGGGCCAAGCACCAGGCGATCCAGAAGCGGCTGATGGCGGGAGACACGACCGCGATCAGGGACCAGGTCGCCTTGTCGCAATCGCTGGATCCCTACTCAGTACAGATTCCCCAGCTCGACTGGCAGTCCCAGCAGAACGCCAGCGCTGCCATGGACAGCACCATGCGTACAGCCGGCGGGTTCAGCCCCTGTGACTGGCAAGACCTCGGCGAACGG
>DATBGE010000133.1:0-12704 GCA_036558125.1 Gemmatimonadales bacterium | reverse complement strand
ACGCCGCTCCGCCTCCGGCCGGGGCGAGCGCGCCGGCGCCTCCGGCACCGGACAATTCGTGCGCTCCGACCTTCGTCAGCGTCTCTCCTGACGACCAGACGCTCTACGCCGCGTGCAACCATGGCAACACGCTGCAGGTATGGGACGCGGAGTCGTTCACCAAGACGAAGGAGATCGCGGTAGGCAAAGGCGCCTACAACGTCGAGCCTTCAGCTGACGGCAAGTGGGTGATCGTGACCAACAAGAAAGATCAGAGCTTCAGCGTGATCGACGCCAAGACGCTCACCGAGGTGGTCCGAGTCCCCACCACCAAGAAGATCGTGCACGGTGTCGCCTACTCGCCGGACGGGCAGTACGCCTTCATCAGCCAGGAGTCAATCGGAGCTGACCCGGGGGCTATCGATATGTTCGATCTCGCCGCGAAGAAGACTGTGGCAACGGTGCCGATCCCGGCGCAGCCGACCGGGGTGGCGATTCTGAGGAGGTAGTCGGGACTCCCGACTCCAGACCGTCGACCACCCGTGACCTACGAAACCACTACGACGCTTCAGCCCGCGCAGGTCATCGCGTGGGCCAAGGTCTTCTTTGCGGAGCGGAATCCCAACAACTCCGCCTTTCCGGAAAAGGAGGGACCGAACTTCCTCTCTCTTCGGGGACAGGGTGGGGAAGAGATCGCGATCACCGCGATCACTGGAGATGGCGCGACACGGGTGAGGGCTTCCACCCTCTTCTTCGATCAGGCGCTGGGCCGGTTCTTCTCGACGCTCCCCGGCTCGTCGGAGAGTGCGGCGTGAGCGCGTCGTTGCCGATCCGGATCATGGTGGAGGACGCCTGGGACCAGGTGAACCTGGACCTTCCCTCCCAGACTCCGATCGCCGAGGCGAAGCGCCGGGCTCTTGTGATGACACACACTGATGGCGATCCCGCCGGGTACATGGTGAAGTACCGCGGGGCACAATTGCTGGATGAGCAACGCACCCTGGCGGAAGCGGGCGTCGTCTCCAACGCTCCCCTCATCGTCATGGCTCGGCGCCGCCGGCCCGTGCGCTGATCCCGTGCCTCGTCCCGCGCGCCGCGGGCGTGTGCTGACCATCATCGCCGTCGGGGGACTGACCCTCGACGGCGTTCTGTTGCTGCTGGCCGGCCTCTGGTCTCATCGCCCGATCCTGCTCGCTCTTGGCGCGGTCATGCTGCTGTTCGCGGTCGGGACGTACTTCCTCTGGCGGCGCCAGGTGAGGGTGCTGGAGGAGATTGCCCAGGCGCGAGCGGAGGTGCGTGCGGAGGTTCAGGCGATTCAGGGAATCCTCAGGGAAAAGAGGAGAGATGAATGAGTTCCGGGTTCCGAGTTCCGAGTTTCGGGTACCTAGTACCCCGGGAGCGTGATGGAGGCTGATCTCATGCTTTCGCGTAGAATGAGGTGTTCACCCAGAGAACTTCTGTAGACAAAATCGAAACTCGGAACTCGGAACTCGGAACTACCAGTCATGCCCATCCCCGTCTTCACCCACCCCGCCTGTCTCAAGCACGACCCCGGTCCCGGCCACCCGGAGACCCCGGCGAGGCTGCGCGCTATTCTCGAGAGGGTGGGGAAGGACTCGCGGTTCGAGGTGCGGGAGGCGTTGCCGGCTGAGCTGGGAGACCTGCTGGCTGTGCATCCCGAAGGCTATCTGGTCCGGCTGGAGGAGATCAGCCGTCTCGGGGGAGGCGTCTTGTTCCTCGATACCGTGATGAATGAGGCGAGTTGGTCCGCGGTGCTGGGTGCCACCGGCGCCGTGCGGAGTGCGCTGGACCACGCTCTGAACCGGGGCAACGCCTTTGCCGCGGTCCGTCCTCCCGGTCATCACGCGATGGCCCAGCGCGCGATGGGCTTCTGCCTCGTCAACAACGTGATCGTCGCCGCGCGGCATGCCCAGGAGTTGGGACGGAAGAACGTCCTGATCATCGACTGGGATGTGCACCATGGGAACGGAACTCAGGCACTGATGGAGACCGATCCCTCGATCCGTTACGTCTCCCTGCACCAGCATCCCTGGTATCCGGGAACCGGGATGGCCCACGAGCGTGGAGTGGGTAATGTGTTCAATGTGCCCCGAGGCCCCGGCTTGCCAGCCGAGCTCTACGTCGACGATCTCTGGAGTGCCATAGCCTCCGCCACCAACGGCTGGCAGCCCGATCTGGTGCTGGTCTCCGCGGGGTTCGACGCGATGAGCGGTGACCCTTTGGGCGGCTTCACGCTTGAGCCGGACCATTACGCTGACGTCACTACTCGACTCAGGGAGCATCTGAAAGACACGCCCATCGTGGGACTTCTGGAGGGGGGATACACACCGGCACGTATCGCCGAAGGTGTTGCGGCACATGTGGGGGCGCTGGGGTGAAGCGGGAGACGGGATACAGGAGACGGGAGACGGGAGACGGGGTAGGAGAAGCACCTCATCCCGAGGGTACCCCGCGCCCGCGGGAACCCGAGGGATCTAGTCTCCAAGCCTATGTGCCTGTATCAGATTCCAAGGTAGGGCTGCCAGATCCCTCGCTTCGCTCGGGATGAGGTGTTTCTGCCGTCCACCCGCCTTTGCCCATTCCCCATCTCCCATCTCCCGTCTCCCTTCTCCCGTCTCCTGCTTTTATACTCCTCCGTCCCAAACCCCACACCGAGCCCCCATGCCTCATCCGCTTCGTCTGGAATCCGAGATCCTCGAACTGCATACCCGGCACCCGTTCATAATCGCCCGAGGTGGACAGAGCGATTACCGTACGGTGATGGTCCGGCTCATTGATGGCGACGGAGTCGAGGGCTGGGGTGAGGCGGCGCCCAATCGGATCTACGGCGAGTCGGTGGAGACGGTGCATGGCGCGCTGCAGAACTACTCGGACCGGCTCCCCAGCGATCCCTTCCTTCTGGAAGACACCGAAGCCGGGTGGGAGTCCATCCTCGCGCTCAATCCTTCGGCGCGGGTGGCCCTTTCCTCCGCGCTGCACGATCTAGTCGGGAAGCGGTTGGGCATTCCAGTCTACAAGCTGTGGGGACTCGACCCGGCCAAGGCGCCGCGTTCCACCTTCACCATCGGCATCGACAACGATGCCAAGCTGCGCCAGAAGGTGAAGGAGGCGGAGCAGTATCCGATTCTCAAGATCAAGCTGGGGACGGATCGGGATGTAGAGATCCTGGAGACGATCCGCGGGATGACCCAGAAAGAGCTTCGGGTTGACGCCAACTGCGGCTGGAACGTGAAGCAGGCGATCCGGATGCTTCCGGTGCTGGAAGAATTCGGGGTGACGGTGTTGGAGCAGCCCCTGGCCGCGGAGGACCTGGAAGGGTTGGGCAAGGTGAGCCGTGCTGCCCGCATTCCCGTCATTGCGGACGAAAGCTGCAAGACCGCCGCCGACATTCCCCCTCTGGTTGGCAAGGTGGACGGCATCAATCTCAAGTTGGCGAAGTGCGGCAGCCTTCGTGAGGCGCTGCGCATGATCGCCATTGCGCGGGCTCATCAGATGATGGTCATGATCGGCTGCATGATCGAAAGTTCGATCGCCATCACGGCCGCGGCGCACCTGACGCCGCTGGTGGATATCGTGGATCTCGACGGTGCCGCACTGCTCCAGGACGATCCCTTCGCCGGCGCCTCGATCGACGGCGGCCAGGTTCGCCTTCCCACCGGTCCCGGGCTTGGCTTGAGCCGGCGATGACCGAGCGGTACGGGCAGGTGGCGCTCCCGCTGCCGCTCGCCCGGCCCTACACCTACCGCATTCCCGAGGCGATCGCCGACCGCATCGAGCCCGGGGCACGGGTCGTGGTACCGGTGCGCGGCCGTGAGATGGTGGGAATCGTGGTGGCGATCGCCGATGAGCCCCCCGAGCGTGCGGCCAAGGACATCCTCGCGGCCCCCGATCGGGAACCAGCCCTCCCGCTCCCTCTCCTCGAAACTGCCACCTGGATGGCGCGTTACTATGGCGCCCCGCTGGGCCTGGCGATTCGCGCGGCTCTCCCCGCGGCACTCTGGGGACAGTCGAAGGTTTTGGCCCGGATCGCCGATGGGGCCGCAATCCCGGGCGGACTTGCCGGCGAGGTCGTTGCCTGGCTGGAGAAGAAGGGCGGCAGCGCACCGGTGCCGAGCATCGCGCGGGGACTCAAGCGGCCGGTATGGGACGCGGTGAACCGGCTGGCACGAGTCGGCGCCATCGCGCTGGAGGTCCATCCGGCTGAGACCGACAGCGGCACCGCGACCGAGCGAATCGCCGTCCTGGTCGGTCCCCGTCTCACCCTGCTAGAGCGAGAGGAAGCCTTTCGGCGGGCACCGGCGCAACGTGCGGTGCTCGAGGCACTGGAGCAGACCGGAGGCCGGGCCCCGGTTCGCCACTTGATCGAGCAGCTCAAGCTCTCTCAGGCCGGCTTGCGATCGCTGGTAAATCGCCGGCTCGCGGGGGTGGAAGAAGTTCCCGTCCTACGAGATCCTTTCGCCGATGCGGCCGGCACTCCTCCGCCATCGAGCCTGACTCAGCCACAACAGGAAGCGCTCGCGACCCTTTCGTCACTCGCTCCGGGAGATGGCGGCCTGCTCTTCGGCGTCACCGGAAGCGGAAAGACGCTGGTGTATCTCGAAGTCATCCGTCGGGCGATGGCACAGGGACGCGGCGCCATCATCCTGGTTCCCGAGATCGGCCTCACGCCCCAGACGGTGAGCCGGGTGCGCGGGGTCTTCGGAAACGACGTGGCGGTGCTGCACAGCGGATTATCCGAAGGCGAACGTGCCGACGCCTGGCGGGCCCTGCGCAACGGAACGAAGCGAGTGGCTGTCGGAGCGAGGTCGGCGGTGTTTGCGCCGGTTCGCAACCTTGGCGTCATCGTGATCGACGAGGAGCACGAGGCCAGCTACAAGAACGGCGAGGCGCCGCGCTATCACGCGCGGGATGTCGCGATGGTGCGAGCCCGGCTGGAGGGCGCGACTTTCATCTTGGGGAGCGCCACCCCGTCGCCCGAGTCCATGGCGAAGGTGGGGCCCCGCCTCACCCTGATCCGCCTTCCAGACCGGATCGGAGCTCACCCCCTTCCCGAGGTTGAGTTGGTCGATCTGAGAAGCGCGCCGCGACTGGCGATTGCCGGAGCGGTTCCCTGGTCGGAGCGATTGGACCTGGCGGTGGCCGGGGCGCTCGATCGCCGAGAACAGGTCCTTCTGCTACTCAATCGTCGTGGTTTCGCTTCCTTCCTTCAATGTCCCGCCTGTGGTGAAGTCGAGGGCTGTCCCCGATGCAGTATCGCCCTCACCGTTCATCGTTCTCCCAACCGGCTCCGGTGCCACTACTGCGGGCACGAAGAGCCGATTCCGCCCGCGTGCAAGAACTGCGGCCACGTCGTGCAACAGATGCGCGGCGTCGGTACCCAGCAGGTAGAGCGGTTTCTCGCGGAGCGGTTCCCGGCGGCGCGGCTGGCGCGAATGGATCTCGACACCACGAGCACCAAGTGGTCGCACCATCGCATTCTCGAGACCTTTGGTCGGGGCGAAGCCGACATCCTCCTCGGCACCCAGATGATCGCCAAGGGGCTGGATTTTCCTAACGTGACGCTGGTCGGCGTGGTGGACGCGGATACCGGTCTCCACCTGCCCGACTTCCGCTCCGCCGAGCGAACGTTTCAGCTCCTGGCGCAAGTGGCGGGTCGAGCAGGACGGGGACCGAAAGGCGGACGAGTGGTGGTCCAGACCCGGAACCCTGACCATCACGCACTCGTACACGCGGTGCGGCACGACGCGGAGGGATTCCTGGGCGAGGAGCTCGCCGCTCGACGCGAGCCTCCTTATCCGCCTGAGACCTCGCTTGTGAACCTGGTCTCGAGTGGACCGGATGAGCGTCGCGTGGGCGAGAGCGCTGCTGCGGTCGCCGCGTGGTGTCAGCGCCTGGTGGAAAAGCACAGCCTGCCCATTACCGTTCTCGGCCCCGCGCCATGCGCGCTGGCCAGGATCCAGAACCGATGGCGCTGGCATGTCGTTCTAAAGGGGACTGGGGAGGAACTGGGGAGAGTGGTACGTTACGCTGCGGAGCGGTTACCGGGTGTCGCGGGGGTGCGGACGGTCATTGATCGGGATCCAGTGGCGTTGCTTTAAGGCGAGATGGCGGTAGGGAGGGAAGGCGGTCGCGGCGGTCAGGACGGTCGGGGCGGTCAGGGCGGTCAGGATGGTCGGGGCGGTCAGGACGGTCGACGTCGCCGGTCCGCCGGTCCGCCGGTCCGCCGGTCCGAGTGAAATGGAGGTTCTCTTGGCAGACGAATCCGGCGCGGCCTACCTCAAGGACGTGATCCTGCAACTGCGGGCCTACAAGAAACTCGGTGAGAAGGCGATCGCCCAGGTCTACGATAGCGGTCTGACCAAGGTCCTCTACGCCGACGCCAACAGCATTGCGATCCTGGTGAAGCACATGAGCGGGAACATGCGCTCACGGTGGACCATGTTCCTCACGACCGACGGCGAGAAGCCCGACCGCAACCGGGATTCTGAATTCGAACTGACCGAGGCGCCGACCCGGGAAGAGTTGATCACCTGGTGGGACGACGGCTGGGCCCGGGTCTTTGATGCTATCGCACATCTCAAGCCCGAAGACCTGGGGCGGACCGTCACCATTCGTGGCCAACCCCACACTGTGCTGCAGGCGATCAACCGGCAATTGATGCACTACGCCTACCACATCGGGCAGATTGTCCTGCTGGCGCGTGCGCTGGCCGGCGCCAGTTGGAAGTCGCTCAGTATTCCGAAGCGGCCCTCGCAAAGCTCAGGCTCCTCCTAGTCGCGAGCCCAGCCGATCTCCATGCCGAGGTAGGCGTTCCGGCCTGGAGCCGGTTCGAAGACTCGGCCGCCGGCTCCGTTGATCGTCAGCGATCCGACGTATCGCCGGTCCCACAGATTGTTTACTGCGGCAAAGGGAGACAGCGCCCAGGCTCCTGCCCGGCCTTCCCAAGTCACCCTCAGGTTGGTCACTCCCAGTCCGACACCATCCACTACGTTCGGCCCGGCCTTGCCCCAGCCGTTGACGTAGAGCGTGTTCTGATCGTCGGCGAAGATCGACGACGCCATGCTGTGATCCAGATCCAGGTAGAAGCCCTTATACGGTCCCGCTCTCACGCCCAGGCGGATGAAGGCCTCCGGGACTCCGGGCAGCGTCTTGCCATCCAGCGTGTCTACCGCGGTTCCGTTCACGATCTTGTAGTCCGCGAACCGGTAATGAGACCAGGTATAGGAGCCGAATAGTCGCAGGGTCGCGACCGGCGCCACATCAACTCCCACCTCGATGCCGTCGTTGTGGACCTTCCCCGCGTTGGTGAAGTAGCCTCTACCGCTCACCTCGGCGTACTGCACTATGGCGTCGCTGATCCGCCCCAGGAACCCGGCGACGCTGTAGTTGAACGCCCCAATCCGCCCTCGCTCGCCCAGCTCGAGGGTAACGGCTCGCTGCGGATCCAGGTCGGTGTTGAATCCACCCGTGGAATTGGGCTGGTTGACCAGTTCGGTCGTGGTTGGCGTCTCGAAAGAGGTCGCGACGTTCACGTAGGTCACAAACTCGGTGCTGGCCGCGAAGGTCAGTCCGGCATTCCCGCTCCAGCTTCCCATGGTGCGCGATCCGCTATTGTCGACCCCATCGCTCAAGTGGTGGTCTTCCACGTCGAAGGAGACGGCGTCGTAGCGCACTCCGGCGCTTCCACTCAAGCTGGGTGAGAAGTTCCAGTGGAGCTGGGCGAAGGGACCGACCTCCGCCACTTTCTCGCGCTGGTCGAGAATCAGGGTATCGGGCACTCCGCCCACCGACCGCGCGTTGGTGCGGTCATCCCGGAGAAACTGGGCATCCACCCCCAGCGTCAGTCGGGCCGAGTTTTCATTGGCGCCGAGACGCCGGATCGTCGAGAATCGCGCGCCCAGGGCTTGGCGATCGATGTTGACGAAGGTGCCGACGTTGGGACCGGGACCGGATGGCGGAGGCGTTGCGAGCGGATTCGCCAGGTCGCGGAGCAACCCGAAAACCGTGGCGGTCCATTCCGAGCGCTCGCCATAGTGCTTGAGCGAGAAGCCGAGCTGTCCCTGGGAGACATCCTTGTCGGCGTCTCGAAGAAGATTGCCGGCCGCGGCCGAATCCGGGTTGGCGAGGTATTCGGTCTGAGTCAGGGCTCCAGGATTCTCGGCCTGAGGGGCGTCGGCATAGCCAAAGCGAAGCGTTCCGCTCGTGCTGGAACCGAAGATGTAGTCGGCGCCAAGGTTGAGTTGCGTAAAGTGAGACGAGCTGTGCTGCCGGAATCCGTCATACTCGGTATGGGAGAGGGACAAGGTGCCGCTCGCCGAGCCGGAACGGCCGCCGGTCCGGCTGGAAACCTTCATCATCCCGAACGATCCGCCTTCTCCGCGCACGGTTTCACTGAAAGGCCCCGGGCCGGGAGGCTCGGTGGTGAAGGAGAGAACGCCGCCCGAGGCGTTGCCATAAAGCGCCGAGCTCGACCCGCGAAGTACTTCGACTTTCCCGATGTCTCCCAGGTCGAGGTTGGACAGCTGGCTCTGCCCGTCGGGAAGGGTCTGGGGGATCCCGTCGAGGAGAACCTTCACACCCCGCATCCCGAAATTCGCCCGACTGCCAAACCCTCGAATCGAAAGGCGCTGGTCGAGACTGTAGTTGTAGCGGTTGGTGACGTAGACCCCAGGCAGGTTGCTGAGTGACTCGTCCAGCCCGAGGGTCGCTTGCCCCCGCCGCACCGCCTCTTTGGGCACCACGCTTACGGCAGCGGGAATCTTGCTGAGAGGCTCCGGAGTGCGGGTCACGGTGACGGTGATTTCCGGAAGGAGTCTGGCGGAATCGGCTTTCGCCGAATCGGGTTGCTGAGCCGCAAGGCTCGTGGCCCAGCACACCAAGGCAAGGCAGATACCTGCTCGCATCAACAACCTCGCTAAAGGGGAGTTCACCACCCATTGCGGCGGGAGCGGCAACGAAGCCTACAAGTGTCCCTGCTCGACGGGAAGCGTGCTTGAATCGAACTAACGGCGGGCCTAGATTTCGAGTTCAATCATGACCACGCAAACCTATCACGCGCCGGACTTTACAGCGCCGCTTCTGGCCCGCGCCCCCGGCGCGCAATTCGAGCCGATCCCCGCCGACGGCGTCCTGCCCGAAGGATTCTTCTCCACGTCGAATCTCCCGACTTACGTGCGGGTCGGCGATCGCTGGGTGCTGCCGCGGCGTCCCCGCATGGATTGTGTCATCGTCAGGCGAGGGGACGATCTCGAGGTCATCGAACCGCGTCGGCTCAAGAAGGGCGACGCGATCGCCATCGGATTGGCGGAGGACGGCTCGCAGGGCATTTACGTTCACAGCGAAGGATTCCTCGGCGGCTCGCATAGCGCGAACGAGTTCCGCTTCATGTCTACCGAGGTGAGCCGCGAACGGCCGGTCAACTACGAAGAGCTCGCCGCACGGCTCAACGAGGAGAAGGCGCAGGGCGGATATCTCATCTGGGTCGCGGGACCGGCGCTGGTCCATTCCCGCGCGCGGGGAGACTTCGAGTGGTTCATTCGTAACGGCTACGTGCAGGCGGTGCTGGCTGGCAACGCGGTCGCGGTCCATGACATTGAAGCGGCGATCTTCGGCACGACGCTGGGGATGACCAATACCGGACAACCCACCGACGGGGGCCATGGCCTCCACATGCGCGCGATCAACCAGGTGCGGGCGTTTGGCTCGATCGAGAAGGCGGTCTCCGCGGGACTGATCCAGAGCGGCATCATGCACGCGCTGGTGACGAACAAAGTCCCCTACGTGCTCGCCGGATCGATTCGGGATGATGGCCCGCTTCCCGGCGTCTACAGCAACTCGCTCGAGGCCCAGGACGCCATGCGGGAGCTGACGGTGCTTGCGACCGGCGCCATTCTGGTCGCCTCCGCTCTGCATGCCATTGCCGTGGGTAACATGCTCCCGGCTTATCACACCAACTACGGCGGGGTCCCGACTCCGCTCATGACGATCTGCGTGGACCAGACGGAGTTTGTGGTGAACAAGCTGAAGGACCGCGGCACTCATCAGGCGTACGGGGTGGTCACCAACGCCCAGGACTTCATGCACGTGTTGCGCTTCTACGTCGAAAGGTCTTCCAATGCTTGAGAGCGGCATCCTCAACCGCCCCGGCTCCGGCTGGGATCGACTGGCCGCAGCCGTGGCCGGTACCATGCCCGCGAGCGAAATCGAAGCCGTCTGGCTTTTCCGCACTCTCCGGCGCGAAGGCACCGAGTGGGGGACGGCGCTGGTTACCCGGGTGGATGGCGAAGAGCGGGATCGCCGACGCATCTACACCGCCCGGTTCCAGCACGTTCTCAAAGGCAAGGAGCGCGGCAAGTTCGAGTGGGCGCTGGAGGAAGTCGGGAGCGGGCCGGTCGATACCATCGGAGAGATCATCGCCGGGGTTCGCAAACGGATGGACGATGACGACCCCCGGGCGGTAGCGCCGACCGAGTGGCTCCCAGTTGTCGATGCCGCGCCTCGAGAAGGATGAACCGGCGGTCCTGCTCGACCGCTTCCGACGCTATTTGAAGGACCACCATCATCCGGTGACGAGGCAGCGCGACCTCGTCGCCGAAGTCGTCTTCCTCTCCGGCGGTCACCTCTCAGTAGAAGAGATCCAGCGCCAGCTCACCGACCGCGGCGAGACGGTTGGGCTCGCCACGATCTATCGCACCCTCGAAGTACTGGTGAAGAGCGGGCTGGTACGGGCCCATGATTTCGGCCAGGGATTCCGCCGCTATGAAGCCATGTCCACCCAGGCCGACCACGAGCACCTGATATGTGTGCGCTGCGGCCGGGTGGATGAGTTTTCCAACGAGCGGCTGGAGCGGATGCTGGGTATTATCGCCGACGAGCAACAGTTTCAGCATCAGCGGCATCGGGTGGAGATCTACGGAGTGTGCCGGGAGTGTCAGAGGAAGGATTTTACCCAGTGAACGGTGAACAGTGAACGGTGAACGGGGGACACGGCAGCGAGGGAGCACCTCGGCCGCTCGGCGGCTCAGGGGAGCACCCGTTCACCGTTCACCGTTCACCGTTCACCCTCTGCCATGAGCGAACCCACGACACTGGGGGTGTTGGTCGCCTTCACGGCGGGGCTCTTGAGTTTCCTCTCGCCCTGTGTGCTGCCGCTGGTCCCCTCCTATATCGGGTTTCTCACCGGCCTCTCGCTGGACGAGATGAGTGCCCGGCGGCGGGTGGCGCTGCTGCATGCATCACTCTTCATCGTCGGTTTCACCATCGTCTTCATGCTGTTCGGCGCCTCCGCCACGGCGCTGGGGCGGGTGCTCAAGTTTCACGAAGTGTGGCTGCAGCGGATCGGCGGCCTCCTCATCATCGCCTTCGGCCTCGTCTGTCTCGGCGTGTTCCGCTTCTCCTTTCTCCAGCAGGAACGCCGGCTTCACCTCCAGGACAAGCCGCTGGGCTATCTCGGATCAGTCTTCGTGGGGATGGCCTTCGCGGCGGGGTGGACTCCCTGCATCGGGCCGATTCTGGGTGGGATCTATGCGCTGGCTGCGGCCTCCGACAGTCTGGGCCGGGGAATGCTCCTGCTGGCCGCGTATTCTGCCGGTCTCGCCGTGCCGTTCCTGATCGCGGCCTTCGCCGTCAACGCCTTTCTCGACTGGTTCCAGCGTTTTCGCCGATTTCTCCCCTGGGTCATGAAGGTGAGTGGGGCACTGCTGGTGATTGTCGGGGTCATGCTGCTGACTGGACAGTTCACGAGGATTGCGACGTGGCTGCAGGGATTAACCCCGGAAGGATTGCTCGAAAGACTGTGAACAGTACGAAGTACCGAGTACCGAGTACCGTGTACAGGACTTTCGTACCGGGGACTTCGTTGGGGGCGAGTACACTAAACGCCCACAGTCTCCCTGCCTGCGTTTCCTCGGTTGTCGTTCATGACAAAATGATTCGTGATTGAGAGCAAGTCTATCTACCGTTTGTACATGACCGCGGTGACTCGATTTGAGGACTTGATCGCTTGGAACAAGGCCAGGGAGTTGGCCAAAGAGGTCCACAGAGCCTGCGCTACTGGCCGGGCGGCACGCGATTACGCGCTGACCGATCAGATGCGCCGAGCGTCGGTCTCCATTGTTTCCAACATTGCGGAAGGGTTTGAGCGGAAGAATCCCACCTACTTCAGGCAATTTCTTTCTTATGCCCGCGGTTCTTGCGCCGAACTTCGGGCTCAACTCTACCTGGCTCGTGACGTCGGTTGGCTGGATGAGTCCTCATTCCTTCGGCTCTCTCAGAGTGCCACAGCAGTCGGCCGCTTGCTGGGCGCACTCCGCCGCTCGCAGACACCCTCCTCAAACACCCCCGGCTGATTAGCATTCGCGGTACTCGGTACTCGGTACTCGGTACTCGGTACTCGGTACTCGGTACCCGGTACTCGGTACTAGGTACTAGGTACTAGGTATTCCTGCTTCCACCTCCTCCTCCAGCTGCTGCCTATGCAGCAAATCCCGATACCTCCCACCCCTCCGCATCAACTCGGCATGGGTCCCCTGTTCGACGATCACTCCCTCATCCAGCACCAGGATCCAGTCCGCGTCGCGTACGGCAGTTAGGCGGTGGGAGACGATGATGCTGGTCCGGCCTCGGAGGGCGTCGCGGAGGCCGTGCAGGATCTTCGCCTCGGTCTGACCATCAACCGCACTCAGCGCGTCATCCAGCACGAAGAC
>DATBGE010000132.1:0-69743 GCA_036558125.1 Gemmatimonadales bacterium | reverse complement strand
GTAAAGACGACCAGCGGCTGCACCCACCACGCATCGCGGCGGGAGGTCTTGAGGAAGCCGGATTGGACCACGGGGAGCTGGGTTTGGGCCATAGCAGAGGCTCCGTCCCGGTGCCGGGACGCTGGCTCGGAGGATCGGGTTGGTTCCGCGGGAGTCCGGGCAGGAAGAATACGGAGAACCCGAAAGTCATGCCAGAGGGGGAGTTAGAGTGAAGCTCGCGGATTAGACTGATCCGACCACCCCAGGAATTCCCGAAGGTTCGGAATTGTGATAGGTTGTTCCTCGACTCTGACAATCGGATCTAAATCGTATGAGCGCGCCGGGCTCAATCGTGGCGGGGAGCGCAGGCGTTGGTCGCGTCGCCCACCCGCGGGGCTCGACAGGAGATCATGGTCGAGCAGGAGCAGATCGCAGGGTCAGAGAAGGAAGGAGCGGGATTCGGCTGGTCGGACTCCTGTTCATTGTTGCGCTCCGGCCCGGGAGGGTCGAGGCCTTCCAGCAGTGCTCGTTCGACACGCTGGCCCACTCCGACACCATCACGGTGACTTTTTCGCTGATGCCGGACCTGCTGTCGTCTTCCGATTCGCTCGACCGGCTGGCCTATTTGTACTATGCCCAAACCATCGGCGAACACTTCTCTGCCCCCAAGGCGCTGACTCTGGCCTACATGCCGACCAAGCACGCGTCAGTGAACCCTTCGATGGACGATTTCGGACTGGGGGGAAGGCTTCAGTTCAAGCTGGACTCACATGGGCGGCTCAAGAGACCGATCGCCGCGGCCACTACGGCACCGGAACTCAACGAAGCGCTCGCGAGAGCGCTGATCCAGGCCGACTCCGCGCACGAGCT
The DNA here is from genome assembly GCA_036558125.1 of Gemmatimonadales bacterium. Classification (GTDB taxonomy): domain Bacteria; phylum Gemmatimonadota; class Gemmatimonadetes; order Gemmatimonadales; family GWC2-71-9; genus DATBGE01. The sequence continues at coordinate 68,894 of DATBGE010000132.1, read as the reverse complement.
GTCGCCACCACCAAAAACTCCGGCCTTCGCTGACGGGCTGGTAGAGCTTCGGGTTTATTCCACACCACAGCGATGGCCTATGGCGGTGCCCCTGATGCGCGCCAAGGTTCGCGTGCTCTCGATTGACGTGCCGCCACAGCTGAAATCGGCGGAGCCCCCGAAGTATCCCCTGATCGCCAAGGCCGCTGGCCTACCGGGTCGCGTGGTCCTGCGGTTCGTAATCGGGGAGAACGGCAGAGTGATTCCGTCGACGGTGCAGACCGTCGAGGCGGAGTATCGAGAATTCATCGATGCCTCCGTAGAGTCGATCCTGAGCGCCAAGTTCGAGCCAGCGCAAATCTCCGGCTGCCCGGTTCCGATGCAGATCGAGCAGGGCCTAGCGTTCAAGATTGGGGAACCGGAGCCTCCGCACTCGACAGTTGGCACCACGGACCGCCCTATTCATTAGCTTCCTGCCATAGCCATTCGTTAGTCCACATCGTGGAAATCAGCAACGCAGAATCCTTCCTCGCGTATTACGAGCGTATCCGCGAACGCACCCTCCGGGTTGCTGCGTGCATTCCACGCGACCGCCTCGAATGGCGCCATCAGGAAGGCGCCTTCTCCTTCGGCGACATTCTCCGCCATCTCGCCGGCATCGAGCGCTTCATGTTCGCCGAGAATGCGCTGCTCCGTCCGACCCGCTATCCAGGTCATGGCCGAGAGCTGGCCGACGGCTACGACGAAGTCTTTGCCTATCTGAACCGGTTGCACGCCGAATCGGTGGGAATGATTCGCGGACTCTCACCCAACGACCTCCAGAAGAAATGCCAGACGCCGGGCGGAGCCGATATCACAGTGTGGAAGTGGCTTCGGTCGATGGTGGAGCATGAGATCCACCATCGCGGGCAGATCTACGTCTTCCTTTCCATGCTCGGCATTCACGGGCCGCCGCTCTACGGACTCACCGCGGAGGAGGTACGGGCCCGGAGCCTGTCATAGTCCGGTCAGAGCTGTGCCACTCGTTCGGGCAGCGGCGTCAGAAAGGTTGCTTCTCCCCGCTCTCGCCTGGACCCTCGCTGGAGTTGCGCCATGAACTGGATCAGCACCGTGCTGCTGGTGAGTCTTTCCACCGCCTGGCTGTCCCACCCGCCCCGTCCTGCCGCAGACAAGAAGACCGCGATCTTTGCCGGTGGATGCTACTGGGGTGTCGAAGCGGTCTACGACCACGTGAAAGGGGTCAAGTCGGCCGTCGCCGGGTTTGCCACCGGCAAAGACCCTGATCCCCCCGCGCAACTACGGCCGGGCCACAGCGGGTATGCCGAGTCGGTGCGGGTGACCTACGACCCGTCTCAGGTCAGCTACGACCAGTTGCTCGAGCTTTTCTTCACCGTGGTCCACGACCCGACCCAACTGGACCGCCAGGGGCCGGACGTCGGTCCGCAATACCGGTCCACGATCTTCTACCAGGATGAAGAGCAGCACCAGAAGGCCGTCGCCTATCTGGCGCACCTGGATTCGGCCAAGACGTTCTCTCGACCGATCGTGACTGAAGTGGTACCGCTCAAGAGTTTCAAGGAGGCGCCGGCCGACCAGCAGGATTATTCCGAGCACCACCCCGACCAGCCCTATATCAAGATCAACGACGCCCCCAAGGTGGAGCAGTTGAAGCGGGATTATCCGGCGTTGTGGAAGTAGGAGTCAAGGCGGTCGAGGCGGACAGGGCGGACGGGGCGGTCAAGGTCCGTTCTGACCGCCGTGTTCGGCTCGACCGTCCCGACCGACTCACTTAAAGGGTCTTGAGATACTCTACCAGTTGACGTTGCTTATCCGCATTCAATCCCAGGTTGAGCACCCGGTTGTAGTGGGCCACGACATCGGCGAGGTTCGCGGCGCTGCCATCGTGGAAATACGGTGGGTGGTGCACCAATCCCCTGAGCGGCGTCGTGCGATAAGCCTGACTCGTTGTTCTCAGGGCATATCCCGGATCCATCCCAGTCTCCGACGGAGCGTGCAGGACACCACTGTTATTGTCGGTGCCCGATCCACCGACGTGACAACTGGCGCATGAGCGATTGAAGATGGTCTTGCCCCGCTCCGCCATGACCGGGTTGAAGCTGCCGGCCTCAACCGCGGGGACCGGAAGGCTGTGCTGATACTCCCGCAGTGCCGGCAACTTCGAGGTAACCAGATCGGGCTCCTGAGTGATCGAGATGCCCAGGCGGGGATCGGTGAAATTCCCGTGGCCGTGCATCTGAGTCACGGCGACATAGGCATTCCAGTACGAGATCGGTCCCTCCGCGGTGTAGGTTTCGTTCTTGACCTTCGCCAAGCCATACGCGGGTGGGATGACCAGCGGTGTGTTCTTGCCGTCGATGTTGAAGCGCGGATCATATTTTCCCGGACCCCACGACAGGAACACCGCTTTCTGCGCCGGCGTCACGACGGGTGAGAGTGCGACGATGGCGCCCACGTTCAGGTCGCTGTTGGGCCAGCCATCCAGCCGGCGACCGATACCTGGCGCCAGTGAGTTGTCCACCGTCGAGTGACAGAAGGCGCAGGTAATGCCGAGTTTGGTGATGTGATTCTGTTCGTCAACAGTCGCCTGGATGCCGACGACCGCATTCAGTTTCAGCAACGCCACGGTCGTGGCGGGACTCTTGAGATCCACTCTCTGGAGAATTCCGTCGGGCAACACCGAGGCATCCACCTTGAGGCCGACGCTGAGCGCCGTGGTCGGATCAACGCTCTGTTCTACGATCTGGTTGAGACCGAGTGTATCGGTCCAGAATTGTTCGTCGCCGTAGGTGTCAAAGCGAAAGATGTGGCGACCGTCGCGGAAGCCCTCGCCAGATTGTCCGGCGACTGTGGCGAAGGGGTCGGAATCAGTACCTCCGGGAGATTTGGCCCCACAGGCGGCGAGCGTGATGCCGGTTCCCAGTAGGAGAGCCCATCCGATGCTATGATTGATCACCAGACCTGCAGGCGATTGAATTGCCTTTGTCATGCATGAACCTCGCATTTCCTAGGCGGTGGTGAGGGGCGACGACGCTTCTATAAGTCCTTGTGCTACAGCACTATCCAAAGTCGCCTCAGATTAACGTAAGAAAAGACATATAAATTAGCAATATCTCTGATTACCAGACCCACTCCTGGGAAGGGAGGACGGTTGGGCAAGTTCAAGGTGCAGCGTCGTTTGACTCGCGGAACCTCGGGACAGATCATCGAGCTGTTGCGGCGCAAAGCCATGACAATCGATGAGCTGGCTGCCGCGATCGGGGTGACCCGAACTGCGATCCGGGCCCACCTGGCGACCCTGCAGCAGGACGGGGCGATCGAACAACGCGGGGTGGTGCGGGGAGTGAGCAAGCCGGCGCGGACTTACGGCGTGACCACCGAGGCGGAGCTACTGCTGTCCAAAGCCTACGTGCCCATTCTGACTCAGCTGCTTCACGTGCTGGCGAATCGAATCCCCGGCCAGGAGTTTGATGCGATTCTGCGAGAAGTGGGACGGGGTCTGATGGCGGGTCACGTGACTGGGCAGGGGACGCTGCGGGAGCGAGCGATTGCGGCGAGCGACTTCCTTAACGACCTCGGGGGTACAACCGAGGTCGCCGAGGAGGGAGGGCAGTATGTGATTCGGGGATACGGCTGCCCCATAGCGGCTGCGACCGCTGAACACCCCGAGGCCTGCAGTGCGCTCGAGAGCCTGCTGACCGAGTTCGTCGGCAGGCCGGTCACAAAATGCTGCGAGGAATATCAGCGGCAACGCTGCTGTTTCATCGTGCGGAACGGCGGCGCCGCGTAACGTCTCGTCCTGGCTCTCCGGCTAAGGCGTAAGGTCTACCAGTTCGCTTCTTTCGCTGGGAGACGTTTCCAGTACGATGCCGACATTGGGGCAGTAGGTCTTGTGCTCCATCCCGCTCTCCAGCGCATTCCAGTCGTCCGTCACGATGCAACCGGTGAAGGTCCCAAACGGGACGGTCACGCTCTGGTCGAGCTTCATCACCCTGCCCCAATCCTCCGCCACTCCTTTCAAATATTCCTGGCGGTAGCCGACTCCCACCTGTGACGCGGGGTCGGCAGGCATGAGGATGCCAGGGAGCGCGCCGTCCACACCCCATTCCCACGAGCCTTGGGTGGTAACAACCGTGCCGTGGTCCAGTTCCTTGCTGTCCTCGCCGAGGTACCAGACCGCCCCTGTCCCGTCCTGCGCGTACCAGTCATAGGTGTCTTCGGTCAGGTCGCCGTTGACGAAGACCTGGTCGTGCACCTCCCGCGAATCGACCCCATTCACCACCCGCGTGGCTGCCATCACCTCCACTCTATTCGTCTCCCCATTGCGGCTCTCGTATTGCCAGACGGTCCCAGGCACGAGTGGAAAAAGCGGATTATCCACCGTGGCGGACAGATCGTTGGGGATGGTCGGATTGTATTGAGGCTCGGTGGATGAGCTGCTACAGGACGAAGCAATAGCCAGAAGCATGGCTATCGGGGCCCCGCAAGCGGTCAAAGGTCGGTTCATGTCTCCTCCGTCGTTGAATCGTGGTCCGGGTGTCACCTGACCATGGAACCAACGAAGGGCTGGTTTAGGACAGGGCAGGTTCCGTTATGGCTTCCGGCCCGTCAAAGGCAGCAAGTAGGGTCCGGCGCCCCCACTCGAATCGCTTATGGTGATAGCCTGACCTTGTTTCAGGAAAATCCGCCCACCATCCACCAGGACTTCAACTCTCGGCGCCGTAAGCGGTATTTCGATTTCATAGGTGGAAGCCGCTCCGTGGTTGCCGATCACGAGCCGGGATGCCTGCGAGGTGAATGTGGCGGAACCAGCCGGGGCGCGGACTACGACCTCGGTTCCGGAGCCGAGCGTTATCCGGGCTCGTCCCTCAGGCTGAGGCTCCTCAAAGAGGATGACGAGGCTCTCCCCCGGAATGACGGCGATGCCCGCTACACTCGCGGGTGTCGTGGCGGATTCGGCTGGCTGCGGTGTGACCTCCTCATGGCCAATCCAGCGGGCGGCCGCGGCCAGCCAGCCGCGAAGCGGCGACCCCGGCGCCGCGTACAGAATGCCGGCGGAACCGATCACGAGAAGGATTCCCGCTGCCCACTTCTGCCAGCCGCTGCGACGAACCCGGGCCCGGGCAGCGAGCTGGAGCGCGTTGACCTTCGGAGGCTCGTGGTCGGCCTGGGTCAGCAGGCTTCTGATCTCGGCGGCTTCTCTCTCCGCCAGGGTAAGACGCTCCCGGCAATCTCCACATTCCGCCACGTGGACTCGCGCCCAACGATCGGCCGTGGTGAGCATTTCACCATCCAGCAATCGTTCAACCTGTTCGACGTCGAGATGGTTCATGGAGCCTCCTCATACGCCGCGCGAAAGAGCTGGCGGGCGCGCGCCAGGAGAGTACCGACACTCGCCTCGTTGAGATCGAGCGCGTCCGCCATGTCGCGATAGCTGTAACCCTCGGCTTGAAGCAGGAGAAGTTCCCGCTCCCGCTCCGGCATCCGATCAATCACCGCTCGCACTCGTGATTGCGATTCCTTCCCGATGGCCGCCTGCTCGGGAGAGGGCGGCTGATCGGAGTACACTCTCTCGCCCCGTTCCACGGACAGCAGCTGACGACGCCGGGCCCCGGTAGACCGGGAATTGCGAAACAGGTTCATGGCGACACTGATGAGCCACGCCTCGGGGCGATCGGGCATTGCCTGCCGTTCATAAAGCTTGATGAACGCCTCCTGCGCGATGTCGGCTGCCAGGTCTGGCTCACCCGACAGGCGGTCGAAATAGCGAAACAACCGGTTGAAGTGGGACTCGAACAGGACCACGTACCGGTCGTGGAATTGCGCTCGAGTTCCCGTCCGCACTTCAACCCGGGAAGAATCGGCCGGCATCCCGGCGCGCAGCGCTACCAAGATTTGACCATGCATGGTTCCAGCTAAAGGAACCAAACGGCGGGGGATTTGTGACACGGAACGACCGGCCGGCGCTCAAAAACGCCAGTCGAGTCCGAGCACGAGGGGAGAACGGGGGCGCATCTCGACCGCAACCGGCCGTCCGGTCGAGGGATCCCGCGCATAAGTCAGGACGTTGGTCCGCCCGAAAAGATTGGTGAAGGTGCCGAAGACAGCCATCTCGACCTGACGCCCTCCCATCGTGAACGACCAGTGTTGCCGGGCGCTGAAATCTGCCCGCAGATAGGTAGGAAGCTGAACTGCTCCGAGCGGTTCTCCGCCGTAGTAGGGACTGCCGGCGAACTCACAGCCGCGATCGGTGAGATTGCAGGCTTCCCACTCGAACCCGCTCGCGATGGTAGTGGTGCGGCGGCCGAACAGAGCAGTTCCGCCAAGTCGGAGCGAAAGACTGTGAATTGGGAGGAAGGTCACGCCGCCTTGCAGCTGGTGGGTCGCCGCGAGATCGGGGATGTAGCTCGCGCCATTGTAGCTGAGACGGACTCGCTGTAACGCGTAGCTGGCGACGATGCCGAATCGGGATGAAGTGACAGCCGCGTCCAGCGACAGTCCCTGTGACTCGCCGGATCCAACGGTAAAGCTCCCGGTCGTGAAGGGCTCTCCGTCGCTCGGGGCAATCAGTAGCAATCCCGTTTCCCGTCTCGCGTATGCCTGTGCCCGGAGTTTGACTCCGGGTGCCGGGCGGTAGTCCAGCGCCAGGACGCCCTGATCGCTCTGTGCCACCGGCACGCCTGCGGTGCCCGCTCCCAGATATAGATCCGCCGGAAACACGTTGCCAACAACCGACTCGGCGTTGCGCAGCGACTGGGCAAATTGGTGAGCGCGGATATAGCTGCCGGTGAGTGTAAGGCGCGAAGCCGGAGACCAGCGTATTTCAGCCCTGGGACCCAGTCGCGGACCGCCGGTGGAGGCTGCCAGGGAGGCTCCGACCTCGAGCGTCGCCCGCGATCCGAAGGCGACCTGCTCCTCGCCGAACAGAGTAACGACCGGCGTCGTGGCACTGGGGCTGTAGATCGGCTGATCGGAATCCGATTGCAGTTGGTAGGAGGTGTGGATCCGCTCCAGCCGCATACCGAGCAAACTGTTTCCTCCCGCTCTCGGCCGGTCTACCTCCGCGAGCAAACCGAGATCATGGCGGTGATTGCTCAACTCGACCGGCCCGATACGCGCGTTCCATGCAGAGCCCGCTGTTCCTTCGGCACTCCAAGCCTGCAGCCTGAGATTGGTCTGGGAGAATGTTCGTTGCCACTCGGCCCCGAACGAGCGGCTCTTCCAGCGGAACAGGTTACGGCCGACTCCCGGCTGGCTCGCCGAGGCGGCGGCATCGATCGCATTCTGGTTCGAGTATCCAAGGAGACGGAGCCCGCCGCCCAGCGCCGGCATCTGCACCTTGCCCAGCCAATCGTGAGTGCTCGCACCGAGATAGGTCGGGTCGTTCGGTGCTACCAGCATGGGAAGCCCCGATCGCACGCTCAACAGGAAGCCGATGCCGGTCCGACCCAGGGGACCATCCAACGTGACCCGAGCCTGGGTCGTCGTGGTGCTCCCGCGGGTTTCGAGACGGGGACCGGGAGACCGGGTCCATCCCGACACCGTCCCGGAAAGAGTCGCGGGATAGTCGGGAGCCGGGTTGGCTCCTTCCAGGCTCAGCTGGGAAAGCGCGTCGGGATTCCACGCGCTGAAAAGCCCCGCCGCGTGGTAGGGATTGAAGATCGGAACTCCGTCCAGCATGTAGGCGGTCTGATCCGATGCGCTGCCCCGGACATGAATGCCGTCCGGTGATTCCGGCTCGATGCTGACCTGACTACCCGCCAGCGCCTGGAATGCATCGGGCTCCGCGAGTAGCGGACTGGTCCACATTGCCGCAGCGGAGACGGCGGGATCGGGGGAATCACGGGTTTCCCCGGGACGCATGCCGCCGGTGGCGACGGGGACCCGCACCTCGATTACCGGAAGCCGGACCGGTTCCGGATCCAGCGCGATGTTGATCTCCAACTCACCATCCGAGGGGACCAGCACCTGAAGGGTGCGCGGGGTGTAGCCCATGAAGCGGATGAGGAGGTGTTGCGGGCCTGAGGGAACATCGGAGAGGAGGTAACGCCCATCGGCGGCGGTAATCGTATCGCGGTCGAGGTCGGTCAGGACGACGACCGCCCCGGCGAGAGGCACACCGGTGCCGCCATCACGCACTACTCCCACAACCGAAGGAGGCGCGGCTTGTGTGGCCGACAGGATCTGGATTGCTGCGAGAAGCGGAACCGACATTCGCGGTGCCCCGCAAGCTTCCTCTGACCACCCCGCTGATCACCCACCCGCTTACATGGTTGGACGTTTCATTGCACCAACCCGCGCACTTTCCAGACCATCGCCGTCAATCGATGCCAGGTCCGGGATGGCCAGCTCGTCGGTATTCGGCGAGAGTCCGTCGCTGCTAAACTGCGCCGACGCGGGGCCAAGCACCAGGTGGAACGTCGCGCCGCGGACGGTGTTGTTGACGGCCCACAACCGCCCGCCATGGGCTGTGACAATAGAGCGACAGATGGCCAGGCCGAGGCCGAGGCCGGTCTCCTTCGAGGTAACGAAGGGATTGAAGACCTTTTCGAGTTTCTCGTCCGGAATGCCGATCCCCCGATCGATCACGGAGACCTTGATTGAATCCTGGCCTACCTCCGCGGTAACGATTTCGAGCTCCCGCTCGTCGCGCGGTTCGTAGCTCATCGCATCGCACGCGTTGACGATGAGATTCAGCATGACCTGCTGCAACTGCACGCGATCCGCGAGGACCAGTGGCAACGATGGCCCGAGCCTGGCACGGATGCTCACACCGCGCTGCATGAGCTCGCTGTGCATCAACTGGAGAACCTCGGTGACGACCTCGTTGAGGTCGCAGGGCCGGGGATCCAGCTCCCCCTTCTTGAGCAGCGTCCTCAAGCGATGAATTACCTGCCCCGCCCGCTGGTCATCGTGAACGATATCCTTGAGGATCTCGGTGATTTCGGCCGGGGGGTTCGGCTCCCGAGCCAGCAGCCGCTGCGCGGCCTGGGCATTGGCCAGGATTGCGGCGAGCGGCTGGCTGACCTCGTGGGCCAAAGCTCCCGATAGTTCACCAAGGGACGCCACCCGGCTCAGATGAGCGAGCTCGCGCCGCTGCTCCTGGGCCTCGTGCTCGGCGCGCTTCCGTTCGGTCACGTCGCGAATGATGATGATGAAACAGGGCTCGCCGCCCATCTCGACGGTCTCCGCGACCATGACGGCCCGGCGGCGACTGCCCTCGCGGGTGCGCATGCCCAGCTCGAATTCCGGCGCCGGTCCGCGGATCTCCAGCCGACGGTTCCAGGCCTCACGGTCTTCGACGCTTCCGAACAACCCCAGCTCCGCCATGGTCTCGCCGATCGCTTCCTGACGGCTGTAGCCGAACATCGCCTCCCAGCGCTCGTTGACTTCGAGGAGCTGAGAGTTGGCCTGGGCCACGATCAACATAGGATCCGGGCTGGAATGAAACGCCCGGCCGAAGCGATCCTCCGAACTTCGGAGCGCCTTTTCGATAACGACGCGCTCATCGATTTCCTGTTGCAGAGCGACCACTGCCGTCGAGAGCTCGACCGTGCGCTCGGCCACTCTCCGTTCGAGGTCGGAACGGGCATCACGCAACGCCTGCTCCACCACTTTCTGGTCCTCGATATCGGTACAGGTGCCGTACCAGCGGACGACGACGCCTTCGTCGTTCCGCACCGGGCGGGCCCGGGCCAGGTGCCAGCGGTACTTGCCGGTTGCCCGCACCCGGATTCGGTGCTCGATCTGAAGCGGTTCGCCGGTGCGCATCGACTCGGACAGGGCCTGGACGCAGAGGGCCTGGTCATCGGGATGGGTCATCGGGAGCCAGTACTCCTGCCCGATTTCCCCCTGGGGGACTCCGGTGAGCTCGTACCACCGGCGGTTGAAGTACTCGAAATTGCCGTCGGGCCGTACCGACCAGACGATCTGCGGCATCGCGTCGGCCAGCTCCCGCAGCCGGGCCTCGCTTTCGCGGAGCAGCCGCTCCTCGCGGCGCAGCTCCTCATTGGCTTTTCGCTCGGTGATGTCGACGTTGACCCCCAGCATGTGCTCGGGCCGCCCTATCCCGTCGTAGAGCGCCTTTCCCTTTGACAACACCCAGCTGGTGCCGGCGTCATGACGCTTGATCCTGAACTCGCACTCGTAAGGAGCCCGCTGCTCGATCGCTCCCTGAATGGCCTGTGACAATGAAGCCCGATCGTTCGGGCACACCAGTCCGAGAAACTGGCTGAAGGAGAGCTCCTGCTGAATCGGCGAGAGACCAAAGATCTGGCTGGATTTTTCGGAGAGAAATACCGATCCCCGGAGGATGTTCCATTCCCAGGTTCCGACTTGGGCCGCTTCGAGGCCCAGGTTGAGCCGCTCCCGATGGTCCCGGGCATCGCGCTCGCCGACGACCCGTTCTCGCATGATCGCGGCGAGAGAGAGCGAGAGCACCGAGACGACGATCAGGAACAGCTGGACCGCGAGGGCATTCTCCGCCGGCGAGTTGCTCGCGAAGGGACCGTGGCCTTCAACGGCTCCCCAGATGGCCAGAGATGACACGAGCAACAAGGCGGCGCTGATACCCCGCGGCCCGAACCGCAACGCCGCCCAGAGCAGGAAGGGCAAGGGCGCGTAAAGCATGACTGGAGCGGGATTGGGATCGGCCAAGGTGCCCGCGAAGACAGAGAACCCGACGGTCAGAAGCCCGGCACCCAGCAGCCCAGCCTCGAGGTAGCGACGGAATGGGCGCCGGAACGGGTCCAATCCGCCCTGAATCCAGGTGACGATGACCGGAACCAGGGTGAGAGAGGCGAGGGAGTTGGAGAAGAAGCGGGTCCGAACTACGTCCCAGTATCCGACGTTGCCCCAATGGTTGAGGACAACGAAGCCGGCGTCGAGGAAGGACGAGAGCAGAGTGGCAAGCGTCGCAGCTCCGAGGACGAAGACGCTGACATTCCGGAACTTGTCGAACCGGAGTGGTCCGTCGATGAAGTACCGGACACATCCCGCTCCCAGCAGCGCCTCAGTCGCGTTGCTTACGAACCAGCACAGCACCATCGACATCGGAATGCCGGATTGGAGCTCCACGGCCAGGTGAGCCGGAAACGCGGCAAGCAGAATCACCCACCAATAGCGGTAGGGGGTGAGTAAGAGACCGGCTAGCAGCAGCGAATTGGGGGGCCAGAGCGTCGAGACGGGAATCGGATGCAGGGTGAGGAGGAAACCGAGCCTCGCGCCCACATAGTATCCGCCACCCATGAGGAGTGCAGCGCGGAATGGAGAGAAGCTGGCGTCGCTGTCGGTTTTCAAGCGCCGATACCAAGTTGGGATTACACGGAGCAGCTTCCTTGGCAAAATATGGAGAGACGTATGCGCCATCGCCAGCTACGGGGCGCGGGGCCAGAATGACCCGCCAAACAGGGGTCGGAAACAGAGGCTTGGGAGCATGATTTCATTCGTCGTCCCGGCGTATAACGAAGAGGAGCTGCTGGGTGCAACGCTCGACGCCATTCACCTGGCGGCCGCCGCGACCGGCCAGCAGTACGAGATCGTCGTGGCCGACGATGCCTCGTCCGACCGTACCGCCGAGGTGGCCCGGGGTCATGATGCGCGGGTGGTCTCCACGTCGAACCGTCAAATCGCGGCCACCCGGAACGCCGGGGCCCGGGCGGCGAGCGGTGATCTCCTCATCTTCGTGGATGCCGACACGGTGGTGAATCCCGAGGTGGTGCAGGCGGCCTATGCCAGCGTTAGAGGTGGCGCGATCGGTGGAGGGGCGGGAGTGCGGTTCCAGGGGCGGCTTCCCTGGTATGTCCGAGCGCTCGAACCCCTCGCGGTTTGGACGTTCCGGAAGGCTCGTCTCGCCGCTGGGTGCTTTCTTTTTGCCACCCGCACGGCTTTCGACGCAGCCGGCGGCTTCGACCAATCGCTCTATGGCGCCGAGGAGATCGCCCTGAGCCGAGCGCTCAAGCGGGAGGGGGAATTCGTTGTGCTGAAAGAATGGGTCCAGACCTCGGGGCGGAAGTTTCGCGCGTACACCGGATGGGAGATCCTGAAAGTGATGACTCGCCTCGCTTTGAGGGGTGGCAGTGGGGTGCGGACCCGGGGTGACATGGCCTTCTGGTATGAGACCAGGCGCAAGGATCCGGACGCGTGAGGCCTCGATCCAGGAGCCCAGTGCGCTGCTGAGCACCGGTTTCGCCGGCGTCTTGGGGACGCTTCGGGTCGCCGCGGTAAAGGTGGGCCTCGGGGAGTTGTTGGGGCTGGCGGGCAGCTCCGCTCCGGCCCAGGCGCTGGCCCGGGCCGCCCTGGCGGGTCTGCTGGGAGTGGGGGGGGGCGACCCTGCTCGAGGACCGGTTCACGACGTGACCCAAAGGGCAGTCTTGCGCAAGGGCGCAAAGGCAGGCATCCTCGTGGAGAGGAGGCGCCTATGGCGCTAGCCGAGCCACTCACCACCACGATTCCCACCGCCCCAGGCCGCAAGCCCAAGGACGATGAACTCGATCTGTTCGGGCTCACCCATCCGGGCAAAGTTCGTAAAGAGAATCAGGATCATTTCCTGCTCGGAACGGTGAACCCGCAGGTCGTCATTCACGGTACCAGCCTTCCCGAACCCGACAATCTGCCCCTCCGCGGCGAACGCCTCGCGACGGTCATGCTCGTTGCCGATGGTGTGGGAAGCGGGAGCGCCGGTGGCGAAGCGAGCCGCCTCGCGACCGAAAGTATCACTCGGTACGTCTCCTCCACCCTGCGCTGCTATCACTCGGCCGGCTCCTCCGCGGAAGAGGAATTCTTCGACGCCCTGCGGGAGGCGGCGCTGGAGGCTCACAGCACGGTCCGGACCGAAGCGGCGGGTCGTGCCGATGCGCCGCGGATGGCGACGACGCTCACCCTCGGAATCGCGGTCTGGCCCTGGCTCTATGTGGTTCAAGTCGGTGACAGCCGCTGCTACGTGCATAAGGACGGAGTGCTCAAGCGCACCACTCGAGATCAGACCATGGCCCAGGACCTGGTGGACCGTGGCGCCCTGCCCCCGGAGCGGCTGGCCGCCTCGCCATTCAGTCACGTGCTGGTCAGCGCGATCGGAGGCGAAGAGGCCAAGCCTGAAGTGACCCGGGTGGATATCAGGAAGCGAGGGTCCGTCGTGCTGCTGTGCACGGACGGCCTTACCAAACACGTGTCGGACGAAGAGATCTGCGCCAGGATCGACGCGATGGAATCGTCCGAGAATTTGTGCCGCGAACTGTTGGACCTCGCATTGGAGCGCGGCGGAAGCGACAACATCACGGTGCTGGCCGGCCGGGCCCGCCGGAGGTAAAGGCGATATCGTTGGAACTTCGATGCGAACGACTGCAACAAGACTGGCTTCGGCTTCGATGATCGTCGCTCTCGCTCTCGGATGTGGAGGAGGGAACCCGAAACCCGCAGGTGGCGGGGGGACGCCACAGCCTGCGCCGGGAGCCGGCGGGAGTCTCGCCGGTCGGGAATGGAGCCTCACCTCGCTCGGTGGGTCCCCGGCGGAGCCGGGGAACGGCGGCAAGCCGGCGACTCTCACCTTCAGCGAAGCGGACAGCAGGGTCGGTGGGTTCGCCGGGTGCAATCGCCTGGCCGGCACCTATCAGACAAAGGGCGATTCGCTGCGGATTGGTCCCCTGGCTCTCACCCGCATGGCCTGCCCCTCCGGCATGGACCTGGAGACCAAGCTGGGAGCCGCGCTGGATGCCACCCGAAGCTATCGGATAACGGGGAACCGGCTCGATCTCCTTGGAGAGACCGGCGTCGTGGCGAGCCTGGAAGCAAAGTGATGGTCTGAGGACGGCATCCGGCTGAAGCAGCGACCTTCCTAGCGATTCGCTCCCATCTCCACCCGGCCGAAAAGGCCTTTCTGGCACCTCACGTCGAGGGGAAACATGGCCGTCGCCCTCAGCGGCTTCTCCAGCTGGATCGGCTCCCGCCGGGTGAATCTGGTCGTGGTTCTGATCCTCCTTACCGTGATCTACCTCGTCGCGGGGAAGCTCGGGCTTCGGCTTGCCACAACCAATCCGAGTGCCACCGCGGTCTGGCCTCCTACCGGGATCGCCCTCGCCGCAGTGCTGCTCCTCGGGAACCGAGTGTGGCCCGCCATCTTTGTCGGGGCTTTCCTCGTCAACGTCACTAACGCGGCGCCGGTCGCCACTTCGCTCGGGATCGCCGTCGGGAATACCCTGGAGGCGGTCCTCGGCGGCTACCTGGTAAGACGCTTCGCCAGTGGCCGTCTGACGCTGGTGCGGGCGGAGAATCTGTTCCGCTTCGTTCTCTACGCCGCGCTCTTCAGTACCGCGGTGTGTGCCACCTGCGGGGTGCTCGCTCTTACCCTGAGCGGGCTGGCCGGCTGGAAGGAGTTCGGGGAGATCTGGCTCACCTGGTGGTTGGGAGACATGGTGGGAGCTCTCGTCGTGGCACCGTTCATTCTCTCGTGGAGTCTCTGGCGCAGGGAGGGAGAGGCGCCCGGGACGCCGCTTGAAGCGGTGGTCCTGCTGGGAATTCTCTTTTTCGCGGCAATGTTGGTGTTCGGGGGACTCTTCCCATCGCGCATTCAGTACTACCCGCTCGAATTTCTCTGTCTTCCATTCCTCCTGTGGGGAGCATTCCGCTTTGGGCACCGCGGTGCGGCGACCAGCACGCTGGTGCTTTCCGTCGTCGCAGTCTGGGGCACCGTGCAGGGTCTGGGCCCGTTCGCCCACTACACCGCGAGCGACTCCCTGCTGTTGCTTCAGGCCTACGTCGGCATTGCCGCGATAACCACATTGATGCTGGCCGCCGTGGTGGCCGAACGCCGCGACGTGGAGCGGCGGTTGCGTCATCTCTCCGTGAGTGATCCCCTGACCGGCATCGGCAACTATCGCCAGCTCATCGAACGTCTGCAGGCCGAGATCAGGCGTTCCGAGCGCACGGGACGCCCATTCGCAGTGCTCTTCCTCGATCTGAACGGCCTCAAGCGGATCAACGACCGGCATGGGCACATGGTGGGGAACCGGGCGCTCTGCCGGGTGAGTGAAGCCTTGCAACTCACCTCCCGCACGATCGATACGCCGACCCGATTCGGCGGAGATGAGTTCGCGCTGATACTCCCGGAGGCGGATGAAGAATCCGCCTGGCAGGTTGCCAACCGCATCGCCGAGTTGCTCGCAGGCGACGCGGAAACCCCGCCGCTCACTGTCAGCCAGGGAGTCGCGGTCTATCCCCGCGACGCTGCAACGGCCGAGGCGCTGCTGGGCGCGGCCGACCAGAGTCTGTATGGACTGAAGACCCAGGTTCGGCCGGCTCCGAGCTACAGGACGCCCAACCCGATGGCGGGCTGAAGGGAAAGATCGTGAGCTTCCAGGATCACTTCTCCGCTCGAGCGCCACAATATTCGAAGGCCCGGCCCCACTATCCAGCCGCCTTGTTCGAGCACCTCGCGCGACTCTCACCCGGCCATCGTCTTGCCTGGGATTGCGGCACCGGCAACGGCCAGGCCGCGACAGGGATCGCGGAGCATTTCGAACAAGTGATCGCGACCGATCCGAGCGAAGCCCAGCTGGCGGAAAGCTTCCCCCATCCTCGCGTCTCCTATCGCCTCGGCCAGGAGACATCGAGCGGGCTAGCCGACGGATCGGCGGACCTCGTCACCGCGGCACAAGCGGCACATTGGTTCGACTGCGCTGCCTTCTACCACGAGGCGCGCCGGGTGCTCCGGCCAGGAGGAGTGATCGCCCTCTGGTGCTATGGGCTGTGCCGCATATCCCCGCAAATCGACGGGCTCCTCTCGGTGTTTTACGTCGAAACCGTTGGTCCCTATTGGCCTCCGGAGCGCCACCACATCGATGCCGCCTATCGGACGTTACCTTTTCCGTTCGAAGAGTTGGCCTTCCCGGCGGTTGCGATGGAGCATTGGTGGAACCTTCCCGAGCTGGCATCGTATCTCGATACCTGGTCGGCGGTGAGCGGGTTCCGGAAGAAGGTAGGCCGCGATCCGCTCCCCCCATTCATCTCGGCGATCGAGCCGCTATGGGGTGCGCCTGAGGAACAGCGCCGGATCGAGTGGCCGCTCGCGGTGCGAGCCGGACAGGTGTGAACACGATGGTTCCGCGATGCCCCGGAGTGACGTAGGTTGAGAATGGGTTATCCGCTCACGGTACCCGAGGAGAGTGTGATGCGCGGTCCGGCCCTGCATACTGCCGAGGACGCTACGCGGAGAGAGCTCCGGGGAGCGAGTCTGCGATTGTTCCTCTGGCTGGTAGTCTGCGTAATCGTCGGTCCGGTGGTCCGCTCGCTTCCGCTGGGGCAGACGACCCGCACCGGGATGCTGGCCTGGTTGCTGGTTGCCATGGCGCTGTACTGGCTGTACGCCGGCCTCGGGTATCGTCCACTGCTGCTCGTCCAGCTCGGCATTTTTTCGACGGCCGCGGCACTCCTCGCCATGAAGGCGGGGTTGGTCGCGCTGGGTATTCACAGCTTCGACATCCTCCGTGCCACGGCACGGATCCTCCTCATCGTCGGCGGGCTCTGCGCCGGCGCCAACCTGGGCATGATGCTCATCGCCTCGCTGCTGCGTCGCACTCCATCCGCAACCGACGATGTCCGACCCGGCTAGGGACGGCGCTTACTCCCTACCATCCAATTCCGTGAATGTCCTATGCCCCGCACTCGTGATCATAAGACCCGCTGGTCCTCCCGTCGCCAGCCGAAGCGCTATGGCGGTGGTGCCCATCGAAAAGGCAGTGACAACTACGCTGCGAAACTGACCGAGAAGAAAGTCCAGCTGGCCCGGCGGCTCTACAAGCGTGGCGCCCAGATCAAGGTCCTCGCAAAGAAGTTCGGAGTAGATCCATCCACCATGTCGCTCGCGGTACGGCGCCTGACCTTCCGGCACGTCCGCTAGTCGGCGGTAAGGGAACCAACCCGTAGGAGACTCAACGCTGCGGCACATGAGCATGCCACCCGGAATTCGAATCCGGGTGGCGGGTCCGGAGGACCAGCCCTTTCTGCTGAAGCTGTCCGAGCGACTGGGAGACTTCCCCGTTCCGCCATGGCGTAGCCGCTCGGAAATCGGAGCCGCCGATCACGCGATTCTGCTCGAGGCGCTGAACCATCCGATCCGGCAGAACACGATCCGCGTGGCGGAGACTGCCGAAGGGCAACAACTCGGTTATGTCTTCATCACCACCAGGGAGGACTACTTCACTCACCAGCCGCACGCCCACGTGGAGATCCTGGCCCTGGCGCCCGAAGCCGAAGGGCGTGGCATCGCGCGAGGGCTGATGCAGGCGGCGGAGGACTGGTCCCGGGAGCAGGGGTACACTCGAGTTACCCTGAATGTCTTCGCGACCAATCAGCGCGCCCTCGGCTTGTACGAGCATCTGGGATATCGGCCCGAAACGGTGCACTACCTGAAGGACCTTTGACGCCCGCCTCCGAATCGCGATTGCTGTGACCCCGCCGTAAGACTCGTAGCTTGACACCGCCAAGCGATCAGCCTTTTGATACAACACGCGTGTGGGCGTGGGACGGGGCGATCCCGTGTGATCCGGCTCACAGTGACCTTATAGAAGGAGTTCGTCAAATGAAAGTGATTCAACGCGGCCTCACGGCCACGGTCTTGGCCGCTTTGGCACTGACGGCCGCTTGTAGTGATGACGATAACAATGGGGGAGGAGGCTCGACCTCAACTGTCTGGACCGGAATCGTTCAGGCTGACAATGCCACGGATTTCGGTGGTATGCAGGCTATCGCAGCCACCGACGCACCCGCCCCACCCGCATTAAGTGCCATGGCTCCCATCGCGGCGACCGTCGCCCTCAACAATGTCGCGCCCACCGCCTCAACGATCAGTCTAACGGGAACATACGACCCCGCCACTGACCTGTTGGCCGTGAGTGATCAAGGCTACGTCTTCGGCGGTACCTTCGACGGCGTCAGCCGCCTCGAAGGGGCATGGAGCGGACCAGGGCCTACCCAAGGAGTTTTCGTTTCGCTGATGGATGACGGGAGCGGCCAGGCCTTCTGTGGCACCTTCACTGGTACTCCTGGAAGCGGATCCTTTGGATTCGTGGTTGTAAACGGAGTTCTGGCAGGAAATTACTTCACCAGCGGATCCACTACCCCGGTGGCAGTCGATGGAACGGTTACCGGTGGAACGACGATCACACTGGCCGGTGCAACGACGGGCGTCGGAACCATCACCCAGGGCTCACCGAGCACCGCGACCGGAACCTTCGATGTGGGTGCCGACACATTTACCTGGACCACATCGGATTGCACACCGCAGTAGAGTAAAGCGTTAGAAGTGAGGAGTAAGGAGTAAGGAGTAAGGAGTGAGGTTGAAAAGCCTTCTCCTTACTCCTTACCCCTCACTCTCACGCCTCCTCCCATTCCTCCTCTTCCCCGTTGGTCGGTGGGCTCCCCATCATTGCGACAGCACAATTGATTAATGCCACATGGGTGAAGGCCTGGGGGAAGTTCCCCAGCGCTACTCCACTCGCGGGATCGATTTCCTCGGAATAGAGACCAAGGTGGTTGGCCTGGTTCATCATCCGCCGGAAAATGCGCTCCGCGCCCTTTCGATCTCCGATCCGCAAGAGTGATTCGGCGAGCCAGAAGGTACAGATCGAGAAGGCTCCCTCTTCACCCAGCAGGCCGTCGGGACTGCGGTAGCGCACGACCAGCTCGCCGTCGCCGGTCGTCAGCTCCCGGGCCACCGCCCGGACCGTCCCGATCGTTCGAGGATCGTCCCAGGGAAGAAATCCCCGGAGCCCGACGGCCAACGCGGCGGCATCCAGAGTTTCGGGATCGTCATAGACCTGAACGAAGGATTGCTTCGACTCGCTCCAGCCGTGGCTCAGGATCTCCTCGCGCACCAGGCCTCTCTCGGTTCGCCAGCGTTTAGCGTCTCCATCCATTCCCATCGCCTCGGCCATGCGGATTCCCCGATCGAGGGCGACCCAGCTCATCAACTTGCTGTAGACATAGTGCCGAGCCCCGCTTCGCATCTCCCAGATGCTCGAGTCGGGAAGCCGCCAGTTCCGGCTCACCCAGTCGACCAGAGGACGGAGCACTCGCCAGGTGCCATCGGTCATTTCGTGGTAGCGCCGCCAGATTTCCGCGGTCGCCATGACGTCTCCGTAAACATCGAGCTGCAGCTGACCCGCCGCGGCGTTTCCGACCCGTACGGGGCGCGATCCGAAGTAGCCGCTCAGATGATCCAGCGAGCGCTCGGTCAGCTCCCGGCGTCCGTCCAGGCCGTACATGATCTGCAGGTGCTGATCCGATTCGTGGCGGCAGACTCGCTTGAGAAAGCGCATGAAGTGATCCGCCTCCTCGTGATGTCCTACGCCCTCGAGCGCCTCGAGAGTGAAGGCGGCATCCCGCAGCCAGACGAAGCGGTAATCCCAGTTGCGCACTCCGCCGAGTACCTCGGGCAAAGAGGTCGTCGGCGCCGCGATGATGCCGCCGCTCTCGCCATCGGTGAGCAGCTTGAGCGCCAGAGCAGAGCGTTCGACCTGACTGTGGTACGGTCCGGTGTAGCGAAGCTGCGAGGCCCAGACCCGCCAGTAGGCGGCGGTCACCTCGAGCTTGCGGGCGCTGTCGTAACGATCCACGGGGTGAACGTCGTCGTCGTCGTAGCGCAGCACCAGCCAGCGGGACTCGCCCTCCACAATAGGAAACAGGGTCACCGCGCGGCCGTCGCGGATACTCCACTCGAACGGCACCGCACTCGAAAGAGTGGCGACCTCCTCACGCCGGTCGGTGGCGAATATGCCGTGGCGCAGTTCCTCGATCCGGGTCTCGCCTGCGGCATAGTCGAACCGGGCCATGAAATCGATCCGCATGCGCGCCCGCCCGCCGGTGCAAGTCACCTTGCGGTGGAGCTCGGGATGCCGGCTGGGTGGTTTTCCGTCGAAGCCGACCGGCATGAAATCCACCACTTTGACCTCTCCGTCGTCGGTCCGGAACGTGGTCTCGAGGATATTGGTGGAGGGGAGGTAACGTTGCCTGGCGGTGTGCGGCTCGTCGGGCTGGATCAGCCAAGTGCCGCCGTGATCAGGATCGAGAATCGCCGCGAAGATGCTCGGGCTATCGAACCTTGGGAGGCAACACCAGTCCACCCCGCCATGCAGCCCTACCAGCGCGGCGGTGCGCAGGTCGCCGATCAGGCCGTAGCTCGAGATGGGTGGTTGGTCGGGCATGGCGGGAGAGTCGCGAGTTAAAGGACTGTGGAGTGAGGACTGAACTGACTCAGTCCTTCTTGCTTTTCCTGATCTTGGCCAGCCGCCCAAGCCAGCGGGTGAGGCTGGCGGGACTGGCTGTTCGGTACGCCGCGCCGCGAGCTCGCTTCCCGACCACGATCGTCATCGCGCGACCCTCGAGCGCCTCAAAGGCATATTCGTCCGTGGTATCGTCCCCGGCATAACATACCATCCCGCGGCGGATGGCCCCTGGCTCCCGGGTCCTGAGCCAGCCGAGCACAGCGCGGCCCTTGTTGACCCCGGGCAACCGGACGTCGATGACCCGGCGGCCGGTGTGCGCGTCCAGTCCCCAGCCCAGCAACAGCTCCGCGGTTTCCTCCCAGACCTTCTTCCCGAACTCGGTTGATCCACGCCAGTGGACGGCGATCGAATAGGGCTTGGTCTGCACCCAGACACTGGGCCAGTTGCGAAACCAGTCCTCCAGAAATCGGGCCGCGCGGCGAAGCCGGCGGGGATCGCCATGCAACCAGCGGCGCCGGTCCGCACCCTCGAGAAGATCGGCTCCATGATTTCCGATGACGGCATCCACCGGGGTCCGAAGCACACTCATGACCCCATCGACATCCCGTCCCGAGACAATGATCACCTCTGCGCCGCACTGCCGGAGTGACCGGATGACATTGCGGGTTACCAGGGGCACCCGGGCCTTTTCCCGCGGCCAGTCCACCAGCGGCGCCAGGGTACCGTCCAGGTCGAGAAACAGGACTGGCCGGCTCACCATGGCGAGCCGGCCGAATTCCTTCTCGGCCTGAGCGAGCGGTCGGATCACTTCTTATGTCTCAGCCGCTCGACTTCGGCAAAGATGGATTCCATCCAGTCGAAGACCGTGCTGGCTTCGAGCCGGCGCCGCATCCGCACCAGGCGACGCTCCCGTTCTTCGGGAGGCGTCGCGAGGGCCGTGTGAATGGTTTCCGCAACGGCGCCGACGTCATATGGGTTAACCAGGAATGCGCCGCGCATCTCGTGCACGGCCCCGGCGAAGCGGCTCAGGACCAGGGCGCCGAGCCGGTCGCGCTGGCAGGCAACGAATTCCTTGGCGACGAGATTCATGCCGTCCTGAAGTGGAGATACCACACAGAGGTCAGCCGCCCGATAGAAGGCCGTCAGGGCGACGGGGTCCTGTCCTTCGCGCACCAGGCGAATCGGCTGCCAGTCTCCTCGACGATAACGGCGGTTCACCTGTTGCGCGATCTCCGCGACTTCTTCCTCATAGGCCACGTACTCCGGCACTTCCCCACGCGAGGGCACCGCGATCTGGAGCAGGACTACCCGACCGATGTGCTCGGGATGCACCTCCAACAGTCGTTCGATGGCGCGGAAGCGCCGCGGGATGCCCTTGGTGTAATCGACCCGGTCTACGCCAAGCAGCAGCTGGCCACCTCGAGGCAAGGCAGTACGCCGGATTCGCCGCGACATCTCGGCGACATCGGCCCGGGCGGAGGAGCGTTCGAACGCCTTGACGTCGATGGAAATCGGAAATGCGCGGACCACGGTGCGCTTGCCGCCGAACTTCACGCGGCCGTGGCCCAGCTCCACCTTCGCCTCGGGGACGAACCGGCGGACCGCGGCGAAGAAGTTGCGGCAGTCGGCCTTCGTCTGAAAGCCAAGGAGGTCATTACCCAGCAGGGAGCGGACCAGGATGCGAGCGGGTGGCAACAGGCGAAGGATGTCGGGGGGTGGCCAAGGAATATGCCAGAACTGGTGGACGAAGAGCCGCCGGGCAGCTCGCAGCATCGCGGGGACGCATGCCAGGTGATAGTCCTGGAGCCAGACGACCGCTTCCCGGCCCTTGGCCTCGCTGACCGCCGCGGCGGCGAACCGCTCGTTGACCCGGCGGTAGGTTTTCCAGTGTTCCTCTTCGTAGATCAGCAGGGAGATCTGGGAGTGACAGAGAGGCCACAAGGCCCGGTTGGCGGTTTCGATGTAGTAACCGCGCACTTCCTCGGGAGTAAGCCGGAGGCGGCGAAGCCGGTAGGCGGGATTCTGGGGCGGGACGCGCACTCCATCGTGCCCGTCGGTGACATCGAAATCCGCGGCCCCGCTTCCCCAGGCGATCCAGGTGCCGCCGGTCGCGGCGAGCATGGGCTGAAGTGCCGCAGTCAGACCTCCCGCGGGGTGGCTGACGGTGATCTGCCCCGAGGCATCTCGCTCATGAATGAACGGTTCACGATTACTGACGAGGATGAGCGCGGGGGCGTCCGGCCGCCGGAAGCGAGACACAACGTCCATGCCGAAGCCTACCCCCGAGGTCGGGACTCAAGGAAGTGCGCTATTTCACCTTGCGCCGGACCCGCACCCTCCTCACGTTTCAGCATCTCCACCATCCGGAATTCATGGTTCGAGCGATCCCGCTGGCTCTGGCCCTGCTCGTGGCCTGCTCTTCTTCCACACCGAGCCCCCAACCGCTCCCGGATCGGGCGGCTCTGACTTCCAACTTTCAGCAGCAATTTGCCCGTTCGGCCCACGCATGGAACCGGGGCGACCTGGATGCCTTCATGGCAGACTATGCTCACGACAGCCTCACGTCGTACGTCTCTGGCGGGCACCTGGTCAAGGGGATCGACCTCATCCGAAGCCACTACGCACCGCGATTTGCGCCGGGGGCCACCCGGGACAGTCTGCGGTTTGAGGAATTCGATGTCCGGCCGCTCAGCTCCACGCTTGCTCTGGTAACCGCCCGGTTCATCCTCTATAACACCGAGGGCACCACCGCCAGCGGTCCCTTCACCCTCGTGATGGAGCGCCGATCCGATGGTTGGAAGATCCTCCACGATCACACCTCGACTGATGCGCGCTAGCCTTCTGCTCCTCGCCGCGCTGGCGGCATGCGCTCCCCGCGAGAAAGACCGGATCGCGCTGGTCGGTGGCAACATCATCGACGGCAGCGGCGGCACCGTTCTCCGGGACGGGGTGATCGTGATCTACCAGGGCAGGGTGGAAACGGTATCCCCCCGCGAGGGATTCAAGATTCCCAAGACAGCCGAGGAGATCGACGTCAGCGGCAAATGGATCATCCCCGGACTCATCGATTCTCACGTCCACTCCTCACGCTGGTCCCTGCCCCGGTTCCTGGCGTACGGGATCACCAGCGTTCGCGATACCCACGGTAACATGGACTCGGTTCTGGCTCTGCGCGAGGAAGCCAGCCTGGGTGGGAACGCGTGGCCCCGAGTGTATTCCGCGGGGGCAATGATCGACGGGGCGCCCGCAACGTATGGAGACGCGACCGAGGTGAAGACCGCGGCTCAGGCCCGCCGCGCGGTGGACGCCCGGGCGGTGGCCGGTGTCGACTTCATCAAGACCTACACGAGAATCACGCCGGAGCTCTTCAAGGCGCTGCTCGACGAGGCGAACGCGCTCAACCTCAAGGTGACGGCGCACCTCGGTCTCACCGATGCCGAGACCGCCTCAAGGCTGGGGGTAGCCTCGATCGAGCATATGACCGGCATCCCCGAAGCGGCGAATCCGCGGGGAGCAGAAAAACTCTATGCCGAACACCGGGCCTCGTTTTTCCGTGGCTGGAACGCCTTCGAGAAGAGCTGGGCCAAGCTGGATTCGACCAGCCTCGCGCGCGTCGCCGCGACCCTGGTGGACCGGAACGTCATCCTCATCCCGACTCTCGTGCTGCACGATACCTTCAGCCGGCTGGATGATCCGGCTATGCTGTTGGACCCCGATCTCAAGTCGGTTCCGGATTCCGAAATCAAGCGGTGGAATCTTCCCGATCTCAAGGCGCGGGCTGGATGGACCGATGCCGATTACGCCGCCTTCCGCGCCTCGCGACCGATGCAGGATCTCTTCGTGCGGGAGTTCCGGGTGGCGGGCGGAGTGATCGCCGCCGGTACCGACGCGACCAACCAGATGCTGCCGCCCGGGCCGACGCTGCATACCGAGATGGCGCTGCTGGTGAACGCAGGACTCACCCCGAGTGACGCCCTTCGTGCCGCGACGGTCAACGGTGCCAGACTGCTCGGCGCCGACTCCATCGGGACGCTGGCGGCGGGCAAGGCGGCGGACCTCGTCGTTCTCGACGCGAATCCCCTCGCCGATATCCGGAATACCCGCCAGGTAAGCCGGGTGATGGTTCGGGGCCTGTTGTACGACGCGGATTCCATTCGGAAAACCTGGTAGGCCATGCCGCTGCCTCGCCTGCTGTTGGCGTGGCTCGTCGTCACGTTGTGGTTTATCCTCTGGCATGAAGGCCGACTCCGTCTGGGCGGAAGTCCGGTCGAGCGGTCGCACCACGAGTCGCGCCGCACCGAGTGGCTCGCCGCTGCACTCGAAGCCTTCCTCCTCACTTTGTTTGCGGGCCTCTGGTTCGCCAGCCTGGGGCACGGGGGCTGGCTTCTCCTCTTCCTGCTCGTCGCTGTTCTCGTTGAAGTCCCACTGCGGCTACGCCAGCATCGAAGTCCCATCCTGCCGTGGCGCGAGGTCGCCCTGGGAGTGATCCGGATCATCGTCGCGGGAGGGCTGCTGGCCTGGCGATTAGGATAATGGCAGTGGAAGGCATCGCGCGGCTGCAAGCCTATTTCGCCTCGGCGCCCACCAGACAGGGAATTCTCGCCCGCCGCCTGCTCGGCAATCCCTCGGCGGACGATCCACAGCTCGCGAAGGATCTTGCCCGCCGCCTGATCGCCGAGATTCGCGTCGATGGCAGCGTGGGCGGCGCGTTCGTTTCAACCGCGTGGGCGATCGTGGAGTTGCATGACCTCGGCGGTGACGCCGCCTCCACGACGAGACTCTCCGACTGGCTCCTCGTCCGGCAGGAGGCGACGGGCCGATTCGGCGAAGGATGCACTCCGCCCCGCCACGCAGGCCGGACCTGCGAGCATTTCATGAAGGGATTCTTCGCAGTGGCGCCGGCAACCGAGCGGGTCGCACCGCTCACCCTGCCCACCGGCAAGGTGATCCGCTCCGAAGGCACCGCCCGCTTCGCCGCCAGTTGCCTTGCGCTCCGAGCCGTCGTCCTGGCTGGACGGGAATCCCACGGGGGGGTGCGGAACCACATCGAGAGTCTCGCCACCGCGGCAATGGGACCTTTGCCGACCGATCACTACCCGATGGAATTCGTCGTAGCATCCCTCTCTGCGCTGGCGCACGCCGAGGAGGAGGAAAAAGCCATCGAGGCCTACCGGGATCTACTGCTGAAGCGTCAGAAGGAGGACGGTACCTGGTCCGGCCTCGATTCGTTCATGACTCTGGAAGCACTCATGGCAGAAGGAAGCGAAAAGGCGAAGGGCGCGGTCCGGAAGGCGATCCCCTCGCTTCTAGCCCTTCAGCGGCGGGACGGAACTTTCGGCGCGTTGGCGCGGCAGGAAAGAGCACTCATTGGATTGCAGGCTATGGTGATTGGTACCTAGTACCTAGTACCTAGTACTTAGTACCGAGTACCGACTACGCTACCGATGCTGGCTGTGACCATCGATACCCCTAGGTACTAGGTACTCGGTACTCGGTACTCTCGCCCTGTTACTTTTCACTCCTATGGCCAGCACGTCTCCCAAAATCCGACTCACGAGCTTCTCCCACGGCGCCGGCTGCGCCTGCAAACTGGGACTGCTCGACCTCGCTCAAGTGCTCCAGAACGTGCCGGGAGCGAATGATCCCCGCGTCTTGGTCGATGCCGCGACCCGGGATGACGCCGCGGTCTACCAGATCGCTCCGGACCGGGCCCTCATCGCGACGGTGGACTTCTTCACTCCCATCGTAGACGACGCAGCGACCTGGGGTGCCATCGCCGCCACCAACGCCTTGAGCGACGTCTACGCCATGGGAGGCATGCCGCTCTTCGCGCTCAACCTGGTAGGCTGGCCCAGAGGCAAGATTCCGTTCGAGTTACTCGGCGAGGTCATAACGGGCGCCGGGAATGCCGCGGCAAGGGCCGGATGCCTGGTGGTGGGGGGCCATTCGGTCGATGCGCTCGAGCCCCACTTCGGCATGGCCGTGATTGGGGAGGCGCACCCCGATCGCTTGCTCACCAACGCGGGGGCCCGTCCCGGTGACGTCCTGGTCCTGACCAAGCCGCTGGGTACCGGAGTGCTGACGACGGCGCTCAAGCGCGACATCATCGGCGAGACTGACCTGGCCGAAGCAGTGCGTAGCATGACGACGCTCAACGACGGAGCGATGCGTGCGGCGCATGCCGCCCAGGCCCATGCGGCGACCGACATCACCGGCTTCGGGCTGGTCGGACATCTGGGTCACGTGGTTCGCGCGAGCGGAGTGGCTGCCGAGATCGGGTTCGAGGAGTTGCCGCTGCTGGACCGTGCCTACGAGCTCGCGAACCGGGGCGTCGTGCCAGGGGGCACCGAGCGGAATCTCGCCGCGGCGACCTGGACCAGTTTCGCCGAGGATCTGAGTCCGGCTGAGCGGATGTTGTGCGCCGATGCCCAGACATCGGGAGGATTGGTGATCAGCGTCGCCACCAGCCGGGCGAATTTCCTGGTCGAGCGACTGCGCGAGGAAGAGACCCTCGCGGCCAGCATCATCGGCCGGGTCACCGATGGTCCCGCGGGCACGATTCGAGTGTCGCGGAGACTCTGATCAGTGTCGCTGCGCTGGAACGCAACCCGGCTCGACCAGCTCGAGGCCGCCGTTCGGCGCGGCAAGCGGGTATCTCTCCTGCGCCGGGGCACGGAATACGTGGTGACCGCGGTGCGGCTTACCACTCGAGCAAATCGGGACGCGCTGGTGGGAAGGCATCCGATGACGGGAGAAGAACTCGAGTTCCTGCTGGACGAGCTGGATGAATTCGAGATCGTTGGGGAATAGACCCTTGACCATTCAGGTCAGGCTCTGCACATCTGAGCTATGTTCACCTCTCTCCTGGTAGGTCTGGACGGCTCGCCTCGATCCCTGGTCGCGCTGACCCAGGCGATTCATATCGGCCGGCTGTTCCGTTCCCAGATCGTCCTGGTTCACGTGGCCCGGGCGGAATCGCTGGCGGGGTTTCGCCCGCAGTGGATGGATCCCGCTTCCGATCAGGCCAATTCCACCGAGGATCAGTCCGGGCGAGCACTGCTCGAAGGAGCGGCAGAGACGGTGCGTCGAGCGGGGCTCGGGGTGCAGACTGAGCTTCGGCGCGGCGACGTAGTCGAAACGCTGCGGGAACTTGCCGCCGACGTTGGCGCCATCGTGGTCGGCCGCTCCGGCGTGCTGGGTGCGGGAGATCCGCTGGGTCCCGATACCCGCGAGCTGATCCGGCGCTGCCCGCGCCCCGTCCTGGTCTGCGGCGATCAGGTAAGCCCAATGGATCGCTGCCTCGTGGCGTACGACGGCCAGCCGGCGAGCGAGGCAGCACTCTCGTTCGCGGCCCGCTACGCTGAAATCGCGGCGGCCCACCTCGATGTGCTGCATGTCGCGGACGATTCCGCCGCGGGCCACGCCGTCCTGGCCCGGACTTCCGCCGCATTCTCCGCGTCGCCCTTCAGCTATGACACCCACCTCGCCACCGGGAAGGTGGAGGAAGCGGTAACGGCCGCGATCGCGGAGTACCGTTGCAACTGCCTCTTCACTGGAACCGGCCGGGAAGAGGGACGCCGGTTGGTACCCTCCCACACCGAGGCTATCTTGCGGGCCACCGACATCCCCGTCCTCGTCCACAGTGAGCCGCACGATCCCGGTGCCCGCACCACGTCTGCCTATCGCCGTCCTTCATCTTGATGAAAGCTGCCTGGGCAACGGCCGGGACGGAGCAAATCCCGGCGGCGCCGGCGGCCTGATCGAGGTCCGCACTTCCAGCGGGATCCAGCGACGCGATTTCTACATCTCCGCGCCCGACACAACCAACAACAAGATGGCCCTATGTGGTGCCATCGCGGCGCTGCAACTGCTCGGCGGCAAGGGCAAGCGGCTCCGAGCGCTGGTGGTTTCCGATTCGGAATACCTGGTCAAAGGCGTCCGCGAATGGGCGCCGGGATGGAAGGCGAGGGGCTGGACCCGGAAGGGCGGAACGATCGAAAACCTGGAGCTCTGGCAGCTGCTGGTGGAGTCAACCAGGGGGCACGACGCTCAATGGGCCTGGGTACGGGGCCACCGCGGGCATCCCAAGAACGAGTACGCCAATGACCTCGCGGTAAAGGCGGCCAGGGAACAGATCACCTCCCAGGGTGCGGTGGAGTCGGGATTTTCAGCGTGGTTCGAGGCGAAGCAGGCGAAGAAGCAGTTCGTGGAGTACGATCCGGACCGAGCCTTCGCAGCGTTGGAGCAGCGGATTCGGGAAGGGGAGGAAATGCCGGTGGTGTTGGAGGAGTAGGCCGGCAAGCGGAGAGCGCTGGAAGGCACCGATTCCTCATCCCGAGCAAAGCGAGGGATGAGGTGCTCCCCTCCTTCTACTTATCTCCCGCTTAGTGCGCCCACTTCCCAATCGAATATCCCAGAACCACCCGACCCGTCACCGCGTCCTTGGGCTGCGAGTACACCTCGCCGCTCAGGCTGAGGGCGGGTGAGAGATTCCAGGTAGCTCCACCCATCAGCGCCCAGCGGCTCAAATTCACCTCGATCTTTGTCCGGTCTCTGAAGCCGGTTTGGTCGGTGTGATCCACCTGGAAGCGAGGATGCAGGATGTTGTATCCCCCACCGAGATAAGGCCGGAACTTCCCCCCTCCCCAATTCCACCCGAACGTGATCTCGGCACCGAAGATGTTGGGTTGGTAGCGGTCGTTGGATTCCTGGCCCCCAAAGCAATCCACGTTCGCGGGATCATCGAGCGAAGATTCTCCGCAGGTAAAAGGACCCTCGATCGAGCCGATCGTGGCGTGGACCCGGCCGGTCAGCAGCGTCGACTTGCTGATCGGAACGGTGCGGCCGAGGGCGAACCCCCACAGATTGGGCTGCACTCCTTTGATCGTGATCGGCGGAACCCAGCTCACCTCGAGGTACGTCCCGTTCGCCAATGCGAACGCGATGCGGGGACGGACGAATCCGAACAGAATGTTCACATTCTCGGGGCCCTTGCCCGGCCGGCAGACGGTCGCTGTCGCGGTTTGGTCGTCGATGTCGGGCAGATATGTACCTTCCAGGCTGATCGTGACCGTGCCCGGGCGCGCGACTCTCGGCCCCTGAGCCACGCTGAACGCCAGCGGGACCGAGAAGTGGGCGAACATGTCCGCCTCGTGAGAATCCTTGGAGGGCTCACAAGTCTGGGCGGCGACCAGAGCAGGAACAGCCACCGCGAGAATGGCGGCCATGAACGAGGCGCGCATCACAACTCCTTGCTTGACAGTGTGGGAGGCCGGCCCTAACCTCAGCCCAACATGACCGATCTCGAACGGCTTTTTCGCCGGCTGGTGGATAACCTAATCGCGATTGACCCGGCGCGCCTACATCGCTCCATGCCGCTTTCGGATCTCTACGAATCGGTCATCCCCTACCGCACCAACCGACGCTCTCTCTCCATAGATACAGCAGAGGACTATGACTTTCTCCTGCTCCGACTCTGTGCCGGAGAGGGCGGTTTCATCCGCATGCTGTCCCCTGACGTCGCCGAGCGGTTTCGCTCGGAATCATCCAGCGGCAACCCTAACCTTGATTTAATCCGCGCGTATGCCGACGCGGAACTGCAACTGGAAACCGAACGACTGGCCCACGCCCTGGGGCCCGGTCCCGACGAAGCGTTTGCACCGCCGGAAGATGTCGACTTCGACCCGCCACTCCCGATGCCTTCTCGGGAGGCCGACGGCGGCGCCGACGTGATCTCTCTCGAGACCCTGCGTGCCGCCCGGCTGGCCCCGGAACCGGTTCCCATCGTCCCCGCTCCACCACGGATGACGGCTGAACCGGATCCCGATCCTCCGCCCCGGGCGGAGTCGGGGCCTCGATGCAGTTTTTGCGGCGGGCGTCTCCCCACCGGCCGACCGGTTAACTTTTGTCCCCACTGCGGCCAGAATCAGGCCTTCACCCGTTGCCCCGAGTGCCAGTCCGAGATCGAGCTCGGCTGGCGGCATTGCATCAACTGCGGCCATCTCGTCGGCGAAGAGTAGACGGGTGGTGTAGGAGGTGGGAGGTACGGAGTGGAACGTGGCATGTAGGACGTAACAGACGTGAGACGTAGGGACGTGAGGACGTAGGGACGTGAGGACGTGGTCGGTCAGGGCGACAAGGCGACAGGCGACATGCTCAACAAACTCCCGTTCACCGTTCACCGTTCACCGATCACCCATCTCCTTTCTCCCGTCTCCCGTCTGCCCCTCCCGCCGTTGTGACCGCCCACCGCATCTCCCTCATTCCGGGTGACGGCATTGGTCCGGAGGTACTGGACGCGGGCTTTCCAGCCATCGAGGCCGCGGCCCGCTCCGAGGGTGTCACCCTCGACATCGAGCGGCTCCCCTACTCGGCGGACCATTATCTCAAGACCGGAGAGACACTTCCGGATTCCGCCTTCAAACACCTGAGAGACGAGACCGACGCTATTTTCGTCGGAGCCCTTGGAGACCCGCGGGTACCTGGCAACGAACACGCCCGGGATATCCTGCTGGGGCTCCGGTTCCGGTTAGACTTGTACATCAATTTCCGTCCGGTCAGACTCATACACCCGCGGCTGTCTCCCCTGCGCGCGGCCGATCGAACTGTCATCGACTTCGTCATTTTTCGGGAGAACACCGAAGGACAGTACCAAGGCGTGGGCCGGGCCGAAGAGGTGGGCTCCCCGAACGAGCGGCAGATTTCCGAGGAGATCCATAGTCGGAAGGGTGTCACCCGAATCATCGAGGCCGCTTTCGACTGGGCGGCTCGACACGGCAAGAACCGCATCACCATGAGCGACAAGGCGAACGCGGTTCCCTGGCAACGAATCTGGGGTGAGATCTTCAATCAGGTCGGAGCACGCCACCCGACCATCAATCGGGAACACCGCTATGTGGACGCGCTCGCAATGGAACTCGTGCGGGAACCGGAGCGCTTCCAGGTGATCGTAGCGAACAACCTGTACGGCGACATCCTCTCCGACCTCGGGGCCGGCCTGGTCGGCGGACTCGGTGTCGCGGCGAGCGCCAACCTTCATCCCGGACGGGCGGGGCTGTTCGAGCCGGTGCACGGCTCGGCGCCGCCTCTCGCCGGCAAGAATGTCGCGAATCCGATGGCGACCGCCCTCACTGGAGCGTTGATGCTGGAAGCGCTGGGACACCCCGAGGCCGCGAAGCGACTGGAGCGTGCGGTAAACACCGTCGTGGCCGAAGGCCCGACCACACCAGACATCGGTGGTCGCTCGACGACCACGGAAGTGGGCCGGGCCATCGCGGAGGCGATCCAGTGTTAGCGGCTCTCACCCGGGCGGTCAGTCGCACGATCAACGACTGCGAGCTCACGTTTCAGAAATACGAAGCCATCGATGTAGAACTCGCGCGCAAACAGCACGCGGCATACGAGGATGCCCTGCGCAAGGTTGGAGCCAAGCTCATTTCCATGGGGCCGCTCGACCTCTGTCCCGATGCCGTCTTCGTCGAAGATACCGCGGTGGTGCTGGACGAAGTCCTGGTGCCTGCCCGGATGGGGGCGCAAAGCCGCGCCCGCGAGGTCTTTAGCGTGGCCGAAGAGCTGGCTTTCTGTCGTCGCGTATTGTCTTTACCGCCGCAGGGCTCGCTCGAAGGCGGCGACGTGATCCGGGCCTGGAAGACGATCTTCGTCGGAATCTCCCGCCGCACCGACGAGGCCGGCGCTGAGGGACTGCGCACCATCCTCCAACCGTATGGCTACAACGTCGTCACGGTGAAGGTCCGAGGCGCGCTCCACCTCAAGTCGGCTTGCTCCTATCTCGGCCGCAACATGTTCCTGCTCAACAGCGCAATGGTGGATACCCGGGCGTTCAAGGGTTACGAGATTCTGGAGGTTCCCTCCAACGAGGCCTCCGGGGCCAATGTTCTCGTCGTGGGGGAGACCGCGATCGTGCCGGGCAACTACCCGGCAACCCAGAAGCTCCTGCGGCGGATGGGCTTCGCAGTGATCTCGCTGGATGTCTCGGAGTTGCAGAAGGCAGAAGCCGGCGTCACCTGCTGCAGCATCCTGTTCGACGCCGCAGAGGGAGACTTGAGCCGCAAGATCAGATAGACCGTTCACTCAGACGCAAGGACCTTCACTTGCGATAACGGTAAGCTGCGAGTGGGAATGAGGGACTTGCAGGGAACCGCTTCAGCTGGATCTGCGATTCGACCGTGTTGCTGTGAGTACCTCTGCTGACTGAGCCGACAGATCAGATCGATTCCCTAAATTCATGAGGATTCTGCATGGCGCCGAAACTTCTCGGGTCCGTCAAGCTGGGGCTCGTGGGTTTGCTCGCCGTACCAGTTCTGGTGTCAACGACCTTCGCGCAAGACACCACAGCCGTACGGGACACAACGCCGGTGCAGGATACGACAACAGTACACACAGCGAGGGATTCGCTCCTGCTGGACCACAGCTTCACCGCCCCAGGGGAGTTTGTCCGGGTTCAACTGCGAAAGACCGACGTGTATCGGGCCGAATTGAGCTCGCCTGAAGTCAGCCTCGACATCCATCTGCGTCCGAGCGGACCGCCGGCATTCCTGTCCCGCACGGAGGCAGGACCCGGAGCCAGTGGGCGAGTCGCATTCGAGGTCTACACAAGGGCCGATGGGGAGTACGAAATCCGAGTCCTCGGCCTCGGAGAAGCGGTCGTGAACGTGAAGCTGTACTACGACGCCAAAGCGAGCGCGCGGCGCGAGGAAATTATCGACAAGCCGGGATGGGAGATCGGCGTCGAGATCGGAGCCGGGGCCCACACTGGGTACCTGCTGAATCTCGAACCCGGAGTGCAGCCCGACAACGACAAGGGAAGCTGGGACGTTGAAGGGTGTTTCTCGGCGCGAAACGGACCCGGAATCGCACGGATGGTGAGCGGCTGTGCGCTCGGTATCGGATGGCACGACCGCCCTGAGTCGGCCGGCGTGCTATGGTTCTTCATCGAACCCAGAATCCGGGTCCTCGGCGGACGGGAACGGGGTAAGTCGAACACCGAGGTGGGAGTCCTGTTCCGCGCCGCGCTCGGTGAGGTGTCCAAAGTCAACCGGTCACCGATCATGCTGGCGCCGGGAGCCTACCTTTCCCGCCACATCCGCACCAACCCCAGCGGCAAAGGCTGGAGCTTCACCCTCGGCTATGCCCACATGTTCATCTCGAATCTCGGCGCCAAGTACGGAACTTTTCCCACCACCGAGGACTTTGGTCAGCAGCAGGCCGACCGACTCACCTTCTCTATTGGCTACTATCAGTGACGGGCACCACTGCACGCCGGGTATCACCTTGCATCACCAGCTTATGACCTCGATCCGCCCGTTCGCCATCGCCTGCGGGATCGGCGGCGTCGCCATGCTTGGCGCCGCGGTGGTGGGTAACGTCATCTACCGGGGAGAAACCGAGATTCGCTGGACTCCGCTTCGAATTGGCCTCGCCCTGGTTCTGCTCCTCGGTTTCCTGCTCTTCGTCTACATGCTGGTCCCGCTGCTCCTGAGGGTATTTCTCCTGGCCCAGCTGAGAACGGGAAATACCGGGCTCCCACTCATCCAGTGGCTGTTGTCTCACGAGCGCACCGCGTGCTACGCCGTGTGGACGATCTGGACTCTGGGACTCGCCATCGGGCTGCCGTTTGCCTTCCACGATTGGCGCCAGAGTTACAACCTCCCAATTCAAGAACAGGGACCATGAAACGCGCGATTCTCACGGCGATCGTGGGAGGAATCGTGGCGATCGGCTCCAGCGACGCCCAGGGCCAGCAGACAAACGCCAATGCGCTCAAGCGACTCTTCGCTTCAGACTGGGAGTTCCGCCACAGCGAGCATCCCGAGACCGCGACCTGGCAGGGCGACCATCGCTACGACACGAAACTCACCGACCTCTCGCCAGCCGCAATAGAACGGCGCAAGGCTCACGACCGGGACATGCTGGCGCGACTGGGCGGGCTTCCCCGCGCCGGTCTCTCCAAACAGGATGCCTTGTCCTACGATCTGTTCAAGCGGGAAAAGGAGATAGCGGTCGAAGGGCAGCAATTCCCCAACGAGCTCCTGGCGCTGGACCAGCTCGATGGTCCACACCTCATGCTGAATCAGCTCGCCGAAGTGATGCCCTTCACCAATAAGAAGGAATACGACAACTACCTGGCCCGCCTGGCGGCGTATCCGACTTACATGGCTCAGGTCATGGACTTGTTGCGCCGCGGTATGGCGGAGGGCTGGACCCAGCCTGCGGTTCCGCTGCGAGGCGTACCGGCCCAGATCACTGGACAGCTGGTGGATACGGTCGAGCAGAGCCCGTACTACATCCCCTTCAAGACCATGCCCGCGACGATCAGCAGCGAGGATCAGGCCGCGCTGCGGGCGGCTGCGACCGCGGC
This sequence comes from Gemmatimonadales bacterium, assembly GCA_036558125.1. Classification (GTDB taxonomy): domain Bacteria; phylum Gemmatimonadota; class Gemmatimonadetes; order Gemmatimonadales; family GWC2-71-9; genus DATBGE01. Next base: position 34,304 of record DATBGE010000132.1, on the reverse strand, counting down.
AATCAAGGATGGGGTGCAACCGGTCCTGGCCCGGTTCCGCGAGTTCGTCACCGACAGTTACCTGCCGGCGGGTCGCTCGTCGCCTGCCATCTCGTCGGTTCCGGACGGTGCTGCCTACTACCGCTTTGCCATCAAACGCGAGACCACCACCGACCTCACCGCGGAACAGATCCACCAACTCGGCCTCAGCGAAGTTGCGCGAATCCGGAAGGTGATGGATTCGGTCATCACCGCGAGTGGCTTCAAGGGTTCCTTCGCCGACTGGCTCAAGTTTCTCCGCACCGACCCTCAGTTCTATGAAACGTCGGCCGATGGTCTGGTGCGACGCTATCGCGACCTCGCGAAACGGATCGATCCCGAGCTGCCCCGCCTCTTTGCCGAATTGCCCCGCGCGCCTTACGGAGTGCGCCCTTTCCCGGACTTCGAGGCTCCGTCCCAGACTACGGCACGTTACTACCCGGGAGCGGCGGATGGTTCGCGCGCGGGATACATGCTGGTCAACACCTACCGGCTCGATGCGCGCCCGCTCTACGAGTTGGAGGCTCTGACACTCCACGAGGCGGTTCCGGGTCATCACCTCCAGTTGTCGAGGGCGCAGGAACTCACCTCACTGCCCGACTTCCGTCGCAACGGAGACTACACCGCGTATGTCGAAGGCTGGGCGCTCTACGCCGAGAGCCTGGGGAGCGAGCTGGGATTCTATAAGGATCCATATTCAAAGTTCGGCCAGCTGACCTATGAGATGTGGCGCGCCTGCCGCCTCGTCGTGGACACGGGAATCCACGCCAAGGGTTGGAGCCGAGAGCAGGCGATCAAGTACATGATGGACAACACGGCCAAGTCGGAGCAGGACGTGACGGTCGAAATCGATCGCTACATCGCCTGGCCGGCTCAGGCGCTGGCATACAAGATGGGAGAGCTCAAGATCAAGGAACTGCGGGCCAGGGCCGAGGAGGAACTGGGGCCGAAGTTCGACATCCGCCGCTTCCACAATGCGGTGCTCGACAATGGGCCGCTGCCGCTCGAGACGCTGGAGAGGGAGATAGTAGCGTGGATAGCGAGGGAGAGGACCAGGTGAGGCTTAAGGGCAGCGGCACTGCTGGGGGGGCCGGCCCGCCATCCGCACGGGCTCTATATGGCGCCCAAGCTGGCGCTGACCGCCGTGGCTCGCCAACTCCTCGTGCTCCTCAACGCCATCCTGCGCGATCAGCGCCCTTGGCAGTATGCCTGGAGCATCACCACCCAGAAAACCCGGACAGTTGCTCGCTTCGCTCGGGATGAGGTGTTTCCTTCGGCTCCGTTCCCGCCGTCCTGACCACCTCGTCCTGACCGCCTTGTCCGCCTTGTCCGCCCTGTCCGCCTCGACCGCCTCGCCACCCCGCCCCCTCCCCCGACCCCGTACCACCCCAATATCTTCCTCTATCGGACCCCTGCGGAGGAAAGCCGTGAAGGACAAGGAGCTCGAAGCGCTGATCAAGAAGAACATGGCCAAGGCTTCGGCCCCGAAGGCCAAGAAACGGCCGACCTACGATGCCACCCTGGACGCTACCCGCCGGCCGTCGGAGAAGACGGACGACCACGATCCGGCCCAGGAAGAGACTAAAGAGTTTTTCAAGGCCATGAAGCGTCGAGAGTTTTAACCAGCGGCACAACTCCGTTCCAGCTGGGCCTTCATTCGGTGCTTCCGGGTTCCGGCGCAGTCTGCCGTCCGAGCGTCGTCACCACCGCGCTCGCTTCCAGGACACCGAGGTCTGAGGCGTCGGTTCCCTTCCGTAGCCCACCGCATCTCAACTGACTCGCAGTTGAATCAGGGGTCCCATGCGCCATAGCGAATCGCACCGCACCGAGCGCATCGGTTGGCTTCGCGCCGCTGTGCTTGGCGCGAATGACGGTCTGATCTCCACCGCCAGCCTTATCGTCGGAGTGGCCGCGGCGGCCGCGACGCCCTCAGCGATTCTGGTCGCCGCGGTGGCCGGGCTCCTGGCCGGTGCCATGTCGATGGCGGCGGGGGAATACGTCTCCGTCAGCTCGCAGGCCGACACGGAACGGGCTGACCTGGACCGGGAGCGTCGCGAGCTGGCCACTGATGAGCCCGGCGAGAAAGCCGAGCTGACCGGGATTTACGTGGCGCGCGGACTGGATCCAGCACTCGCCGCGCAGGTCGCGGACCAGCTTATGGCGAAGGATGCGCTCGCCGCGCACGCTCGCGACGAGCTGGGCCTCTCCGACATCACCGCAGCCCGGCCGTTGCAGGCTGCTCTCGCCTCGGCCGCAAGCTTCGCCGTAGGTGCAGCACTACCACTCGCGATCGTCGCACTCGCTCCGCCTGTTCGGCTGGTACCGGTGATCGTGGGCGCTTCGCTTCTGCTGCTGGCCCTGCTGGGCGGGTTGGCGGCACGGATCGGGGGAGCGTCAGTCGTGAAAGGTGCAGCACGAGTTACCTTCTGGGGAGCGCTCGCCATGGGTGCCACCGCGGCGGCTGGGGCGCTGTTTGGAGCAAGCCAGTAGCGGGGAAAGAGTGTCGAGGGGTTCTAGACCCTTGGATGTAGGCCGATTTTAGGCCTCCCTACAGACTGTTTCGGAAAAGTATCGCGCGGTAGGTTGGGAATCATCCCGACTGCCGCGCGATTGTTTTCGCCGCCTCCCAGGCGGCTGCTCTGCTTTGGTACGCCCCGTGTTTGAGTCCGAGTCTGAAAGGAGGGCTCCATGGACGACAAGCCACGGCGCAGGCTGGGCCTCTGCGCGCTGGTCTCCGTGATCATGCTTCTCGACGGCTGCTGTAATCCCCCCGATAACATCGGATCGCAGACCGTCGCCCTGCGCCCCCAGGAGACCAGCATGTGGTGCTGGGCTGCGAGCGGGGAGATGATCATGGAATTCCTCGGCACCCAGGTGCAGCAGGGAGACGAGGCCAACAAGGAATTCGGCCGCACCGATTGCCTCAACAGCCCGGTGCCGAACGCCTGCATCCAGGGCGGCTGGCCCGAGTTCGACAAGTACGGCTTCTCGTTCAAGCGCACTAGCGACACGCCTCTCACCTGGGCCCAGGTCAAGTCGCAGATCTACTGCGCCAAGAAGCCCTTCGCCTTCGCCTGGCACTGGACCGGAGGAGGCGGACACATGATGGTGGTGACGGGATACGCCACGCTGAATGGGACCCATTACGTCGCGGTCAACAATCCCTGGGCGCCGAATGTGGGAGCACAATATCTCACGACGTATGATGACTACGTGAGCGGAACTGACCACACCCACTGGGATGACTTCTACGACGTCACCAAGAATTGACGAGAGGAGGCCACCATGCTTCGCTGGCTGGCAACGATCGCTCTTGTGGCGGTGGCGGCGCGTCCGGTGAGTGGCCAGGAGCGGAAGGACACAGTCCTCGCGGCGGCGCGAGAATCCCGGCCGGCCGCGATGGCCGGGCTCGATACCCTGCGCGCACTCGCGCGGGAGCACTACGCCACACTCGGCTTCTCCGATGCCGAGCAGGCTCAAGGGGCTTCGCTGGGCGAGCCGCTGGTGGAGTTTTTCGTAAGGCTCGACTCGCTTCAGGCCTATTCCAGCGCCAGGAAGCCGGTCTCGCTGCTCTCCGGAGGAGACAAGGTGATGTATCCGGTGCAGGCGGGAGCGGCGATTCGCTCTTCGATCGAGGTCGAGCGGCTGAAGGGCGCCTGGAGACCCGTGGCCTACGGCGGTTCTACCTTGGCGGACGCCATCACCCGGCAACGGGATCAACTGGTGGCGATCAGCCACCGTCCCCCAAGCGACTACTTCGTGGTCCGGGTCCCGGCGCTGGGCCTCATCTTCCTCGGCGCGGATTCGGCCGGCACTCTGATGCTGACGCCCTTGATTGACGACCCGCAGGGCCGGTGGAAGGCCGGCACCAGCCTGGCCGCGGACTCGGTCTTCACGCAGCTGGTGGCCGACGCCAAGGCATCCAAGGGGTTGCCGATGTAGCCTTGGGGGCCGAAGATATACTGTCACACGGTACCTCTACCGTGGTGCCGCACGTTTCCGGGCCAGTCGAGCGGTCCTTGACCAAAGGCAGGACGCCATGCTGATCCGCCGCGCGACACTCGCCGACGTAGACCTCGTCGCTCCCCAGTTCGACCTCTATCGCCAGTTCTACCAGCAGCCGCCGAATCCTGAGGTGGCTCGCCAGTTCATCACCGAGCGGCTGCAACGGAACGAGTCGGTGATCTTCGTTGCCGTCGACGACACGAGCAATCCGCCACGCGCGGCAGGGTTCGTCCAACTCTTCCCCCTCTTCAGCTCCACCCAGGCGCGGCCCATGTGGCTGCTCAACGACCTCTACGTCTCGGCGCTTTACCGGAGGAATGGGATCGGGCGCCAGCTGATGGAGAAGGCTCGGGAGCACGCGGTAGAGAACGGCGCCTGTGTCATCGAACTGGTCACCGCGGCAAAGAACCGGACCGCGCAGGCGCTGTATGAGAAGGTGGGGTACAGGCGGGACGAGGAGTTCGTGCGTTACGAATTGGGCCTGTAGGAACCTAAGCTGCAACGCACGCCGTTCCCGTAGATCTACGACTGACGCACCTTGACCGAGTAGTTCCCCATTCCGCTGGCCTTGTTGTAGTGGCGTATCTGCACCAGGTAGTCACCCGGGGACAGATCTGCCACAATCCGCGCGTTCAGTGCATATCCCGAATCATCGTCTTCCGCGATGAGCGCAGTTTCACTGTTGGGGCCGAAGAGTTTCATCACCACATCAGTGGGACCCCGGGTGTCGATGAGGTATCGCCCGGCGCCTGCGCGGTAAATCCGTAGAGATCTTCCGGCGACTTGGCAGCCTCCCGGATTACCACCTCCTCATGCCGCCGGCCGGATTCTGGTGCTCGTGAGCCAGTCCGATGGCATGACCGAACTCGTGGCCGGCGGTCCCTCCGTCCAAGAATCCCAGGTTCATGGTCGCCTCGTTGAGCGGGATCGAGCGGTTCTCGGTGCCGATGTAGGACCAGGCGCCGTCGCCGGGGTCGAACGAGACCCGGATTTCCGCGTTCGGGGCGTTGTCGAATTCGATCTTCAGGTTGGCTACCTGGGTCCACCAGGCCGCCTGGGTTCGAGCGGTGGCCTGCTCGGTTGGCGTACCGCCCATGGAGCGCACGTGAAGGGTGGACCCATTCACCCAGGCGGTATTGATCGGGTTGATGGCACGCACTCGACCGCCGCGAGTCCGAGTGGTTGGCCGGTTGCGCATCAAGTTCCGCGGCAGGATGCGATCCATGCAGACTTTGGGTCGCTGGGACATGATGACCTCCATTCTGTAGAGAAGGGGCGCCTCACCCTCTGTGCCGCCGACCTCCGGTCGAGGGAGTCTTGCCCTTGGCCTTGGAGGCTTTCACCGTCCGCTTCATGCTCATGTCCGGTTCAGCCTGTTTCACCACTCGCGCGCACTCTACCGATGCCGTGATCTCGCAGCGGCAAGTCTGGAGGTTGACGTCTTCCCCCTGCCACTGGACAAAGCCCAGTGGGGCGTAGTGATGCTCAATGCCCCGTGGTCGCATCATCGTAGGGACGACCTTGCTGTCGGCGTCCATCTCCGAAGGCCATTCGATAGCGCCGGTAGCCACCCGAGCGGGGATCAGCCAATAGTCGCCGGTTCGATACTCGCCCCCGGCCAGGAACTGAACCTGAATGCCGTCCTCCAGATCGATCCAGACAACATCCGCCTCATCGGCCCCGGCCGGCGTTTCCGTGACGGGGACCGCACCGTTGCTGAGGATCACATCCTCGGTCTGAATCTGATCCCAGCGCCGTACCTTCGGTGTCCTGAGCTTTTCGCTCCAACCAATGCCCTCCGCCGGCACCGTGGCCGGATCGACCGAAAGCAAATCGCCTTCCACCTTAACCAGCTTAACCAGGACTCCCGGTTCTCCCTGGAGTTCCCGGGTGTCGTCCGACAGTTCTACCCAGTCGCCGGCCTTGAGCCCCCGGGTCCGAGAAACGACGAGATCGTTCCCACTGGTATCGGTCCACGCGGCCGTCACACTGCCGTTGTCGCGCGACCACTTGAACGTCGCCTCATCCCCATGTCCCCCCTCGTGAATCTCCACTCGGTAGAGCTGGTTCTCGGCGCCGCGATATTTCGAATCCGGAGGCAACACACAGGGATCCTCGCTCTTCTTTCCGGGATCCACCCGCGCTGCGAGTTGGGCCTCGCTGAGGCCGTGCCACCCCGCCATCGGCGTAGCGCAAGGTTCGAAGTCCTTGATCGCCGGCATTCCAGGGTCATATGGCGATGCCTTCACCTGCCAGACTACCTTGGCCCGACCGCAGGTGTCCGGCCCGCCCAACGCTTTCTCCCGAATGTCATCGTCGTCCAGCGGCGTGACGAAACGCTCCCAGACGTCGAGATAGATCCAGAAGGTCAAGCCCTGGTGGATCTTGATCTGTTCCTGGAGCGGGTCGTTGTCCGACAGTGGATAGTCCTTCTGGGTCGTGTAACTCCAATCGTCCGCGTCATTCTCTACCAGGATGCCGTCCACGTAGCAGTGGCCCCGGGTGAGGTGAAGCCCACTCGCATTGACCGCCAGCTCGAATCCGTGCCCGGCGGGTACGGCATGAGGCCCCAGCAGATCCCAGGCGAGCCGGCGGATGTAATGCAGCAGAATCGCGCTCTGCTCGTTGTCATCCGCGTCGAGTGTGACCCGGCCCTGTTGCTTGAGCACCTGGCAGAAATGCTTCGTGGGGTCAAAGGTGACCCGGCTGAAATCGCCCTTCATGGCTCCATTCCTCAGGTGGTCAGTCTCGCGCGCGGCGGCGCAGTCCAGCGGGTCACGGCCTCGCTATGTCGCGAAGATGATTCCGACGTCCATGTCCGCCGGAGTGGCCTCGTCCAACCGCACACGCAGGTTGGCTTCGCGCTGCGGCTGGAACAGGTCGTGAAACACGCCCATCTCGGATTCGTCGTCGGCGCCGCGCTTGATCTCCTCGGCGCAATTGTCCCCCAGCTGCGCGTAGCCCGGCTTGCCATAGCGCACGCTGGTGAACTGGGGGCGAACCCGAAGTTGTTCGCCGACGATAGCATCGAACTGCTGCGGCGCGGGAACCGCCTCCTTCACGATTTGCTCGACACCATCCGGCTGGCAGCGATAGCGACGCGGGGTCCGGCAACCGGGGGGGACGTAGCAGAAGCGCATGCAGCCGAGCTGACGGCGGGCTACGTTGACGCAATTACTGAAAATGGAGTTCTCCGCCAGCTCGATGGCGTGAACGTCGACGATGCCAAACACGGTGGAGCGCAGGATCGTCAAGACCGTGTGTGCCACGGCATACCCAGGCGCGCCGACGGCTTCTCGGTCCGAGTCGGTCGCATCGACGATGCTGTCGCTGATCTTCATCGGAATCGGATCGAGGCTGACCTCGTCCTCGTGAATCTGGATCGAGCCCACGATGCTGTGCTCAATGCGAACCGTGGCCCGGACGTTGAACACCTCCAAGCTGGGTTCCGCCGGCCGCCGCGGCTCGCAATCGCAATCGATCCCCCAGCCCGGAACCAGCGTGGAGTGTCGGATCAGGACCTCGGCCCCGCAGACCGGAACCCGGGCGGGCCCGTCTCGCTCTGGCCCGGCTATGTGGAGCGGACGCCCGGTCACCAGCAGCCCGTCGAGCGTGAACCGGCTTCCCTCGGCCATGGTGACCGATAGCGCATCGGGCAGGTCGGTCTGCCAATCCAGCAACCGCAACACCGGACGAGTGTGATCGGCGGCCCTTAGCTGCAGAGTGCGCTCGGCCTGGAGAGTGATGGCCAGCGGTTCGACATACACTGCACTGTCGGCCAGCTCGATTACGGCGTCCCACGGATTGTCCTGTTTCCACTGATTGAGCGCGTCGGTAATGCGCGGGAAGAGCTGGCCTTTGCCGACCCGGTAGAACACGGGTGTCACCGTCTGCCGCACCTCGGTAGCGGGATCCTCCTTGTCGGGGACTTCCACCTCTCTCGGCGAAGGGTTCAGGAGACCGCGAGTGTATTCCCCACCACCGATGTCGGCGCTGAAGCCGTAGTGATAGGTGACCCGGATTCCTTTCTTGGGAAGCTGGCTGGGTGGGAATGCGAGGCGGCCGAGGATGGGATCCACGGCGATGTGCTTGAGCGGGGGCAGGTATTGCCAGTCGGTCAGGTCGGCCGGGATGATCGCCTCGACCGGAACCGGCTGGTCGGGAGAATATCCACCCCACCCGTCCACCCAGATCGCAAGACTCTTCCCGCTTCCGTAGTACAGGCCGGTATTCTGGTCGAACGCCAGGCGGCGAATCATCCCGGGAACGTTCAGCTCCTCCGCGATGTGGGTATCCTCGGCCTCGGTTACCGGCTTGATGAATAGCGGAGCATCCTGCCCTAACACGCTGAACGAGACGCAATGGGCGCCGGCGTCTTCCGCGCCGTAGGCCGGCGCGTAAGTCACCGAGTAGGACTTGAGCCTCCAGAGGAACACGCCGACCGAAGGTATGTTGTAGCGGCCGATCGTTCGCTGAGAATTGATCCGCCTCACGTCGACCGTCTTGCTGAGCGGGTCGAAGGGCCCATCAATCAGATCCAGCTGCTCCACCCTCCGAACGTCCACCGTGGAAGCCCGGTCGAGGTGCAGATGGTTGAGGTGCTGGTTCCACCCCAAAAGCCGAAAGAATTCGACGGCGCGTGAGGGCCATCCGGCGACGTCCCGGGCAAGCAGCTCGAGCAACGCAAGGGTTCCTTTGCGTCGTCGGTAGCGGATGGTATTTGCCACTTCCCGGCGTGGAATCAAAACGCGATTAAGCCGGCGTCCTTCCTCGGTGCTCGCACTGCCGGGCCGGCCGGCATCTAGCACGGGGCGGTACCCGATCAGGTCCCCGATGTATGGCACCACCCAGTCTTCGCAGGTCTCGATGAACCAGTTCTCGTAGAGCTGCGCGATGTCGTCATCAACCAGGTTGACCTGCTCGGCTATGACCCGCAGCAGCGCCTGGAGCGGATAGCCTTGAGCCGCGTCGCGCATCCGGTATGCGGCCGGAAGCAGCTCATAAAGCCGATCGCGCCGGATGTCCGGGGTCGTGGTGGTCATGGGATCGGATTCAGAATCAGGGTGTCGGGAACCGCCGCGGTGAACATCGCCAACTGCGCCGGTCGAATAGCGCCGTTCTCGACATCAGCCAGATTCACGTCCACCCTCTGGCGGGGGACCCCTTGCCCCTTGGCGGCGGTCATACCGGGCTGGGAGATTTTTTCAGGCTTGGAGAGTTTCTTGATCTCCTCCGCCATCTGAGCCAGAGTCAGAAGGCGCCGGTCGCCGTCCTTCTCCGCCTTCTTCTCGGGAATGCCCCCGAACACATCCACATCGACGTAAAGCACTCCTGGCACGCTCTGGATGACCTCGATCACTTCACAGAGCAGAGCGGGTTGGCCCAGGCCGCGCTTCTCGAAACCGAACTCCACCAAGAGCTGGTTCCGGATTGCCGTCGCCACGGGCTCCCACAGGTAGCCAGGAGCAATCCGCACTCTGGCACTCAGCACCAGCACGACCAACTCCCGGGAATCCACTTGCAAGGGGAGGTCGGCATCGCCGAACTCCCGCAGTGCCGCCAGCAGATTGGCGTAGAGATCTGACGTCGGATCGATAGGGATATCGTCAGCACCGGCGATGGTGATGTGGACTACTGCCCTGCGGCCATCGCTCAGGCGGCGGGCTCGGGCCTTTCCGATGCCGGCGAAGGTCCGGGAGAAATCAGCGTAGTCCTGCACCGAAACCAATCGGTCCAGCGACATGACCCCGAGAGGCGCGTTCTCCCGCGCCTGATCGCGGCTCTCCCTGTCTGCCCCTCCGGAGGCGCCCAGCGGGTTGATGACTGCTTTGACGCCGAGCGGCTTGGTCATCAGGAGACTGACCTGTTCGGGCCTCACGTTTCCCGGCTGCCCGATGCCATTGCGGTAAATCGCCTTCACGTTCTCCACCCCGGTGGGGAGCCGAGCACCCTCCTTGCCGTTTCCGAACGTCACGGTGGTCTTGGTGTCGTCACCGGTCTTGGCGATGAACTGGCGGTCCTTTGGTCCCAGGCCGGCGAAGGTATCGGTCTCGTGCCACTCCACATCGTTCACGTAGACCTTCAGAGTGCTGTCCACTCCGCTCGGGTTGGGTGCCGGCACGAAGGTGAGGGGCGGCTGCTTGAGTGTGAAAGACTGCAGTGCCTGGCTTCCGTCGCCGGCGCCGAGAGTCTCGTTCCGGGTCTCACCGTGGGTCGCCTTGACGACGTTACCGTAGATCTTGAGAGTGTCGCGCTTGTAGGAGAATGCGGTCTTGGTCGCCAGAAAGAGCGTCGTGTGGGTCTTGTCTCCCGGAAGCTTCGGGTCGTAACTCTGGCGCAGACCGGAGATCATCAGCAGCTCAGTACCATTGACCCCATCAACGCCTGGAATGTCAGCCCGCTCACCGGAGAAAATGACCCAGCGCCCGGAGGTTAGCTCATTGTACAGCCCAGCCAGCGGGATCTCCTGGCCCTTGACCTCTGCCGGCGCCATGGGCGCTTCCGCAGGCGTGAGTGGATCGCTCTGAGCGAAAACGAGGGTGTTCCGATACCTGCCAAAGTCGGGGAATTCTTCCTCACCAGACTCGAGCTCTGGCCACCACGCCTGGGAGAAAGTCAACTTGGTGCTCTTTCCGTTCACACCGTATGCCGAGCGTTGTCCGGTCGAGACGGTTTCGATCTTCAACGCTTGCCGGCGCGCGAGGGATAGATGTGGGTCCAGCGTTTGGATTACGGCGTATGATCCGGGAGTCACGGCGTCATAGGCCTGATCCAGAGAGAGAGAGTCTTCGGATTCATCTTCCAGAGGCAGTTCGAGCCATCCACTCGGTGGGCCGATCACGAATTCCGGACCGGGTGCCGTACCCTTCTCATAGGTCACCCGCTTGGGGGCATTTGCCCCAAAGGGCGGGGCTTTCAACCTCAGGACATGTATCGACTTGAGTTGAGACTCCGCTGTTTGAACATTGGCCTTGGCCCACGCCACATAGAACGTGTCCTTCAATATGGCCGCGAAATTGACCATCAATTGGGCGTGAGCATCCGCTCCGGCTCCGAGTCCTTGCTGCAGGCTCCGGGACAGCCGGGCACTGTTTGCGGGTTGCAGTCGTGGTTCGCGCAGAAGGTGGGAAATGAACTTGCCTGGCGAGGTCGTGACAGAAGGGCTCTTCGGAGTAGGGAGGGTGCCCATCAAGGCCTCGATTTCCTTCTCAAACCTCTTTTGCACCTCAGGAACGTCGGAGCCGGGCGAGTTGAATGCCTCCAGCCAATCAAGCGGTGAAATGGCAAGTCCGAGATACGTGTTGCTGTGAAGCACTTGCAGGCAGGCAAGCGCCCGCTTTTCGTCAAATCCGCTACCCGGGGCGCTCACCATGGCCTCCAACTCCTTGATGAACGCAACGAGTACGGGTAAGGCCTCATGGGTTCCTGCAGGCAGAGGGGTCAGCCTCACCAGCGTGCGATCGTCGGCGACCTGTTCCACTGTCTCGTAGACCGTGCGAACCGCCTTTTGATCGGGACCATCCCCAAAGACGAAGAGGAGTGAATCCCCCTGCTTGAGATTGGCGGCTGTTCCAGTGATGTAGAATTCGGCCAACGACAAGATGTTTCCGAGCGAAATGTTCTGGGGCTGGGTGAGCCGCACCTGCAGGTTGTTCCACGCCGAACGGGCCGTCAGCTTCTCGCTGGTTTCGAAGGATTGCGGCAGCTCATCGGGACCGGGAATGCTCTGCGAGCGCGCCCCGGCGGGGATCTCCACCGGCTCGGTTTGCTTCTCCTCCAGGGTGTACGCGAGATAGACCGTGGATGCGACACCGGGTCGAAGGGCATACCCCACCAGGCGGGACAGTTCGAGGATCGAGCGCCGCTCCGTCGCGGTCCGGAGGTAGCCTTCGTTGGCGATGCGTTCCTGATAGAACGTGAGCACGTCACCTACGGTGGCCCAGCCGTCGAGCAGGGCAATTGCGGGATCCGCGGGGTCGCGGGTAGTGAGGCCGCGCAACGGCTGGAAGGTCTCCAGCGTCTGGCCGTCGGCACCGGGCGCTTCGACTGTCACCGACGCCAGACCGGCCTTCATCGTCTCCAGGAAACTGCCGTGCGTCCCCACCCGGTAGAGCAGAGCATCCAAGCCCGGACGGTTGGCGGTCGAAACGGGCGTCAGCTTCTCGGTGCCTTCGCAGCAACCACAACTCTCGGTCGAGCAGCCGCAGGATTTTGCCGTCATCTCTACCTCCCGCCCCGGACCTGAATCTCGAGCTGACCCCGTTCCGGGAAGTTGGGGTCGTTATCGAGTTGGGCGATCTCTCCGGTCCCGAGCGGCAACAGACCGTTCTCGATCTCGTGATTGGGCGCCTGAAATAGGCGGTGGAACCGGGTGACGGTTACGCACTCGACACCGGGCACCGCCTGAGCGGCCGCAATCACGGTGCTCAGGTAGATCCCATCGCCGAAGGAGAGGTTGTCCGGGTGGAAGAAGCCCCGCTTACCGCCGGGAAGAGTGCGGGTGCTAAACCGATCGAGCAGGGCTGCCTTGACCTGCCCGGGCTGGTAGTGCGGAAGCGCGCAGACCTCGACCTTGAGGCAGAGCGGCACGTACCGGGCGGGCCGCACCGCGAGGTCGTGACCCATCCGCCGGCACTTCTCCAGTTCCCAGTCAATCTCGTCCAGCACCATCGCAGAAACGCTCTCGCCTCCCCGGGGATCGATCGCAACATCCGCCTCGTACCAGCTTCCACTCCACTCCAGTGCAGCATTGGCCGACTGGACGCGGGTGTTGAGCTGGGCGATCTGGCGGTAGTCGTCCGCCGTAATGGCACGCTCCAGACGCTTCCGGAAGGCGCGGGGCGCACGGAGTTTGACTTCTGCGGCATTCTCCGGTTCGGTGCCGCCCTGGGCGGGAAGCGGGTTGCGCACCGTCAGGGAGATTCCGCTCAGCTCAATATCTGTCAGCACTAAGCGCGAGATCGCTTCGGGGCCCACGTTCCCGGCCACTCCGTTGCCGGTGCGATAAATCGCGCTGAGCACCATTCCCGCCGGCGGCCGGTAGCCATTCTCTCCGTTGCCGAAGCGCAGATGAGCCAGGCTCTCGTCGTCGATCTCCACCACGAAATGCCGATCGTCCGGACCACTCGCGATCAGGTCGTAGCGAACCTCCCAGGGCTGGGCGGGATCCGAGGTGAGTGAGACTTGCGGCAGGGCGAGTCTCGGTTCCTGAGTCACCATGGAGCTGGCGGTGGTCCAGCCGCCGGTCGCCGGCCGGTCGGCAGGCAACGGCTGGCGGAACGTCAGCGGGATCCTCTCCAGGGTGGGCTGGATCCGGGCTGGGATAGTCTGGACGTTGCCTGGGCGGTCCGCGCACTCACACTCCGCCTCGGTCGCCAGCGCGGATACCGGTTCGAAGTCTTTCCTCGGGCCGGTTTTGCCATGGTCTACCAGGATCACATTGCCTCGCGCCACAGTGGCTTTCTCGAGGTAGCTGCAATCCGGCGCGGCTCCAATGGTGGAAATGCAGAAGGTGAACGGCGGCGCATCCTCTTCCGCCCAGGCGATTTCCACCCATGGCGTGGGGCGGCCTTGCTGATCGCGAACCACGGGATCCTCTCCCGGGGTTACCCGGGTGAGCCGTACCGCATGACGCCTGGCCGGGTCCGCATCGGCCGGCAGCCCGGTTCGGGGGCCGATCACTTCCTCGAAGATCAGGACATCACCCGGCTTGAGTTGAAGGGTCCGAGCGGGTGGCGGCGAAGCAGCCACCAGAATTTCTCCAGCGCCATCCGTTGTGCCCCCCGCACTGACATATCCATCAAGGAGGAAGGCCGAGGTGCTCCCCCGCTCGAGACAGCACTCCGTGTCGCCCCAGGCATAGAAGTGGATCTCGTTGTGGGCGACACGAAGCCGAATGGCACCGGTATCATCCGTCGCCATCGGTTCGAAGACCTGGTAGGACGCGGACGGCACTTGGCGGAGATCATCCCAGCTCAACACCGTCTGCCGCACGGGAAGCTGGTCGTTGAGCCCGGTGATGAAGGCGGTTTTCGAGGGGACCAGCTCGAGGTCCTCACTCACCTCGACCGAAACCCAGGCGCGGGCATTGCACCCTTCGTGCATCACGTAGTCGACCAGTCGGGTATGCCGCCGGATCGAGATCCGCTTCCTCGCGGTGTCGAGGTACGCCTCTGTCGCCACCGCGTCCTGGTAGTAGCTGAGGTAGTCGCCGGTGTACGCCAGCAGCTCGACCAGGGTGATTCCCAGGTCGGGCACGTGGCGTTCCTTCCAATCCGGGAGCAGCAACGACAAGCGATCGAGAATGAGCTGCCTGAAACCCCCGTAATCCCGGGCCAGATAGTTGATCTCCGGCTCGTCGAGTACCGGCGGTTCGCAGGTGCAGGCTGGAGCGCAATCGAGATCGGAGGGGCAATCGATCTTGAAGGAGAAGTCGACGTGGTCGTACCGCGGGTCGACGTTCTCCACTCCACCCAGCCGCAGGGTGTAGGTGGAGAAGTCTCCCGACTTGTCGAGCCGTACCTTGAGGAAGTCGTCCTTCTCGGGGCTGGGATCCACCACCGGGTCCACGTCGATGATGCTGATGCCGGTGATGCGATGACCGCCTTCCAGCCGCAGGTAGCGCTCGATGCCCGGCTGGTTCGTCTGAAGTTCTGGCGGGAGCTTGCCCAGGAAGTACACCGAGAGGGTGCGCTGGTCGCCACCCACCTCGATGTAGTCGAGGCCGACTCTTCCTTGTATGTGCCGCACCAGATCACGGCGTTCATCATCCTGGCAACACAGCGTCACAAACCCTCCTGATTACCCACCGCGGGTGAACGTCGCGCTCTGCGGCTCGCCGGTCCGGCGGATGAGATACTTGACGTCGATCGTCAGCGCCGAGTCGATGGCCTGCACCTCGAGATCCTGGAGATCGATCACGTCGCCCAGCCACCGTTGCAGTGCTGCCTGCAGGGTGAATTGCACCGTGGCGGCAAGCTCCGGGCTGTTGGGCGCGAAGATCAGCTGCAGCAGGCCGCTGCCGAAGTCCGGCCGGTTCACCCGCTCACCAGGATTGGTGAAGATCAGCTGCTCGATCATGTCGCGAACGTGATCGTTCTCGTCGGTCAGCGCGGTCCGGCCCCGGCTATCGAAGTGGAACGGGTAGTCGATATTCATGGCGCTTCAGGTTCCGGTAACGCGGGTCTGCGTCATCACGATCAGAAGCGGAGTCCCGGTGGGAGCGCAGATGGCCTGGCTGTCCAGCAGGACCAGGGGTTGACCGTTCGAGGTAATCCGGGTGGCTCCGGTCACCCACTGCGCGGTCACACAGGGGCCATTGCCCGAGGGTGGCGGCGGAAAACCGCAGCCCGCGACCATGTACGGCGCCGCGATGGTGACGGTCGGCTGCCCACTGACCGTGACCCTGGGATTGGGAACCGTGGGTTGGGCGCTGCCCGCGTGCGCACACTGGACCGTGGCACCGACATGAACCAGGAACCCGGGCATACTCGTCTCCTCGCCGCTCACACGATGACCAGAGCGCCGTTGTTGATCGTGATCGTGGGTCCGGTCATCATGATGCTGGCGCCCTTGCCGTTGTTGATGTAGATCCCACTGTCGTTGACCACGATCATGGCACCGGTGGTGCTCTTGAGGATGATCCCGCCGGTGACCGGGCTGGGGGGCAAGTCGCTGATCATGATCGAGTGCTGCAGCAGCGACTGGATGATGATGTTGGGATCCGCCGGATTGCCGGCTTTGGCCATCGTGGGAACGTCCGACTGGGCGCCCCAGCGGCAGCCAGTCCAGATGGGGCGATTGGGATCACCGTGCTCAAATTCGACCCAGACCCCGGCTCCGATCGACGGTACCATGTACACACCCATCGGCGGTCCCGTGGGACCCGCCAGCGGCACGGCCGCCTCGGCCCAGGTCGTCGGGAGCAGCGACATGACATCGGGCACCGAGAGCTGAAGTCGGCCGCGAAAGTCGGGGTCAATGTTCTGCAGCACCGTCCCGCGATATTTCCCGAGGTATTTGTTGTTGGAGCTCATGGCAGCACCCGGGGAGTGAGAGAAATCAGGCCATCGCGGGACAGGGTGAAGTTCTGCTTGTATTCCCCCCGCTTGATGTTGTGGGTGACGCTGTCCACGTAGTACATCCCGTCGTACGCCAATCCTCCCCCTCGCACTCCGACCAGCATCCGGGACCTCAGCACCCTACCGTACCGCACCACATCCAGAGTGCCGGTGGCCGTTATCGCCTCGGTGTTGTTCATGAAGTAGGCAAGGATGCTCTGTCCTGCCTCCATGGGATCCATCTGTGCGACATCGTCGGCGAACTCGATCTTGGCCGGAGGCGTCGGTCGGGCTCCGAGCGGCGGTTTGAACACGTTGATGTTCGGCGCCGGAATCGGGATTGGGATTTTCTTGGTGAAGGGATCCAGGATGGTGAAGATCCTCACCTTCTTGGCCAAACCATCCAGGGTGAAGCTCAACGATTCCACATTGGTGTGGGCGTCCATGTTCACGTTCAGAGCGGCCTGCGGAACCGGGATGCGGATATCCGGGCCGAAATACGCGATGCTCTGGCCGGGCAAGGGCCCTGGTTCGACGTAGAACACGTACCCGCAACGCCGGGCGATCCCCTTGATGTAAGCGAGATCCGTCTCCATCACCTGGTTGTCGTATTGGGCAAGCGGCGTCTTGACGACGGAGAGGATGGGAGGGATGGCGACCGGCACCACGCCGAACATCGCGTAGGGACCCAGCGCAGCGTACACCTGTCCCACCTCGGGCACCGCCGGGAACGGCATGATCTTCTGCACCACATCCATCAGGACGCTCAGGTCTTCGCCCGTGATGGTGAGCGTCGATTGGCCCGGATCGCTGCTCGGCGTTACCTCCTGGCGCGTCACAATCCCGTCCATCAGGACGTTGGGGAATCCGGTGACGGTCGCGATGACGATGACCCTGGTGCTGATCGGGTCGAAGTAGCCAGCCGGCAGCATCACGTTGAGCAGGGGTGATTTCTTGCTCACCCCGAACGTCAGCTGAAATCCGCTCTTGTCCTTGCCGTTGGTCACCTGCACGCTGGTCAGCGCATCCATTACCGATTGCGGCGCCGGGATTGGAACCAGCGGACCGATCAGCAGGGTGAGATGAACGCCCTTAAGCATTGGGAGTCCCCGGGATACCCTCAGGCAGGGTGATGCGCAAGCGACGACCCAGCGTCTCCACCAGCGACTCCGGTCGCATCGCGGCGTTGGCGTCGGCGATCCGCCAGAACGCTTCGGGATCCTCCATGTACAGAGCCGCGATGGTGTCCAGCCGGTCGCCTTCTCTAACGACGTGTTCCTGCAGCAGCGCGAAGCGGTCGGGGGCCGGAAGGAAACGGCGCCGCAGATAGGCGATAAGGCGATCTTCGGAGACCTGCAGGGTCGCGGTCTCGATGCCGTAGTAACGGCTGGTCAGGGGAAGGTTGAAGGTCGCCATGGCCGATCCTAGGGAATGCCTGTGATCCCGAGCGTGCCGAACGTCCCCGGAGCGCTCTGAGCAGCCAACTGTTCCTTGGCCTGGAGATAGGTCATGAAGAGGCCGCCGGCCTTGCTGTCGAATCCCACATCGTCCACGCTCAACACTTTCATGCTCAGGCTCACCTTGGCGCGAATCGGGTTGAGCGAGGGATCGAAGGCTTCCTCGGTGATACTGAACTCGGTGATGCGGACAGGAGCGATGCGCTTGGGGCCGAACACGAAGACGGTCAACGCGCTTTCCGCCGCGATGATCTCGAGGGTCCCGGAAGCGGCCGAGCCGTTGTTGGTCTGGAGCGTGGCGCTGGTCGGGTAGACCAGGACCTCGAGAGCTGCCAGGATTGCGTGGAGTCCGATCGTGGTAGCCTGCTTGTCCGCCAGCTCCAGCTGGTCGGTCG
Source organism: Gemmatimonadales bacterium (assembly GCA_036558125.1). Taxonomy (GTDB): domain Bacteria; phylum Gemmatimonadota; class Gemmatimonadetes; order Gemmatimonadales; family GWC2-71-9; genus DATBGE01. The sequence goes on along the minus strand of DATBGE010000132.1, from coordinate 16,370 downwards.
CGTCGATCTCGGCTTCCACCTTGATGGTTTCGACCGGCGGGCCCTTGAGCCGCAACGCCTCCAGGCGGTCTCCACCCTCGGCTCCGACGCCTTTGATCTGGAAGCTTCGGGTGAGCGTATCGGGGTTGTACTGCAGGGGAATCACCCGCAGGACCGCCGCAGTCAGCGGATCGAGCAGGACGATGCCCCCTTTCAGGAGACGGGGTGAACCCGGGAAGGTGGTCATGAACTGGTTCGCATTGGTTAGGGCTTTTTCTTCTTCTTGCGCAACCAGTCGGTTGAGAAGAGCGGGATAATGGGCGTTTCAAATCCGCCGGGATGCGCCGCCTTCCATTCCTGGTCCGCCCGATCAAAGACGCTGGGGTTCTCCCTGGCCTGTTGGTCCTCCACCTGCTTCGCAATTGACTTGTTGAGCAGCCACTCCTTGGTCAGGAAGAGGAACTTGAAACGGTCGTTGATCCCGATGTCAGAGAGAAACCGGGAATTCCGATCCCAGGCCTGCTTGATGCTGTCCGCGTCCCGTTCCGACATGGGCACGCCGCGGGATCCGTATGATTGCCTGAGGGTCAGCCAGTCGATTTGCGGCCCGACCGGCAGCGAAAACGGTGGCCTCAGGAAGGGGGCGGGGGACTCGGGGTCGTAGAAATCCTGATCGAGCGTCAACTTCAGCTTCGAGAGCGGCAAGGTGGTTGACTCCTGCTCGCCCGCTACGGGAGCATCCGTCGGCTTCTTCTTATCGTCATCCGGTTGGCAGTAGACCCCGACCGCCGCGCGGCCTACCGATTCGGCCGAAACGCGCTGACCCTGCATCACTCTGTCGGCGGCAGTCCGGGCCGGCGGTTCCGCAGCGGGAAATGATCCGGATCCACCCCGTTGTTGTTGGGCCACGTGCGCCAGCTCGTGCGCGATCAGTCTTTGGCCAGAATGGGTCCCCACCTCGTACTGACGATCGCCGAAGACCAGGTCTTGGCCTACGGCGTAGGCCTTGGCCGAAAGCGTTCTCGCGGAATCGGCCGCGGCTCGGTCGGTGTGAACCCGCACGTTGCTGAAATCGTGTCCCAGCCGAGTCTCCATCCGCTCCCGGGTGTCGCTATCGAGCGGCTGGCCGGTCTTCCGCAAGACCCGCTGAACACTGGGAGGTACCAGCACACTGCGGCTCGGTTGGCGGTCCTTGACGCTCATACGGCATCTCGCCTGAGGGCGACCTTGATGACTGGGGCTTCTTCAAGAACCCTGCTGTCCGCCGGCGTGTTGACGATGACCACCGTATGCCAGCCTCGTCCCGTGTCGGGCACGTCGAACTGGATCTCCCTTGGCCGTTCCCGGTCGGTGAGGACGTGGCGGTAATCGCCGAACATCGCCTTGAGTGAACCGACCGTAGGCCTGGATTCCTGATCAAACCCCAATTCGAGCAAATAGGGGACGTCGGTGTTGGGCAGTCGCGCCAGTCGTGCCGTCGCCAGGCCGCTGATGACCGGATCGAGCTCGGCGGACATGTATTCTCCCGGATCGTGTATCACCGGTCCGACGTGGCGAGCCACATCGTCGACCGTCAGCGAATCCTGGGACAGGAAGCGCGCCAGGTCGCGAACGATTTCCGCTCCCATGCTCATGGCGGCCACCCCAGGAACGCCTGCTCGGCGGCGTCACCCACCTCGTGCGCGTCGGCCTCATAGGGAATCGCGCGATACAGGGTGTAGCGGCGTTCGACTTCCAGAATCCAGCCCTTGAGCGCGTCTCGCTTGGCCTTGGCCTTGGTGATGTTCACGGTGACTGGCACCGCGTCCAAGTCTCGAACCGCGACCTCCGCTTCCCCCCGCGCCACTCCCATCTCTCGTGTTCCGTCGTCGCTGCTGATCTGCTGGTTGACGGCCCGGTCGGTGACCTTGGCCTTGTACATCTTCCTGCCCAGGTCTTTGGTCGTCGCATCGGTGCCAGAGGTGAACTTCTTAGTCACCGCCTCATCGGCGATCGGCTGGGGAATCCCTTGATCGGCCTGGATGAATGCCGAGTCCTTGTTATTCACCCCGGCTGAGAACCGGGCCGCCAGGAACTCCTGCTCGGCGTGCCGGCCTTCGTGCAGGGCCACATTGGCCAGTTCCCCGGCATCCTTGTCAGGCAGAGTGGCACCAGACACAAGATCCTGGCTCACGGCAAACCGCCAACGACCCTTTTCGAAGTATCCCTTCCATTCCATTGGTTCCTTCTCCACCAGGATAAAACCGGGCACATTGGCGCTCGTCAGCTCGGCATTGAGCGACACACGAAGGGCCGCCACTCGATCATCGGGCAAAGGCAAGGTGGTCCAGCGGGACTGGAGGCCCTTGATCTCGGTCGCGAAGTGGTCGAGGGCCGCGAGCCGTCCGAGGCCAGTGAGGTCAGGCTGCCTCCCGGCATGGCGCTCCTTGGCACGCCGGATTCCGGCGGCGGATTCCGCTGGATAGACTCGCTTGCGGATTTCTTTCCAGACCGCGTTGTCGATCAGCGTCCGCATCTCCTGCGCGAGGGCGGCAGCCTCCGCCGGCTCACCGTATTTGATCTCCGCATCGGAGGGGCCCACCCGATTGCCGGACGGATCGACCCCGCCAGGAGGCAGGCCATGTTTCTTCCGAAAGTCGTCGATGAGTGGTTTGTGGATCGGATCGGCATCCGCGCTGAGCGGCGCTCGTTGGATGCTGCGGGGAACCCGGGTGCGCACCGGCGACGCTTCTGCGCCTGAGGTGACGGATTGCGCTGTCTGCCTTGCTTCGGCTTCAGCGGGACCACGACTCCCGCGAATGACCAGGTCGCTGGATGGGGAAGCTCCGCTTTGCTGTACCACGTGGGCCAGCTCGTGGGCGAGCAAGCCCCGCCCGGATGGCGTGTGCGGCGAGTACTGACCTGCGCCGAATACGACATGCTGCCCCACGGTGTACGCCGCAGCACCGACCGCCAACGCCGATTCCGCAGCTCCCCCGTTGGAGTGCACCCGCACACCGGCAAAGTCGCACCCGAACCTGGATTCCATGAGCGACCTCGTCGTCACGTCCAACTGATTTCCCGGAGAGCTCACGACCTGCTGGACGCTGGCCGGCATCTGACCAAGGCGAGGTCTCATCGAATCGCGCGAAAGGCGCCCCGGCCGGATGGTTGCGGTCAGGGAGCGCGTTCTCTCTTGAGCCGAGACTTGGTTTCTACCCATCGCGACTCCCACTTCGGCAGCAGGTCCAGTGTTGCGAACCCTTGCTATCTCTTCGAGGCGATGAGGGTCTGGATGGACGTCTCATCCCATCCCGCGCGTCCGCCGTCGGCGAGATAGACTCGCATCCGGGAGGTGCCGCTCGGTCCGAACCACCAGAACGTCACTCCCGGCCTGCCAGCTACTTCTATCGCTTCAGGCGGTGCAATAAACGGGAGCCATTCCTGCCTATCGATGTACTTTGCCTTGTCCTCATCGGAGCGAACCAGCACACACCGATCCAACGGGTCGAGAACGTATGCCACGACCTCGGCCGCCCGCACGGCGGTCGGGAACGTCCCTTCGGCTTCGATCCACCGCTGGAAGACTTTCCCCAGTGCTTGCGCCGGGTAGGTATCCGGCGCCTCAGCGTCGCGCAGCAGTCCTGAGAGTATTCCCTCGCGCTGGCCCGCACCCCAGCGGGCGTGAAACAGGGTGCAGCCGGGTGCCGCCTGGCCATCCAAGAACTCCAGCGTGATCTCCGCCGCCCCCACGGGGCCGCCTAGTTCATTGGCATGAGTGGCGACTGCTTTTTTGATGGCCTTCTCATCGTGTTGGGGCACGAGTGTCCACGCTCGCATCGAAATACGCCTTAGTGTCCGGGTCTTTGTCATTCAGTTTTGCGCCCTTGCCTCGCGGATCAGGCAGATAGTAGAACGCGTATGCCTCCGCGAACCATTCACCCGGATCCCTGAACTGGTATTGGGTCAGCATTCTGCTCCGTGCTTCATGGCGGTAACGAACCCAGTCGAGCGGGTAGGACTCCTGGTATATGTGGTCAGTGAGATGAATCCCTCCATCCGTGGCGTTGAACCACGGGCTGTTGAGTCCGACACCGATGGCGCGGAGGGCCGGGTCTCCCATCACGGCCGTCTTGTCGGGGGCTCTGAGGGGCGCGAACCAGGGCAACGCCTTGATGCGCGCTTCCATCCCCGTGGCGGACTGGTTGGTCATGGAAGTGGCCATCTCCGCCACGACGGCCGTCTGCTGAGGCGCCGTCAGCTTTGTCTTGATTCCCGCGGCGGAATCGTCCACCATTTCGGTGGCACAGGTGTTGTAGTCCTTGGCATACGACTTCCAGCCCCCCCGTTTTGGCAGCGCGGGCTCCGGTCCGGTGCTCCAACCCATCTCCTGATCCACCGCATGGCCCGTCTCGTGGATGATGGAATCCTCGATGTCGCCACCAGCTTCGATGTTGATAGCCAACTCCTTCTTCCCCGCGTTATAGACGCCTTCCACGAGCGTCGTCGACCCGCCCTTCGTGACCGACGCTTTTGTGAATTGCCCGAATCGCAGCAACTCCTTGTTCTTCGCGACATGCGCCTCGGGAAGGTGATCCAGCGCGAGATAGGTCTTGCGTAAGTGCTCGGCATCCCAGTCGACCGGGGTCCGCCCGGCAATCGTCGTGCGCCCGACCGCAACATCAAACCGGGTTTCGGCGGCCAGGGTGATGGTCGCCAGTGCCCCGTTGCCACTCTTGGCCACGATGGTGCGAAGGATGGTACGCTGGTTCGGGGTGAGAGCACCGCGAGTCAGCGTGGCTATCCACGGCCGGATGTAGAGACCATGGTGCCCGGCATTGGAATTGGAGATCAGCCGGCCCAACCGCCCCGCGTTGTCCAGGTCGAGCAGGAACTGCTCCTGCGCCGGACCCGGCAGGTTCGTGAAGGTGTTGAAGACCCGGGTCACCTCGGCGTCGGTGATGGCCCAGTCGAAGAGGCCGTAGCTGAGCTGCTCCTTGGCATAGGGCATGACGCCGGCAGGGCCCGCGGCCTCGATCACTCTCTTGTAGATCTCGCCGCTCTTGGCGGCATCAGGCAGGTTGTCCAGCAGTCGCGTGAGATACTTAGTCCCCAGACGTTTCAGTTGAGCCCCGAGCGTCGCCGGTGGGATGGTCGCGAGCGAAGCCAGGGCTTCCATGGCGTCAGCGTCGGTAATCGCCCAGTCGGTGAGGCCGTAGGAGAGCTTCCCCCGCGCGTCATCAATGGCGTCGCGCTGGAGCAGGAGGCCGCTCGAAGATTCTCCGGCCAGGCCTGATTGCTGGACTACATGGGTCAGCTCATGAGCAATCAGTCGCCGCCCCTCCAACGTCTCAGGCGCGAAGCGACCGGCGCCGAAGACGATGTCGGATCCCACCGTATACGCCTTGGCATACACATCCCTCGCCGACTGCTCGGCCGCGGCGCCCGAGTGCAGCCGCACGCGGGTGAAGTCACGGCCAAAGCGTTGTTCCATGTCCTCGCGCAGGCCTGCGGGAAGTCGAGCCCCGGCACCGCCCAGGACCCGGCCCACTCCTTCCGGGGCTGTCCTGATTCCGCCCGGTGCCAGGCCGAACGGCTGGATCGGCGGACGCGAATGGCCCCCTGACCGATTGGACGGCGTCGCCAGGACTTCACTTGCCACGCGGTTCGCCTCTTGTTCCAATGGATCGACCTCGCCGCCCTGCCACTCACCCCGCGGGTCTTCCTCACACTCACGATCCGCCAGCCAGTGATTGCTGCTGCGTTTCCGCTGCAACGCTACGCGGACCTTGGGTCTGACCGCAGGCCTCGGAACAAGAGCTCGTGCCGAATCGAACTGAGCGCTCATACGACGCCACCGCCAACGGATCCATCACCGCCGATTGCCCGATACACCGAGTCGGCGATCTGCCGCCCCAGCTCGAGCGCACTTGGGGTCGGATGGAGCTGAAGCGCCGGGCCAGGCAGGCTGGGCAGCGCAATGCCGCCGGTTAGATCGGAGGAGAGGCCTCCCGCACCCAGCAACCGCCTCAGTTCGGACTCGACTCCAGCCTGCAGCTGGCGTGGAGTGCCGCTCGTGAGCGGAATCCCCTCCACGATCAGTCGCTCGATATGGAGCTCGATCTTGCTCACCGGAACTCCGATTCGTGGATCGGTTTCTCGAGCTTCCGCATCTCCGCCCGCGCGGCCGCCAGCAGGATCGGCATCGTGACCGTCTGCCCGTCTCCAGCCGCCGCGAATGCCGCATTGAGGGCGATGCTGTGGATGTTGCCACCCGAGATGTTGAGCCGGGCAAGACGGGCGTAATCCAGATCCTGTTTGGGAACCCCGGGGGGCAGCGCCTTCTCCCAGATCAACTGCCGTTCGCGAACACCCGGGAACGGCAGGTCCACAATGAAGCGCAAGCGTCGCATGAACGCGGGGTCCAGCGCGCTCTTCATGTTGGTGGCGAGAATGGCGAGGCCGCTGAACGCCTCCATCCGCTGCAACAGGTAGTTGATCTCGATGTTGGCATAGCGGTCGTGGCTGTCCTTCACCTCGCTCCGCTTGCCGAAGAGGGCATCCGCCTCATCAAAGAACAGGATCGCCCCGCCCTGCTCCGCTGCATCGAACAGCTTGCGAAGGTTCTTCTCCGTCTCGCCGATGTACTTGCTCACCACCGCCGAGAGATCGATGCGGTACAGATTCAGCCGCAGATCATTTGCGAGGACCTCGGCAGCCATGGTCTTCCCGGTGCCGCTTTCGCCGGAAAAGAGCGCGCTGATGCCGAAGCCTCGATTCATCTTCTCGGAAAAACCCCACTGGTCGTACACCCGGTGTCGAGTGCGAACTTGACCCGCGATCCGGCGTATCAGGGCCATCGGCTCGGGGGGAAGTACCAAATCGTCCCACGTGGCCTTGGGTTGGAGTCGTTGGGCCAGCGTGTCGAGACGCGGACGGGTCAGGTCGCGACACCTATCCCAGAGCTCATTGAGCGTTAGGTCATCCGAGTGCTCTTTCGCCGCAGAGGAAGCCACCTTCCGAATGTCGGTGAGATTCAGATTGAACTGGCCGGCGAGCATAGCGCCAACATCCGTCGGCTTCGATTCTGATTCCACTCCAGTCAGGCTGCTCCAGGCCGCCTCCTGCTCTCGCGCTGTCGGCTTGTTGACCAGCGCAGAAATGGTGGTATCGGCCCATTCGGCCGGGGTCTCCGGCAGTCCGAGGAACACCAGCCCGACCCCTCGAGTTAGAAAGCGGCGCAACGCGGCTTGGAGGTCGGCTGAAGCGGTGTCGAGGTTCTCGCCGGCGATGTAGAGTGCCACGGGGAGCAGCAAGGTCTCCCGTTGCCAGAGGCGCGCGAGAGTCTCGATGTCCGCGACCTGCTGCGGCAGGGCTTCGGCGGCTATGCGATAGAGTTGCCGGTTCAAGGCAAGGCAGATCCGGTTCGCGACAGCCACCTTGCTCGCCGGATCGGACCCCATGAGCTGGACCACCGGGAGGCCTGACTCCGCCACCGCATTCTGCAGCCGGTGGAAAATCGTCTCCGCAACCTGGGCTTGAGAGTCAGAAAGGCCCTCACGCGGATCCTCCCGTTCCAGGGCCAGCAGCGTCCCGAGCCAGTCATCCAGAACGTTGAGTCCCTTCAGGAAATTCACGACTCGCTCGTCGGCCCTGAGTGAACTGGAGGTGAGGGGCGTTCCCCCCGGCTGATTGACTTCGATGAGCCGTGCGTACCGCAACGGGCGGTGAACAGACAACGCATCCCAGCTCGGATCGTCCAGCGCCGAGAGGGCAAGCCCGAACGACGGCCAGGGACGAGACGAGCTGCCCTGGGCCTGGGCGCAGAGCCAGGTCATTCCGGGATCGAACTCCATCGCGGCGCACAACAGCAGCGTGTCGCGCTCGAAGTCGGACAGGCCGAAGCGTTCCGCCAGGAGCAGCAGTGCCGGCGGCGGATCCATGGCCGCGGCCCCGTCCCTTTCAGCGACGGCCTCCGCGAGCTGCTCCTCGATACTCGGGCCCTTGCCCTGGGGCAGCAGCTTCATCTCCTTGGTCGTCGTAGTCTGCTTCGGCCCCAGCCAGCCGCGGAACCAGCCACCCTTGGGCTCCGGCAGACCCGGCGGTGGGGTCGGAACGAAATCAGCCGAAGGCGTCGGGTTCTCCGCGATCAGTCGGCGCAGCCGCAAGCGCATCCATTGCAGGGACGCTGCGAGATATCGGTTGTTGGCTTCCAGCCACGCATCGGTACTCATGCCACTTTCACCTTCTGTTGCGGATCGAAGTCGAACCGCGCCGGAGACCCGGTCAACGTGATCGGGAGGCTGTCGATGCCATCCACCCTGAGCCGCACCAGATAGTCCCCGGTCCCCACCGAGGGAACGGTGAACGTGAGCGTGGTCGGTTGGAGCGGATCGCCGGGTGTCGTGATGGCCGACGGGCTTACCGTCTCCGACCCGAAGATCAGGCTGGTGCGCGTCTCTTGCTCGGGGCGCAACCGGGGCGTGCAGGTGACCGTCAGGTTGATGTTGCCCGGCGCCGCGTTGGTCGGGCTCACCGTAATGCGCGGCGCCAACCCGATCGGCACGCCGTTGGAGGTCCAGGGCTTGAGGTTGGGGCGAGTGGTCCGCAGCGAGACGGCATACATACCGGTGGCCCACTCGTTCATTGCATTGGCGTCCTCGGCGACAGCAGGGACGTGAACCGAGAGGGTGCCTTGAGTGGGACCAGGGGTTGGGGTGATCTCGTTGACCACATCCGCCACTGCGTGGGTAAAAACCACCATTGTCTGATCTGGTGAGCCAAGATTGGTGCCGGTCAACAACAGGTCGTCACCCAGCCGCATGGCGGGCAGGAGGTCCGACGCGGCTGGTCTCACTCCCTGCAGATCGGGGAACGGGGCAGCCACCGCGACCGGGCCACGATCGTCGGTGCCCCGCTTGAGGACTGGTGCCGCGGCCTTGACCGGAGCGGTGGCCTGGATCAGCACCACCGACACCACATACGCCATGGACTGTCGATACCGGGCCTGCATGGCGGTCCACATCTTCGACAGGTCCTCGGTGCTGAGCGTCACCGGCGTGATCTTGATCAACTCCACTTGATCGGCCAGGTCGGCTGCCGAGAGCGAGCCGAAAATCGAGGGGACCATGGTGCCATCGACCGGCGAAGTGCCGCCCAGCACTGTGCGCAATTGGGACCGAGTGAGCATCGGCGTTTCATGCAGGAGCTGCATGGCGTAGCCCAGCAGAATTTCCGCATTCAGATCCTGAGAGCCATACGCGGTGAGCAGATAGTGCAGGTCGAGGGCGAGAGGCGGATTAGTCAGCCTCCCACCGTTTCCGTCCCGCGAAGGAAGCCCTTCATTGCGCCAGCCCGGATTCGGCGTGACCTGATAAAGGAAGAGATTCAGCCGGTTCGGTTCGTTGGCTCCCGTCACCACTCGATCCGGCGGTGAGGCCGTGACCGAGAAGCTTCCCACCGCGGAGAGATCGTGGTTCAACAACCCGTCGTTCAGCAGGTCCTTGAGAACGGCGGTCACCGCGGCGATGGCGAGCGGCCCGCTCATCTGGTGCCTCCGCCACGGCTGCGGAGGTAATCCTCCAGGCTGAGCCGTGGTGCGGCCGAGGCGGCGCTCTTTGGGCGGGAACCTGGCGTCACTGCCCGCACCTCGATCCGGCCGATCGTCACCTGGATGGTGGGCTCGGCCGGCGGCGTTGCCGGAAAACCCGGGCTTGGCGGGCTCACAGGACCCATCACGATGCGGGCCGGCGACGCCAGCAATTGCGCGGTCGACCCACCGAACCGTGAGGCGGGTGGCGTACCATCATCCGGAAATGGAGCTGGCGGGCTCGGGTCGAGGGAGTGCCGGGTAACCTCTCTTCTCGCTCGGTGGAGAACCGGAAGAGGTAGGGTGGGAGATGCCTCCGGGACCGAGGCCTTCGCTGCCGACCGGGGGCGAGTCTTTTGCGGCTCTCCTTCGGGGTTGCTTGACTCTTCCCGGCTGCGAAGCCTCCCTGGCGTAGCCGAGTCGGCCGGGGTCACCAAGGGCGGAGTGAAGCGCGAGGGAACCGCCTTACCGGGCACGATCGGGCCGAGGAGTTCCGGCGCTCGCCTTACCTCTTTCTCGGGCGGCACGGCGGCTGGTCGTGCGGTTACCCGTGGAGCCTTCGACTCCTCCCCGGTAATCGCCGATTCGAGTGATGACTCTTCGACGGCGGACTGGGCGGGAGTGGGCCCTCGCCCACCAACAAACTGCTGCGACCGGGGAATCGCTTCAAACAGCGAAGGGCGGCGCCGTTGCAGTACCGGGAGGTCACCCTGAGCCTTGCCCAGGAGCCGGGACAGAAAGTCGGTCATGGGAGTCCCCACCTCATGCTACGCTCCCAGCAGATCCAGGTAGGAACGACGCCGGTTGGGACTCAGCGCGAGGATCTCGGCTTCCCCCCACCCGTAGGCAGAAGCCAGGGTGTGGATTTCGATGAGGAGTCGCTTAGCCCAGTCCTCGACCTCGCTCCAGAGATAGCCGGTGATGTCGAGCGCTACGGTCCATGAATGGCCGCAGAGTGCGCAGCTCAACTCCACGTGCATGTCGGCCATCGGGTCGGCCTCCGCCATCTGGTCGACTACGCCGGTCAGGACATCCTCCGGCAGGGTGCGGGGGTCCACCGGTTCGTCGCCCCGCCTGGCGGAAGTGATGCAGCCTCGAAGCAGGGTCTCCCTAGCTCCGGGGACGTCGCTGCTTCCCGATTCCCAGAGATCCAGGCTGGTCGGTAATCGGAACTCCACCGCGAAGCCTGACCGGTTCAACTCGAAAGGACCCGGAGTCGAGCGTGGTGAAGCTCTTTGGAGATCCAGGGTGCTGAATGTGGCCTCGAGCCGTTCGCCGCATTGCGGGCAGACTTCGCTCGCTTCCAGCCGGCTGCCGAACCACTCCTCCTTGAGTCGGAGCAGGCCGGCGTCACGCTCTCCGATGGGAACGCGGGCCCATTCCTCTTGCGTCATGCCGGAGCCAGCGGCCAGCAACTGAAGGGCGCGCGTGAGGGGAGGCTGGGAACTCCCTTCCTCCCAGACCGTGAGCAGCGTGGCGACGTCTACGGCAGGCAAGACTCACCTACCGGTTAGTTGGGCTCGGTGAACGAGGGTTCGGTCGGCTCCGGTACCTCGTAGTCCCTTTCCCAGCCTTCGTTCTCCAACTTGATGTGCTGGATCGCCACGGCATTGGCGTTGGCATCCAGGTCGGGGAGCGCCTGGAACTCCGACACCCAGCAGCGATATACCTTGTAGCGGATCACCAGCTGGCCGCTCTCGTTGTACAGCTCGATCAGGATGTTCTTGCGGAAGTCCTTCAAGGACACCTCCGAGCCCAGGCCGGAGCCGAAATTCCAGACCTTGTTGGCCCACTGTTCGAAGTCCTTGTCGTGGGTCACGCCGCGCTCCAGGGTAAGCGCATCGTACTCGGTGCGGCCGGGAGACTTGCGGCTACTGCTGGGATCGCCTCCATCCCGATGCTTGACCACTTCGGTCGTGCGTTTCAGCATGCCGACCTTGCTGACCCCGGCGACCGGTTTGGTGCTGCCCTCGAAGAAGACGCGGAACTTGAAGTTCTTGTATGGGTCAAAGCGTTCCGCGTTGACCGTGAATTGTGCCATGGGCCTTCTCCTCTCCCCGTTCCTAGACTTCGATCTGGCCGGCCATCTGTTGCAGCTGGATGATCACGAATTCGGCGGGCTTCAGTGGGGCAAAGCCGACGATGATGTTCACGATGCCGAGGTCGATGTCGTTCTGGGTCGTGGTCTCGGAATCGCACTTCACGAAGTAGGCATCGCGCGGTGTCGTGCCCTGGAAGGCGCCTTTGCGAAACAGATTGTGCATAAAGGCGCCCACGTTGAGCCGGATCTGAGCCCAGAGCGGCTCGTCATTCGGCTCGAACACGACCCATTTGAGGCCGCGATAGAGGCTCTCCTCGATGTAGAGTGCAGTACGACGGACCGGGACGTACTTATACTCGTCCGCCAGCTGATCCGACCCTCGCAGGGTCCGAGCACCCCAGACCACCCGGCCCGCCGCCTGGAAGCTGCGTAGGCAATTCACTCCCAGCGGATTCAGCTCACCGTTCTCCGCGTCCGTCAGCGGCACGCTCAGCGCCGGCACTCCCACCAGCGTCGCATCCAGGCCGGCCGGTGCTTTCCACACTCCGCGTTCCGTATCGGTCCGGGCGAAGACGCCCGCGAGCGCACCACCCGCGGCGAAGTCCTCCATCTGATTGTCGCGCAGCGGATTCGGCTGGTGCAGCCGGGGGAAATAGATCGCCGCGTTCCGGCTCCGGGTGCCGACGTTGTCGTTGGCGGCGTCGTTGAACTTGGACTTGGCCTTCTCTTTCGTGTTCCAGTCCTTGGGCGAGTCCACCAGGAGCATCGCGCGGCGCTTTTCACAGTAAGCCGCGGCCGCGGAGATCAGGTTGACATCCACGTCAAGGGCGTCGATCGGGGCGTGATAGGGCGGGATGGTGAGCAGGTTGAACAGATCCGCCTGCTCCAGCGCGAAGAGACCCTTCTTCTCGGTCTCCCCATTGGCGGGAAGGAAATCGGGAACCGTAAGCCACGGTCCATCCGACACCGCCTTGTCCGCGTCGGTGAGCGCGGTATCGAGCGCGGTCTTCGCCGCGGTGACCGCTGCCTTCTCGGCGGTGACGTCGGCCGTGGGATCGCTGTTCTGCTTATCGGTCAGAGCCTTCTTGGCATCGGTCCAGGCTTTCTCCTTGGTGCTCAGGGCATCGATGCCAGCGGCCGGGGTCTTGCTGCCGTCGGGAGTTCCGTCGAAGGCGACGAGATCAGAGTTGTCGGCCAGCACCTTGTCCACTCGGCGGGCGCTGTCCTTCAAGGTCAGGTTCACGTATCGCTCGGTCTTACCGCCCGGTGCCGAGTCCCGCACGGTCAGATTGAACACATCGGCCTTGGTCACGCCGAGAGCTGTGGCTATCTCGTCCGACACCCCATCCACATCGACCGTCGCGCGGAGGTTGACGCCCCATTTGCCTTCGCTCGCCGCCAGCAGCTTGACGTCCCCGACAGCCAAGGCGGCCTTGGAGAGCGGTGCCGCACCCCCATCGGGCGCGGGAGGGTCATGGTAGAGCCGAACGACCAACGCCTGACTGCCGCCATTCAAGAAGAAGTCGCGCACCGCGAAACCCAGTGCGTTGTCAACCCAGAGGCCCCCGAAGACTTTCTCGAAATCGCCGAAGCTGTTGAGAGTCACGGCCTTGTCCCTGGGTCCCCGGCGAGCCCGCCCGATGAATGCCGTAATCGAGGTCGCGACTCCCGTGATGGTGCGAACGCCACTCGGGATCTCTTCGACGTATACGCCCGGATAGGTCGGTGCAACGGGCATGGGAATGCCTCCTGAATCAGCGACACCTGCTAATGCCGCTCGACGTGGGTCGAACCGCTGGGGATACGATCTGCTTATCTGGTGGGTGTCTCAGTTGGCCGGTGGGTACTCCCGACGTCCAATCGAGGCTGCTCACCAACGAGTTCGGTACTTCCTGGGACCGCCGTTGTCCCGCCGATACGATAAGGCCGGGCCTCGGGCTTGCCGCCCAAGGCAACGTCGAGCGTTTCGTGTCCAATCCCGGGGGGGAAGAGCGACAGGAACGAGCTTCACGGCGATGCCAGCCAGAGCGGGAACCACTGGAGATAGACCAATGTTTTCACGAACCGGAAACGCGAAATGGACGAGGAGGTCTAACTTGGATTCAGGCGGAGATCTAGATCGTTCGACTAGGCCTTGAGCAGTTCCTGCCTGCTAGGCAACACCAAGACATTGCCGATATTGGGGCTTGGCGGAACCGAGGTGAGTCGAGGCCCCGCCTGACAACGATCATGGTGGAACCGGGTCAGTCTAGGCCTTCAGTCCCCCGGCCAAACTGGCCGGGCTGACGTCACATCTGTTCCGGCGGATAACGGCGGAAAGGTCCGGCTTTCGGTCTTGCGAGACGGGTTACACGCGCGGTACCAGTTGAGCGCCGCGCCGGACCCCTGCCTCCGGATTTGGAGTCACACCATGGCCAGGCGTGGGTTCGGTTTCTCGGCCTTGGCCAACCTCGTGGACTTTCGAAAAGCGAGGCATGTTCTGGTGAAGTAGGCCGCGCCGTGCCTTGAGGAACCAGGGAGAGGACCCATGGCAACAACCAGTTCCAAATCCATCACCTTCATCGTTTCCGGCGAGGAGCAGACCACCGCCGCAGGGACGACGCGCGGTGCGGGTCCGTCGCCTTTGCCACTCGAGCTGTCACAGGGTCGAGTAAAGCAGTCGGTCCGGCTGGGAGCTCAGCGAGGTGGGGGCGGAGAAGTCCGCATGGATGCGGTGCCGGGCGAAGATGTGGTTGTGCTCGAAATTGCCAACGGTCCGACCCTTACGCTTCATCCCGAGAACGCTAAGGTGTGCGCCAAGCCGGACCTGACGCCGGAAGAGCTCAAACCGTTCGAGGGTGACAAGTACAAGACCCGGAGGTGGCGCGCCAGTTCATTACCGAGCGGTTGCAACGGAACGAGTCGGTCATCTTCGCCTATGTGGCTGCTCAACGACCTCTACGTCTCGGCGCTCTACCGGAGGAATGGGATCGGGCGCCAATTGATGGAGAAGGCTCGGGAGCACGCGGTAGAGAACGGCGCCTGTGTCATCGAGCTGGTCACCGCGGCAAAGAACCGGACCGCGCAGGCGCTGTATGAGAAGGTGGGGTACAAGCGGGACGAGGAGTTCGTACGGTACGAATTGTGGTTGTGATAGCTCAAACAAAGGAAGCCAAGAGATGGCAACCTGCCCTCGGTGCAACGCGATTCTCACTCCAGGCGCCAAGTTCTGCCCATCCTGTGGAACACCGGCTGGCGGTCCCGAGCGTACTCCAGCGGCTTCAGCGGCGCCCCCTCTGACCGCACCTCCACCTCCGGCAAGTGCACCGCCACCATCGTTCACCAGCTTTCTCCATCGAGAGTCGCGCACCACCGAGGAGACCGGCATCCTCAAGGAGGCTCCCCCTCTTCCAAAGATTCATTCCCGCGTGGCGCCTGTCGCCGGGAGTACGGCGGCTCAAGGAATGCCTGGAGAGTTGCAGAGCTTTATTTCCGAGCTGGAAGATTGGGCGCGACTGAATCAAGCGGATGCCCGCCATGACACCATTCGATTCTGGAGTCTGAAAGTACCCGCGATCCTGTCATCGGCTTCTGCGGGCGTCCTGGCGATCAATCACCTTGAGACGGCAGCGGCGATTCTCGCCTCCATCGCCACTGCCTGCATCCTGATTGACGGTGTCAATCCTGGCGGCCAGCTTCGCAATGCCCACGTTCGGGCTGTGCACGATCTGCGTACCCTTCAGCACCAGCTGGTAAACGACTGGCGGGTTGGCTGCCTGCGCGGCACCAACACCAACAACCTCGCGGCGGAACTGCTTCTGAAAGGCGAGAAGGCGAGGGAGGAAGTGGCTTCAGCGTTGAGAAGCGCCGAGACCTCCTTCGCGAAGAGCGTGGAGAGCAAATAGAAAAGTGCGGAGGCTTTCGCCTCCGCACCGAGCAGAGCTCACAACGTGGCTAGTGATTCTTGAGGGAGCCCACGGTGGGCGGGGTCAGGTCGGGTACCGGCTCGAGGTGGTCCACACCACACCAGTTGAGTAACCCCGACACCTCGACCGCGTGTTCCATGGTGTCCACCATCACTTCGGTCTCACCATTGGTCACGACGGGGATGATGTGAAGCTTGTTCCGGCCCCTGCGATTCAGCGTGCGACCACCCGGCCGCCATGGGCCTTCGACTGCGGATAACTCGACACCTTCGCGCCTCAATCCTTCAGCCAGGCGATACGCCACGGTAGGCTGATAGCGGTGGCGCCGAGTGATAAAGCTATATGCTGGCATCATTCACTAACCTCGCGGTCAGCGGTGGTTTCCTACTGACGACCTAGGTCCCACGGTTTCAGGGTAAGGCCGCTGGAGGGTGGGGTCGGTGAGAGGGGTCACAGGGCGGGGCGGGAAGGCGGACCGGCGGACTGGCGGACCGGCGGACTGGTGGACCGGCGGACCGGCGGACCGGCGGGCGAGCCGAAGCCGATGGCTGACAGCTGACAGCTGCACTGACGGCTGACTGGAGCTGGCGGGCTTACCATTACCACTACCGCTCGTACATTCGGGGTTACGCTGGCCCAGGGGAAGATTCCGTGGAGCTACCTGGATGACGATGACGTGTGGCTCAAGCAGGAGCTGAAGTCGAAGGCGTTGGAGATTGGGTATTGGACGTAAGGGGAGGGGGCCTTAGCCCAAGAATTCTGGGACAACATACCGGCGACCGGCGTCTAGGCGATAACTGGTGACCTTGGCCATGTATATCGGATGACCGCAGGATAAGCAGTAGTGTTCGGGGGACTGAACGGCGTATCGCCCTAT